>CAZAIU010000015.1:16194-60670 GCA_964485265.1 uncultured Oscillospiraceae bacterium | reverse complement strand
GCTGACTATTGACGGAGACTTCTTTAAGGTCAGCTTAGAGTTTAAAACTATATAACTCAGTCAAAGACCCAAACACCTTTATATAAAGGTGTTTGGGTCTTTTTTACTTGCACATAAATCTCCTGTTCTCTCTAAAATCGTTTTTTATAGTTTTTTATTTCCTGTTTTAGCAATGTGTACAAAAGATGTCGCTTTTTACAGATATTATGAAAAACTTAGGTTTTAGCGCTTGCCTTTTGGGTATCTCTCATATATACTGAATTAGTGTTATATATTATGAGAGAGCAACCAAAGTTAAGCAAGCAATACCCATCGTAAAAAATTTTTTGGGAGGAAAAGAAATGAAGGGGCAGAAAATGCTTAAGGTTTGCAGCATCCTTATGATAATCGTAAGTTTGTTCGCTATCGTTGCCGGAGCGTTAGGACTTATGGATGTCAACGACACAAAGGCAAAGAAAGAAGCAGAAAAAGCAGAAACCATTGAGTCACTCAAGACACTCGAAGAAGGCGAGAAATTGCTGGATTCAAAGCGTGATGCATACGAAGCAGGTAAAAAAGCTATTGAAGAGGGCGAAAAGGCCTATGCAGAAGGCAAAGCCACTCTTGAAGCAGGTCAGGCTGAATATGACGCAGGCAAGGCACTCCTTGCATCCAAAACAGCCGCTTACAACGCAGGCAAGCAGAAGCTTGCGGCCATGGCAGCCACCTATCAGGCAGGTAAGGCGGCATATGCTCAGGGCACTCAGGAGTACAACGCCGGCTTGGCAAAATATAACGCCAGCAAGGCTGAGTACGACACCGGTCTAAAGGCTCTTCAGTCTAAAACTGCTGCTTACGAAGCAGGCAAGACTAAGCTTGCAGCAATGAAGAGCGCATACGAGCAGGGCAAAGCCATGATTGCAAACGGCAAGGATGCTTTCAATACTGCTTTGGCAGCTAAGAAGGCTGAGCTTGAAGCCGGTATCGCAAAGGTTGAAGCCGGAGAAAAGCAATACGAAGCTGGTAAGGCTCAGATCGAAAGCTCCGAAAAGCAGCTTCTGGCAGCAAAGGAATCCGGATTGCTTCAAGGAGAAATGCTTGCAGCCAAGGAAAAAGAGCTTGCAGCCGCTAAGGAAAAGCTAGCAGCAAGCAGAGCAGAGCTTGACAAGGGCATTGCGGATATCGAAGCAGGCAAGGCAGCACTTGCAGCCGCTAAGGATTACGATGCTGTTGCAGCTCAGGTTAAAGAGTATGAAGCAGGTCAGGCTCAGGTTGCCGAGTACGAAGCAGGCAAGGCAAAGCTTGATGCCGCTCTTCCCCAACTCAAGGCAGCAGAGTCACAGCTTGCAGCTGCAAAAACAAAGCTGGCTGCCGGAGCAGCCTCCCTCAAGGAATATGAGGACGGTCAGGCTCAAATAGCTGAGTATGAAGCAGGTCAGGCAAAGCTTGTTACTGCCGCTGCTGCTCTTGATACAGGCAAAGCCACCCTCACCGAAGCTGAAAAGACACTGGCAGACGGCAAGGCTCAAATTGCTGAGTTTGAAGCCGGCGAAGCTCAGGTCAAGGCAGGCTATGAAACCTTGATGAAGAACCCCGACGTTAAGGCTAAGGTTGACGGCGGAATGGCATACGTTGCTGCCGGTTATGAGGCTGTTGAAGACGCAACTGCAAAGACCACAAAGGAGCTGATGGGCAGACTGTATCAGTACCTTGGTGCTATCATTGTTGCAGTGTTCGGTCTTATTGCTTCCATCATTGGTGCAAGCGCAGCAAAGATGCCCAGCGTTGGCAAAATCAAGGGCGGTGTCATCCTTGGCTTCCTCACCCTACTTCTTGCAATCGCTGTAAACGTATACGGCGCAATGAACGGCTATACCGCATTTATGCTCCAGATGGCTGCAATGATAGCAGAGGGCGTGTTTGCTCTGCTGTTTGTGGTAGCTATTATGAAGTTCAAAAATGCTCTCGTAGCACTTCTTGCAGGCGAATAATCCTACATAGCAATACATTCAAAGCCGTGGACATTGTCCACGGCTTTTTGCTTATGATCAAAGGCAAAGTCTTTGACCATAAATTTGGATAACACTTCGCTCTTCACCTAGGTGTGCACTATTGGCGCATATTCGATGCTTGCTTCGCAAAGAAGTGTTTTTATGCGACCTACGCGCCGCCGCAAAAAACGACTTTGTTTTATTTTCCACCTGCGGGCGGAAAACTCAACGAGCTTCTTTGACAAGCTGTAACCGTTCATCTCATTGACCGCTGCTGCCATAGTTTTTCAGCACCCTTGCAGACGGGTCATCCACATCGCAGCCGGGCCATGAAGGGTTCGGCATCCAGAAGCCCCTTATCATGCACGCACATCTTGGGTAATGCCGCTCAAAAAGCTCTCTATACAGCAAAGACTCCTTTGTAAAGGGCACTGCAAAGCTGTATTTTCTGCACTTTTGTTCAAACTCGCTATCACTATAGATACTTTCTGCATATTCTTTTATATAGTCCACCAGAGAGTGTCCAACTGCATCGGAAAAAGCTGCTTTCTCACGCCATAAAATATTTTCCGGTAAAAAATCCCCGTCAAATGCATGTCTAAGAAGGTATTTTCCCATTTTGTAACTGTTCATTTTCATGTGTGCCGGTATACTCATAACGTATTGTACAAAGTCCAAATCTCCAAAGGGGACTCTCGCCTCAAGAGAGTTTGTGGAAATACAGCGGTCAGCACGCAGGACATCATACATATGAAGCTCCCTCAGCCGTTTTTCCGCTTCAAGCTGAAACTCCTCGGGATTAGGTGCAAAATCCGTATATTTGTAGCCGAATATTTCGTCTGAAATTTCACCTGTCAGCAAGACACGCACATCGGTTTGCTCATGTATTGCCTTGCATATCAGGTACATGCCCACAGACGCTCTTATGGTAGTAATATCATATGTGCCAAGAACGGATACAACCTCATCCAAGCTGTTCAAAACATCTGCCTTATGAATTATTACCTCTGTGTGCTCGCTGCCAATGAAATCAGATGTCTGTCTTGCATACTTCAAATCAATGGCATCCTCACTCATTCCTATCGCAAAGGTACGTATTGGATGATTCAAAAGTCTTGTTGCAACTGCACAGACAATTGAGCTGTCAAGGCCGCCTGACAGAAGAAATCCTACAGGAACATCTGAGTCCAGTCTCTTTGCAACTCCCAACGCCAGCTTTTCCCGTATTTTGGTGCATACAGTCTCAAGGTCATCACTTGTTTTTTGTGTTCTTTCAGCAATATCGCAGTAGCAAATAAGCTCTCCGTCAGTCCAGTAGTGCCCGGGTGGAAACGGCATTATCTCGCCGCATAAGCCCACAAGGTTTTTAGGCTCAGAGGCAAACATAGTCTCGCCATTACTTCCTTTGCCGTAGTAAAGAGGACGAATCCCTATTGGATCTCGTGCTGCAACAAAGGAGTTTTTCTTTTTGTCAAAAATAATTATGGCAAACTCAGCGTCCAAGAGCTTGAACATTTCGCAGCCATACTTGTCATACAAGGGCAGAAGGATTTCGCAGTCGGAGCTGCTTTTAAACTCATACTCTCCCTCCAGCTCTTTTTTTAGGTCTCGAAATCCGTAAATTTCCCCGTTGCATACAAGCAAGTTGCCCTCCAGCTCAAATGGCTGCATTCCGCTTTCATTTACATCCATTATTGCAAGTCGATGAAATCCCATTCTGCCGGCGCTTGTGTTTTCAACCCGCGTCATATCAGGGCCTCGGGATTTGGTTTTATAGAATCCCTCGGTAAATTTATCCGTGGGAATAACATGCTCTTCAACACCTATAATTGAACACATATAAGGTTTTTCCTCTCTTATTTAATCATTGATGGACAGTAATTTAGATATCACATAAATCCCTAAAATAGCGCGGCGGGGGACAAAGCTATAGCCATCCCCTGCCCACCTTGCAGCCTGCAATTTGCAGGCGTTCTTAGTATACTTTACTCAACGTCCTGTAGAGCATCATAGCCCGTTTCTCCTGTGCGAACCTTTATAACAGCCTCCACATCATAGACAAAAATCTTGCCGTCGCCGATGTGCCCCGTGTAAAGAACCTTCTTCGCCGTTTCAACCACCGTTGCCACAGGAACCTTACAAACAACAATGTCTACCTGAACCTTTGGCAAAAGCGTAATGTCCTGCTTAACGCCGCGGTAATATTCGGGCTTACCTTTCTGTGCACCGCAGCCCAAAACATGGCTTACTGTCATTCCGGTTATGCCAATGCCCATCATAGCCTCCTTCAACGCCTCAAACCGCTCCTGCTTAAGCAGAATTTCAACCTTGCTTATTTTCACATCGAAATCAGCGGAAGCAATTGGAGCAGCATTAACCTGCACGGGAACCGCAGTATCAGCAGGCACGGCAGCAACAAAATTGTTTTCGGTGTCAAGCGCTGTAATTGCCGGAATTGAGGGCATGAAGTCCGCATATGCAGAAACCAGACCGTGTTCGGGGAGATCCAGACCGGAAATTTCCTCTTCACTGCTTACGCGAAGCCCGTTTGTCTTTTTGATAATAAGAAATACAAGCGTCATGGTGACAATAGTCCAAGAAAGTATAGCGGCAACTCCGAGAGCCTGTATGCCTAGCTGGTGAAATCCGCCGCCGTAGAAAAGTCCGCTGTCAAGAGAAAACAGTCCAACCGAAAGAGTGCCCCAAAGTCCGTTGGCTCCGTGAACCGCAACAGCACCCACAGGGTCGTCAACATGGCACTTAATGTCTAGGAATTCAACGGCTGCCACAACGAGTACACCAGCAACAGCGCCGATTATTGCGGAGCCAAGGGCGTTAATGCATGCACAGGGCGCTGTAATTGCAACAAGACCGGCAAGTGAACCGTTTAGGGTCATGGATACATCCGGCTTGCCGTTTTTAATCCATGTTACCAGCATTGTTACAACGGTTGCTACTGCAGGAGCAATAGTTGTTGTAAGGAAGATGGAGCCAAGCTCCTGCACTGACGTTGCCGCTGCACCGTTAAAACCGTACCAGCCAAACCATAGGATAAATACACCTAGCGCACCAAGCGTAATTGAGTGTCCCGGGATTGCCTTTGCAATTCTCTTGCCTGTTTTCTTGTCGGTGACATACTTGCCTATACGAGGTCCAAGCATAATTGCGCCGATTAACGCGGTTACACCGCCGACCATATGTATTGCCGCCGAGCCTGCAAAGTCTACAAAGCCAAGCTGTGCCAGCCACCCCTGGCTGTTCCATATCCAGCCTGCTTCAATCGGGTATACAAATGCACTGATTACAGCACTGTAAATGCAGTAGGAGGAAAACTTTGTACGCTCCGCCATTGAGCCTGACACGATAGTTGCTGCCGTAGCGCAAAACACAAGGTTAAACACGAAGCCGGAATAGTCAAAGCTACCGTAGCTTTTAAAAATGTCATAGTTCGGTACACCAAACAGTCCGAAAATGTACTCCTCAGAGCACATAAGTGAATACCCGATAAGTACGAACAAAACTGTACCAATACAAAAATCCATCAGATTTTTCATAATGATGTTGCCCGCGTTTTTTGCTCGGGTAAAGCCTGTCTCCACCATTGCAAAACCGCACTGCATAAAAAACACCAAAGCTGCTCCGATTAAAAACCATATACTGAAATCCATATTCTCTCTCCCTTTCTTAAACGTCTAATGTACTTTTTCTTCTCCTCCCATGCAGGCAAGCTTGCTGCCCATAGACAAAATTACAAATTCATCTGACACCGAACAGAAGCTCTCCGTAGGTTGGATACGGCCAAAATTCTTTTGCGGTTATGGTTTCTAGCTCGTCAGCCGTTATCCTCACAGCATTCATTGCAGGAAGCACCTTATCCTTATAAAAAAAGCCCATTTCAGTTACATCTGTAAGTTCCTTTGCTTCTATCAAGACCTTTTCCAGCTCAAGCATTGATGAATACAGCACCGAGCTTCTCGCCGAAACTATTCTTACCGTTGAAAGCTCGTATCCACAGTCCGCCTCCTTGATAAAGCTTCTCTTTGCCAAGGCAGACTCCGACAGTTCCTTTGAGTAAGCCGAAACTGCTGGCAAAATTTCTTTTTTTACCATTTCAAGCATCGTGAGCGCTTCAATATTTATTACCTTACAGTAGCAATTCATAAGTATCTCATAGCGCGAGTGGATTTCCTTTTCCGTAAACACCTTATGAGCTGTAAACAGCTTAACGCTTTTGTCCTCAAGAAAATACGGCAGGCAGTCCGGTGTGGTCTTCAAGTTTACAAGTCCGCGGTGCTTTGCCTCCTGTAGCCATGCCTGCTCATAACCGTTGCCGTTAAAAATTATGCGCTTGTGTTCGCGTATGGTTTTCTGTATAAGCTCGTGCAAGGCACTGTTAAAATTCTTAGCCTGCTCCAGCTCATCCGCGAACTGACGAAGCTCCTCTGCAACTGCTGTGTTCAGCACTATGTTCGGCCCTGAAATTGAAAGTGTGGAGCCCAGCATGCGAAATTCAAACTTGTTTCCCGTAAACGCAAAGGGTGAGGTTCTATTGCGGTCTGTGGTGTCCTTGGGAAAGCGTGGCAGCACATGAACACCAATCTTCATCTGCTCCTTTTCCCTACCATCGTAGGCACTGTCACTATCAATCGCTTCAAGAATTTCTGTAAGCTCATCACCCAAGAACATAGACACAACCGCAGGGGGCGCTTCATTTGCTCCCAGTCTGTGGTCGTTTCCCGCTGAGGCAACCGATATTCTTAAAAGCTCCTGATATTCGTCCACTGCCTTTATTACCGCGCATAGAAACAGCAAGAACTGAGCGTTTTCATGAGGTGTTTCTCCCGGCTCCAAGAGGTTTACGCCTGTGTTTGTGGAAATTGACCAGTTGTTATGCTTGCCACTTCCGTTCACTCCTGCAAAGGGCTTTTCATGGAGCAGACACACCATTCCATGGCGTTTTGCGATTTTCTGCATAAGCTCCATTGTAAGCTGATTGTGATCTGCCGCAATATTTGTGGTTGTAAAAATAGGAGCAAGCTCGTGCTGAGCCGGTGCAACCTCGTTATGCTCGGTTTTGGCAAGCACCCCCAGCTTCCAAAGCTCTTTGTCTAAATCCTCCATGAACTCGGCAACACGGGGCTTTATTATTCCGAAATAGTGGTCGTCAAGCTCCTGTCCCTTGGGGGGCTTAGCACCAAACAGCGTACGTCCTGTATAAATTAGATCTGGGCGCTTTGAAAAAAGCTCCTTATCCACCAAAAAATATTCCTGCTCAGGTCCAACCGTTGTTTTAACAGAGCTTACCTCCTCATTTCCAAACAGCTTTAAAACGCGCAGTGCCTGTTTGTTTATTGCCTCCATTGAACGCAGCAGAGGGGTTTTTTTGTCAAGCGCCTCGCCCCCGTAGGAGCAAAATGCAGTTGGAATACACAGGGTTTTTTCCTTTATAAACGCATAGGATGTAGGGTCCCATGCCGTATAGCCTCTTGCCTCAAAGGTCGCCCGAAGCCCGCCTGACGGAAAGCTTGAAGCGTCAGGCTCGCCCCGCACCAGTTCCTTGCCGGAAAACTCCATTATAATGTGTCCGTCCCCCAGCGGCGAAATAAAGCTGTCATGCTTTTCGGCGGTAATACCCGTCATGGGCTGAAACCAATGGGTAAAATGCGTAGCGCCCTTTTCTATCGCCCAGTCCTTCATTGCATTTGCCACAACGGTCGCAACACTAAGGTCAAGACGTTTGCCGTCATTGATGGTTCTTTGCATTGCCTTATAGGTATCTTTGGGCAGTCTTTCTTTCATAACACTGTCATTAAAAACCATCGATCCAAAAATATCGGTTGTCGTACACATGCTCTATTCCTCCCCAAATTCATCATGCTCCTTAGATGCATGTAATTTTAAAACAAAAAACGGCAAAGGCACCGCAGGAAAGTCTGCGGCGCCTTTGCCGTTTATTTTATGGCGTTACTTTAACACCACGTGAAAGTCTTGTCAAGTATTTTTGGAAGGAAATATGAAATTTTAATCTGCCAAACTTGCAAATTTATATTGACATTCCTTTCCGCATAATGTATATTAGCAAGCGAACAAAGGCGTTCATTTTAACGGGCATTTTGCCTGTAAAATGAGCGCCTTTGTCCTATTTTTGTGACGAACGGATGTGTGCACATGCTAAAAAAAGAGGGCGAAATAAGAATTCCGTCGGGCTGCGCCATAGCTGGTGCGATTTCAAAAACCGGTCGTGGTTTTAACGGGGGCGTAATAGTTGGCGCTATGACGGCAATGCACGAGCGTTCAAACGGTCTTGGTGGCGGCTTTGCAGGCTACGGAATTTATCCCCAGTATAAGGACCTGTATGCACTGCACATTTTTTATGACGATATGCGTTGCCGTGAAGAATGCGAAAAGTACATTGACAAAATGTTTGAGGTGATCAATCTTTCTAAAATCCCCATACGCAAATCGCCTAAAATCACCAACGAACCGTTGATTTGGCGGTATTTCGTCGCTCCAGCCCACAGCAGATTAGTGGATAGTCAGCTTGACGAAAAGGAATATACCGTTCGCGCCGTCTTGAAAATCAACAGGGATTTTCGGGGCTGCTACGTTTTTTCCAGCGGCAAAAACATGGGTGTTTTCAAGGCGGTGGGTTATCCCGAGGATGTGGGTGAATTCTATAGACTTGATGAGTACACCGGCTATTCATGGACTGCTCATGGAAGATATCCCACCAACACACCAGGCTGGTGGGGCGGCGCGCACCCGTTCTCTCTACTTGATTACAGCGTTGTCCACAACGGAGAAATTTCCTCCTATGATGCAAACCGCCGTTTCATAGAGATGTTCGGCTACAAATGCACATTAAAAACCGATACAGAGGTTATAACCTATATAATTGATTACCTTCTTCGCCGTCAAAAAATGACGCTTGAGGAGCTTTCTTCCGTCATCGCAGCCCCTTTTTGGTCAACCATTGAAGTGATGGAACCCAAAGAGCGCGAGCGGCTCACCTGTCTTCGAAATGTATTTTCAAGCTTGCTTATAACCGGTCCCTTCTCCATTTTGCTGGGCTTTGACGGCGGTATGATGGCGCTTAACGACCGACTGAAGCTGCGCTCCATGGTTGCCGCAGAAAAAACTGATATGACCTATTTTGCCAGTGAGGAATGCGCTATACGCCGCATGGAGAGCTCTCCGGACAGAATATGGGCGCCCGGCGGAGGCGAGCCTGTAATAGTAGAATTGGAAGAGGGTGTTTTGTGATGGCAGTAAGCTTTTTATATCCCGATTACGAGGTAGTGCGCGACAGCAATCGCTGCATAAAATGCCGCGTGTGTGAGCGTCAGTGTTCAAACACGGTACACCGCTTTGATGAGGACACAGGTGTTATGCTTGCCGACGAGGCAAAATGCGTAAACTGCCACCGCTGTGTGTCTCTTTGTCCAACACGCGCCTTGAAAATTCGCAAAACCGATCACTCCTTCCGTGAAAACGCAAACTGGCAGGAGCAGACCATACGGGAAATATACCGTCAGGCAGACAGCGGCGGTGTGCTGCTTTCCTCAATGGGTAACCCCGAGGGCTTTCCGGTTTATTGGGACAGAATTCTCATTAATGCCTCTCAGGTTACAAATCCCTCTATAGACCCCCTGCGCGAGCCTATGGAAACCAAGGTTTTTCTCGGGAAAAAGCCGAAGGAAATTCAAAGGAATCCCAACGGCAGCCTTGTAACGGAGACACCTCCGCAGCTTGAGCTATCTCTTCCCGTCATGTTTTCCGCCATGAGCTACGGCTCCATAAGCTATAACGCTCACAAGAGCCTCGCACTTGCAGCAAGCGAGCTGGGAATCTATTATAACACAGGCGAGGGCGGTCTTCACGAGGATTTTTATCAGTACGGCAGGAACACAATTGTACAGGTTGCCTCCGGACGCTTCGGCGTTCACAGGGGCTATCTTGAAAGCGGCGCTGCAATTGAAATAAAAATGGGGCAGGGTGCAAAGCCCGGCATAGGCGGTCATTTGCCCGGAAGTAAAATAGTCGGCGACGTTTCCCGAACAAGAATGATACCCGAGGGCAGTGATGCAATTTCTCCCGCTCCCCACCACGACATTTACTCGATTGAAGATTTGCGCCAGCTTGTTCACTCCTTAAAGGAGACAACTGATTACAAAAAGCCTGTTATAGTCAAGGTTGCCGCCGTGCACAATATTGCAGCAATTGCCAGCGGAATTGCCCGCAGCGGTGCCGATATCATCGCAATAGACGGTTTTCGCGGTGGTACGGGCGCTGCCCCTACACGCATACGGGACAATGTTGGAATTCCAATTGAGATTGCTCTAGCTGCGGTTGACCAGAGACTTCGGGATGAGGGAATACGTAATAATGTATCACTTGTGGTAGGCGGGAGTATAAGAAGCAGCTCCGATGTGGTAAAGGCGGTTGCACTGGGGGCTGATGCCTGCTACATTGCAACAGCAGCGCTTTTGGCAATGGGCTGTCATCTCTGCCGCACCTGCCAAACAGGCAAATGCAACTGGGGAATCGCAACACAGGATCCCGAGCTTGTAAAGCGTCTTAATCCCGAGGTAGCATATCCCCGCCTTGTAAATCTGCTCACGGCATGGGAACACGAAATAAAGGAGCTGATGGGCGGCATGGGTATAAATTCTATTGAAGCCCTGCGAGGCAACAGACTGATGCTGCGGGGGATAGGTTTAAATGAAAAGGAGCTTTCCATACTGGGTATAGCTCATGCGGGGGAGTGAACGCAATGAAACGTGTATATGTTAATGAGCAGTGGTGCTTGGGCTGCCACTTATGTGAATACAACTGCGCATTTGCAAACTCCGGAAAAACCGATATGGCAGCTGCTTTTAAGGATAAAGTCCTGCACCCAAACATACAGGTTGAAACACATGGTAAAATTAGCTTTGCCGTTTCCTGCCGCCATTGCGAAGATCCGCTGTGTGCCAAAAACTGCATAACCGGTGCTCTTTCAAAAAAGGATGGCGTTATCATTATTGACCTCGAGCGCTGCGTCGGCTGCTGCACCTGCGTTATGTCCTGTCCCTACGGAGCAATAAATCCAACAGAGAACGGGGTTATGGATAAGTGCCAGCTATGCGTTCAAAACGGCGGAATACCCATGTGCGTTGAAGGCTGTCCCAACCGCGCAATCGTGTTTGAAGAGAGGTGAATTCTGTGGACTATATTATAATCGGGAACTCCGCTGCCGCTGTCGGCGCAATTGAGGGTATTCGTCAGATTGATGAGAAGGGAAAAATCGCAGTGATTTCCGATGAGCCTTATCACACCTACTCCCGCCCGCTGATTTCGTATATGTTGCAAGGCAAAACAGACCTTCAGAAAATGAAATACCGCAGCGATAGCTTTTATGATGACATGGGTGTAACCGCCCTTCTTGGGGAACACGCAGTTTCGATAGATTCTAAGCATCATTCGGTAATCCTTGGAAATGACAGGTCACTGGCTTACCGCAAGCTACTTGTTGCAACAGGCTCCTGCCCCTTTGTCCCCGAAACGAAGGGTCTTAACAAGGTTAAATATCGTTTTTCTTTCATGCGCCTAGACGACGCAAGGGCTCTTGACTCTGCGCTTTGTCCCGACTCTCGCGTGCTGATAATCGGTGCTGGGCTTATAGGCTTAAAGTGCGCCGAGGGTATCGCTCAGAAGGTCGGGAGTATTGAAATTGTGGATTTGGCACCCCGGATTCTGTCCAGTGTTCTCGACGAGGAGGGTGCAAAAATAGTTCAGGAGCATCTTGAAGCTCAGGGCTTAAAATTTCATCTTGAAAGCAGCGTGGAAGAGTTTTATGAGGACAGGGCAAGGCTAAAAAGCGGTGAGGAAATCCCCTTTGACATTCTGGTCACCGCAGTTGGAGTTTGCCCGAATATCAAGCTGGTGGCAGAGGCGGGAGGCAAAGCAGTGCGGGGCATTGTTGTTGATGACGCTATGCGAACTACCCTTGAGGATGTTTACGCCGCCGGAGACTGTACTGAAAGCCTTGACATATCAAGCGGAGCAACTCGGGTGCTTGCCCTGTTGCCTAACGCACACAGCGCAGGAATAGCAGCAGGAATTGCAATGGCAGGCGGCGAAGTGCCTGCACAAAAGGCAATTCCCATGAATGCCATCGGTTTTTTCGGTCTGCACATAATAACGGCAGGCAGCTACAAAGGCGAAGTGTTTGCACATCGAACTGAAAACGATTATAAGAAGCTGTTCTATTCAGACAACAGGCTGCGTGGATATATTATGGTCGGCAACATTGACAAGGCTGGTATATACACCGCTCTCATACGGGAGCAAATTCCCTTGTCCTCCATTGATTTTGACCTTGTGTGTCAGCGTCCATCGCTGCTTGCGTTTTCCCAGCGGTACAGAGCAGAAAATTTAGGAGGAAAATCTCATGAAAATTGATTGCACTGATAAGAATTATGCTATACTAAATCGTGAGATTGCCCGATCCTCGGGAAACCTGCTGCTTTCAAACTGTCTCGGACAGCGCTTTATCGGTGCGGGTGCCTCGGAGCGAAGCATAACCATAAACGGCATTCCCGGAAACGCGCTGGGGGCATATCTGGACGGTGCCACAATTACTGTAAACGGTAATGCTCAGGATGCCGCAGGCGATACAATGAACGATGGAAAAATCATAATTCACGGAAGCTGCGGGGATGCCTGCGGCTATGCAATGAGGGGCGGAAAAATCTTCGTTCAGGGAGACGTTGGCTATAGGGCAGGAATACATATGAAGGCCTACACAGGAAAAACTCCTGTGCTTATTGTCGGCGGAAGATCCGGCAGCTTTCTCGGCGAGTATCAGGCAGGTGGAATTATTGCAGTTCTTGGACTTAACTGCTCCGATGAGGAGCTTTTGGGTCAGTTCTGCGCCGCAGGCATGCACGGAGGAAAGATCTTTATTCGTGCCGATAGGCTTTGCGTGCCGCTCTCCGAGCAAATAAACGCCGCTCCCGCCGGCGAGAGCGAGCTTTCAGAGCTTGCGCCGCATATAGATGAATTTTGCAAAGCCTTTGCTATTTCACCGTCCCTTATATATTCAAAGCCGTTTTTTGTTCTCACACCCAACAGTGCAAATCCTTACAAGCAGCTATATATCCAAAATTGAATGGAGGCACGTTCCTATGCTGTACACAAAAAGCGATGTTATTGACTATGTCCGCGAGGAGGATGTTAAGTTTATTCGACTCGCCTTCTGCGATGTTTTCGGCGTTCCTAAAAACATCTCAATTCTGGCAGGCGAGCTGGATAATGCGTTTCAGTACGGGAAGTCTATTGACGCTTCCGCCATTCGCGGCTTCGGTGATGAAGCGCACTCCGATCTGTTTCTGTTTCCAGACCCTACCACCCTTACGGTCTTGCCGTGGAGACCCTCTCATGGCAGAGTGGTTCGCATGTTCTGCGATGTTCGTCATCCCGACGGAACCACACTTTCCTCCGACAGCCGACAAGTTTTAAAGCAGTCAGTTGCGAAAGCCCGAGACGAGGGAATAATGTGTTATTTCGGTGCAGAATATGAATTTTATCTCTTTAAAACCGATGAAAATGGTGCTGCAACCAATATTCCTTTAGATACGGCAAGCTATATGGATATGGCACCCGCAGATGCCGGAGAAAATGTTCGACGTGAAATATGTCTTACTCTTGAGGAAATGGGCATTTCTCCAGAAGCCTCCCACCATGAGGAGGGACCGGGACAAAACGAAATTGACTTTCGGTACAGCGACCCCCTTTCCTCCGCTGATAATTCCATTACCTTTAAAACTGTTGTTAAAACCATTGCAGCAAAAAATGGACTTTACGCAAGCTTTGATCCCAAGCCCCTTGCAGGCTCAAGCGGCAACGGCATGCACATCAATATTTCACCTGTGGCTATGAACGGCTCTGACATTTTCATGCCGTTTATGGCTGGTATTTTGGAGCACATTTCAGAGCTTACACTGTTTTTAAACCCCTCTGAACGCTCATATCTCAGACTGGGCAGCAATAAAGCTCCCCAGTACATCACATGGTCGCCTGAAAACCGCTCACAGCTAATCCGCATACCTGCTTCAGCATCAGAGGGGCGGCGCATTGAGCTTCGCTCCCCCGACGCCTTGTGCAATCCATACCTCGCCTATGCCCTGCTGATTTACGCAGGGCTGGACGGCATTTCCCGCAGGCTCTCCCCTCCTCCCCCCACAGACATAAACCTTTATACCGCACCCGACAGAGTTCTCTCTGCGCTCAAAAAGCTGCCGGGCAGCCTGTCCGAAGCTGCGCATCTGGCTTGCAGCAGTGAATTTAACCGCGGCTTATTATCACAGCAGGTAATTGACGCATATACTGACAGATAGCCAAATCAGTCAAGCTCCTAAGGGGAGGTGCCGTCTTGTTAATCAGCAGACTTCCAAGCAGTGTCTTGGTTGTATCCTCATCATCAAAGATAACGGAGCTTTTAGACGAGCTTTTGCCAGCCCATACATTTGCCCCTATCGTCACCGCTTCAAGTTGTGGCGAGGCGAAGCGTGCCCTCATGAACAAAGACTACGATATTATTGTGATAAATTCTCCCCTTCATGACGAATTTGGTTCAGAATTTGCTTTGGATTGCGTCCAAAACGGCACCTGCGCCGTATTGCTGCTTGCTGCAAGCGAAATATATGAGCAGGTCTCATACAGCGTTGAATGCAGCGGTGTAATGACCGTTTCAAAGCCACTGAACCGCACACTGCTTCTCTCCGCCATGCACCTAGCTTACGCCACTCATGCAAGACTGTCACTGTTTGAAAAAAAGAATAAGAACCTAAACGCGAAAATTGGTGAAATCCGCTTAATCAACCGCGCCAAATGGACGCTAATTGAGCAGCTTTCCATGAGTGAGGAGCAGGCACACAGATACATAGAAAAGCAGGCGATGGATCTTCGCTTGACCAAACGTGAGGTTTCGGAGAATATAATCAAGACCTACGAAAAATAGCGTTTTTTCCTCAAGTTAAATAAGCTTTCCGTCTTAAACTTCAGAAAAGAGGCTGACAACCATGACAAAATACATTTTCGTTACCGGCGGGGTTGTGTCCGGCTTAGGCAAGGGTATTACCGCTGCGTCCCTTGGCAGACTGCTCAAATCCCGGGGTCTCAAGGTAGCGGCACAGAAGCTTGACCCTTATATAAATGTTGACCCCGGCACAATGAGCCCCTATCAGCACGGTGAGGTATATGTCACCGAGGACGGTGCCGAAACCGACCTTGACCTTGGGCACTATGAGCGCTTTATTGACGAGGATTTGAACAAATTTTCAAACCTTACCACTGGCAAGGTGTACTGGAATGTTCTAAACAAGGAACGGTGCGGAGAGTATTTGGGTGAAACCGTACAGGTAATACCTCACATAACAAACGAAATTAAAGCATTTATTTACAGCGTGGGTAAAAAAACCGGTGCCGATGTGGTTATAACCGAAATCGGCGGCACTACAGGCGACATTGAAAGCCAGCCCTTTCTTGAGGCTATCCGTCAGGTTGCTCTTGAGGTGGGACGGGAAAACGCACTTTTTATCCACGTGACTCTTGTGCCCTTTCTCCGCGGCTCGGACGAACACAAATCAAAACCAACACAGCACTCCGTTAAAGAGCTTCAGGGCATGGGAATAAAGCCGGACATTATAGTTCTGCGATGTGACCAACCCCTTGAGGAGAGTATTTTTCGCAAAATTTCAATGTTCTGCAACGTTAAGCCCGACTGCGTAATCGAAAATATGACGCTTCCAGTTCTGTACGAAGCGCCTCTTATGCTTGAAAAGAGCGGCTTTTCCGATGTGGTTTGCAGAGAACTTTCAATTGATGCGCCCGCTCCCGACATGAAAGACTGGCGGGAAATGATAGAGCGCATCAAAAACCGCACCAGAGAGGTAACGATAGCTATAGTCGGAAAATACGTGCAGCTCCACGACGCATACCTTTCTGTTGCCGAGGCGCTTCGTCATGCAGGCTATGAGCAGCAGGCTCACATAAATATAAAATGGGTCGACAGCGAAACCGTTTCAGACGAGAATGCCTCTATGATTTTTTCCGGTGTTTCCGGAATACTTGTGCCCGGCGGCTTCGGCAACCGCGGCATTGAAGGCAAAATATCCACTGCAAAATATGCTCGCGAAAATGATGTGCCCTTTCTTGGTATCTGCCTCGGCATGCAAATAGCGGTTATCGAGTTTGCCCGCAGCGTTTGCGGAATAGCCGATGCTAATTCAGGAGAATTTAACACAGAAACCCAAAACAAGGTAATTGATTTCATGCCCGACCAAAGCAATGAAATTGCAAAGGGCGGCACTATGCGTCTTGGCTCCTACCCCTGCAAAACTCATTCGGGCACGGTGCTTGCCAAATGCTACGGTTCAGAGCTGATTCACGAGCGTCACCGTCATCGCTATGAATTCAATAACAATTACAGGAATAAAATGACGGAAAAGGGTCTTGTTATCGGCGGAACCTCTCCCGATAACCGTATAGTTGAAACTATTGAGCTTCCGCAAAACAGCTTTTATGTAGGAGTGCAGTATCACCCCGAATTTAAAAGCCGCCCAAACAGGGCACACCCTCTGTTTTTGGGTCTTGTAAAAGCGGCGCTTAAACAGAATGGGTCAAAGAGCTAATTGCTCTTTGACCCATTTCTTAAAGTTCAATTGATTTTCAGCGAAACGTCAGATAGCGGATATGTACAGCAGGTATGTATCAGTCCCCGTGCAATTTCCATAGTGCTTCGTTTCTCCCTTGAAGGGTCAACAAACACCATGCCCTCAAGGAGAACTGCCACGCAATATTTGCACAGTCCGCTCCTGCATCTTGCCTCAGGAGCAAGTCCCGCCCTCTCCATTGCTATAAGTATTGTCTCATCAGCTCGCATTTCCACCTTGTGTACTTCGCCGCATATGTCCGCAGTTAAGGTGAACACCTTGTCAGAAGCGTCTCTTGAAGCGTTCTGGCTTTGTTTTACTTCTCCCGGAAGTTCTGTATGATATCTTACCAAAGGAACATTCAAAGGATAAAGCTCGGTTTCCAAAAATCTATACATTTCCTTAGGTCCACACAGAAAATACTCAGCGTTAGTAATGTCCGCGCGGCTGCAAATCAAATCCCTGGTTACATAGCCATGCTCCATGCCCTTCACACGTTCATCTGCTACTGCAAACACCGCCGTGAGGTTTTCACAGCTTTTACCAAGCTGCGAAAATTCCTCAAAAAACAAGACATCCTCTTGTCTGTCCCATCCGCAAAAAAGGCTCAGCTTTGCGTTAACGGTTCCGTCTGCCACAGCCCTTGCCATAGAGCGCAGCGGTGTTACGCTCATTCCTCCGGAAATGCCGATGATATTTCCGGAGCTTGAGCTGTCAATGCAAAACTCACCTATGGGCTTTGAAGCCTCAAGAACATCACCTTCTGCAACATTTTCAAAAAGCCACTTGGAGGTAAACTCACCTCCTCCATGGATGTAAAGATCGTAGTATCCATCCTCAGCCTCCCTTGGCGAGGATGCAATAGAATAGGGTCTTGTGGTTGTTGTTTCACCAATCCTATAGAAAAGACTGATATACTGCCCTGCCTTGAAGCCTTCAAGCTGAATATTCTCATCCGCCGACACAAAACGATAGCAGCGAACATCGTTATTTATTTGTTTAATACTCGCAACCTTCAGCCGCTGCCTAGAAAAATCCATTAGCTTCCTCCGCATACACAAACGCTTCAAGCGCCGTAATTATCTCCCGTCTTTCACCCTCTGCCGCCGAACCCTCACCCGACACGTAGCTGTCTATTCCGTCTGCCGTATCTTCGCCGAAGGTCACCACATTATTGAGGACAGAGGCGGTTTTCAAGCCCCTAAGAATGCCAATGGTAAAAAGTGCAGAAGTCTCCATGTCAGCGCCCAGCACTCCCTTGCCTGACCAGTAAGCGCTGATTTCGTCCTCTCTGTCGGTGTAAAAACTGTCATGGCTTCTCACTATTCCTGTTTTAAAGAGAAAGCCGTTTTTCTTTGCGGCGTTCATGCAAAAAAACAGCAATTCCGTATCCGGTACAGCGGGAAAGACCTCCTCAATATATGTTCTTGAGGTTCCGTCATCTCTGACTGCACCGCTTGCAATAATTAGCTCACCGATTTTTATATCGGACTGCAACGCACCGCAGCTTCCGATTCTGATTGCGTATTTTATACCGCAGCTGCATAGCTCCTCAACGGCAATTGCCGTTGAAGGACCGCCTATGCCTGTTGAAAGGGCGATAAGCTCAACGCCCTTGTATTTTCCCTTTATACTTCTGAATTCACGATTGTCCGCCAAGCTTACAACATCGGTTAACTGCTCTGCTATTGCGTCAATGCGCTTTGGGTCGCCGGGAAGCAGCGCGTATTTCACATTAACGTCAGAGCTTATGCGGATATGGGCCTGTAATTCCCCCATGAATATTACCTCGCTTGCTTTATTGCCGATTTTTATTGCTGATTTAAAAACTGCATCAGCTCAATTCTGATTCCATCGGGGTCAAGAATATGTATCCACGTAATGTTAAGCTCGGGAACAATCATTCTTTCGCTCGCCATCTTTACCCCCCGGCTTTCAAGGTATTCCACCATTGCCGCTAAATCGTTCACCTCAAAGGAAACGTGACCTATTCCTATATGGTTTGGCTCTATAGGAGCATCGGTGCCCTCGGAGGTTAAAAACTGTATAAGCTCAATTTCTCCGCCGTAGCCTACGACCTGAGCCAGCTCAAGCTTACAGCCGGGCACGCCCATCCCCACATCGCACTGCTCGGGAGTTTCAATCCAACGCATTTTTAAATCCATTTCCAGAATATCCTTGTAAAATCCAAGTGACCTGTCAAGATCCTTAACGATAAACCCGGAGTGGTGAAGCTTTTTAACACATTTTTCCATACTGAATTCCATTACTATTCTCCTTTATTTTTTCAGTCTATTGCCTGTTCCTTTTTCTTAGCCTTTGACAGCTTTCGTGCCGACACAATAACAAGTCCTACAACGGTTGCAAGGTATGGTATCATTGCAACCAAGTCAGCCTTAAGGTTTAAGGTTGCAAGCGTAATTGATGCTGCATTTGCAGCGCCGAAGCCCAACGAGGCAAGCAGTGTTCCCAATGCTTGACCATTGGCAAGGGTTGCAGCAGCAATACCTATGTAGCCGCGTCCTGCCATCATGTCTCTTGCAAAGTATGATAGATAGCCCATGGACATAAATGCTCCGCCCAGCGAGGCGAAAAGCCCTGACAGCAAAAACGCCTGAAATTTAACTTTTTTAACACTTATGCCAACAGATGAAGCAGCGTTGGGGTTAAATCCCACCGCTCGTATCCGCAAGCCGATTCTGCTCCTAAAAACCAGAATATAAGTCAAAAACACAGCCAAAAGCGCCGCATAGGTGAGTATGTTGTGACCGGACAGTATATCGCCCAAAACAGGGATATCCTTTATAAATGGAATTTCCAAATTGGGAACGGAAAGGCTGGGCAGAAGTCTTGAGGTACCCTTGTCTCCTGCAAGCAAAAACAGCAGATAAACAGTTCCGCCGGAGGCAAAGGTATTAAGGGCAAGTCCCGTTATGATAAGGTCTGATTGCTTGTAAAGGTGCAAATACGCAAACAGCAGTGACATTAGAAGTCCACCCAAAACGGCGCCGAGTATACCGCCTATCACCGTTTGGGTTATTGCGCTGAAAACGACAGCCATAAGCGATGCCATGAGCATGATGCCTTCAAGCGCCATATTTATGGTTCCCGCATGGTTTGCGATAAGTGCGCCCAATGCACAGAAAATTAAAGGTGTGGACATTCTTATAACAGAAACAAGGAAGGAAACAAGGTAATCCCACGTTAAAAACTGTTCAAGCATTTACTTTGCCTCCCTTTCTGCCGTTGAAAGCTTTACCACAGCACGTTTGCGCAGTGAGTCCATAAACAGTGTTGCTGCCACCAGAAGAATGATAATTGCCTGAATTACCATTACAAATTCAGACGGAACATCTGTTGTGGTTCCGACTATATTTGCACCAATCTGCAAGTATGCAAAAAGAAGTGTAACAAAGGGTATTGCCGCAGGGTTATTGCGGGCAAGGACCGAAATCATCAGTCCGCTGAAGCCGTAGCCCGTCTGACTGACCCATAGGAATCTGTCGTACTTGCCCAATATTTCAACCGCACCGCCCATTCCTGCAAGCGCTCCGCCGATTATTTGTGCAAGGAGCATTGCAGAAGTTACGTTGATGCCAACATATTTTGCAAAGTTTCTGTTGTTGCCTGTAACTCTTATTTCAAAGCCCTTTGTTGACCTATTGAGGAACCACCATGTGAAAAGCACGGCTGCAATAGCAATAAATATGCCAGTATGAAGGTCAGTGCCCCGCAGCAGGGTGTGAAGCTTTGCGTTTTCCGCGATTTTGTATGAGCCAAGGTAGGTTACAGTTGTATCCCGCATCCAGTAGCGCAGAATATACGTGGATGCATATGTCAAAACGTAGTTTAGCATTATCGTAATAACAACCACGTTAGCGTTCCATTTGATATTCAAAAGCGCGGGTATCATGCCGCAGACGGCACCCACCAGTGCACCCACAATTATGAGAATTGCAGGGTATGCCACTGGAGGAAGTCCCGCAGGCATAACCGTGGAGGCAAGCCACGCCACAACAGCGCCGGAGAGCATAAAGCCGCCCTCTACGATAAGGTTGAACTCGCCCACCTTAAGCATGAAGCACATGCCCAGAGAGGTGAAAAGCAGCGGTATTGCAAGCTCAATAACATTAAAAAAGCGGCGCTTGCTCTCAAAGGGTCCCAAAATAAAGGTTTTGATTGCATTGACGGGGTCATCGCTAACAAAGCAAAGGAAAATAAGCGCCAGTAAAAAACCGATTATTACAGCGCTGAATATTCTTATCAGCTCGAAGTATTTAACTGTAAATCTTGAGGTTCTCATCGCACCAACGCCCTTTCTATTTCTTCTGCTGCCATTTTCTTTACGCCCAGCATATATTCGCCCAGTTCAACATCGGTTACTCCCGAAGCGTCCTCAAAATAAGCTGTTATTTCACCGTTGAACATAACTATGAGGCTGTCGCTCATCTTCATAAGCTCGCTCAAATCCGCCGAAATAAGAAGGACTGCCGCCCCCTTTTCACGGGTCATTTTTATAAGCTGTGCATGTATGAATTCCGTTGAGCCAACATCTATTCCTCTGGTGGGTTGATTTGCGATTATTATCTTGGAGTCACTTGAAAACTCTCTTGCAGCTATCATCTTCTGGATATTTCCGCCAGAGAGCATGCCTGCCATACTCTCCATCTTAGGACAGGCAACATCAAATTGCTCGACCAGCGCCTTCGTATCCTTTTTGATTGCTTTGGTATTCAAGCGAATACCCTTGGAGTACTTGCCCGAAAAATACCTGTCAGCAATGATGTTGTCTCTTATGCTCATCATGGGAGCGCAGCCATAGGTCATTCTGTCCTCGGAAATATTACCTATGCCCAGCTTGCGTATTTGTCTGACCGTTTTATTTTTTATAGAAGCATCGCCGACTGTTATATCGCCCTTTACGAACTTTCGCAGTCCCGTAATTATTTCGCTTAGCTCATTTTGACCGTTACCCTCAACTCCGGCAACACCCAGAATACGCCCGTCCATGAGGGAAAAGGAAACGTCGTTTAGAAGCTTTTTGCCCTCAAAGTTTGTGTAATGAAGGTTTTGAACACGCAGCACCTCGCTTGTTTCAGGCTTTGGTGTATCCTTGTGTACGTCAAGGGCAACCTGTCTGCCCACCATGAGGTTTGACAGCTCCTGCTCAGAAAAGTCCTCTATTCTGCCTACATCCACAACTTGACCGTTTCTCAATATGGTGAAGCTGTCGCAGAGATCCTTAACCTCGTTGAGCTTATGGGAAATAAACACTATGGTATGTCCCATGTCACGCAGCTTTTTAAGCTCCACAAAAAGCTCTGTAATCTCCTGTGGTGTCAAAACGGCAGTCGGCTCGTCAAGAATAAGTATTTCTGCGCCGCGAAGCAGTGCCTTTAATATCTCGATTTTTTGCTTAACTCCAACGGAGCAATCGCCGACAATGGCCCTTGCATCTATATCAAAATTGTATTTCTTTGCAATTTCATCTGTAATCTTAACGGCAGCATCTAAATTAAAGAGTCCGCGTTTCGTGGGCTCCATGCCCAAAACAAGATTTTCCGCAACTGTAAGCTCGTCCACAAGCATGAAGTGCTGATGAACCATTCCAACGCCGTGCTTTATAGCGTCAAGTGAATCGCGGAAGCGTATTTTTTCGCCTTTTAAATAAATCTGACCTTCTGTGGGCGTAATAAAGCCAAACAGCACCTTCATAAGAGTTGTTTTGCCGGCTCCGTTTTCGCCCAAAAGCGCATGAATGGAGCCGCGCCTGCATTCTAGCCTTACATTTTTGTTTGCGGCAAAGCCATTGGGATAAATTACGGTGATATTATCCAATAATAAGATTTGTTCTTCCATTTAAGGACCATTCCTTTCGTTGCACTCCAAGGCACAAAACGACCTTGAAAAGAAGTGGTCATGAATTGTGCATTTTTGCGGTTACCCGCCTGTGTTTGAGCAAAACGCATTTCTTATCAATAAGTGTTAAATCCGGCTAAAATAAAATCACCCAAAGCTAGGATGAAAACACCGAGAAGAGAGGGCTCGCTCTCATTCCCGGCATTTTCAAAGTACGAGCCTACTTTACCATTACGGAATTTTTAAGCTCAAGATATTCTTCTTCAGTCATGTCGAAGTAAGAGGGGCACTCGACCTTTCCGCTCTTAACATCTTCAACAAGAGTGTCCATCTCTGCTTTGATTTCATCGGGAACCTGTTTGTTATAGATTTCGTTCTGGATGATTTTGCAGCCGCCGTTTGCAACGCCGTAAACTTCAACGGTTCCCCAAGGAACGGAAGCAGCATCTTCAATTACGCGCTTGACCCAGTTGTAGGAAACGGTTCCCCAATCCTTGTATGCAGAGGTGATGATGCAGTCAGCCTGCTTATCATCAACGCCCACAAACTGTGCGGCAAGGTCAGTATCGCAGCCAATGCCCCATACGCCGGATTCCTTGCAGGCCTCGAGTGTACCAAAGGATGAACCTGCGCCGACAGCATAAATAACGTCACAGCCCTGACGAATTTGTGCAAGAGCTGTTTCCTTTGCCGCTGCCTGGTCAACGAAGTCGCCGGAGGCGGAAACTGCAACCTTAGCATCGGGATTGGCATACTTGGCACCGCTGATATAGCCGGTGATAAAGTCACTGAGCGTGGGGTATTCAACACCGACAACTATGCCGATTTTTCCCGTTTCGCTCATCTTCATTGCAAGGTAGCCTGTGAGGAACGACACCTCATTCTGTGCGCAGAGAACACCCAGAACGTTGTCAAGTCCTTCAAGCCCTGGCTGACCCAGAGCCGTATCAAGCACCATGAACTTAATGTCGGGGAAATCGGGTGCTGCGGCAAACACCTCGTCAACCATGCCGCTGCCTGCGGAAGTGAAAATCATGTCAGGCGCTTTGTCGCAAGCATCCAGAAGGGTTGCTTTGTAGGCAGACGGGTCTGTGGGAAGCTCCACATACTCGCCGTCTACGGGAAGCTCCTTAACAATTCTGTCATAGCCCTCATAGGTAGCATCGGCAATTCCGGCGTCGCCCAAGCTGCCGCCTATGTATATAACTTTGACTTTTTCAGCAGGCTCGTTGCCGGCTTCAGGTTCCTGAGGTTTTTCGCTGCTTCCTTTTCCGCAGGCTGCAAGCGAAAACACCATTGCCAACGCAAGGATTAGGCAAAATAGTTTTTTCATTTTTTCTGTACTCCTCTTTTAGTTTTATTACAAATGTGTATTTCACATTGTAAACAAAAAATAACACTTTTCATTTGAGCGTTAAAATGTTAAAATTTTAAATCAGCTTACGCCGGTTAATTTAGGAGGCAAAAACATGTCCGTATCAATTCTTGAGCTTGTGGAGCGCGCTCCGCAACCGATAAAAGAGCAGTTTAAATACAAATACTACAGTGCCGGCACTCAAATAATCTCTGCTACAGGCGTCTCAAAGACTTATCTTTATATTATTACCTCCGGTATTGCAGAGGTTTTTAAAGAATCCACCTGCGGCACTGTTATAAATGTAAATACCTTCAGCGCGGGCGATGTCTTCGGAGAGGTTGAAATATTTTCCCCGGATTTCAAGCCTTATAATGTCCATACCAAAACCGACTGCTGCATAATATTGGTTAAAAAGGAAGCTGTTTTTCAGTGGATGCGTGAGGTTTTTGATTTTGACTTATTTCTATGCGAAATGCTTACCCGAAGAATGTATATCACCTCGGACTCCATGTCGAGAATTGCCCTGCTTCCTATTAAAGAGCGCGTTTTGGGCTGTATTTCGTCTCATTACCTAAGCGGAACCTTAAAGGAGCTTACTAAAGACGAACTGGTTTCCCAAGTAAGAGCGCCTCTGAGAAGCATTAACAGAGTTATCATGGAATGTACTAGCTCCGGCTTGATAGATTATAAGAATAAAACGTTCTATGTAAAGGATGCTAAAAGACTTTCAGAATTTGCTGATGTTTATAACATTTAACATCTTCTTAGCACTAAATTCAGATTAAATCAATTCAATCAAAAATTAAAGGTCATATGACCAAATGTGCATTTTTGTTAGGTTGCAAGATATTGACTTCAAAATATTGTGCAACATCAATGATTTATGTATGTTTTTTTGTTATTTAGCCTTTATATTTTGTTTTAATTGTTCAACAACAACGGCGACTCAGAGCAAATACTCTGTGCCGCCGTTGTTGTTATTTTCTTTATTATTTTTTAATGCCATCAAATTTTTTCAATATGCTCTTTATGCATTTTAATGTACATGGCAATGCAAACACCCAAGGACGCAAAATCCGCTATAGGGAAGGACCACCAGACGTTATTCACCTCTCCAGTAAGAGACAGCAGATACGCAGCCGGCAGTATAAGAACAAGCTGTCTTAATGACTGCACCACAAGGCTGTAATGTGCTTTTCGCATTGCCTGGAAAACGGAGCAGAAAACGAAGGTGATACCGCCGCACAAAAAGCCTGAGCTGATAACTCTCAGCGCCTTCATTCCTAAAACCATTGTAGTAGGCTCCTCAATAAAAAGGGACAATATAGGCTCCGGGAAGATTTGAAACAGCAAAAGCCCCGCCAATGCAAAGAAACTGGCGTAAATCGACGCTAGCTTTACAGTCTTTTTGATGCGTTCCTTGTTTTTTGCACCGAAATTGTAGGCAATTATTGGTATCATTCCGTTGTTCAAGCCAATTATAGGCATAAAAATAAAGCTCTGGAGCTTAAAATAAACGCCTAAAACTGCTGTAGCTGACGTTGAAAACGCAATCAAGATTGCATTCATCCCAAACATCATTATGGACAGGATAGCATTGTTCAAAATCGCGGGAATTCCTACAACATATATTTCCTTAATAACAGCCCAATCGGGTCTAAATTGCCTTAGCTTAAGCTGTATTTCCGGATTTTTCATATGGTTAAGAACAATATCCATGACTGCACCAAAAATCTGACCGATAACGGTTGCCGCGGCTGCGCCTGCAATTCCCATTTTGGGCATTCCCACTAAGCCAAATATCAAAATTGGGTCAAGCACTATGTTGGTTACTGCACCTACAAGTTGACCAATCATGGACAAGAGTGTCCTGCCTGTGCTTTGAAGAAGCCTGCCAAAGGTAATACCGCAGAAAATACCTATGGAGCAAACAGAGCAAATCGAAAGATAAATGCTGCCCCCCTCAACAATGTCTGCAACATCAGTCTGCCCCTCCATAAACGGTCTTGCCAGAAAAAGTCCAATCAAAACGAAAATCAGGCTGCTGATCAGAGCCAGAAAAATTCCGTTTTCAGCCGCCTTATTGACAGCCTTCTGATCACCCTGACCTAGCTTTCTTGAAAGCAGTGCGTTTATACCAACCGCCGTACCGGTTGAAACTGCAATCATGAGGTGCTGCATCGGAAAAGCAAGCTGCACCGCAGTTAGTGCATTTTCGCTTATTCTTGCAACAAAATAGCTGTCAACAACGTTATACAGTGACTGTATAAGCATTGAAATTATCATTGGCAGCGAAATTGTAACAAGAAGCTTGTTTACAGGCATTACGCCCATTTTGTTCTCTTTAAGTATGGGTGAGTTTTCGTTCATTGTTTGTTTGTCTCTCTTTGTCTGATTTTGTTTTATACTATAATTGTAAAACGTATAAAATTTTATGTCAAAGCTTTTCTGCCTGAAAACAAATTAAATCCGAATATTTGGACCCTCTGTTCGCAATACGTATATTTAATAAGTATATTTGTATACTTTATCTGTAAAATTTTATCAGCAAAGGTGCATTTATTTTAATTTCAGAAATATTAATTCTTTTTAAATTTTATGTGCGGTGATATGATACTAATGTAATTTTAAGCTTTAGTTAAAGTACCCATGTCAAAATTGAAAAAAAGGAGTGAGAAAAATGCGCTTGCTTCTCGCCGAGGATGAAAAAGATCTTTCAAACGCACTGGTTGCCATATTGAAGCGAAATAATTATTCTGTGGATGCCGTTTATAACGGCAAAGATGCTCTGGACTATCTTGAAGCCGAAAACTATGATGGAGCAATTCTTGACATAATGATGCCCTTAATGGACGGAATATCCGTGCTGAAAAAGCTTCGGGAGCGGGGAAACAGCCTGCCTGTGCTCATGCTCACCGCAAAAGCGGAAATTGACGATCGTGTGCTGGGGCTGGACAGCGGCGCAGACGATTATCTTACAAAGCCCTTTGCAGCAAAGGAGCTTCTTGCCCGTATTCGTGCCATGACACGCCGTCAATCAGAATTAACAGACAGTGTTTTGCACTTTGGAGATCTTTCTCTTTCCCGCTCAGACTACGAGCTTTCCTGCGGCAGTGCGAAGTTCCGTCTGGCAAGCAAGGAATTTCAAATGATGGAGCTTTTTATGGTAAATGCACACCAAGTAATCTCCACAGAGCGCTTTATGGAGAAAATATGGGGCTACGATACGGAGGCGGAGGTTAACGTTGTTTGGGTTTACATTTCATATTTGCGAAAAAAGCTAACCGCTTTAGGCAGCCGCATTCAGATTAAAGCAACCCGAGGAGTCGGATATTCTTTGGAGGATAACGGATGATAAGCAGCTTGAGAAGAAAATTTGTTGCCGCTTCCATGTGCTCTGTGATTGCAGTGCTTTTAATTATCATGGGAATTATCAACGTTTCCAGCTATGCCAACATAAGCAAAAATGCCCAGCCCCTGCTGCAAATTATTCTTGATAACGGCGGTGAATTTCCCCGTCCTGACAAGCAACTGCTTGATAAGCCATCTCAATCCAGACTTTCGCCGGAGGCCCCCTACGAAACACGGTATTTTTCCGTTCAGCTTGACAGTAGCGGACGGCTCCTGTTTACCAACACAGGAAACATCAAGGCTGTAGATTCTCAAACGGCAGCACTGCTTGCCCAGTCGGTTTTCAGCAGCGGAAAAACAAGGGGAACCGAAGGAAACTACGTATTTGCAGTAAAGGAGCAAGACGGAAATCCACTTGTTGTTTTTTTGGATTGCCGCCGGGAGTTTGACGCCTTTAAAAACTTTGCGCTATCCAGTCTTCTTGTATCGGCTTCCGGTATACTTGCAGTTTTTGTGCTGGTACTTATTCTTTCAAAAGCAGTTGTTCGTCCAATTGCAGAAAGCTATGCAAAGCAAAAGCTATTCATCACAGATGCAAGCCACGAGATAAAGACTCCCCTCACCATTATCAATGCAAATACCGAGCTTCTTGAGCTGGACACAGGTGAAAACCAATGGACAAGCAGCATAAAGAATCAAGTTGCACGCCTAACCGCACTTACGGAAGGTCTCGTTTTCTTGTCAAAAATGGACGAAGGCGGAGCCACTCCCCCGAAGCTCGACTTTTCACTTTCAGATGCTGTCAGAGAGACTGCCGAGCCGTTTTTTGCTCTTGCTTCGCAAAGCGGCAAGGTCTTTGATCTGGATATTCCAGAAAACATTTCATACACAGGTGATGAACGGTCTCTCCGCCAGCTTGTGTCCGTCCTTCTTGACAACGCAGTGAAATATTCAGACATCAGCGGTAAAATTGTCCTTTCACTGAAGCGCCAAGGAAAAAACACAGAGCTTTCTGTGTACAATACCGTCTCAGAAATCGAGAAGGGCAAGCAGGACACGCTATTTGAACGCTTTTACCGACGCGACAGCTCCAGAAGCTCAGAGACCGGAGGCTACGGCATTGGTTTATCCATTGCCAAGTCTATTGTTGAAGCCCACGGCGGAAAAATCTCTGCCAAAAGCGCTGACGGAAGGTCCTTAAAAATAACTGCGCTTTTTTAAAACTAAACTAAATTATCAAAAGACTCGGTCAAGACAAAAAGTCTGGCTGAGTCTTTTAGCTTTTCTTTACATTTTTTAAAGTTGGTTTTAGCTTTCTGCGTTACATTATGAGTGCAAAGTCAAAACGGAATATACAAATACATAATTTTTACACCGTTTTATACTTAAACCCTCACGCCTGCTACCCCTTAATTCATAATAATGGATATATCGCAGTACACAAGAGTCCATTATCAGAATACCTGCTTTTGCTCAAATACATATGACACCTAGGATACAAGGGGCAGCTTTACTGACAGGAGGTAATTGCATGAGCTACCAAAGCATATTTAAGCGCTACGAAATAAAATACCTTATTACCCGCCGTCAACGGGATATGATAAAAGCAGCTATGGAGGGACTAATGCACGGCGATGAATACGGAAAAAGCAGTATATTAAACATATATTTTGACACTCCGGATCATCTTCTGATACGCCGCTCATTGGAAAAGCCGATTTACAAGGAAAAGCTGCGAGTAAGAAGCTACGGTACAGCAAGTCAGGACAGCCGTGTATTTGTAGAGCTTAAGAAGAAGTATGACTGCGTGGTATATAAGCGACGTATTTCTATGTCAACTCAAGATGCCATTAGCTACCTTTGCAGCGGTGCTTCCGCACCTGCCGAGAGCCAAATTTCAAATGAAATAGACTATTTTCTAAAACTCTACCCCACTCTCGCTCCTGCTATGATGCTTTCATATGACAGAGAAGCCTACTATGCCGTTGATGACTGCGGTTTTAGAATAACCTTTGATAAAAATATCAGATGGCGGGACAGTGACCTTTCACTTTGCAGCGGTGCTTACGGCGAGGCACTTACCGCAGAGGACGAGGTGCTTATGGAGCTAAAAATAATCGGCGCTATCCCCCTCTGGCTTTCTCATCTGCTTTCCGAAAACAGCATTTACAAAACCTCTTTTTCCAAATACGGCAACGCATATATGCAGCTGCTCGATAAGAACCGAAAGGAGAATCACCAATATGCTTAACAATATTTTCAGCGGTATTTTCGACTCCTCCGCAGCAGTCATCTCCCTTTCAAGCTTCCTTGCCTGCATAGGCGCGTCACTTATTATCGGCCTTTTAATAGCCCTGTCTTACACATACAAAAACAGGTATACAAAAAGTTTTGTTGTCACTCTGGCTGTGCTTCCAGCGGTGGTCTGCATGGTGATTTTAATGGTAAACGGAAATGTCGGCGCAGGAGTTGCCGTTGCCGGCGCTTTTGGGCTGGTCCGTTTTAGAAGCGTTCCCGGCAATGCAAAAGAAATATCCGCTGTTTTTCTTTCCATGGCAGTAGGGCTAGCCGCCGGTATGGGCTACCTCGCTTACGCAGGGCTTTTTGCTCTGATAATAATTGCCGTAAACATGCTTTGCAGCAGAACACGTTTCGGCGAGGCTCAAATCCCCTTGCTTGACAAAACTCTTCGTATAACAATACCCGAGGATCTTGACTATACAGGTGTTTTTGACGACCTCATGGAGGAGTACACCGAAAACAATCAAATATTAAGTGTCAAGACAACAAATATGGGAAGTCTCTTTAAGCTCACCTATCAAATCCGCCTAAAGAACGCCTCTAAGGAAAAGGAATTTTTGGATCAGCTTCGCTGCCGAAACGGAAATTTGGAGGTAAGCATTTGTCTGGCCGAAAGCCATGTAAATGAATTATAAAAAATTTTTAGAAAATTTTTCCTACCATGCAATAAAATCGTGTTTCAGTGCGTTAATGTGGTGTACGGCAAAACCCAAAAAACATTTTTAAGGAGTCAAAAACATGAAAAAAACAACCGTAAAGAAGATCCTCGTTTCCGCACTGGCACTCATTCTCGTGTGCGCCTGCACTGCTGCTCCCTTTGCTATGGGCTTTGACGCAAACTTCTTTGAAAAAGCCGCTAAGGACTATGCAAACTCAATAGAGCAAATTGTTGAAACAGCTGGCGATGCTTATGAGCAGAATGCCGAGCAGTTCCCCGACAACGCACAGACCAACCCTGACACAGCAGCTGGTGATTATGTTGAAAACGCTAAGGACATCGGCAGCAGCTTCCTTGGCAGCATCTCCAACTCAACCGGCAGCTACCTCAAATCCATTTTCAGCTTCAAAAGATAAGTCTCCTCTCAAGAACTTCTCTCTTGCCATAAAGAAATTCCTCTCGGACTTTGTCTGTGAGGAATTTTTTTGTGAGAATTTATATGGCGAATACAATATCGGGGATTTAAAAAAAGCTGCCGGGCGCAAGCCCAACAGCTTTTTTATTAAATCTCTTAGGAATAGAATTGAAGTGCCTCGGTGTAGAATTTATTCTGGTAAATATCCGTAAGCATATAAAACACCAAGCAGTCATTTGCACCGATATCCTCGTAGCTTATCTCCCAGTCAGTGCCGTCATATACCATTGACTCACCTATGTAATACCAATCATCATAATTGCCGTCGTAGGTATAATAGTCTGCAATCAAATCCACCACATCGCCCTGTGCAAGGGGAATAACTCCCTTTGCCGCATGGTTGCCTGCTGTGGACACACTGCGGTAGCCAGCAACATATCCCGCTTCCTGCTCATTATTCCAGCATATTACAAGCTCCCTTTGCTCATCATTTACAAAGCAGGGAACGTAACCGTAGCTGTACCATCTGCCATCCTCTAAAACCTCCTCCTTTTCGGTATAGAAGGATGCAATTTGACCGTTTATCGCCACCCATAGGTTATCATAGTTAATCATCAAATCCCCGTCGTCGTCAAACTCATATAGGCTGTCACTGCCAAGGTCAATATAGCCCTCACCGTCGTCATACCATACCTGAAGCTCAATACCGACTACCTGTTCCCATTGCTCATCGCTCATTTGAAGAACATATCCATCACCCTTTTCAACTATTTCCTTTTGACTGCCGATTTCGCTTTCATCATATTCATAGCTTGAGGCGGTGTTTTCTTCAAACCATTCATATGCCTGGAAATTTTGCTGTTGAGTTATTTCTCCTACAATTTCCTCCAAGGGCGATACCGACTGTCCGCCGAAATTTATCTGACCGCCGGCAAGAATCGTAAGGAACTGATTGAAAAAGTCGGTGTAGTCATCGCCCATTCCTATTTCTTCCAATAGTACGGACATGTCCTCATAGTAGTCCGGTGCCTCATAGGGGAAGTACATAGCCAGACCATACGAGCTGTCAATCGTTCCTCCGCGATATTTAACAGCACTGTCTATTGCACCAATCAGCGCTTCCCCTTCAGGCATTCCTGTTTGCATTATGTAGTCGGCAATGTCAATTTGTTCAAATCCTCCCTCTCCGTAGCTGCGCGCACCCGCTCTTGCGTTGGAAAAGGTTTTGTAAGCAGAGCTATCTATCATTACCCTTTCGGATATATCCATAAACTCATTGAGTTTTTTGTTTACATCTGAGATTAAGGAAAGGTCTATAACCGATAGGGTGGTTTCCGTTGACCAATCATAGGAATCAACATAATCATCTACAATCTGCTTGCCCAGCACCTCAGTGTCAATAGACGAGTTCTGACCTAAGCTTGTCAAAAAATCTGTATAATACCAGCCTTCTCCCGGCTCAAGCTCCTCTGAGGCAATTAAATAATCCGCATACGGCTCAAGCATAACGGCAGTCTCCACAGTTGCCATAAGACATGCGTCAAAGCCTACCACGTCAAATTTCACACCGGAAGCCTCCAGTGCTGCCTCAATGTCCGAGAGCGTCAGCATCTCATCATAATTTTCGTCGTAGCCAAATCCGCCCATCGTGCCTCCGCCGTGGTTCCAGAAAACTAACTGGTAGCGGTTTGCAGGGTAGCTCTCTGTCGCAAAGTTCACAAAGTCACTCAAGGTTTCTGTCCGAGCCATGCTCACATTTCCTGCATCACCCAGGTATTCTAGGTCTCCGTCTGTAACACAATAGCGCTCGCAGGCAGTTGAATCCACAAGATCATTTTGCCATATGCTGGCTCCACCGGTTTGCATGATAATATTTACGTTTTCACCCAAATCTGCATCGAGTATCTCAAGAATATCCGATGTTGCACAACCGCCGTCACTTTCAAGGTCAGAGCCTACGATGTAAAACAGAACTGTTACTTCATCCTCACCATTGCCCTTTAGCTTCGTGTATTTTTCTCTGGAGGCAACGGCCTTGCAGTCACTGTTTAGTGCCGCCGCAGGAATTGCGTAAGGCTCTGCCAAATCACTTGTGCAGCCGGTGACTATAAACGAGCAGATCAGCAGCGCAGCAATTCCCAAAGCTGCAAAATGCGCTTTTTGCCCTCCGTTCATATCGCACTTTTTACCGCATTGCGTACAACACTTCTCGCTTTTCGGCAATAGTTTTCCGAATTTCTTCATTCGTTTCCCCCACTTACAGCAGTACGATATTTATTGACACCGCTGTTCTCTATATTTTATAATATAAAATTTTATCACATAGCCTACAAATATTCAATTCCATGGCACAAGCTGCCATAATTCCAGCACAAAATGAAAATGAGACCGAAGACAAGGGCTTCGGTCTCTGGGTGTTTTCCTTTGGGAGGGGGAGTCCCAAAGCGCGGGTGGTGGTAAAGGAGACATGGTGTTCGACCTTTATATAAAGAGGATTGGTCGCATTTTGGTGTGTTCCCGCAAAATCATGCCGGAACGCATACGGCTGTGGGAGCAGTCAATACCGCTGAGGGATTTTCAATTGGTTTTTTCACTGCATTGCTTGCGTACTTTGTTATAAACAGCAGCCCCTTAACATTGTACTTTCTGCAAACCTCTAGAATAGCATCATAATAGCAAACTTTTTCTCCGCTGCTGAGTCCCTCACAGGTGTTTACGAAGCCCAAGCTTGCAGGTCTTTTTAAAACAGCAAGTGCAATTGCAGCCTTTTCTTGGTCAAGCTCTCCCAAATGCACAGTTACGTCGTCAAGCTTTGAGTAAAAACCCAGTTCCTCTGCTATCTGCTCAATCGCCCTGTTCTCTCTGCCGCTGCGTGACAGGTTTTCCCTTAGTGTGTAATGGGGAATGAGCTCAAAAAAGCGGTTTACTGTTTTGACCTTCGTACTGTTGAGCATTTCTTCAAACTGGCACTGCTTTGTATAATCTCCTACGAAAGCACGCAGGGAGCCAGTGCTGTCAGCTTTATATACATTGCTGACAGGACGTCTGTATTCATAGCCCTGATCCTCTGCTTCATGGGAGAAATCCTTCATGGTAAAAACGTTCTTTTTCATATAATCAATTTCCTTTCATGTTGTCCTGTTATTTTTAAGCCGAAAGCGTTTGCCTCGGTTCACCGTCGGGAGGCTGTGTCGTTTGTAGAGAATCTGTCCTCCATGGCTAAAGAATAACAGTTCAAAATGAAAATCAAATTAAAGCCCGCGAAAGATTACATTAAACCTTGTGCCCTCATTAAGGACGCTCTCAACCTTAATTTCCGCATGAAGCGATTCGCAAATTGACTTCGCAATTGAAAGCCCAAGTCCGTTTCCGCTTACATCCTTGCTTCTGGCAGAGTTTTCCGTATAAAACCTGTCGAATATTTTATCCAGGTTCTCCGCTGCTATGCCGCAGCCTGTGTCCTTTACATGCAAAATCGCCTTGTTATGCTCGCGGTGGCAGCCCAAAGTGATAGTTCCGCCGGGGGGCGTGAATTTAATGGCATTGTCTATAAGTATGCGAATAAGCTGCTGCACTAAGGCCTTATCCGTGTCCAGCACTACTGATTTTTCGCAGTCACATTCTATATTGTGGTTTTCAGCGTAAACCCGTGTATTGTCAGTCTCCTCCTGTACTATTTCACAAAGCTCACAGGTTGCTAGCTGTGGTTGGCGCTTGTCCATTCGGGCGAGGAACAAAAGCTTGTCAATAAGGACAGTCATATATTCCGCTTCCTCTTGAATACAGCCAACCGACTTTTCCAGAGCTACCCTGTCATCCTTGCCCCAGCGGTCTATAAGGTTTGCATAGCCCTTTATGGACGCTAAGGGTGTACGCAGCTCATGCGAAGCATCGGACACAAACTGCTTCTGCTTCATAAATGCCTGCTCAAGCCTTTCTGACGTATCATTTATTGCCTTAGTCAGCCAGTATATCTCGTCCCTTGCTTTTGGCAGAGTAATTCTGTAGGAAAGGTTGTCCGAGCGGATTTGCTTTGTTGACTTTGCAAGGCGCTTAACAGGCTTTAGCACCTGCTTTGCCATAACCACACCAAGAATAACGGAGATTAAAACCCCGGCAACATCAATACCCAGCATTACAAAAAACAAAATAAGCAAAAAACTTTTCTCGCTTTGCATGTCCTTGACAATTGTAAGCTCGTACTTTTCCGGTCCGTTACTTAACACGGTTTTTTTAATCATGTAGTCATCATCGTCGTCATCCTCAAGGCTTTTTGCCTTGTCAAGCCTCAAATCATCAGGTATTTCAAAATAGAAGTTGTCTGAAGTAAAGCAGTCCTGACCGTCCTTTACAATGTGAGCGTAGACACCACCCTTAGTCTGCAATACCGTTGAAAAATTATTTTCTCCCTCTGTAATAAGCGCAGAAATTTCCTGCGCCACCATGTCAATGTCGTCCTCCGCCACGCTGTTTTGGTAAAATCGGACAACAAGAACTGTGGTGCCGCTTAATACGACCAAAAGAAGAGTAATTGAAACCGCATAAAAAAGAGTAAGTCTCACTGTGGCCGTGAAAAATCTACCCATTCGTTTTCTCCCTTGTAATATATCCAAAGCCTCGGACGGTTGATATTATCTCCCCGTCCTTATCTCCCAGCTTCGAGCGCAAATGCCTAATTGTCACATCCACGACATTGCTGTCTCCGATATAATCGAATTCCCATACGTTTTGAAGCAGCCTGTCCCGAGTGAGGACAATGTCCTTATTGAGCAAAAACTGCTCCAGCAGATCAAACTCACGTTTTGTGAGCGTGACCTCCTTTTCATTTACCTCAACCGTGTGACGCACTCTGTCCATAACCACATTTTTGCAGCACAGCCTGTCTGCTTCTCCGGGAGCCGCAGTGCGCGTTACCGCTCTCATTCTGGCGAAAAGCTCCTCAATTTCAAATGGCTTCGTTAGATAATCGTTCGCGCCGCTGTCAAGCCCCAGCACCTTGTCAGAAACATCGCTTTTTGCCGTAAGCATGATAATCGGCACGGCATTTTTCTCTCGAATTCTTTTGCATACCTCAACACCATTTATATAAGGTATCATAATATCCAGCAAAATAACGTCATACTGCCCTGCCAGTGCCATCTCCAATGCCTGTCTGCCGTCAAAGGCAGTCTCAACTTTGCATCCCTCGTGGGCAAGCTCCATCTGCAAAAAACCGCTTATAGATCTATCGTCCTCAACAACCAGAACCCTGTAGTCCATTATTCATCTCTCCGAAAAATTTATTTGTGTTTAACTGTCTTGTATGATGTTAACACAGAAAAATTAAAAGCAAATGAAAATTTTTTCTCTGCATGCAATTTTTATGGTGTCAAAAGCGTTAATATACGGAAATTTGTTAAAAAGGTTAATTTTTGTGTTAACAAACGCAAATGGTGTTGCGAAGAGTTATTTAAAATGTTATAATGTGCATTGTTCCCTGTTTTTAGTACATAATATGGTTATTTTTTCTATATTTTTTAAACACTTTTCGCCACCGGCAACAACTTGCAGAGAGTGAGAATGAAATATGCTATACATCCCATTGTCCTACGTAAAGCCGGATATGGTTCTCGCAAAGGACGTTCCCGCCCCGAACGGAATGTTTGCCCTTATTGCCAAAGGACAGGTGCTAACCCCCAGAATTATCAGTAAGCTGCGCCTTCACGAAATTGGTGGTATATATGTTGAAAGTGAAATCGGGGAAGACATTCAGCCCGAGTGTTTTATCGAGCCGAGTGAGCGTCGCCGTATTCTTGCAGACGTTAGGACTGTCTACACGAGCTTTTTCAATCAGCAGTACATTTCCCCCAGCGTACTGGATTCCACAAAAAAGCTTGCTTCTGATCTTGTTGAAAAAATTTTAGAACGCGATGAATTCCTTGTGGATATAATTGATATAAAATGTTACGATAATTACACCTATTCTCACAGCATGAATGTGAGCATGCTCAGTGTTCTCATTGCTAAGCAAATCGGCTTTTCTCTTAACCGACTTACGGATATTGCGCTTTGCGGACTAATGCATGACATCGGCAAAATAGACGTACCAATAAACATAATCAACAAGCGAGGTCCCCTCAGCTATGAGGAGTATGAGCTTGTTAAGACTCATCCCCAAAACGGTCTTGAGCGTATGCGGAAGTGCTATAACATCTCAAGAGATGTTCTTTCCGGAATCCAGTGCCACCACGAAAAATTCGGCGGCGGCGGTTATCCCTACGGCTATCAAGGCGAAAGCATTCCTCTATTCGCAAGAATTCTTGCCATTGCAGATGTATACGATGCTTTAACCAGCCAGCGCAGCTACCGGAAAGCATGGCTTCCCTGCGATGCGATACAATACATAATCGCTCAGTCTGACGTTCAGTTTGATCCCTGTCTTGTTCAGAGTTTTCTCCATGTTGTCTGTGCATACCCAACCGGTGCTATAGTAAACCTGAGCGACGGCTCCATGGCCATTATTGTAAAAAATCATCCGGAAAATGTACTGCGTCCAACCATACGTCTTATTCAAGACTGCGCCTTGGGTACTGTTGACACAGAAATTAATCTATGCGAGGATATCAATTACCTCAACATCACCATAACAAGTACCTTGGGAGCTTTGGGTGATGAGGGCGGTGAACTGCCCATGTCTCTTTTCAAGCACGACACTGCCGATGAGGTAGGCTAATATTGCACAAAACGAAATATTTTAAGAATACTCTATTTTCTGCAAGCTGGAATCCGCTCCTTAATTGGAGCGGATTTTTTCAGCGAAATCGCCTTTAAACTCCGCCCCCCATATGCAGCATGTAGGTTAAATTTCATCCGCAGAAAGATATGCAGCTTCATTTTGTGCTGTCACTAGCGGCAGTTGTTCTTGCGCTTATGGCAATGGCACCGTTTTGTTTATGCTCAGCAAATAGACTGCACTGGGATTTGGTGAATATCGGTCACGCCGAATAGTGCAAATTCAGCAAGTGCGTTTGCACTATTCTAATAAGCTTGAAACACTATTTTAAAAACATCTGCTCAGTGCATTAACTGGGGTTTATATTTTACTGAACAAAATATTTGTTTTTCCTGTTTAACTACTTGCTGCATGGCAATAATTTAGTAACGACACTTTTGGGCAGGGCTTATCCCCTTACCCTAACGGAGGTTACTATGGATTATATGAAGCATGCGGTTCGCAGAACTATCGGAGGTCAGGAGCTTTCTTTCATCCGCTGCGACAAGGACGGAAATGTCATTCCCGCCGAGGAGCTTGCCGGAATGAATTTTTCCAATTCCACAATTGAGAGAATAGTAGGAGCCGCGGCAGGACGTATCTCCGGCAGCAGCGAGACATCCGACGGGATATTCTCAGATGCTCTTATAACAGAGTAAAACGGGGTAAAGCTTAAAATGGCAAAATCCAAAATGCATAAAATCGCCACGGACAAAGACCAAAATCTTGCCGTGGCGCTTTATATTCGTGTCTCCACCGACAGGCAAGCGGAGGAAGGCTACTCCATCGAGGTGCAGAAGGAACGGCTTATAGCGTTCACCAAAACATTGGACGGACTTGTTTCCTATGAGCTGTACATTGATGATGGCTTTTCCGGTGGCTCTCTTGAGCGTCCTGCAATGCAAAGACTTATTGCTGATGCGGAAAAGCGGACGATAACCCACGTTTGCGTTTACAAGCTCGACCGTCTCAGCCGTTCCCAAAAGGATACGCTCCACCTGATTGAGGATGTTTTTCTGCCCAACAACATCGCCTTTGTTTCAATTCAGGAGAGCTTTAACACAGCCACTGCCTTTGGTCGGGCAGTTGTTGGTATTCTTTCCGTTTTTGCGCAGCTTGAGAGAGAAAACATTTATGAGCGCACACGCAGCGGAATGCAGAAGCGGGTTGAGGCAGGCTTTTGGCCGGGCGGCGGCGGCGTGCCATTTGGTTATGACTACGATTCTGAAAAGGGAATTCTTGTGCCGAACTCAGACGCAGAGCTTGTAAAGCAGGTTTATGATTTGTACTTGAAGGGCTTTTCCCTGCAAAGCATTGCAAACAAGCTGGGACTAAAATATGAAAAGCTCGCCTCACAGATATTGAACCGCAAAACAAATATAGGTATAATAGAATACAACGGTGTTGAATACAAGGGTCAGCACAAGCCTATAGTCTCGCGGGAGACATACGAAAAGGCAATGGCGCTTCACGCCCAGCGTTCGGAAAAGAAGCTTGTGTCCACTACGGCTCACCTTTTGACAGGGCTTGTTTACTGTGGTGTGTGCGGAGCAAAAATGCGTTACCAAAAATGGGGCAAGGCAGGCTACAAGCTTGTTTGCTACTCTCAGCAGATATCAAAGCCTTATCTGGTAAAGGATCCCGATTGCAGCAATGAATCCGTCTGGGCCGAGGACATTGAAAGGGCGGTTATATCAGACCTGTTTTCCATGACTCCCCGCGAAATAAAGGCAGCGGAGGTTGAAGAGCTACCCTCAGTTTCTGAGTCCCTTGAAAGGAAAAAGCAAACCCTGGAATCAAGGCTGAAGCGTCTGTATGACCTTTACGCTGAGGCAGGCAACAGGGTTCTGCTAACTTCAATAAACGAGCTTTCCGAGGAGATAAAAGCTCTTGAAAAGAAAATTGACGAGGAAAACGAACGGGGACTTTGGACTCAAAACGCCAAGGCAGCGCGGGAAACGCTCAGAAGCGTTGAAAAAACGTGGAAATACATGAGTGTACAGGAGCAACGAAGCGTAATTTGCTCCATAATTGAAAAAATCACCGTATCTCACGGGAACGTTATAATAGAATATCGAATGTAAAAAAGAGGGCATCCTTAGGCGGATGCCCCTTTTTTCAACTTCGGACATTCATTCCGATGATAGCGGGAGAGATAAGGCGTTATCTTCGAGATAACAGCTCAGTCCGAGTAAGCCGCAGCATGAGAGACACCGCCTATAGAGTTTTGCAGGTAAAGGAACGCCTCACCGCAGAAAATCAACGCGAACCGGACATTGGTGAAATTGCAAAAATTCTCGGTATATCACGTCAGGAGGTCTATTTTTCTCTTGATGCAATTTCAGAGCCTGTGTCAATATACGAGCCCGTGTTCTCCGATGGCGCTGAGAGTATTTGTGTTATGGATCAGATACGTGACCTTCAAAACACAGACGACACATGGATTGAGCAAATTGCACTTTCTGAAGCCGTTGCAGCCTTGGACAGCCGCGAAAAACGTATTCTGGCTCTGAGGTTCTATGACGGCAAAACCCAGATGGAGGTTGCCTCCGAGGTTGGCATAAGTCAGGCTCAGGTGTCCCGTCTGGAGAAAAATGCAATTAGTCAAATCAAAAAAAATATCGGCTGTGAATAAGCCTTTGTAATAGGACAAACGGCGCTCCTCGTATAATTGCAGGGGCGCTGTATTTATTATACGCAAAGCCCAAAATCAAAATACGGAGGTGTCAGCAAATGGAATGCCGCATAGAGGATTTCCGCTACAAGGAGGTAGTAAACGTCTGCGACGGTCAGCGTCTCGGTTATGTAAGCGACGTTGTTATCGACATAGCGGCAGGACGAATTTTGGCATTAGTAGTACCCGGTCGCTGCAAATTTTTGGGTTTGTTCTGGCGGGAGGATGACTATGTCCTGCCATGGGAAAACATACGAAGAATAGGCGGAGATATCGTTTTGATTGATGTCCCGGGTGAGTATAGGCGAGGAAAAAGGGAAAAGCGGCCATGGTTTACTTGGCAATTTGACGAAAAAAACCAAATATAAAATTAAGTAGTTTATTCCTGTAAATCCACAGTTTTTTGCAACAATCTGTACCGCATGAATCAAACATCAGTATGTTTACATACGTGCCAATTATGCTTTTTGACGGATTTGCTCTTTCGCGGCATAGTTTTATTGGACGGTATCCCGAATTGTAAAATCGGCAGTAAAAGTTCTTGTATTTATTCTGCACTGCCTATATAATAATGTCATCAATTTGCAAGTTCCAATGTTTATACTTGCAAAATCCATTTCCGCAAAGAGAGGGAAACACCATGTCAGAAAGACAGATTCAAAAGGTTCTGGTTGCAAACCGCGGTGAAATAGCTATTAGAGTATTTAGAGCCTGCAAGGAGCTTGGGCTCAATACCGTCGCGATGTATTCCAACGAGGACACTCTTAGCCTTTTCCGCACTAAGGCAGATGAGGCATATCTTATAGGCGAAAACAAAAGCCCCCTCGGCGCATATCTTGATATACCTGAAATCATTGATCTTGCTAAGCGCCGCAGCGTTGATGCTATACACCCCGGCTACGGCTTTTTATCAGAAAACGCAGAGTTTGCCCGTGCCTGCGAAGAGGCCGGGATAAAATTTATCGGACCAAACTCCGATGTCCTTGATAACATGGGCGACAAGCTTCATGCAAAGGCAATTGCAAAAAAATGCAATGTCCCCACCATTCCCGGCAGCACAGAGCCTCTCAAGGATGGCGATGAAGCACTTGAACGGGCTATCAGCTACGGATTCCCTGTCATTTTAAAGGCAGCGGCAGGCGGCGGTGGGCGCGGTATGCGCCGCTGCGAATGCGCGGAGGATGTTAAGCCTGCCTTTGAGCTTGTTAAAAGTGAGGCAAAAAAGGCTTTTGGCAACGATGACATCTTCATCGAAAAATTTCTTGTTGAGCCGAAGCACATTGAGGTACAAATTCTTGCAGACGAGCATGGTCATGTTATGCACCTTGGCGAGCGCGACTGCTCCCTTCAGCGCCGCTATCAGAAGGTGGTTGAATTTGCACCCGCATTTTCAATCCCCGGCGAGGTCAGAGAAAGGCTTTGTTCCGATGCTGTTAAAATAGCCGAATCAGTCGGCTATACAAACGCAGGTACAATTGAATTTCTTGTGGACAAAAACGGAAACCACTATTTTATAGAAATGAATCCGCGCATTCAGGTTGAGCACACCGTTACCGAAATGGTAACAGGCGTTGACCTTGTCCGCTCTCAAATTCTTATAGCAGCAGGAGAACAGCTAAGCCATCCGCTCATCGGTCTTTCACAGCAAAGTGACGTTAAAATGAACGGCTATTCCATCCAGTGCCGTGTCACCACCGAGGACCCCTCAAACAATTTTGCTCCGGACTGCGGCAAAATCACCGCCTATCGCAACGGCGGCGGTCTGGGCGTTCGTCTTGACAGCGGCTGTGCAGGCGTAGGCACCATCATCTCACCGTACTACGACAGTCTGCTTGTTAAGGTAACAAGCTGGGACCAGACCTTTGAGGGCGTTTGCCGCCGTGCGCTGCGCGCTATCAACGAGGTCCACGTACGCGGAGTTATGACCAACATTCCTTTCATAACCAATATTCTCAACCACAAGGCCTTTCACGAGGGCAAGTGCCACACGAAGTTTATTGACGATGCGCCGGAGCTGTTCGAGTTCTTCCAGATGCGTGACCGAGCAACCCGTGTTCTAAAATATATTGCGCAAATACAGGTTGATAATCCAGATATAGATCGCAAGCAGTATAATGCTCCCCGCTTTCCAAAGGTGGATTATCCAAAGCGTGACGGAATAAAGCAGCTATTGGACAAAGAAGGTCCCGATGCCGTTAAAAAATGGGTGTTGGATCAAAAAAAGTTGCTTATCACAGACACCACCATGCGTGATGCACACCAGTCCCTTTTATCCACTCGTGTTCGTACACGGGACATGGTCAAGGGTGCAGACGGCACAGCAGCTATCCTTGCCGACTGCTTCTCCCTTGAAATGTGGGGCGGTGCCACCTTCGACGTTGCATACCGCTACCTCCACGAGTCACCATGGGAGCGTCTTGACCTGCTCCGCGAGAAAATTCCCAATGTCCCCTTCCAAATGCTTCTGCGCGGTGCAAACGCAGTTGGCTACGCAAACTACCCCGATAACCTTATCCGTGAATTTGTTCGTGAGTCCGCCATCAGCGGCATAGACGTATTCCGTATTTTCGACAGCCTCAACTGGATACCCGGTATGGAAGTCGCCATGGACGAGGTAATTAAGCAGGGCAAAATATGCGAAGCCACCATTTGCTACACCGGCGATGTCATGGATGACAGGCGTGACAAGTACACTCTTGAGTACTACGTTAACATGGCAAAGGAGCTGGAGCGCCGGGGAGCGCATATGATATGCATAAAGGATATGTCGGGACTGCTCAAGCCCTACGCAGCTAAGAAGCTTGTAAAGGCACTCAAAAACGAGGTTGGTCTGCCCATTCATCTGCACACCCACGACATCAGCGGCAATCAGGTTGCCGCCCTGCTCTTGGCTGCTGAGGCAGGGGTAGACATTGTTGACGTCGCTATATCCTCCATGTCCTCACTAACCAGCCAGCCCTCTATGAACGCGGTAGTTGCCGCTCTTGAGGGCAACGAGCGTGACACAGGTCTTAAGCTTGACGATTTGCAGAAGCTCACAGATTATTGGTCTGATGTACGTCTCCGCTACGAGAAATTTGACGGCGGACTCAAGTGCCCTGTTACAGACATCTATAAATATGAAATTCCCGGCGGTCAGTATACAAACTTCCAGCCTCAAGTGGAGTCTCTCGGTCTTGGGCAGCGCTTTGAGGAAGTTAAGGAGATGTATTCAACAGTCAACCAGATGGTCGGTGACATTGTCAAGGTAACTCCCTCCTCCAAAATGGTAGGAGACATGGCGATATTCATGGTTCAAAACGATCTCACTCCCGAGAACATCATTGAAAAGGGTGAAGCTCTCACCTACCCCGACAGCGTTGTTTCCTACTTTAAGGGCATGATGGGTCAGCCTGCATGGGGCTTCCCCGAGGATTTGCAGCGGATAGTGCTAAAGGGCGAGGAACCGATAACCTGCCGTCCCGGCGAGATTTTGGATCCCGTTGATTTTACTGCTGTTACCAAGGAAATGGAAAGCTTCATGGACGGCGACCGCATAAATCGCCGTGCCCTGCTGTCCTATTGCATGTACCCGAAGGTTTATAAGGAATACCGCGCTCACCGCAAGGAGTACGGCTATATCATGCGCATGGGCAGCCACGTATTCTTTAATGGTATGGCTCTTGGTGAAACAAACCAAATCAATATTGATGAGGGCAAAACCCTTGTCATAAAATATTTGGGCTTAGGTGACCTCAACGATGACGGAACACGCAATGTTTGCTTTGAGCTTAACGGAATGCGCCGCGAGGTTGCAGTTCCTGACAAAAAAGCCGGCGTAGCTGTTAAGCAAATCACGCTTGCCGACCCGGAGGACAAGAGCCAAATCGGTTCCTCAATCCCCGGTGCCGTAACTAAGGTAGAAGTCAAGCCCGGTGACAAGGTTGCCGAAAATCAGGTAATAGCCATTGTTGAGGCTATGAAAATGGAAACGAGCGTTGTTGCCCGTATGGCAGGTACAATTGATCAGGTGCTTGTAAAGCCCGGTCAAACTGTTGCCGCCGGTGAACTGCTCGTTACAATTAAATAACACTTTTCCCCCGCCGAAACTGGCGGGGGAAATTTTTTGTCTGCACACCGCTCGGGGTGGGGATTTACGCCACGGTCAGGCGAGGGACACAGCCGCACACAACTGCGGAGTCACCCTTGCATGCAAGTGCAGAACGACTCTTAACAATCTCCAAAGAGAAAAAGCGCCGGTGGAAACCGCCGGCACTCACCCGGTTCTTTTCTTCAGTATACTTATACGCTAACCTTTTAAGGTCTCCTACGGTTTACAAACGCTTCATATTTTCGCTTTTGCAGGAGCAAATGAACGCCTTTGCGGAGGCAAAAAGCGGCGATGGTCTTATTCCTCGCCACTTTCTATGTACTGCTCCTCGGCTTTCCATTGAGCTTCCATTAG
>CAZAIU010000015.1:0-16094 GCA_964485265.1 uncultured Oscillospiraceae bacterium | reverse complement strand
CTTTCTATGTACTGCTCCTCGGCTTTCCATTGAGCTTCCATTAGCGTGACAATAGCTCTGGGAGTGTCACATTGGTAAAGCTGCTCAATCGCCTCAGTCACGGAATTGAATAAATGTAGATACATCTTTTTATAATCGGGCATAATAATCACCTCCATGGCAATTATACTCAATATATTGGTCATAGTCAATACATTAAGTGTGCTACTGTGTAGTTGGTGATTAAATGATAAGCTATGAACCTTTCTACAGGACTCTTCAAGAGAAAAAAGTTACGGAGTATCAACTCATATACAAGCACGGATTTTCTGCAAACATTCTCCACCGCATGAAGCATGGGGAAACGATCACGCTTAAAACGCTGGATACGCTTTGTTTTATTTTAGATTGCGATATTTGCAACATTATTGAGTACCACAAAGACTAATAACTCATTTTTCTGCTATTCAACATCGTACAATACAGCGAATATTTGCTGAGCTAAAGCGACATCTGAAATGTGCGCAACTCGTTTGCACTCCTTGTTCGTCACCCATTGGGACTGCAAATCGATCGGTTTACGGTACTGACGGTTTTGGCGGGGTTTGCAAAGGGGGATTCCCGCATTTGCCATCTTTCTCTTTGGGATTAAACGGGGATTTTTTTCCTGAGAAAGAGCCCCCCCCTTTAGCTATTTTGCTTATTTTCCTGCAAATAGCGCCGTTCCACCCTTGCCGAGCAAGTGCGTCACCACAACGGTGCGCGGTTGTCCCCCATTCCATGCGTGCTACGCAGGCAAAAACCCCGTGGCTTCTGAAAAAAAATTAAAAATCACTTGTAAAAAGACATTTTCTTTGTTATAATATCAGGGCATTACGCACGAGGACTGATTGGTTTCTCTGTGGCAAGGCTGGAAATGTCCAAAATTGCTGGGATTTCAAGACGAAGTCCTCGGAGGTATAAAACAAAATTTAGGAGGAAAACAAATGTCAGTAGTATCTATGAAACAGCTTTTGGAGGCCGGCGTACATTTCGGTCACCAGACAAGAAGATGGAACCCCAAGATGGCCGAATACATCTATATGGAGCGTAACGGCATCTATATTATCGACCTTCAGAAGACAGTAAAAAAGCTTGAGGACGCATACGATTTCGTGCGTGAAATCGCAGCACGCGGCGAGAGCATCCTTTTCGTCGGCACAAAGAAGCAGGCTCAGGATGCAGTCCGTGAGGAGGCTGCGCGCGTAGGTCAGTACTACGTCAACGCTCGTTGGCTCGGCGGCATGCTCACAAACTTCAAGACCATGCGCACCCGTGTTGACCGTCTTGCTCAGCTTCGCAAGATGCAGGAGGACGGTACCTTTGATATGCTTCCCAAGAAGGAAGTTATCAAGCTGTCAAACGAAATCGAAAAGCTCGAAAAATATCTCGGCGGCGTTAAAGAAATGAAGAAGCTTCCCGGCGCTCTGTTTGTTGTTGACCCCCGCAAGGAGCACAACGCAATCGCAGAAGCACGCAAGCTTCATATCCCGATTATCGCTATTGTTGATACCAACTGCGACCCCGATGAGATTGACTATGTTATCCCCGGCAACGATGACGCTATTCGCGCTATCCGTCTGATTTCCGCAGCAATGGCAAGCGCAGTTCAGGAAGGCCGTCAGGGACAGGACGCTGAGGTTGCAGCTCCCGCCGCGGAAGCTGAAGCCGAGGTTTCCGCAGCTGAATAAGGTTCAATAATTCAAATTATTCGAGAGGAAGTATATATTATGGCATTCACAGCACAAGACGTTAAATCCTTGCGCGAAATGACCGGCGTTGGCATGATGGACTGCAAAAAGGCTCTTACCGCTTCTGACGGTGACATGGACAAGGCAGTTGAATGGCTCCGTGAAAAGGGTCTTGCAGCAGCTCAGAAGAAGTCTGGCCGTATCGCTGCTGAGGGTATGGCTTATGCAGATGTATTTGACGGCATCGGTGTTGTTGTTGAGGTTAACGCTGAAACAGACTTCGTTGCAAAGAACGACCTTTTTGTTGAATTTACAAAGAGCGTAGCAGAGGTTGTTGCCAAGCAGAACCCCGCTGATTTGGACGCTCTTATGACAGCTAAGTATCCCGGAAGCGACTTGTCTATTGAGCAGATGCAGCAGGAAAAGGTTCTTGTTATCGGAGAGAACATCAAGGTTCGCCGTTTTGCACGTTATGAAACTGGCTTGAACATTCCTTACGTTCACATGGGCGGTCGTATCGGTGTTATTGTCAACATGGAAGTATCTGCGGGTCTTGAGAATAACGAAACCGTTATTGAGCTGGGCAAGGATATTGCTATGCAAATCGCTGCTATGAACCCCACCTACCGCGACAAGAGCGACGTTGAGCAGGCTACCATGGACAAGGAAAAGGAAATCCTCACCATTCAGGCTAAGGAAGACCCCAAAAACGCTAATAAGCCCGAAGCTATCATCGAGAAGATGGTTCTCGGACGTATCAGCAAGTACTACGAAGAGAATTGCTTGCTTCAGCAGGACTTCGTTAAGGGTGACAAGATTTCAGTTGAGAAGCATGTTGCTGAGGTTGCAAAATCCGTTGGCGGCACCGTTTCTGTTCTGGGCTTTACCCGTTTTGAAAAGGGCGAGGGCATTGAAAAGAAGCAGGAAGACTTTGCAGCAGAAATCGCCAACATGGTGAAATAATCAAATTAGTTTTGGAGCTATGCTTCGTTCAAAAGCCGGCAATCAAGCTTGATTGCCGGCTTAGTTTATTTTTAACATTCGCTATGACCTCATACATCATGCAGTTTGCACCACCGCTGTATAAAAACGAATTTCTATATTTCGCAAGCTTTCTATTAAGCAAACATATCAATAAAAAATTAGACAACATTTTTCTTCTGTCTCGCACTGAGATTGACAATATCAAAGCTACATTATATAATAAGTGCAATTATATGATGCATTTGGTAATAATATGATTATATTTAAACTGCGCCCATATTGGGCGCGTAATTATTCGTCGGAGGGATAACATTGCGCAAAAGACTGATGCTGATTTTAAACCCTACTGCCGGTAAGGGCGGCGGAGTTGCCACAATCGGTCATGTAATTGAGGTTCTTTACAGCGGCGGCTATGTTCCAACAGTTTATTTCACAGAAGGAGCAGGTGATGCAACACGCCTAGTTCTTGAATATGGCTCCCAGTACGACTGCGTAACCTGCGTTGGAGGAGACGGCACTCTCAGCGAAACGGTAACAGGGCTTGCGCAGCTTGATAACCCGCCCGTTTTGGGCTATATTCCTCAAGGCACAACCAATGATGTCGCAAGCACGCTTAAGCTTTCAAAAATTCCCGCAGTAGCGGCAAGAACCATAGTTCGCGGCAGACCGGTCTCCCTTGATGTTGGAAAATTCAATGACACTGACTACTTCACATACATCGCCGCATTTGGCGCATTTACTGAGGTCAGCTACGAGACTCCTAAGGAGACCAAGCAGACTCTCGGACACCTAGCCTATGTGCTTCAGGGAATGGCTCAGCTCACTAAGCTGACCTCATACAACACAACAGTTGAATATGATGACGGTGTAATAACCGGTGATTTGGTCTTTGGCAGTGTTTCCAATAGCAGCTCCGTTGCAGGAATTGTTAAGCTGGATACCACCACCATGGAGCTTCATGACGGATTGTTTGAAGTCATTTTAATCAAAAACCCAAAAAACGTAATGGAAATGAACCAAATCGTTGGAAATGTCCTCTCTCATAATTTTTCAGGCGGTCAGGTTACAATGCTTAGAAGCAAACGTATTAAATTCACCTTTGACAGGCCTGTTAAATGGACAAGAGACGGTGAGAACGGCGGAGCCCACAGTGAAGTCACACTGCAAAACCTTAACTCTGCTATCAAAATTATGGTTAAGTAGCAACAGATTCTATGCAGAGCTTTGCTATTAGCCTCAAGCATTTATAAAAAGAACATGGAAACTGAATACAGTCTCACTCTCATAAGGATTTTTAGGGCATCATCGGTCAAATGAACGATGATGCCCTAAAAATATGCAATGCTTATTTTACATAATTGTTCTTTTGATTTCTATGCCACATTAAAAAAAGAACTGCACCAACTAAGCATAAAACTGCACCTAATAAAAGTGAGTATTTCAGATTGCTTTCAGCCAGTGAGCCGAAAGCGATATTTGTGCCGATACCCACGCTCTCAATAATTATCGCGTTAATACTCAGCGCCGTTGCACGATTTCGTGTACTTATTTGCCGGTTTTGAACTTCCGTTTGAAGCGGCTGAAACAGACTGAATGAAACGCGCAGCGCCAGAATGCATGCTACCGAAAGCCATGGGCTTTCGGTAAACGCGAGCAAAACACATGCCGCTACCGCAGCTGCGTAGATGAGTCCTGCCGTTCGAGCCACGCCTAGCCTTTTTGTCAGCCGCGATGAAAAGGCACCACTCAGACCTGCAATTGTAACTGCAATATATATGTATCCAATTTCCGAAGCAGATAATCCGCATTTTACATATTGCAATTGGTTAAAGAACACCGTGATAGTCTGGTGTGTTTCTGACAGGAATGCGACACCAATTAAGAGTAAAAGCAAATGCTTGTTTTTTATTGTTTGCCGCAAAAGCGAAATGAACTCATGAGCTTGAAATGAGCGCTCATCCTCCGAATGCACTTCATCAAGTCCAAATGCCAGCAGTGCGGCTGCGCCATAGCTTAACACAGTCAGCAAACCGGCAAGCTTGTAATTGCTGCCGACCCCAACAGAAAATACCAATGCAGCAATCAGCAGCCCTGTGGTTTGCAGACTGTTATACACGCCAAACGCCTTTTGACTTTCATTCTTTCCACACGAGAGAAAAACAACACTTGTTTCAACACCTGAAAGTCCCGAAATCACAACGCTGAGCATCACACGCTCCAACAAAAAAGCGTAAAAGCCTGTGGCCTGCCAAAATACAATTTTGGATAAAAAATACAAAACGCAGCAGAATTCCATGGTGCGCTTGTATCCTATCTTGTCCGCAATGATTCCCCACGGAAGCTCCAATAGGAGACAAAGCACGAGAGCTATGCTTTCAATCAGCGTAATTTGGAAAACCGAAACACCTTGCGTCTGACGATACAGGGTGGCAACGGGTCCGTAAAACACCATTCCCTGAAAAAGCGCAATGGCGTACATCAAATATATATTTTTTTTATTCATAAGAGAATAGTCCTTTTCCAATTTTGAGTGCAACAATACAGCGTTGCTTGAAGGCAACGCGAAAACCATCTACTGTTGTACTCAAATTGGATTGTTCACAAATTCTCCTATTAGCATAGACTTTTAACATTTTAAACTGCAAGCTAGATTTCACCTGTCTAACAGCACTTTATTATCTACGATAAAAAATTAAATCTATATTATATGAAGGACATTATATCATAGCCGCAAAGCGGCGCTATGATATATATAGTTAAATCAACTTTAATATCTGAAGGATATTATAGCATATTATTGCTTCACCAACAAGCACAGCATGGCTGCGGCAAGCTAGGTCTTTCTAAGCAATCCTATCGAGAAGCATTCCGCCACATCAAGATAAAAGGGCAGCAAGCACAACTAATGTGAATTGCTGCCCTTTAAATCATTATTATTAGAAAAAGCCTTTCTTCTTTGCCCTTGCATTTTTATGTTCAATTATTTATAACTACAGTTAAAAAGCGCAAGCTCTCATAATCGCTGCACTCAGCTATTTGTGGGTCCCAATATTACAGGCTGAATTTGCTGCCCCTTCAAGGCCGCCTCAATTGTATCCTTTAGCAGCGATAGGTCTGCCAGCATGGAATTGGGCTTTCCAATGGGATCATCCTGTCTAAACGGTACAAAAAAGATGTTTTTTCTATTCAGCAGTGCTCCTATGTTAGCGGAATTTGCCCCCAGTGCGTCATTTGTCGAAACCGAAATTACTATCGGTCTGCCATTTCGTAGATGCGCCTTGCAAGCCAATGTAACTGCACTGTCTGCAATTCCGCAGGCAAGCTTTGCAATGGTGTTGCCCGTACATGGTGCCACTGCCAATACGTCAAACAGCTTTTTGGGGCCAATAGGCTCCGCTTCCGTTATGGTGGATATAATTTCTTTTCCCGTTATTTCTCTTAGGCGCGCTTTAGCATTTTCCGCACAGCCAAAACGTGTATCAGTCGCAGCAGCATTTTCAGACATTATTGCTGTAACCTCATAATCCTTTGCAAGGGTCTCTGCAACAGGCATTATTTTATCAAATGTACAATATGAGCCGCAAATCGCAAGGCCAAGTCTTGTGTCAGACATCAGAAACCTCCAAGCGTGTTGCTCTCCACAGCCAACGCCGCGAGAGTATGGTTAAAAGCATCCAATCGGAATACTTATATTTTTTGCTGCGCAATTATCCTCCGCGCCGCTCCTCAATGATATTTAAGACAGTTTCTTTAATAATTTTTCCCGCAGTAATCGGCGCGGTTTCCGCCGGAAGACCAAGTACCCATAGGGTGTTTAAATCAAGCTCTCTTGCTGCTTCAAAGTCAAAACCTCCGGGGCTTGAGGCAAGGTCTATCAAGAGCACATCACTCTTCAAATGTCCCAATTTTTCTTTGTCAAGCACCAATGCGGGCACTGTGTTAATAACCGTGTCAAACTGGGATAGCTCTTCGCACAGCGTTCGAGTGTCAAGCGCATTGCAGCCCATGGCGCGGATATATGCCATATCTGATGCCTTTCGTGCAGAAACCGTTACGTATGCACCCAGCGCACGAAGCCTTTCAGCAAGCATTTTCCCAATTCTTCCTGCACCGATAATCAACATACTGCTTTCCCAAACAGTAATGGGCGAATTTCTAAGTAAAACTGAAATCGCGCCCTCCGCAGTTGCAAGTGCGTTAAGAGCAACCAGTTCCTCTCTTTCAAAGTAATCAACAAGGTCTATGGACAGTTCTGCTGCAAGGTGTTTAAGCCTTTCATCGGGTTTACCTGCACAAACAATACTATCCTTTGGTAATTGCCGTATTATTGTCTGAATATCATGGGAAAAGGCACTATATGGCGCATTTAGTGTACCTCTGGAGTTTAAAACCGGCAGAGGCAGAATAATGCAGTCAGCACCGCAGGACGCCAACTCCGCGGTCAATCCGCAGCATTTTATCATGCCATCCGGAGCTTTCTCCAGAGCATAGGTGCAAACCTCATGTCCCTCGTTCTCCAACGCCGATACCAGAGCGACCATGCGCATATCTCCACCGATAACGGTAAATTTCATACAATCACTTCCTTCCGGTTTTCAGTACATAATATGACAGCTCCTACAATTCGTGTCAAGAAAGTAACGTCTTGATTCTAAAACACAAACAATCCTCTGCTGTTTCTATGTAAAAAACTTACAAGAAAAAATTAATAATAATAGATACTATTACTATTGACTTCAAAGGCACAGTCTGCTATAATGCAATCAAGCTAATAAAGGAGTGACCAAAAATGGATAATAAAAGGCCGCTTCGGAACACACATCAGCGCCAGCTTGTTCTTTCAATCGTCAGGTCAAGTCATGATCATCCGATAGCAGACGAAATCTATGAAAGATCCAGAAATCAAGATCCCAGCATCAGCAAAGGAACCGTTTATCGAAATTTAAATCTCCTTGCAGAGCTTGGCGAAATACGCAAGCTTCAAATGCCCTTTGGACCAGATCACTACGATTTTAATATGCAAAATCATTATCATTTCATATGCCGCTGCTGCAATAAGGTTGTTGATGCAAGCATGCCCTACCACGATGAAATCAACCAAGCACAGGCTCAGCTTCCCGGCTATGTGACCGAGTGGCACAAGCTGATTTTGGTTGGTCTGTGTGCCGAATGTAATTGCCAAGAAAACGAAATACAAAATCAAAGTATAATAACAACAATTTGAAAGGGGACCCCAAAAATGAGTAAAGCAAAGTTTTATATCTGCCGTCACTGTGGTAATCTTATCAGCGTAGTACACGCTTCCGGCGTTCCTATGGTATGCTGCGGTGAAAACATGGTAGAGCTTGTTGCAAACGCAACCGATGCTGCCGGTGAAAAGCACGTTCCCGTTGTCTCTGTTGACGGAAACACCATCAATGTTAGTGTAGGCTCTGTTGCTCATCCCATGGTCGAAGAGCACTTTATCGAGTGGATTTATCTTGAAACAGAAAAGGGCGGACAGATGAAATTTCTCAAGCCCGGCGAAGAGCCCAAGGCAAGCTTTGTTCTTGAAAACGATGAACCCGTTGGCGCATATGCTTACTGCAACCTTCACGGCTTGTGGTATGGAGCATAAGCTTTAAACGAATCAGCTTGAACCTTAAATGCCGCCCAGAGCCTCGGCAATGGGCGGCAGAAAAATAAAGACACCTATAACAGGAGGATATATTATGGAATTCTATCGTTGCCCGGTTTGTGGATATATTGAAGAAGGTCCCTTGCCAGACGGCTATAAATGCCCTCGCTGCAAGCAGCCCGGCGAAAATTTTGTTAAGATTTCAATAGAGGAAATGAACGAAAATCCTTACGCCGGCACAAAGACCGAGAGGAATCTTGCTGACGCATTTGCCGGAGAGAGTCAGGCACGTAACAAGTATACTTATTTTGCTGAGGTTGCACAGCGTGAAGGCTTTGAGCAGTTGGCTGAGATATTCCTAAAGACAGCCAGAAACGAACAGGAACACGCAAAAATTTGGTTTGAAGAGCTTGGTAATATAAGCACCACATCAGAAAACCTCAAGCATGCTGCCGAGGGCGAAAACTACGAATGGACCGATATGTACGACCGCTTTGCAAAGGATGCAGAGGAAGAGGGCTTCCCACAGCTTGCAGCAAAGTTTAGAATGGTCGCCGATATTGAAAAGGCGCACGAGGAGCGCTATCGTGCTCTTTTAAAGAATGTTGAAATGCGCCAGGTATTTGAAAAAAGCGAGATTACCGTTTGGGAATGCCGTGTCTGCGGACATATCGTTGTCGGAAAAAAGACCCCCGCTGTATGCCCTGTTTGCAAAAATGCACGAAGCTTCTTTGAGCAGAGAAAAGAAAACTACTAAAATCAAAAAACTGCTGCAAAATCAAGATTTTGCAGCAGTTTTTATTTCTTAATTCACTTGATTTCTGCCATTTCTCTTTGAAACATATAATCTTTCATCCGCATTTTTATACAAGTCATTTGACTTGCCGATGGCAACGCCCGCACTAACTGTTATATTCATCCCATTATGCCACGTAAAGGCTTCAACAGCAGCTCTCACAGTCTCCGCTATTTGATATGGCGGAGATTTTTTTATGTATTTTATCAGAATGCAAAATTCTTCACCGCCCACACGATAGGCAGTACACCCTAAACGGCAGCTTTTTTCAAGCTGCTTGGCCAAGCGTACAAGCACTTCATCACCCGTTTCATGCCCATAGGTGTCGTTCACCATTTTAAAATTGTCAACATCGAAGATGACAGCTCCAAAAAACTTCCGTCTGTGATGCAACGCATGTAATCTTCGATTAAATGCCCTTTTGTTGTAAAGCCCTGTGAGCGCGTCAGTATAGCTGCTCATATATAGCTTTACAATGGTATTTAGAACTATCAGTACCAACAAAAGTGCAATCCACGCTATGTGAGAAATTGCTTCAAAGTGCAGCTTGTTCTCCGCGGTGTATTCTGTGTATTCAAGAATGGAATATTGGGTGATAAATGCCGTGCCTCTTTCAGCATTAGTTTTATAGCACTCAACTAGGACTTTGTCGTATGCCTCGGGAAACTCTGAGCCCTTTTCAATACATATTCTTCTGATACAATCCAGATAATCCCCAACCTGACAGAACAGCTCGTTGTCGCGGCCCAATTCTATAAGCTGGTCAGAGTATTCAAATGATAATTCAAAGTTTTCTTTCTGTGCTGCCAAAAGACCCTTTAGTGCCAAAAGTGGCAAGGCATACTCCAACACCAGCTTTTCTGCTTCAGCAGGATGTTCTTTCTCGGCCCTTGAAAGTACCAATTCGCAGTCGCTGTATTTTCCCTGCTTATACTGAATTTCGGCCATTATAAGCTCTGACATGCTTTTGTATAAAGCCTTCCTGTTTTCCGGAGCATCCTTGACACTGCGCATTGCATGGTCCAACGCCTGTGACTTTGTATCGGTTTCAGCGTAAACCTTTGCCAATCCCCAATGTGCCCGTGCACTGATTTCTCCGATTAGCTTAGGAGAATTTTCAGCAAGAACAAGAACCTTATTAAACAGTAATTCTGCATCATTTTCTGCATTAAACACCAGACAGCAGTCAGCCAGTCTATTAATGTTTTCTCCGAGAGCATGGACATCTTCGTAAATCTTTGAAAAATAGATTGAATACAAGCAGGCCGAAATGGTGCTGAGATACGATTTTTTATCCAAGTAGCATTCATTGAGCTTTGTATATGCATCAAGCATCATTTTGTCACTGAAAAAGTACGAACGCCCAAGAAGTGCTGCCAACTCGGAGACTACGTATTCAGAGTCCGCTTCTGTAGTGACTTCATACTTCACAAGCTCTTGAAGCTTTTTGTTATATTGACCGCGCATTATAAAAAAAACCGAGATACATATGCCAAGCACACATATTAGTGCAATAATGTATAGGTAAACAATTTTACGCCTCTTCAAGATGCACCTCTCTCATTTTGCATTCTAACGTGTTTCTTGATATTTTTAAACCGACACGTCCCACCCCTGGGATGAGCCGTGTCGGTTACGCTTACTGTATGGAAAACAGCTTCATTATAAATCGTTATCCGCCGAGAGCTTAAACTGGTTTACCAGTCCCTTAAGCACAGTAGCTTGACTTGAAAGCTCCTCACTTGCTGCCGCAGATTCCTCACTGGTTGCAGAGTTCATTTGTACAACTGAAGACACCTGCTCAACTCCAACGGAAATTTGGCTGATTGCCGCAGCCTCCTGCTGTGCCTGCTCATTTATCATGCTTACAATGGTGTTTACTTCCGCGGACTTCTCAGCAACCGCTGTGAAATCTTCGCTTGCCTTGTTAACAAGCTTTCCGCCCTTTGCCACTGCCGCAATGGAGCTTTCAATCAAGGCAGTTGTGTTTTTGGCTGCCTCAGAAGATTTTTGCGAAAGGTTTCTGACCTCATCTGCCACAACTGCAAAGCCCTTACCCGCAGTTCCTGCGCGAGCAGCTTCAACAGCTGCATTGAGCGCAAGAATATTGGTTTGGAATGCAATATCGTCAATAACCTTGATGACCTTGCTAATGTTCTGAGAGGTTGCAGATATTTCATCCATGGCTGCCTGTGCCTGTGCCATGCCTTCAACGCTGCCTCTCATGATTTCCCCTGCTTCACTTGTAAGCTCGTTTGCCCTTTCAGAGTCCTCAGCGCTGCGTTTAACCTGATTTGCTATCTCGCTGATTGTAGCAGATAGTTCCTGAACCGAGCTTGCCTGCTCTGTTGCGCCCTGTGCAAGGGACTGTGCACCGGATGAAACCTGATCGGAGCCTGCGGAAACCTGATCGGATACTTGAAGAATTTCAAGCATAGTACGAGTCAGTCCTGATTTTATGGTGTTCTCGGCCTCAAGCAGTTCTTTGTAGTCACCTACATATTTATCTGGTACATGAGATTCAACTGTGAAGTTGCCGTCTGCCATTTCACCGAGCATATACTTCATATCACCGATGACTGCATTTGTATTGTCACGCATGCTATAGAGGCAGCGCTTTAGAACCGCGATCTCCTCAACCGGTACTGTCGTGTCTTCAATCGGGCTTGTAAAGTCTCCTTCTTCCAAGCCAACAATTCTGTTGACGCAGGCATTGATAGATGTAGACATCTTGCCTGTTGCCCGCCTGAGTCCCCATGTACCGTATACAACAAAGAATAATGTAAGACCGAGGAATATGTAAATTGCAATAATCATTGTTGTGTTAAAGTCAGACATGGGGGCGCTCACCGTGATAAACCAACCGTCTGTCTGCGCGATAGGAGCATAAGCTAAAAGCTTTGTGTCACCGTTATACTTATACTTTCCAAACCCGTTTTCACCGGCCTGTGCCTTAGCAAGCAATGCCGCTAGCTCCTGCTGCTTGGGGTCGGCTGCTGTTTGCTTCCCATAGTTTACTGCATTTTCAACATCCTTTAAATCAAACGATGCAATGACTACGCCGTTTTTATCGGAAATTCTTGCAGTTCCGTTGGGACTGATTTTTGTATTTTCAACAATATTATTGAGAATTTGCTGAGGCTGAGACAGCGCAAGAACTCCGATTACTCTCGTCCCGGGAATGCCGTTTTCCCATATAGGAGTGGAAATAACCACCAGCATTTCATCGAAGTCTTCATATTTTTCGGGATTTGAAAAATAAGTGTTTCCGGCCTTTGCCTCAGTGAAAAAGATATCCTTTGAATAATCACGTCCGTCATTTATGCATACGCCGTTTATGCTGTAATACTCACATGCACCAAGACCATATGCTTCTTTTTTCTCATCAAGAAACTTAAGCAGCTCATTCGCCTCAACATCTTCACGAAACAGTATTTCGTTAGTTGCCATCTCTTTTGCAAGCGCGGAATACTTTCCAATATCGTTTGATGCAGCCTGTGCCGATACCTCCGCCATTGCAGGCATAGCGTGATTGATAGTATCCATGGAACCCTTATTTGTTGTGTAAAGCCCTACAATGCAAAATGATACTAAAATTGGAATCACAAGTGCCAGCGTACTAACCGTTATGTATGACCGTATGCTCTGTTTTTTCTTTTCTCTCACTGCTTCAATCTGTTCTCTCACCTTCGCCATAAAGCACACCCCTGTTCTTTTTTTGTATTTTTAACACCAATTATTTATGAGTGCCGTCATTATATACCCGTATTCTAAGATAAGCTAAAGCTATTACTCTGCTTTGTTTGACAGCGTGAATTGTTCAACCAAGCCCTTGAGAACAGCTGCCTGGCTGGACAGCTCCTCACTGGCCGCAGCAGATTCTTCACTTGTTGCAGAGTTCATTTGAACAACAGATGATACTTGCTCGACACCCATAGATATTTGACCCATAGCCTCAGCCTGATGCTGTGACTGTTGGGAAATCACACCTATAATTTCGCCTACCGCAGCCGCCCTTTCCGCAACGGCAGCAAAATCCTCACTTGATTTGCTTACCAGCTTTCCCCCCTTGTCAACTGCGGCAATTGAGCTTTCAATAAGCGCAGTTGTATTCTTTGCGGCTTCAGAGGATTTTTGTGAGAGGTTTCTAACCTCATCTGCAACAACCGCGAAGCCCTTACCGGCAGCTCCCGCCCGAGCGGCCTCCACCGCTGCGTTAAGTGCCAGTATATTTGTTTGGAATGCTATATCATCAATGACCTTTATAACCTTACTTATGTCGCGTGAGGTATCCGTAATTTCCTGCATTGCAGCTATCGCTTGAGCCATACCTTCAACGCTTCCCTGCATGATTTCTCCGGCTTCCATAGTAATTCTGTTTGCTTTTTCAGAGTCCTCGGCATTTTGTCTTACCTGCTGGGCTACCTCGTTTATTGTATTCGAAAGCTCCTCAACTGAGCTTGCCTGTTCGGTTGATCCCTGTGCCAGTGCCTGTGCACCTGAAGATACCTGATCAGAACCGGCTGAAACCTGCTCTGAAACCTGCAAAATTTCAACTAAAGTGTTGTTAAGCTTGGCCTTTATCATTTTTTCAGCACTAAGTATATTGGCATAGTTGCCGATGTATTTGTCCTCTGCCTTCGAATCTACGCTGAAATTTCCGTCTGCCATTTCGCCAAGCACATAGTCAATGTCGCCGATAATATCTTTTGAGCAATCACACATAGTTCTAATGCAGTCAATCACTCGGTTGAGCTCATGGGAACGAGAATCAATTTCTGGAATGGGCGATACGAAGTCCCCCTTAGTCATGAGAATAAGCCTGTCCATGCCGGAGTTTAGCGGAACGGCAATTTTCTTTGCAACCATTATCGAGCCCCATACACCATATATAATAAATATTGTCACTAAACCAATCGCAATATATATTGTTGTGTTAACACCCTGAGTAAAGTCGCCTCTGGGAGCACTGACACATACGCTCCAGCCGTCGGTTCCGTCAATAGGTGCGTATGCCAGTAGCTGTGTTTCGCCGCCTTCGCTATACTTTCCGAATCCAACTTCACCGCCGTTTGCCTTCTTGAGCAGCGCATGAAGCGCCTTCTGGGTCAAATCACTCTTTGACGAAGTTAAAATGTTTTTCTGGGTCTTGACATCCTCAATATTTGTGCCGGCAATCGTTATACCGTCCTTATCGATTATGAAAGCGCTGCTGTTTGCACTGACAACTATGTCCTGAATGATATTGTTGAGCATGCTTTGAGGTACAACACATGCGATAACTCCAACGACATTAGTGTTTGCAACTCCGTTTTCCCAAACAGGGGTGGAAATTAATACGCTCATTTCTCCGCCGGCGGCGTTAACCTGAGGACTATCAATAAAGGTCTCTCCACTGCTGGCTACTGTGAAAAAGGTTTCAGTTTTGCAGCTCGCTCCGCCCTGCTTGGGAATGCCGTCTGTAGTATAATAGCAGATATCAAGTAAGCCATAGGAACTGACTTTTTTGTTGATAAATTCATTGAGCTCCGCAGCACTTGTTTCGGGGTCATAAAGCTCTCTTGCCGAAGCCAGTTCCTGAACCAATGATTTATACTTACCAATCTCATTAGCAGCAGCCTTTGCAGAAACAGAAGTTGCAGTTGTCAGGGTCTGAGATAGTGAGCTGATTGTGTTGTGATAGCTCATATAAGCAGCAAACAGACCGAATATTAGGTTCAATGGTATTGCCAGCGCCATTACTGCCATCATGACCATGGCTTTGAGACTTACTTGCTTCTTACTTTTCGAAGCTTGTTTTTTCATAATTACATCTCCAAAATTATATAATTTATACAATTTTTTACAAATAATCTACCAAAGGTTTAAAAGAAATAACCTATTTTCCTTAATTTACATTTTAAACTCAATTCATACGCAAGTCAACAAAAAGGGCTTTGAATCTACCTTTTTTGCAGAATAGTGGACATAAATAGGGGCGTGCTCCTGAATACTTAATTGGAGACACGCCCTTTTAATATGTTGCAGTACATAGTAACGTGTAAATGCTGTTTCTACTTATATTTCAGTCAACCTGCGGTATTTTAATTATCAGAAAATCTAAACTGTTCCACAAGTCCCTTTAGAATGGCTGCCTGACCGGACAGCTCTTCACTTGCTGCGGCAGATTCTTCGCTTGTTGCGGAATTCATCTGAACCACTGAAGAAACTTGGTCAACACCCACGGAAATTTGACTGATGGCGGCTGCCTGCTGCTGTGACTGCTCGCTTATCATGCCGACAATTTCGTTGACGGCAGCAGACTTTTCTGCAACGGCCGCAAAATCTTCACTAGCTGCGTTGACAAGCTTTCCGCCTTTTTCTACTGCTGCAATTGAGCTTTCAATCAGAGCCGTGGTATTCTTTGCAGCCTCGGAGGATTTCTGCGAAAGATTTCTGACCTCGTCTGCAACAACCGCGAAGCCCTTACCGGCAACTCCCGCACGTGCAGCCTCAACAGCAGCATTCAGCGCAAGAATATTTGTTTGGAATGCAATGTCATCAATAACCTTTATGACCTTGCTTATATTCTTTGAGGTTGCGGAAATCTCGTCCATGGCAGCCTTCGCTTGGTTCATGCCTTCAACACTGCCCTGCATGATTTCTCCCGTTTCCTTGGTAAGTACACTTGCTTTCTCAGAGTCTTCCGCACTGCGCTTAACCTGCTGGGCAACCTCTCCGATAGTAGCAGCAAGCTCCTCTACCGAGCTTGCCTGTTCGGTAGCGCCCTGTGCCAAGGATTGTGCGCCGGAAGATACCTGATCAGAGCCCGCAGACACCTGCTCTGAAACCTGTGTAATTTTAAGCAGAGTATCAGAGAGTCCAATCTTGATTTTTCTTTCCGCTGAAAGGATGCTTGCATAATCTCCCACATATTTGTCTTCAATGGCAGTATCAACCGTAAAGTTTCCGTCCGCCATTTCTCCCAATACATAGTCAATATCTAGAA
>CAZAIU010000014.1:0-63020 GCA_964485265.1 uncultured Oscillospiraceae bacterium | reverse complement strand
TATTTGAAGGAACAAATCAGGTACAGCGAGTAGTAATAGCCGGAAATATATTAAGATAATAAGGAGAGAAGCAATGAGCAAGGTAATAAACAAGGCGGCGGTATTGGGCGCAGGAGTAATGGGCGCCGGCATAGCGGCACTGCTGGCAGGCACAGGCGTTCAGGTATCCTTACTGGATATCGTTCCGCCTCAAGGTGTCACAGATGAAGAAAAAGCGAAAGGGCTTACTCAGGACACCCCCGCTTTTCGCAACAAATTTGCTTTGGCAGGTCTTAAGAACATCACAAGCCCCAAGACAAACATGCTTTTCAGCAAGGATAAGGCAAAAAACATCCGCATAGGAAATCTTACTGACAATCTTGAATACCTCGAAGATGCCGACTGGATAATCGAGGTCGTGGTGGAGCGTCTTGACGTTAAGAAAAACGTTATGCAGACAATCAGCGAGCACTGCAAAAAAACTGCAATTATAACCTCAAATACCTCAGGCGTATCCATAACAAGAATTGTAGAGGATATGCCAAAGGATATCAAGGTGCGCTTTATGGGCACTCACTTTTTCAACCCGCCCCGTTTTATGGGACTGTTTGAAATCATCCCAACACCATGGACAAGCAGACAGGCGGTTGATGTAATGGCAGATTTTGCCGCAAACCGTCTGGGCAAGACCGTTGTTTATGCCAAGGATACTCCCAACTTTGTCGGAAACCGCATCGGCGTTTATGCAGCAGTGCAGACAATGCAGCTCACCGAAAAGTACGGCTATGATTTTCCCACCGCAGACTTTCTAACGGGAAAGGTAATGGGTCATCCCAAATCTGCAACCTTTAAAACAGCAGACCTTGTGGGTCTGGATATACTTGCAAACGTTTCCAAAAACGTTCTTGAAAGCAGCAAGGATGAAAAGGAAATTGCAGAATACAGCCTGCCTGAATATGTAAAGCAGCTTGTCTCGGCAGGAGCTTTGGGTGACAAGGCGAAGCAGGGCTTCTATAAAAAAGACATCATAGACGGGAAAAAGGTCACACTCACCTATGACTATGATGAAAAGGACTATAAAGCCGTAAAGGCTGAAAAGTTTGAAAGCGTTGATGCTGCCCTTGCAAGTTCAAATAAATACGAGGCTATGGCATACGGCGAGACTGAGGAGTGCAAATTCTATTGGGAATGCCTGAAAAAGACCCTGCTTTATAGTGCAGCTCTTGTACCTGAAATTGCAGATGACTTCCGTGAAATCGACAAGGCTCTCCGCAGCGGCTTTAACTGGGAAATCGGTCCCTTCCAGACATGGGACAAGCTGGGCGTAAGAAAATCAGTTGAGAAAATGATCGCTGAGGGCGAAACCGTTCCTAAATGGGTACTTGAAATGCTGGAGAACGGCAAGGAGACCTTCTATGCAAAGGGCGGAGAGCGCAGCGAGTTCATCGTACTCAAGGGCTGCAATGTTGTTGAGGAAAATGAGGATGCAACCATCCGTGACATAGGCGACGGGGTGCTTTGTCTCGAATTTCACAGCAAGGGCAACGCTATAAACGAAACCGTGGGCAACACCATGATTAAGGCAGCGGACATGCTCAGCAATGATGAGTGGAACGGCATGGTAATCGGCAACAACGGCAAGAACTTCTCTGCCGGTGCTGACCTTGTTACCATTGTGAATCTTGCACAGGACGGCGAGTTTGAAACTCTGAATCAGCTTATAAGGATGCTTCAGAATGCCACCTCCTCGCTGAAATATGCTCCCAAGCCTGTTGTTGCTGCACCCTTTGGAGCAGCATACGGCGGCGGCTGCGAGGTTACAATGCATTGCCGAGGCGTTGTTCCCTTTGTTGAAACCTATATGGGTCTTGTGGAAACAGGTGTTGGCCTTATCCCTGCCGGCGGCGGCTGCACTGAGCTCACCATACGTGCAATGGAGCGCTGCTACAACGGTCAGAAAAAATCCCGTTTTGATGCAATTAAGGCAGTTTGGAAGAATATCATGACTTCAAATGTTAACATGAGTGCATATGCCGCCATTGAAGCAGGCTATCTTTCCAAGGGTACATATGTTGAAATGCGCCGTGAGAAGCTCATTGACAGCGCAAAGAGAGAGGTTCTGCACATGGCAGAGCACGGCTATCATCCCGAAGCACCCGCAACAATCAAGGTTATGGGCGACTACGGCAAGGGGGCAATCTTGTCTGATATTGAGTTTATGCGCGGCGGCGGCAATATGTCCGACCACGATGTATTTATCGGAAAGCATATTGCCAATATTATCTGCGGCGGAAACCTCCCCTACGGAGTTGAAATTTCAGCCCAGCAGATGCTTGACCTTGAACGAGAGGCATTCCTATCCCTTGCCGGTACTCAGAAAACACAGGATCGCATTATCGGCATGCTGATGAACGGCAAGCCGGTTCGCAACTAAGGGAGGTTAGTGTAATGAGAGAAGCAGTAATTGTAGCTTATGGACGCAGTGCCGTAGGTAAAGCGCCTAAGGGCACACTTAAGGATACAAGACCCGAGGTAATAGGCGCCTCCGTCATCAAGGCCGTACTTGCGCAGGTTCCCCAGCTTGATCCCGCAAAGATTGACGATGTAATCATGGGCTGCGCATTTCAGGAAGCAGAGCAGGGCTGCAACATAGCACGCAGCGTAATGCTTATGGCAGGGATGCCCGACAGTGTTCCTGCGCAGACGGTAAACCGTTTTTGCTCCAGCGGACTTCAGTCCATTGCCATGGGCGCAAACGCAATCATGGCAGGTCAGGCAAACGTAATTCTGTCGGGCGGCGTTGAAACCATGTCTATGATACCCATGGGCGGCAACACGAACGTTCCCAACGCCGAGCTTGGCGAAGCAAGACCGGACGCAATGGTAATGATGGGAATTACAGCAGAAAACGTGGCAGAGCGTTATAATCTCAGCCGTGAGGAGCTGGATGCCTATGCTCTTGAGAGCCACAGACGGGCAATAGCAGCTCAGGATGCAGGAAAGTTTGACGATGAAATTATTCCTGTCGAGGCAGTAAAGTGCAAAACAAATGCTGACGGCACTGTTGAGCGCGTTACAGTTCCCTTCACAAAGGACGAGGGCGTTCGCCGCGGACTTACAATGGAAGCACTTGCAAAGCTAAAGCCCGTATTTAAGAAAAACGGTGTGGTAACAGCAGGCAATGCGTCACAGATGAATGATGCAGCTTCCTATGTAATACTGATGGAGCGCTCAAAGGCAGAAGCTATGGGAATTAAGCCTATTGCAAAATTCCTGAGCTTCGCCGTTGCAGGCTGCGAGCCTGCATACATGGGACTTGGCCCCATCTATGCAGTGCCGAAGGCACTTGAAATTGCCGGACTTAAGAAGGACGATATCAATCTTTGGGAGCTTAACGAAGCGTTTGCATCTCAGGCACTTGCATGCATTCGTGACCTTGAGCTTAATACCGAAATTGTCAACGTAAACGGTGGAGGTATTGCTCTTGGGCATCCTTTGGGGTGCACAGGTTCATATCTGACCTGCAAGCTGCTTTCAGAGCTTAAGCGACGCAAGGAAAAATACGGCGTTGTATCTATGTGCATCGGCGGAGGCATGGGTGCTGCCGGTGTCTACGAAATGTGTGAGTGACCCTGCATTATAACAATAGAAAGCGGCAAAGGGTTATTTAAAATCCCTTTGCCGCTTTTAAAAACCCACAAAACCGTTGGGAGGCGGTAACAATGTTTGATAAAGAGACAATTTCCAATTTGCTTGAGTATAGACTGAGAATGTCTGGCGGCAGCGAAGCAATATATGACTATGACGAGAATAAGCGCTATACATATTTTGACATGGACAGGCGTTCCGATACCCTTGCTCATTTTCTTGTCGATGAGCTGCACATGAAAAAGGGAGACAGGATCGGCTTTTGTGCGGTTAACAATATTGCTTTTTACGATGCTTACTTTGCAAGCTTTAAAACGGGCATTATAATAACTACATATAATTGCCTGCTGAAGGAAAAGGAGCTGCACGCACTTATAGAAAACGAGGGACCTACCGTTATTTTCTATACGAGCGAGTTTGCGGGAACGGTTAAGGGTCTTGTAAATGCAGGGTTTAAACAGGTGTTCATTTGTCTGGACAAAAAGGCAGACAAAGACAGCTATGACTATTCCGAAATAATTGAAAAAACCTATGCCGTCAAGCTTCCAGAGCCGGACATTTCCTATGAGGACATACAGATGCTCATACATACGGGAGGTACAACAGGACAGCCGAAGGCTGCGATGATGTCGTTTAGAGCTATATTTTATAATACGCTTGCCGACCAAAGTGTGTTTGAGCTCACAAGCAAGGATACTGCAATTCTTACCCTTCCGCTTTTCCATACGGCAGGCTGGAATGTTCTGAATACGCCTGTGCTGTATGCAGGCGGGCGAATAATTCTTATTCACGGCTTTAATCCGGAAAAGGTACTTAGAATTATCCGCGAAGAAAGACCCACGGTGGGTATGAGTGTTGAGACAATTTACAGAGCTATGGCTGCACATCCGGACTTTGAAAAGACAGATTTTACATGCTACCGCTTTATGATTACCGGCGCTGCACCTACCGGAAAAGAGCTTTTGGAGGTGTATTGGAAAAAGGGCGTAAAAATTCTCAACGCATATGGCATGACTGAGATTGGCCCCAACAATGTTTGCCCTCCTATAAGTCTTATGAGCATTGCTGATGTTCGTGCAAAATGGAATTCCTGCGGCGTGCCTGCACCATTTAACCAAATGCGAATTGTGGATGAAAATGGTGCGGAGGTAAAGAAGGGCGAGCGCGGCGAGCTTGTATTCAAGGGCAAACTGACATTTTCAGGCTACTGGAGAAACGAAGAGGCCACAAAAGCAATGTTTGATGACGGCTGGGTGCATACCGGAGACATTGGATATCTTGATGAGGACGGCTTTTGCTACATAAGCGGAAGAAAAAAGAATATGTTTATATCCGGAGGCGAGAATATTTTCCCTCAGGAAATAGAGGATGTTATTTTAACAATACCGACCATTCTTGAGGCGTGTGTTCTTGGTGTACCGGATAAAAAATGGGGTGAAATTGGCAGAGCCCTTGTTGTTAAAGCTCCAAACTCAAATGTAACTAAAGACGACATTGTTGCAAAGCTTAAATCCGAGCTTTCAAGCATAAAGGTGCCAAAATATGTTACCTTTGTGGAGACTGTTCCCAAAAATGCTGTGGGTAAAAGAGACCTAACTGAAATCCATAGCCGGTATTCTAATCCTACGGATTAGTTGAGACTAACACAAAGCTAAAGTCTGCTGAGAACAGTTCTCGGCAGGCTTTATTGCGGTTATGCGTATTATGCCGGCATCCTTTAAATTGACAGAAATATGCAAAAGTGTTAGTATATCTAAAACTAAATAAACGTTTGGAGTGTCCTTCTTGGTGTATGGCCTTGAAGGAAGAATAGAGAACCGTGTGAGAACCACGGACGGTACCGCCGCTGTAAGCGCTTTGACCGTATTCGTTGACGAAAGTCAGTCATTGGGGAAACCTGAGAAGGCAGAATGCGGGGGGTAGGATTTATTCCACGGGCGTGAGTCAGAAGAACTGCTCTAAACGATATTCCGGGACGTTGCTGCGAGCTTCAGCAAGGTCTTTTAGAGTGCATTAAAGTTGTCCTTTAAGCAGGATTTGCACTCTTAATCGGGGAGGGAGCGTCTTGTGGATTTGACGGTTCCTTATTTTACTTTGCAGTAAAACGGCTGCGATGACTTAGTTGTCATTGCGGTCGTTTAATTTTTTTAGGAGGAAGAATATGAAAAAAAGTTTGATATCAATTATGCTGGCAATAGTTTTGCTTGTAGGCATATTGCCCGGCGTGTCGTGGGCGGAAGGGACTGGGTCAATAAGCACCGCCAAGGAATTTGCGGCAATGGAGCCAAGCGGCAGCTATGTGCTCACAGCGGATATTACAATTTCGAAGCCATACGGGGACTACGACAAACAGTTCACCGGAGTGTTCGACGGCGGCGGACATACCATTACACTTGCGATTTCCGGAGCCGACAACTATCAAGGACTGTTCGGATATATCGGAGCTGGCAGCAGCATAAGAAACGTTAAAACTATAGGCTATGTGAACAGCAGCGGCAATATGACGGGTGCAATAGCGGGCTATAGCAAAGGAACGATAGAAAACTGCCGGAACGCTGCGTCTATAACAGGCAAGCAGTATACAGGCGGAATTGTCGGACAGAGCTACGGTGCCGCCGCTAACAAAACCAGCATTATAAAGTGTGCAAATTCAGGAGATATTTCAGGATCAAAATATGTTGCTGGGATTGTGGGTAAAAATGCATTTGGCAGTATATCAAACTGCTATAATACGGGAAGGGTCAGTGCTTCCGTTTCTTCGACCGCCCGTGTTGGAGGAATTGCGGGAGATGCCTCCAGCGGAGGAGACAGCAGTATTAATGCTTGCTATAATATTGGCGCAATCCAATCCACCGGCAGCGGTACGGCAACTCAATATGGGGCTGTTATAGGCTTCCTTAACACAAGCTATACCGTATTAGCGTGCTATTACGATGCAAATTCGTATGCGGTGGGAGTTGGATATAATCCACCGGAAACCGGAATAAATACCATTGAGTCGAGGGAATCACTGCTCAGCGGGCTAAATTCCGACGGCAACAACGCATGGCTCGCCGATACAGCCAACATCAATAACGGTTACCCGATTCTTGCATGGCAGGCAGATACAGCGCCTGTAACGGTACCTGTTGTAAGTGTCTCCATAGACGGAGCTGCACGCTCCGGCAAAAACCTTACAGCTCAGGCTAGGGGAGCGGAGAACAAGGCTGCAACAGGAGTTAAATATCAGTGGCAGGCAGCGTCAAACAAAGACGGTGAGTATTCTGACATATCCGACGCTGTATCACAGGCATTTGCCCTGTCTGATGAATACATAGGAAAATATATTCGAGTTGCGGTAACAGGAGATGAAGCGTCTTCCGCCGTTTCAGAAGCTATTGGTCCTGTTTTGATTTCAGAAACAGATGCCGTAAAAGCCGACCTTGCTGCAATAAGCGGAATACCTGTTGCTGTTCGAGAGAACATGCAGCTTTCGCTGCCGTCAACGGGTAATAACGGCAGCTCAATTATATGGAGCAGCGACAACAAGGCTGTAATAACAGACAGCGGTGCGGTTACCCTGCCGCAAACAGATAATGCAGCTGTTAAGCTGAAGGCAACGGCTGTCTGCGGAGGTGCGTCCGAAGAAAAAGATTTTGACATACTTGTTTATTCACGCGCAAGCTTAGAAGAAGAGAAAAACGATGATTCAAAATACCTCTCAAATGCGATAAGCACACTTGAGTGGTTTAACCTTAAGCCTGTCTATGGGGCAGACACGAATGTATGCACACTCTTAAAGGAGACTCTTAAAAGAAACGGCTACGGGGAGCTTGCCGTTAGCATAAAAAGTGTTGAGGGCTCTGATGAAACAGCAAGAATTGCACCTGACGGAAAGATAACATATTTTTACTCCAACCCGTCGGATAACCAAACCAATAACCCCAAGCAGATAAAAGTTTCTTTCCTGCTGACAAAGAACAATAAAAGTATTTTATATGATGACATTGCGGTAATCGGTTGGGATGAAGCAAGGGTAAACAGCTATCTCAACGATGAAATATTCTCGCACATTGAAATTCCTCAAGCCACTTCGGAAAGCTTTGATTTGCCAAAATATGTAACCGGAGACAGTGGACGCAAGGCATGGGTCGAGCTTTCTTATGCAGTATCGGATGAAAGTGCAATGACCATAAGCAAGGAAAAGCAGCAGAGCGGCGCTGACGCATTTTATAATCCTTATGTTGCGGCGGTAAAACCGATTGCGGCGGATAAAACAATTACTCTCACAGCTAAGGCAAGCTTTAACCGCAGCAGCCCTGCTATAGTAATTGAGAAGCCTTATAAAATAACAGTCAAATCTAATCCCGAAGCTGCTGCAAAACTGCAAAAGGAGCTTCAAGACAAGTTGAACGCAGGATTTGAGGTAAAAGGACTCAAAGACTACGTGAGCGGTGAAACGCTTACAGTTCAAAATGGTGCTTACAGCGCTGTAAATGACATACAGCTGCCCACAACAAGAGACTTTGGCGTTGACGGAAAGTATCAGCCTATCTCTCTTTCAAGCAGTGACAAGAATGTTCTTGTGACCCCCGGCGTAAACAACGCGGCACGTGTATATGTTTACAGACCTTTGCCGGGAAAAGAGGCAAAGAGCGCCGTTTTAACCGTTACACTTACCGATAAGGCAAGCGGCATTTCAGCTTCAAAGGAGTTTACCATATCCGTGCAGCCCTTGACGCAAGAGGAAATCAATGGGGAAATTGCACTGATGAACCAGGTTAAGGCTCGCTACTTTGACGGAATTAAAAACGCGAATGAAAGCCGAGACAGCGTAACGAGTGACCTGCGCCCATTTCAAGAGGCATACATAAATAACGGTACGCTTACGTGGGTTTATGATTCTAAGAGCCTTGCAAACCACGGCATTGTACCCGTTGCTATGGATGGCTGGGAGACTCTTGAGCAGTGGCGTGCATTTCGTTCAAGCAACGCAGCGGTGATAAGCCATGAAAACCTGCTGGTAAACCGTCAGGCAGAGAGTAAGGCTGTCACAATAACAAGCTATCTTTCCAGCGAGACTCTGGGAAAATATGCGGAAAAATATCCTCTAAATAAGGATTTTCAGAAGCTGTATTATCAGCCGGTCACTGTAAGCCTTGTGGTTTCGGGAACAAACCCCACAGCATCGGCTCCTGTGGAGGAAAAGCTGTCGGTAGGCTTTGCGCTTCAAAGCTCAAAGGGAACGTGGATTGCGAAAAAGACAGTTAATAATCTTAACGAAGGCTCGACTGTATTTGATGTTTTCACAAGTGTGCTTTCTGAAAACGGATATAGCTATTCAGCTCGCGGAAGCTATGTCTATTCTATAACAAATCCAAACGGAGATGCACTGAGTGAACTGGATGAAGGTACAGGTTCAGGATGGATGTACAAGGTGAACGGAGTAATCCCAAGCTCGTATATGGCTGCATATCCTCTTAAAAATGGGGACAATGTGGTCGTGTTCTTTACAAAGGACTACACTCAGGAGCCGGGCTATGCAGACTGGGGTAAGCCGGATAAGGATACACAGACAGCTGGAAGCATTACTCCTGCTGTGACTGCACAGAACGGCAAGGCCGATGTATCGGTTAGCTCCGACGCTGTAACAAGCTCCATTGCCAAAAACAATGGCAAAGTAGTCATAGCACCTGAAATAACAGGCGAGGCAAGCAGCGTATCTGTATCACTCGCGGCAACGTCAGTTAAGGAAATTGCTGAAAACGCATCGGGCAATCTCAGCTTTGAAACCAACTGTGGCTCAGTGAGTATTCCAAACACAACACTTAATTCAATATGCAGGCAGACAAGCGGCAGGGATATTAAAATGACCGTTGAGTCTATGTCTGCTACTGATGTAAGCTTGCCAGCGGAGGACATCAAAAACGCAGTGATCGTATCTGTAAGCATAAGCTCCGAGAATAAGAATATAACAAGTTTTGACGGCGGCTCTTTGAGCGTTTTAATTCCTTTTGCGGGCGATTATAAAGAGGGAGAGAGGCACAAGGTAATCGTAATAAGCGCTGACGGCACGTCTGAGGTCTTGCCCGGTAAGGTTGTAAAGACAGATGGCAAAGCCTTTGTTGAGGTCAGTGTTACGCATCTTTCAACCTTTGTTGCGACCGGCTTGAGTGTTAAGGGCTACAACGATGTTAAAAATGATGCATGGTATTACGATGCGGTTGAGTATGCTTCTTTGAATGGGCTGATGACGGGTGTTTACGAAAATACCTTTGCGCCGGAGACTCAAATATCCCGTGCTATGCTCGTAACAATGCTGTACCGAATGGCAGGCAGTCCGGCGGTAACTGCAAAAAGTAGCTTTGAGGATGTGAAGGACAGTACCCTATGGTACTATAATGCTGTAGTCTGGGCATCGGAAAAGGGGATAGCTGACGGATACGGCAACGGAAGCTTTGGCGTAAATGACAGTATCACCCGAGAGCAGATGTCGGCATTTTTTTACCGCTATGCAAAATATAAGGGCTGTAATGTAAGTGTAGGTGAAGAAACCAACATCCTCAGCTACAGTGACTCGGCGCAAATCAGCGACTGGGCATACCCCTCTTTACAGTGGGCAATTGGAGCTGGAATAATAAACGGCACGGGGGCAAACACGCTTTCGCCCTTAGGTACTGCACAAAGATGTGAGGCGGCTGCCGTAATTACGCGGTTTGTTAAAATGTGAAGCCATAGTGCCGTATAGGCTTCTTAAAATTTGAGCATTTTATTAGAAACCGTCTGACTCCGTTTAAAAGCGGAATCAGACGGTTTTGCTTTTTTGCTGTCTATCCTATTTGTTCGTGCTCATTGCCTGCGCAGGCTCAGCTATCATGCTTTAAATCTCCCGTAGCAGGGTTATCAATAAGCTTGCCGCTTTCCGAAAAGCGAGAACCATGGCAGGTGCAGTCCCATGAATGCTCATTCGGATTCCATTTAAGTGCACAGCCCATGTGGGGGCATCGTTTTTTTGACGGCGTTAAAATATTTGTAACTGCTTCAAAGGCATTGACAGCAAGCTGGGGACGCAGAATTGTTCTTGAAGGTGAGAACAGGTGCGCAAATTTATTTTCTTTGCCCATAACCAAATCTGTGAGAAGCATTGCAGCTACCATTGAGGAGGTCATTCCCCATTTGTTAAAGCCTGTTGCAGCATAGAGATTTGGTGTCCTTTTTGAATAGTTGCCTATATAGGGCATTCCGTCAAGAGTCATGCAATCCTGTGCGGCCCAACGATATTTAAGCTCGGCGTTGGGATAATGTTGCTTAGCAAAGCTCTCAAGCTCCTGCCAGCTCCCGCCCTGCTTTCCTGTTCGGTGATCTCCGCCGCCTACAAGAAGCAGATTCTCATAGTTTCTGAAGGACATTCCTTTTTCAGCTTCGTCAACATACATGCCATTTACGTGCGGAGCATTTTTCAATGCAATAACATATGAGCGATGCTGATACATTTTTATAAAGTAGCTGCCGTGCTTATTGATGAAGGGAAAATGTGTTGCAACAATAATTTTATCAGCTGTTATTGTCCATTTATCGGTTTTGGCAGTGTGCTTTGACATTTCCCGCACAGGTGTATTTTCATATATTTTGAGCTTTGGCACGATTGCACTTGTAAACTTTAAAGGATTAAACTGAGCTTGATTTTTAAATTTGACAGCTCCTGCCGTGGGAAACGGGAGCGGCAGCTCGCCAACAAAATCGGCATTAAAACCAAGTGTCCTAAGTGCTGACAGCTCTTTTTCAATTTTGTCACTGCAATTGCGGGAATAGACAAAGGCATCCTTGCTTTTAAAGCCACAGTCTATTTCTGCGCACATTCCACGGTATTTTTCCAAGGCTGCTTGGTTTGCCTCCAAATAAAGACGGGCGTTGTCTGCGCCAAACTCTTTAATCAGCTTGTTGTAAATAAGGCCGTGCTGGGAAGTGATTTTTGCCGTTGTGTTTTTTGTCGCTCCGCTGCAAATTCTGTTTGCCTCAATAAGAACGCAGTCAACTCCGGACTGCGTAAGAAAATATGAGCAGAGGATTCCTGCCATACCGCCGCCCACAATTAAAACGTCGGTTTTTATTTTATCATTCAAACTGCTGAAGGAGGGAAGATTAGATTTTTCCGACCAAACTGATTTCATAACATCACCACAATTATCTATTATGCCAAATAATGATGGGGTTATTTGTTTTGCGGAGATTATCTTGTTACTCAAGCTCGGCGTATGCTTTGATAATGATGAATCACAAGAAAAATGATACGCATTGTGTAAAATATATATTTTTTGACAAGCTATAATTGATTTTTAAGTGTGTTTTGTGTTAACATTGATAATATAAAAAACATACGGATTTGCCGTGACTTTTTTAGAAAGGCAATTGGGGAGGAGGTGATACCGTGTCAAACTTTACCAAGAAGGAAATCACCGCGACCTTTTTAGCTCTGCTTGAGCAAAAGCCGCTGTCTAAAATAACAGTGAAAAATATTGTTGAAGCCTGTGGTATCAGCAGAAACACATTTTACTACCACTATAAAGATATATATGACCTCGCCGATGATGTCTTTAAAACCGAAACCGCAAAGGTGGTTTCTCAAAACCCTGTCCACGACCACTGGCAGGAGGGCTGTTTACAATCAATGCACTATCTTGTTGAACACTCCATGACAATACATAATGTTTTCAACTCAATAAGCCTAGAAACAATAAAGGCATATTTGTTTAAGGTTGCTCACGGTCTGCTCATGACCTTTTCGGATAAGACTACTGAGGGGTGCTGTGTGCCAGTTGAGGATAAAATATTTATTGCAAATTTTTATTCCCACGCATTTGTCGGTATATTTCTTGATTGGATAAAAGGCGGTATGAAGCAGGAGCCTGAGGAACTTATTGAAATGATGGGGCGGCTGCTCAACGGAAGCATTTATGACGTTTTACGACGAAGCGCCAGATTACCTGAGAATTATTAGTGCAATTTAACAAAAAATGTAGGACATATTGCTTCTCAATGAATGAAAATTGCACAAAACAATGCAGATGTGAAAAAACAGGTCAATCTTATTGCCCAGAACAAAACTTGGACAGCTTTATAAGATTAACCGTACAAAATAATATGACTCCCCCTTATAATGATATTGGAACATCAGACCCAAAAACAGGGTTCACAATCCATACTGTATCCGCTGTGAGGATACCGCATCATTAAAATAAGGAGGAGTTATTTTTATGTACTACAGCAACGGTAACTATGAAGCCTTTGCCCATCCCGAAAAGCCGGAGGGTATAGAGAACAAATCTGCCTATATTGTTGGCACCGGTCTTGCAGGTCTGGCTGCTGCCGCATTCCTCGTTCGTGATGCACAGATGCCCGGCAAGAATATTAAAATACTTGAAAAAGACCCTATATCAGGCGGTGCCTGTGATGGCGCATTTATTGAAAAGTACGGTTTTTTGTGCCGCGGCGGACGTGAAATGGAAAACCATTTCGAGTGTCTGTGGGATCTTTTCCGCAGCATTCCTTCAATCGAAACCGAGGGTGCTTCCGTTCTTGACGAGTACTATTGGCTCAACAAGCATGACCCCAACTTCTCTCTTGAGCGTGCCATCATGAGCGGCGGAGAGTCTGCTCACACAGACGGTAAGTTTGACATCACTCCGGGAGCGGCAACCCAGATTTTAAAAATATTCATGACCCCCGACAGAGAGCTTGAGGATAAAAAAATCACCGATTTCTTTGATGATGAGTTTTTTGCAACAAACTTCTGGCTCTATTGGCAGACCATGTTTGCTTTCCAAAAGTGGCATTCTGCTCTTGAAATGAAGCTGTACATACAGCGCTTTATCCACCACATCGGCGGACTGCCTGATTTTAAGGCGCTCAAATTCACAAAGTACAACCAGTACGAGTCTCTCATTCTCCCGCTGCAAAAGTATCTGGAGAACGCCGGTGTTGAGTTCATTTTTAACACCCACGTAACTAACATTGTTATCGACAGCAGCAATCCCGACCACAGGGTTGCAAAGCAAATTGTTTACATGCGCGACGGTAAAGAGGGCAAAATTGACCTCACCGAAAACGATTATGTATTTGCTACTCTGGGCAGCAACGTTGACAATGCCACCATCGGCACAAATACCACGGCTCCAGAAATCAAATCCGAGCCGGGTTCCGGCACAACATGGGAAATGTGGAGAAAAATTGCCGCTCAAGCTCCCAACGGTGAATTCGGACATCCCGAAAAATTCTGCACCAATATCCATGACACGCTGTGGTGCTCGGCAACCGTCACCACGCTTGACGACAAAATTCCGCCCTATCTTGAAAAGCTTTGCAAGCGTGACCCGTTTGCCGGCAAGGTCGTAACCGGCGGCATAATCACTGTTAAGGACTCCAAGTGGCTCATGAGCTTTACCTTCAACCGTCAGCCACACTTCAAGGCACAGACCAAGGAACAGCTTGTTGGCTGGATTTATGCCCTTAACTGCGATGTGCCCGGCGACTACATCAAAAAGTCCATTAAAGAATGCAACGGCATCGAAATCTGCGAGGAGTGGCTGTATCACATGGGCGTTCCCGAGGACAAGATTGTCGAATACGCTACCAACCACGCAAACACCGTTCCCTGCATAATGCCTTATGTTACCACATACTTCATGCCCAGAGCGGCAGGCGACCGTCCCAAGATAGTGCCTGACGGCGCAGTTAACTTCGGCTTTATGGGAGAGCACGTTGAAACTCCCAGAGATGTTGTATTCACCACTGAGTTTGCGGTTCGTACCGGTATGGAGGCTGTGTATACCCTGCTCGACGTTGACCGCGGAGTTCCCGAGGTGTTTGGCTCTGTTTATGATGTCCGCGTTTTAATGGAATCCACAATGAAGCTGATGGATGGCAGAAAGCCGCTTGAGGTGTTCCTACCTGTTCTACTGCCTATACTGGCACTTGTTAAGGACAAGATCGACAACAACGTAGTTATGGATCTTGTTAAAAAATACGGTATACTATAATTTGTTTCATCCCATGCTGGGGGGCACCGCTTTGTGGTGTCCCCTTATTTTTTATGTATTTTGCTATACTTTTTGGTGACTTTGCCGGGCGTTTGAGGTATAATGACATTACATAGTGAGAATAGGAACTTTCAAATTGCCACTAAGCAAAAGTACAAAATAAGGAGCCGGCATATGAGCGGATTGTCAAAGCGCACTTGGGCAAGCTTCATTGCTATAGGATTGATTGGACAGCTTGCGTGGACAATAGAAAACATGTATTTTAACGTGTTTTTGTATAACACCATATCAACAGACCCGAGCTACATCGCCATAATGGTTGCCGCAAGCGGCATAGTTGCTTCGGTCACGGCGCTGCTGATGGGGACTTTGTCAGACAGGCTTGAAAAGCGAAAGGTTTTTGTGTGCTCGGGATATATAATCTGGGGTCTGTCAACCATGGCATTTGGCTTCATTACTGTTGATAATGCAGCGCTGCTTTTTCCAACGGCAAATGCGGTTGCAGTGGCGGCAATGACGGTTGTAATAATGGATTGTGTGATGACCTTTTTTGGCTCAACCGCAAATGATGCTGCCTTTAACGCGTACATAACCGATGTTACCAGCGAGGGCAACCGCGGCAAAGTGGAGTCTGTGCTTGCAATACTGCCGTTGGTTTCCATGCTTATAATTTTCGGAGCCTTCGACGGCATGACAAGAGCAGGCAAATGGACGGAATTTTTTGTAGTTTTCGGGGGAATTGTAACTCTCACTGGAATAATTGCGATTTTTTTAATGAAGGAGAGCAGAAACCAAAAGCATAAAGACGGATTTTTCAAAAATCTTGCCTACGGCTTCAAGCCCACTGTGATACGGGAAAACAAACGGCTTTACATTTCTCTGTGTGCCTTTGGCATATTTTGCATTGCAGTTCAGGTGTTTTTTCCATACCTTATCATATACATACAAAACTACTTAAAAATTGAAAGCTATGCAATTGTGCTGGGAATCGTTCTGATAGCTGCCTCTGCTGTAAGCGTGTCGTTTGGGCGAGTGATTGACAAGGTGGGCAAGCTTCGCTTTGCTATGCCCGCGGTTGCAGTTATGACAGTGGGGCTTGCGGGAATGTTTTTTGTGCGTGGCTTTTGGGGTGTGATAGCAGCGGGAATTGTTATGATGAGCGGCTATATGCTTGTAACCGCAGTGCTTTCCGGCACAATTCGTGATTACACTCCCGAGGGAAAGGCCGGTCTGTTTCAAGGAATACGCATGATTTTTCAAGTGCTGCTGCCTATGCTTATAGGTCCTTTTATTGGTGCCGCAATAATAAAAAACAGCGGAGAGACCTATGTGGAACTGGGAGTCACAAAGCAAGTACCGACACCGAATGTCTTTCTGGCTGCTGCTGCGGTACTTTTATTTGTTATTATTCCGATAATAAAACTAAAAAGGGGCGAAGAAAAATGCTGACACGCTGGGGAAAAATGTTGGACAGAGCTGTGCCGCTGCCTGAGTATCCCCGACCGCAGCTTGAACGGGACAGCTTCATAAATCTCAACGGCAGTTGGGAGTATGCTATAACCGACAAGGATATCCGCCCCGATCGTTTTGACGGAATAATAACTGTTCCTTTTTCGCCTGAAAGCGAGCTTTCAGGTGTAGGACGTACTCTTGAACCAAACCAAACCCTATGGTACCGCAGAAAAATATCCTTACCCACAGGCTTTAATGTGGGACGGGTGCTTCTAAACTTCGGCGCTGTTGACCAAATTGCAGAGGTATACGTCAACGGCAAAGAAATTGGAAATCACTTGGGAGGCTATACAGCGTTTTCCTTTGACATCACAAACAGTCTTAATGACGAAAACGAAATAGTTGTTAAGGTACGGGATTTTTCTGACAGCTCCTATCATTCCAGAGGAAAGCAGAAAATTAAGCGCGGCGGTATATGGTACACCCCCCAGAGCGGAATTTGGCAGACTGTATGGTTGGAAAGCGTTCCTCAAGCCTACATAACCGGAATCGAAATTATACCGGACTTTGATAACGAAGCAGCTAAAATAACTGTGCTGACAAGCTGTGAGGGAAACTGCACAATTTCAATCTGCGGCAGGGAGCTTACAGCCTCCTGCGGTCAGCAAATCCATATACCCATGCACGGCTTTATTCCATGGACTCCAGAGAAACCGAATTTATATGATGTGACGTTTAGCTTTGAAGCAGATGTCGTGCACAGCTACTTCGGAATGAGAAAGCTCAGTATTGAGCAGGATGAGAACGGCGTACCGAGGCTTTTTTTGAACGGAAAGCCCTATTTTCAAACAGGACTTCTTGACCAAGGCTACTACAGTGACGGGCTGTACACACCTCCCTCCGACGATGCCATGATTTTTGACATTCAAACCGCCAAGGACATGGGCTTCAATATGCTGCGAAAGCATATAAAAATTGAACCGATGCGTTGGTATTATCATTGTGACAGACTGGGCATGCTTGTTTGGCAGGATATGATAAACGGCGGAGAAAAATATAAGATGCTGACGATCTCTGCACCACTTGTAACCGGAATTCACATGAAGGACAGCCGTTATTCAAATTTTGCGCGGCAAAACGAGGAGGGCAGACAGCAGTATTATGCAGAGCTTACTGAAATGATAAAGCAGCTTTTCAATGTTACTTCCATTGCTGTTTGGGTTCCGTTCAACGAGGGCTGGGGGCAATTTGATGCTGCAAAGGCAGTTGAACTTATTGAAAGCATGGACACAAGCCGCATTATAGACCATGCCAGCGGGTGGCATGACCAAAAAATAGGAAAGGTCAAAAGCCTGCACGTGTATTTTAAAAAATACAGATATAAGCGTGACAGATTAAACAGAGCGGTGGTTCTGTCGGAGTTCGGCGGGTACAATCTTTGCGTAGCGGAGCACTGCTATACTGAAAAGAATTTCGGCTACAAGAGATTTGTCAGTGGAGACAGGCTTATGGCTGCTTTTGAAAAGCTGTATATGGGCCAAATAATACCGGCAAAGAAAAAAGGGCTGGCTGCTTGCGTTTATACGCAGCTTACGGATGTTGAAGATGAGCAAAACGGCTTGATAAGCTACGACAGAGAGGTTGTCAAGCTTCCAGCGGCAGCCGTTTCTGAAATAAATTCCAAGCTGACCTAATCTGCCGTCATGTAATAGGACACAGTATTTCAACAATAGAATTTCTGCTATATCATTACGTCGCTCTGCGGCTGTGACATATGCCGTAAGTTAAGTCAGAGGTGAGCTTAGCATAGGCATCCAAAAAGGGAACGGGCACTAGCGCTGATTACAATTCCGAAAAGGTTGAAAAAATGAACATCATAGCCGTAGATGATGAAAAGATAGCGTTGGAGGTGCTGTTGAGTGCCATTGAAAAGGCAGAGCCGAGAGCAAGAGCAGAGTGCTTTCGCAACTCCGTCACGGCTCTTGAATTTGTTGAGGAAAACCCATGCGAGATTGCATTTTTAGATATTGAAATGCGAGAAATGAACGGAGTAGAGCTTGCAAAGCGCAGCCCTATAAGCTTATGGAAATGCAGAAGAAGCTCACGGCGCTGGAGTTGATTCATAATGATTATGAGGCGTAATGACTATTGTCCAAAAAATGAGGAAAACTTGTGGCTTTTAAATAAGCTGAGGCATCATTGTTAAAAAACGATGATGCCTCAAAACACTATTAGTTCGGAGCAACCCTACGGAGCTTAGCTAGTTGCTTATATATTGTCGTAGTGAATGTCTTCGCCCATGCCATGAAGTCCGTCAAGGCTTATTTTGTTGCCCTCAGCATCTAAAACATATCCGCTGATTTTACCGAAGGGAGCAACGTAGTTCGCCTTATGCAGCAGAAAGCTCTTTTGCAGACAATAGCGGTCGTCAATATGAAAGATTAAATCCACCTCTCCGTGTCTGTCAAAAACGTGCCAGCTTCCGTTTTGCAGATGCTCAAAATCAACAGTGGGCAGCAAATGCAGCTTTCCGTCAAGCCAGAGGATATTCTCGCAGTATTTTTCTGGGTTTTCAGACTGGTTCTTGCAGAGGTTAACGCCTAGGGCGACCCCATTTTTAACACCCATGCAGGTGACCCAGTCGTAGTGCATGTGTCGGGGATAGTAGCCCTTGTGGTCGTCTATTATACCAGTGGAGTTCTCGTTCATTATAAAAACCCTGTCACCGATTTTGATGCTGCCCTCTGCCTTAAAAAAGCCCTTATGCGTGTAAAGCGGTCTGTTTTCGCCAAGGGGCATAACTGTAACACCGGCAGGCGCGCAGCTCGTGAAAATAAGATTTGTTGACATGGGTGTTTTTTTAGCTGAATTGGGTGCATAGTCGGTTTTGATGAATACACTGCCACTTTCAAAATGGTTCTCAATTGATGCTTCAAACTTACCGGCTTTTAGGTAGTTCGTGTTGTTTATCAGAGAGTTTTTTACGCATTTTCTCGGATACCCGAAAATCTGATTTGCAACTACGGTCTTATTTTCTGCATCGTAAAACATCATAACATTGAAAACCGCAGCACCCATATCGTAAATTGCACCGCAAATAAAGCCCTCATCGAAGCTAACCTCGTAGGCTTCCCATTCCTTGACGCGGAAATTATTCAGAAACCGCGGAAGTGCAAGACCAAGGGGGCGATATGCCTCATCAATATTTAGGTTTTTTATTGTGCCGTCAAAGGCTCCGAAAACAGATTTGCCATGGGTAACTATGGCATCAGGCGATTTTTGCGGATACCTTGCAGGGTCGATGTGCTGAGAGAAGGTAGCTTTATCGGTGCTTTGCATAGTTTTCTCCTTTCCGGTCATGTGCTACCGGCAAATGAATTGCGCCAAAGGTTAAAAAATAAGTAATTTTAAAATGTGATGCGCTGTTAGCATGCAGCAGTTCCGCCTTGAATGAGAGGAAGAATGATTTTTATTGCCATGCCTATGCCGGGAGCGCTTGAGGCTGTAATGGTTCCGCCATGAAGCTCAACGGCGCTTTTTGCCATAAACAGACCATGACCGTGACCTGAAACCTTGTTTGAGCCTTGATAGTTAAACTCGAAAATATGCTTTGTTTCCTCAGAATCAAGACCAAAGCCGTCATCCTTTATATTGATGCATACGGTATCGCCGATGCGGTCGGTAACAATTGTGATGTGTCCCTCTCTACCCATATATTTAAGAGAATTTTCCAATATATTGAAAATAACTTTGTTTAGCTGAAATACATCGCCTTGAATAAAAAGACTGTCCAAGGTTGAGAGAACCTGAATTTGTATACCTTGCTTATTTGCAACGGTTTGCATATCCTCTCCGGCACGGCGGACAAGCTCTATAACGTCCACCTCAATGAAATCCGGAGTTATTTCATCGGCAGTGCGGCAGGCTGCAAGCTGATTCGTAAGGATGTCGCTTATGTAACGGGTGCGGTCTACTATTTTGCGCAGGTACTCTTTTTTTGAGTCCTCATCGGTTACAATGTTTCGCTCCAGCAAATCCGCGTAGCCCTGTACTATGGACAAAGGCATTCTCAGCTGATGCGACAGCAGACTGCGAAAATCTTCGACTGCTTCACGGTTTGAGCGATTTAGCTGCTGTAGCTCCTCGGCGTGCTCAGACTGCTGCTTTTCTACAGCATCCTCACATTCTTTTGCGTGAAGTTCACTTTGCTCTAAAAGACGGGTCGTCTTATGCAGCCTTACCGCAAGGGGAAGAAGAGCTATTAGCATACAACCCAAAACTGCTAATGGAATATTTATATATGCAAATGCGGCAGCCAAAAGCAAAAAAACAGCAAAAAAAACCCACGTAGCATAGTCGGGCTTGCTCATTGTCAAAACCTTCTTTCGAGAATAATAAAAGTTCTCTAAAATCATCAGCTTAAGATGACAAAATAAGATAAATGTGGTACAATAAGGCGAAGTTTTGGATATTGTTGTATAATGTGCTTAAATAAATCGGAGTCAAAAACAAGAGATAAACAGGATAGGCTTTAGCTGTCTAATGTATTAAAAACACAAGCGGCAGCTTAATAAACTTTATAGTAAATTCTATTATACACTAGTCAACAAACAAAAAGCAACGAAATATAAAAAACTTGCAGGGGGATTCTGACATATGTATCGTGCACTGCTTGTGGAGGACGATAAAGACCTATCCATCATCACTCAAATGAACCTTGCTCACGCCGAATATGTCGTAGATGCGGCATATACTTGTGCTGAAGCTATGAGCTTCATTGGCGAAAAGGAATATGACCTCATTTTGCTGGATGTTGTTTTACCAGACAAGCGAGGAGACGAGCTTTGCGGTATTATACGAGATGCCTGCGCCTGCCCAATTATCTTCATGAGCTGCCTTGATGACAGCAAAACCATCGTTAATGCTCTGCGAAGCGGCGGCGATGATTATATGGTTAAGCCTATAAGCTTTGATGAGCTGCTTGCAAGAGCGGACGCTGTTATTCGCCGCTCAAAGGCATTGCCACCCCCTGCCCCAAAGGGAATGAGGCAGTTTAAGGATTTTTCCATTGACACGGTTCGTCATCGTGTTTTAAGAGACAGCGAGGAGATAGTATTGTCCTCAATAGAATATGAAATTCTTGACTACATGAGCGAGCACCCGGGAGAACTGCTTCTCTATCAGCAAATATATGAAAGCGTATGGGATAGTGACAGCCTGGGCGATGTTAGAACTGTTATGGTACATATATCAAATCTGAGAAAAAAGCTGGACCCCAACAAACGAGGAATAATTGAAACTGTCAGGGGTGCAGGCTACATTTTTTCTAATGTCTAGGAGGTGCTGCAATGACAAACCTAAACGAGCTTTTTTCACAGTCAGAGCGGGAAAAGCCTTTTGAAAGCTATCAGCAGTACACCGATTATCTTTTTGCTTGTGTTGATATGCGTCTTGCCCGCTATATTGCAGGGCTTATGAGCCTTTTTGCCAATGATAACGGCGGCTTTAAAAATGTTATTTATCCGGACATCGAAATAGCACGTGATCTTTGCGACAAGCAGCTTGCGGATTTTGTACTGAAGACGGCAAGTGACGAAAACCAAGCGCAGCAGTCCCAGCAGGAGTCGGTCTCGGACAAATCGTTTGCCGACAGCGAGCTTGACGACCTTTTTACGGAATTTGCCGATGACGGAAGAGGCTCCGAAGTGCCGATTCAGGAGCTGTCTGCTGATGAGTGCATGGAGTACATTGCACATCGTGCCGATATTGCAGCTTCAGAAATTTCCATCCCGCTTTATAAGCTTTGCACTAAGCTGGATTTCTCGCATTTTACTACATTTTGCTTTGCCTGCGCCATACTCTCATCAACTCAAACCAGCTATGCAGGCGTTTTTCAGGTAGTAAACCAAAACGGCTCTCTGCCGGCACCTACTATAGAGTCTGCTGCGAGAGTGTTTTACGGCGATGATTTTTCTATCACCGCAGCATACAGCGAAATGTCTCTGGCGCTGGAGCAGCTTGCTCCTATTCTGTCACTGAACATAAACGGAGCCATGCCCTTTTCCACTGTGGTAACGCCGGATAAACGGATGATAGACTTTTTGTTCGGTTCGCATCCGCTGCGTTTGGATGAAAACTACACTCGGTTCTTTTCTCGTCTTACAGACGGCAAGGAGCCGGACCCATTTATTGCGAACAAGGGTATTTTGGAAGCTGTTGATATATTTTACGATGACGGCGGACGTATAATTTCACTTTTTGGCGATGAGGGGAGCGGACGAAAGTTCACGGTTACTCATTTTTGCCGCAACAGAGATATGGGCTGCGTAAGAATAAACTGCGCCAAGCTTTTTGTGTATGATTTCGGCTTTGTGGAAAAGGCTCTTTGGGCAGCAACCAGAGAGTGTATCCTTACCGGAGCGTGCATTTGCTTAGATGAGCTGGGCTATCGGGAGGAAGAAAAAGAAAAATTCTTTGGTTACATGGACTTGGCCTTTGGAAAGTTTACTGCAAAGGATATACCAGTTTTTGCAATAAGTCGTGAAAAGCTGCCGATGAAGCAAATTGTTGACGGGGACTTTGCTCAGCTTGAGATTCCTACCCCAAACACAGGAGAGCGCGAAGATGTTTGGAAACATTATGCACAGGGCTACAGCCTCAACGACGATATAGAAATCCCAGAAATGGCGGTTAAATTCCTGTTTACTCCCGGTAAGATCAAAAACGCCATTCATCAAGCTAAGGGTTTAGCGGCTATGGACAAGTGCGTTGGTATCCCCCGCGCAATTTTGTTCCGGTCCTGCAACAACCAGATGAGCAGTGAGCTGACACAAAAGGCAACTCGAATTCCAGCTAAATTCGGCTGGGACGATATTGTTATGAACCCCGATCAGCGCGCGGCATTGCAGCATGCCTGCGACCAGCTTACCTTCCGCAAGACCGTTTATGAGCAGTGGGACTATATGAAAAAATACCAGTACGGACGCGGACTTTCCGTTCTTTTGTTCGGCGCTCCCGGTACTGGCAAGTCCATGTGCGCGCAGGTAATTGCCCACGAAATGAACCTTGAGCTTTACAGGGTTGACCTCTCCAAGGTTGTAGACAAATACGTTGGCGAAACGGAAAAGTCCATATCCATGATTTTCCGAGAGGCAAAAAAGTGCAACGTGGTTTTGTTCTTTGACGAGTGCGACACACTGTTTGCAAAGCGCTCGGACGACGGCGGCTCAAACCAAAGCTCAAACAACAACAAGACCGCGCTGCTGCTTCAGGAGGTTGAAGCCTACGACGGGGTTTCGGTGCTGGCAACCAACTATAAGCACAACATAGACCCCGCTTTCTTCCGCCGCATGAAATTCATTGTTGAGTTCCAGTTTCCGGATGTTACCACCCGAAAAATCCTTTGGAAAACCACCATTCCCAAGACCACGCCGCTGGCTGAGGACGTTGATATCGACTTTTTGGCCGAGCGCTTCGAGTTTGTCGGCGGTAACATCAAAAACTGCATCCTAAACGCCGCGTTTCTTGCCGCGGCAGACCCCGAGGCGGGGGGAGAGGTGCATATGCAGCACTATTTGCAGGCCATACGCTATGAGTTCGTCAAAACGGGAAAGGTCTTTACAAGGGCGGACTTTGAGCCTTACGCAAACTTGGTTCTGTAAAGAAGGGGGAGGATGCGCCATGGCTTACAGAAATTCTTTGGATAAGCGAATTGAGGAGCAAAACAAAAAGAAGAACAGACCTCCTCAAAATGACGAGCCGGACGAAATGGATTTGGAGCTGGAGCGGGCTCGTATGCAGGCGCTGAACCGGCAAAAAAGCGTTTTCGATACGGACGAGGGCAACAGAGCCGGCGGAATAAACACGGCGCCCTCCGTTTTTGAAAAATTGACTGTGTTCCACACAGAAACATAACGTAATATAAAAGCAATTGACAAGAAAAAGCTCCGGAGCTGTTTTTAGCTCCGGAGCTTTATATCTGTCAAAACAATTGTGTCATTGCCTTTTGAAGCGGCCAAACAGACGGTTTAGCATGCCGCCCTTGGACATACGCTTTTGAAGGCGCTGGGTGTATTCCTCAAGCTGCTCGTCGTCCATATGAGGGCCGATAACGCCGGCCTCATTTTTAAGCATGCGCTTTAGCTCGCCGCTCTGCTCCACAAAATCCATGCCGAATTCGTTGGGATTAAAGCCTGTGCCCGGCTCTGGATTGAAGCCGCCGGTGGCGTACATGTTCATGGTACCGTAAAGGTCGTTGTAATAGTTTGCGAGGGTGCGAAACTCTCTGTCTTCCTCGTTCTCTTCATAATTAAATATTTTTGGTGAGCTGACCATCATCTGCTCGCAGTCCTGCAACAAGGACATTTCATCGAAAAATTCGGGACCGACCTTTTTCATAAAGTCGTCGGGGTGCATTTGTGAGCCGTAGGTTCCGTATTTATCACGCAGTCGTTTTAGCTGAGCAAAGTATACTCCCTTGAGCTGAAGCGAGCCTTCGTTCATCTTCGCATCCATTGCCGCTACCTGTTCGGGGGTGTAGCTGCCAAGCTCCGTTTGATATTGCTCAATACTTTTGTCAATCTCTGAGGTATCCTTGCCGCTCTGAACTGCAACATCTCTTTTCATTTTGGCTGAGGTGAGCTGACGGCGAACATTGGAATAGCGCCCGCCGGCTAAAAGGTTTTCATATATATCGCCTATCTGCTCGTTGTTCATTCCGGTGCCAAGCGCGCCTTTAAGGGGAGAAAGGAGACGGGACAGGTTTAGTCCGCGAACGTCCACAGAACCAGAGGCGTTTTGAAGGTTGGTGGTCAGTCCATCGCCGTACTTTTCCGTGTTGCTGAAGCGCCCATCAATATATTCGCTCAATTTGTCGCGCTCAGAGGGCTTTGTGGTTTTTCCACCGGCTTTGGGGCTGTTGTAATATGTCCAGAATTTGCCCAGATCTCCGTGCTCCCCATATCCGGGAGCGGAGGAGCCGAAGTCAACGCTCTGCTCGGGACGCTTGCTTTTAAACAGACCGCTGAAAAGATTTTTGAAACGGCTGCCGCCGGCGGAGGTGCTGGTGTCGCGGACGGATTTTTGCAGGTCGGCGGAAAATTTAATATCCTTTTTTCCGACTCCCTCGGCAGTACCTCTGTCAAAGAGCGCGTCAAAGCCGTGCTTATCGGTCTGCTCGTCGCCGCCGTTATCTCTGGCATACTGCTTTCGCTGCTCCACAGCTCTGCCCGTAAACTGGGGCGCTATGCCGCGGAGCATAACGTTATTCATTAGCATAGGGGAGCGGCGGTCAAGGTTTTCACCGGAGAAGTGGGAGGAGTCGCCGAAGGCATCCATGCCAGCCATGAGGATTTCGCTCATAACGGGATCCTGCTGCATTTGCTGACCGGCGAAGTCCAGCGAGGAGTCGACAGCTACCTGTGTGCCGTCATTCATGCCGCTCATGGTTTCCAGCATGCCCTCGGGCAGGTTGGCGCGCACGAGTGTGTTGTAGGTTTCCATTTCACCCACGCCGTTTGCGCGGAAAACGGAGGAGAACATATGGTCGTAGCTGTCGCCTTCATGCTTTTGCAGGCGCGCGGACATGTTATCCTTGTAGTCGTCCAAAATCATCTGGCGAAGCAGTGGGTCTGAGCGAAGCTGTTCGGGCGAGGCGTTTTTGACCATTTCGTAGAGCGCGCGGCTTTGGGTACTCATGAAGTTTACGTCCTTAGTACCCTCCTTGAGCTTGATGCCGTCTGTGTCCTGAGACACGGGACCGCTGATCTTTGGCGGCTTTTTGGCCTGAATAGGACCGCCGGTAAGGGTACTGCCGCCGGACAGGGGCGAAAGACCTCCGGCAGAGAAAGATTGCGGCTCCTCCTTGAGATGAGCTGGGAAAAAGGGCGAGATTTGACTGCCCAACAGCTCGCTGTTAGCGGGCGAGGATACACGCGAACTCTGCCCACCCAAGCGGGTCGGCTCAAAGGGAGATTTTTTTTCTGTGCTTTTTTGGGAAGCAAAGCTGTTCATGGCCATCCTCTTTTCTGTAAGGTAAAGGGGGAGTGGGGCGCTTTTTTTAGTCAATCCAGCTGCATTTGACAGCTACCTTCGCGCCAAATATCGTATTTCCCGCCGGAAAGCTGTTTGGTAAGACGCAGGGCGGGAACTGTGACAGGGGAGAGAAACACATAAAAGTCCTCGCCAAGCCGCGCTATGGCTTGCCTTATGGCCGCTGCCGTAAGCAGGTGGAAAACGGCGGGGGGAGCGCCCTCGCGGGAGAGGGCGGCACGCATAGCAACGCTGTTTCCATCGCTTATGGAGCAGATGACGTAGGCGCTTATGCGGTTTTCATAGCGATAGCCGAGGCAGAGAGGCGAGGAGAGCTCGGCGGAGCTGAGACAATCCAGCCGCAGGAAGCTCGGAATGCTCCCGTCGGAAAGAAGCTCCCGTATTTCTTCGTTTGTAAATTCACTCACCGGCACGATGTTCCCATCAGGATGGTAGCCGGGGAGAAAGGCCGAGCGCAGGCTGGGGGCATTTCTGAAATCCCGGGAGAGTAGCCGATAAATTTGGTCGCCGCGCTCCGCGCGAGAAAAGCCGCGGGATATAAAGAAAGACTCGACGGCTGCAAAATCATCTTCGGGCAATATCCAGCGGGCGCTAACACTTTTGCAGCTCGCCGCGTTTAAAAGTGCATCGAGCAGCATGGTTGCCACACCCATATGGCGAACCTGCTTATCCACAAACAGGCTGAATATGGTGAGCTCGCCGTCCTCGGCATGAGCGGCAATTGCGCCGCAGGTCTTGCTGCCGGTAACGGCACCGAGGGCAAGCACACCCACCTCTTCAATGGACTGCACCGCCTGAGGAAGAAGATAGGGGATGAAGGCAGGGAGAAGCTCTTTAGTTATGGAGCGCAGGGAAAAGTCCATCAGTCTGCTCCTTTATTTCCAGAATTGCCACCACGCGCGGGTTTTGTTTCTTGCGAAATGCTGTTGGTCGCCTTGCAGCCTTTGCAGCGTCTCCGCGTCCTTCTGCTGCCGGATGCCGGCAATGGGGGCTTTGTTTTTTGTGTAGTTTCTCATCTGCATGGAGGCATCCACATCGTTGTCGGACATGTCCATCAGATTTCGCATGTTTTCAACGCCCTCCATGTGCTGAAACTGACCGCCCTCGCCGGTGAGCTTGGCAAGATTTTGTGCGCTTAGCGAGTCAGGGTTTGCCTGAATGTCCCTTAATAGAGACTCATAGCCGAGAAATTGGTCGGCCGTGTTCGCGCCCCTCATGTTGTAGTTGACCATACCCTTTGAAAACTGTTCGGAGCCCTGCTCACCCAATTGCGTGTTGGCAAGGGAATCGTAGTAGTAGAAGTCACGGTTGCTTTTCAAAAGGTTGTCAAGGTAAGCGGATTTTTGAGAATGCTGCGAAAGTAAGGAGGTCATCTCCTCCGTGTTCATGGAGGAAATTCGTTTTTGGTAGGCGGCTTCATATTCGGGGTCAAACTGCTGCGGCTGCTCCTGCTGACTCATAAGCGAGCGCTGAAGGGCTATTTCCGAGAGGTTAGTGTGCTGTGCATTTTTGGTATCGGCCAGTGAGCCAATTCTGTCGTTAAACTGCTCGGATGCCGAGGGTGTGTATTCAACGTCGGGCTTTTTGGCCTGCATAGGACCCGAGGAGGGAGCGCTGCTCTCGCTCATGGGCGAGAGTGCACCGCTGGTTTCGCTGTCAAACACGGTGCTGCCCTTCGCGGCAAGAGCGCCCTCGCGGTCTGCCCGGCGCTCAAGGGAGCTGTCGTTTAAAAAGCCGCTGCCGGAAACCTCGCCCCGCTTTTGGGCGACCACATGTGATAGCTCGTGACCCAAAAGCTCCTGCCCGGGGCCGGTGAAGGGATTCAGCTTTCCGGGGGCAAAGGCGATTTTGCTTCCGCTGGCCACGGCCTCGGCACCGTTTTGGGAGACGAGGGGGCTTTCATAAAGGGATACATCGGAAAGACTCATGCCAAAGGAGTTCTCCATCTTTGCCTGCACGGGGGCGGGCATGGACACCGAACTGCCAAGAGCGCTAAGTAGGTCGCTATTGCTCATGGTGGAGGAGGGAGTCTCTGAATTGATACTGCCAAGGTTTTTCCCCGTAAGTTGGGGAGCGTTGGCAGACAGCTTTGACATAAATATCGCCCCAATCCATAATTGTATATCATAGCCGCAAGGCGGCGTTATGATATATATGATTTAATTGCGCGTAGCGCGTATAGTAATAGCTTGCGATTATTGTATAATTACACCTTGATTATCTCAGAAAGTTACCAATCTGTAAAGCCGCTAAGACGCAGAAATTGGCAGTTTTAGCAAATCTTTAGCTAAAACCCGATTGACGGAATCTGCTGTGTGTGACAAAATGATAAAAGTAGTTTTATAGGAGGTGCGGCAGTATGGACACAATGGAAAGAACATTTTCGTTTTTAGACAGCCTTTGTTCTACATACCTTTCCATACAGCAGGCGCGCTCGCCGGAGCTGTTTGAAGGGAGGGGCGTGGTCATTCCAGAGGCACAGGTTACAGCAGCACTTTCAGGACAATGCAATATTGAGCCGTGGCCCGACTTTGAAGGATACTACGGCGAGCTTTTAAATGAACTGAGGAAGGCGGAGGGGCGCTTTGCGCAGATATGCCGCCGTTTAGAGCTTTCAGACCTTGAGGTTTTTGCGCTTTTGCTTGCCTATGCGCCTGAGCAAAACCGAAAGTATGAGCGTGTATTCGGATACTTGCAGGACAATGTTTCCGAAAAGCACGCAACACTTGGACTTGCTGCCGACCTGTTTTCACTTGTGCGCCCAATTCAGGATGCAGAGCTTTTCGTGCTTTGCAGCGGAGAGCACAAACTTAACAGATACGTTCTTTTAGGCGATGCTGTGGGACTTGCACGTCCGCTAATAATGCGAGAGTCGGCGGTCATATATTTCGGAGAAGCAAAGCATCTGGGAGTCACGTTAAAGCAGGTGGCAGCGCTTATTTCGGGTGAGAACTGCCCCGAGGCTCTCACAAGGCATGAAGAAATAGACTGCTGCGTGCGCTTTGCTAAAAACTGCCTTAGACGAGGCTGTGACAGGACAGGGCTTCTTTCTCTATACGGGCAGCAAGGCAGCGGGCGGCGATATTATCTTCAAAATATTGCCGCGGCAACAGATCGGGATGTGCTTTTGCTGGACTGCGAGCCGCTTGCTCTGCTTGATAAGGAACGGAGAGCAGCGGTGCTTGATGAGGCGATTTCATTTTGCGGACTTCACGAAGCGGTTCCGGCTCTTTTACATTTTGACTTTGCCGGATTCTCAGAAGCGGAGCAGCTTTCACTTGCTCAGGAGCTGCTTTCGTCGTTTGCAGGTGCAGGGCTACCGCTTGCTGCAATCTGCGGTGAAAGAGCGCTGAAAATACGCTGTGAAAACAAGTTTGATCTTTACAGACTTGAGCTTGAGCGCCACACCATAGCCGAGCAGGAAATTTTTTGGCGTGAGTTTTCAAAAAGCTGTGCGCTCCCTCTTGCCCCTAAAACGGACAGCATGTCTCTGGCCAATAATTTTTTTCTTACCCCCGGGCAAATACGTCAGGTACTTTCCTCCGCGGACGCTGCATGTATGGCATCAGGAGAAGAAGGAATAGGCACAGCGGAGATAAGCGCAGCAGTAAGAGGTCTGTGCCGTCCGCGTCTCAGCGCGCTAACCGAGCCGATGGAAGGCTGCTTCACGTGGGATGACCTGCTGCTTGACGAGAGCGCCATGGACACGCTAAAACGCGTTTGTGAGCGTATACGCTATCGCTTTAGAGTGAATGAGGAATGGGGCTTTGACCGCAAGCTGCCATACGGTAAAGGCATATCGGTTTTGCTTTTCGGACCTCCGGGAACGGGGAAAACCATGACGGCTCAGGTGCTTGCGCGTGAATTCGGAATGGATGCATACCGAGTTGACCTCTCGCGCATAATGGATAAGTACATCGGCGAAACTGAGAAAAAGCTCGGAGAGCTGTTTGACGCCGCCAAGGATTCAAACGCCATACTGTTTTTTGATGAGGCGGAGGCGCTGTTCTCAAAGCGCACCGAGGTGTCCGACTCGAAGGATAAATACGCCAATGCAGAGACGGCATATCTGCTTCAGCGCATGGAGCAGCATAACGGAATTTCGCTTTTGGCTACAAACAATATGCAGAATTTTGACAAGGCGTTTAAGCGCCGAATTACATTTTTTATAAGTGTTGAAATGCCGGATGCTAAAACGCGTCTTGAACTGTGGAAAAAGGTATTTCCCGCGGGTGCGCCTCTTTCACCGAAGCTGGATTTGCAGCTTCTTGCAGATAAGGCGGAGCTTACCGGAAGCTCAATAAAGTCTGCGGCTCTGTCTGCGGCGTATGATGCTGCCGCACAGGAGTGCGATATTACAATGGAAATACTGCGTGGCTGCATAATAGACGAAATGAAAAAGAACGGTCAGATTGTAGCAGAATACGAGCTTATGTAGTATTTATGATAATGAAATAATAGCAAATATGCAAAGCCCGTTTTCCCGAGGTACATCAGGAAAACGGGCTTTGCACGTCTTAAAACTCATCACGTACACGCAGCCGCGCGGTTTTGGAAACAATTTCTCTGCTGTATGTAAGCTTTTTTATCAGTGCGGTTGCTGAAGGATTCACTGAGTGAATAATGATATCGGTGTCGGGTGAGTATTTTTTTACACCGCTTTGGTATGCCTCTCGCAGAAGCAAGGAAAGAGAAGCTCCGCCCAATACGCCAACCTCTGCATAGGCAAGAGTAAGCTTCCCTGCAAAGGAATGGTCAAAAACAATAAAGCTGTCAATGCGCTTTCCATCCATAATAGCGACGCTTAAGTCCATGTCTAGCTCTGCTTTATCCAAGGAAACAGGCAGGGGAGCACCGCCTGCTGCACGCATTGCTCCGTCAAGCTCCCTGATGCAGCCTGTGGGCAAATCAGAAAAATGAACGGCTTCGGATTTCAGTGTAGGCTCGGAAAAAAAGGGATTTGTCGCCAATGAGGACAAAGAAACTGAATATATAGTTTCGTCGTTACTGTCAAAGGAAAAATCAAAGTGTTCTAAAAAGTCTTGAAGCAACAAATGATCGTCGTTGAATATCGTAAAATCAACCTTTATTTCGCAAAGCTGATTTTGACCCTTCATGCAGCTGATAAGGGTATTCATGAGCAGAGTTCCTCCGCCGTTTCCTCTGAAGTCGGGAGCAACGAAAAAAGAGGTTAAATGGAACGTGTTTCCCAGAGGACCTCCGGCAAGAGCACCGCAGGCAATTCCGTTATCGCAAAGACCAAGAGCGAAAATCGGAGTGCCGCTGCTAATATAGCTGAGAGCCTCGGGTAGGAGCATTTCTGAGAAATAGCTCATATTTCCCTTGTCTATGATAGTTGTTTCCATCTATATCCCCCCTATTCGCCTAAGCCGTTGACGCCTGCATCTGGCTGTGGCTGTCTGTATCGCTCAATGACTGCTGCCGCAGAATTACTCATAGGACGCCCGCGAAGCAAATGACTGAGAGCATCCATAATCGCGTTTCCGTAGTGAGCCAGTGCAGTGTCATCCTCAACCTTTCGGTCGTTTATTTTGTCTGCTGCTCTGGCCAGCGCACGCCGCATTGGATCAACATGTGCAGGAACCTGATTGTCTATCACTATGCTGTCAAGCTTACGCTGCAGCATAAACATCTCGCCGCGCTGAGATTGAAGCTTGTAGTAGTCGTTGAAAAGTCTGTCAATCAATTCTTTGTTTTGAGCGTATTGCTGGGGATTATCGGCAATCATGTCCCGGTACTTTGCAATGTCGGCATATATCAGCTCTGAGCCTCCTCCGGGCAGGCTTACACCATATTCACGAACAAATTGCTCATCCTGCTGGCGGTAGCCGTCCAAAAGCTCATCAAACATATCGGTTTGAGTAAGCCGCATAGCCTCTCGCTCCATAACCTCTCTGTTCGTATTGGATAGGTTTACTAATTCAGCTTGAAATGCTGCGTCTAATACTTGTATATTTGGCTGTGCACCTTCAATAGATTCTTGACTGTCATACCCGTATATTCTGGCATCATTTAAGCTTATGCCCTTTGCGCGGAGATGCTCACCCAGAGCAGTGCAGAAAACTGCGCCAATACTAATCTGAGCTGCATACAGTTCCCGCTGCACTTGGGGCATGCTGGCGAAATATTGGGGATTTTCTTTTTGCAGGTTTTCTACGTAGGTTAGCTTATCTGCAATAGCCTTGTATTCAAGCATATGCTCCCTTATATTTTCGTCGGAAAGCATATCGGGAGTAAACCGGAAGTTGAGCTTTAAAACATCGTTCACGCAGCGATCCAGCAGGGGACGGCGCTGCTGTGCATCACCATTGCAGTAATCTCGCATAAACTGCTTGTTTTGCTCAAGAATCAGGGCATCCTCATCAGTTGCGGGCTGACCTGCTTTGTTAAGGCTGAATTCCTGACAAAAGGTCTTCAGCATGCGCATGTCGCAATTTTGCTCATTCGCAAGCTGCGTCAGTTCAGGTGTCTGTGCAAGATTTCTGGTTGAAATGGCGTGCTTGATTTGATTGCTAATATCAAAGGTATATTCATCGCCAACGGGGCAGACCTTAAGCGCTGCATTGCGCTTTTTTTGACGCTCGCGCCGAGCCTTATAGCCCTCCTGTGCCGCAGGCTGCTGAACAGGAGGCTGTCCAACGGGAGCCGCGCCGACTATCTGCGCATGGGGGAGCGCTTGCTGCATCTGTGCGATTACGGCTTCATCATAATGGGTCTGAAATTCTATAACATCAGCGGTAAACTCCTTTTTTTGCTGCAAAAGCGCATCACCTTGTGCGTTTCCCCAGGTTTGAAGCTGCTGTAGCTGTTCAACGCGCTGCTGCCGCTGCTGTTGCTGCTGTTGCTGCTGCAATTCTTCGTTCATATGCAATCCCTTCCTTTTTAAACGGTAAGATGTAAGACTGTAGGAGCTAAACCCATATGTATAATGACCCCTATTGTTGTTGTGTTGAGCCAGCATAGTGCAAGCTTTTTTCAGGCCTTACTTTTATGCTGAAAACTGTTTTTATAATCATTTCATCGCAAGCACAAAGTATTGCAGCGGAGTATGCCGTCAAACATAAAAAACACCCAATTGTACTTATTTTACCATATTTTTATTACAGGTAAAGCGATGAATTTAAAGTTTCGCTAAAATATGCATTTTTGCGACAATGTATGCGCCAGAACGACGTTGAAGCGATTGACAATTTAAGCCATTCAGACTAAACTACAAGAGAGAAATATCCACTTGCAGTTACTAAAACCACCAATCAGGAGGGGCAAAATTGGAAAACGGAAGGACATCTCAACCACTCAGGGATAATAATGTTTTTATCTCTGAGACTTTTCGCAAGTTCCTGTTGCCAACAATTCTCTCCCTGTTTGGCGGTACAATATGCAATTTTTCCTCAGGCATAATTGTAGGTAATGTAATGGGCGCAAGAGGTCTTGCTGCTATGGGCATTGTAACCCCTGTGTTTTTTATTTTCACGACTCTCGGTTCGCTTTTGGGAGTTGGCGGAGCAACTCTTGCGTCAATCCGTGTTGGCCGTGATGATATGCAGGGCGTTAATAGGCTGTTTAGTCTCTCGCTTTTCCTTATTGTCCTCATCGGCTTTTTAGCATCGGCTGTAGGAATGCTTGCAATGGAGCCGCTGCTCACCATACTAGGGGCGCAGGGAGAGACACGCCAGCTTGCTCGTGAGTATTGCAGGTATTTTCTGCCCGGGGCATGGACAACCATGCTGCTGTATATACCTTTGAATTTTTTTCGGATTACGGGAAAGCCGAGCATGGGTGCTTGGATGTTCGGAATAATGGCAGTTTTCAATATATCCCTCAGTCTTTTGTTCATGATACCGCTGAAAATGGGCATAAAGGGAGTTGCCTTGGGAACTGTTCTGGGTACCGCGGCTGCTTTGCTGTTTAGCTTGAAGGGCTTTTTTTCAAAGGACTCTACACTGCGCTTGTGCTCCTTCAAATCAGAGCTAAAAACCATTCCGTCACTTATGGCTACAGGAAGCCCAATGGCACTGACAAATCTTCTTACAGTGCTGCGCACAGTCTTCTTCAATCGCCTTCTAATGGCTGCTTTGGGCATGGGAGGGGTATCTGTTTTTGCTCTGCTCTCAAATGTAAATACATTTGCCCTTGCAATTTTATCCGGTGTGGCACAAACGCTTGCCCCGCTTACAGGCGTGTTTTTCGGCGAGCGGGACACCCGAAGCGCAAGAAGAGTAATGTCGGTTGCTGCGCGCTGGGGACTTATGCTTGCTGCCGTATTTGCAGTTTTGCTTGTTCTTTTGTGGAAACCGGTATGCCTTATGTTTGGTCTTAATGACCCTGAGCTGTTTTCTTCAGCCCGCTTGGCTCTTGTGCTGTTTGGAATAAGCATGCTTCCTGCTATGCTGAACAATCTGTACCAGTTTCATTACATGACCATCAGAATTGTGTGGCTTGCCAATCTGATTTCAATTTGCCGCTGTTTTTTACTGCCGCTGCTTATAGCTGCACTTCTTGCGGTAGCTTCGCCAGTGGCGGTGTGGGGCGGTTTCCCCTTGGGCGAGCTTTTAACAATACCGGTGCTGCTTATATGTGCACGGCTCTACTCAAAGAAGCATGGATTGTCGCTGGTTCTTCTTTTAGATGACAGGGACATGAAAAACGGAAGAGCACTTGCATTTTCCGTTCTTAACAGTGTAGATGCTGTTATGGAAGCGTCAGAAAAAATTTCCGAATTTTGTGCCCAAAATGAGCTTGATCCTAAACGGACAATGCTTATATCCCTTTCTTTGGAGGAGCTTTTGCTGTCAGTTAGTGACCATGCCTTTAATGACGGCGATATGGGCTCAATGGATGTGCGCCTTTTTGTAACTGACGAGGATGTCATTTTGCGTATAAGAAACGGCGGAAGGCAGTTTGACCCAATAAGGTTTTTTGAAAATAATCCGGAAAACATTGACGAATGTCTTGGAATTCAAATGATTGTTAACGGTGCGCGCAGCGTTAAGTATACAAGAGCTTTAGGTGTAAATAACCTGACTGTGTTGATATAAAGTGTAAGCCCATTACTGATGAAACCGGAAGTGCAATATGATTGAATTTGCTAACAGGAAAACGGGCGAAAAAATTAATTGTGAGTTTAGGGTTATTGGAAGCAATGACCTTGAATTGCTGAACGCATTTCAAGAATGCGTTCAAGAGGAATACGGCGGTACATATTTACGACCGGAAATCTATAATGCTGAACTTCTTTCAAAAGAGATAATACAAAAAAAAATATTATGCTATCTCGCAATAAGTGAGAGCGGACAAGCGGTTTCAACTCTTGCATTGACACCTTATTCGGGTCTTGACGGCGTTTTGGAAATGGGCACTCATGTTGTTAGGAAATGCTACCGTGGATATGGCATAGGAACGGTTTTTACAAAAGCGCTGCTTGAGTTGCCGGAGACAAAGCAATGCTGTGCGGTTGCTGCTCATTCAGTTACATGCCATCCATTGGCACAGCACCAAACAATAAGCTGCGGACTGATACCGACCGGCTTTCTGTTTTCTCTCTACAGCAACGAGGTTTTAAAGCCGGCATACGATGAAGGCGGCAGCGAAAAGCAGTCAATTGCTGTTGGAATATACCCCGTCGGAAAAAGAAATGCGGGTGTTTTGTACGTTCCCTCCTACCATGAAGACTTCATAGTTGAGATTTATAACAATCTTGGCATTGACTTTTCTGTGCAAATCGGAGTTAAGCCGTTTGGAGAAACAATAATGCGAGTCAGTCAGGATGATGTACATTATACGAAGACTATCCATATTTTTCATTGCGGTGCAGACTTAGAAACCCTGCTTGAAAAAGAGTTGAAAATGCCGCATCATCATGAACAGGTGATTAACGTCTTGCTTGATATGAATGACTCAGCATCTGCCGAAGGATACGGCATAATAAGGGATATGGGCTTTATTTTTACCGGAGTTCATCCACTTTGCGGCAATGGAGAGTTTATTATTATGCATAATTCTATGGATATACCCATTCCTTTTGAACAATTTGTTTTAGACGAGGGCTACAAAAAACTCTTTGATTATGTCTGTGAGCAGACGCAGGTTAAGCATTAACTTAGAAATTACTAAACTTAACTTACTTTTGGATTATTGCTGGAGGGTATTATGAACACAATTCGCGGAAAGCTCAGGAGAATGCTGCTTATCATTTCTGTTTTTGCATTGGTACTGATGTGCATAGTCACGATTTTCAGTATTACAAGAATTAGAAAGGATGTTATTGCAGCCAGCAGCAATTTGGGAATTACTGCCGGAAACAGCAGTGCGGAGGCCTTGGAAAATCAAATTCTGGAAAGACTAACATCAACGGCACAGACTAAGGCTTCTATTGCAGACGAAAAGCTGGGCAAGCAGCAAACCTATACCCAAATTCTGGCAAGCTATGCAACCGGACTTTACACAAATCCTCAAAAATACTCTCCCCAAACGGTACTTCCTCCTATTCCGGAGCTTTCAGGCACAAATACGGCGCAGCTCCTGCTTGCAGAGGGTGTTTCTTTGGACGAGATCTCCGATGAGATTTCCCTTGCAGCAAACTGCGATGACATATTACTTCTTGTGCCGGAAATTGATGAGGATATCACAGCTGATTATATTGCAACCGAAAGCGGCTTTGTAATAATGGTAGATCCGGACTCAGATAAAAAGAGCAGCAGCTTTGATGCACGCAGCAGAAGCTGGTATCTAGCGGCAAAGGAATCAAATGAGCTTATCTGGACAGATGTGTTTAACGATGCTATGGGCAGGGGGCTTGCAATAACCTGTGCGGCTCCCGTACACGATGCCGCAGGAAACATCAAAGGCGTTGTCGGTATTGGCGCTTTGATGACAAATCTGAATCAGGAAATTATCAGCACCACAATCGGAGAGACGGGATATACCTTTGTAGTAAATCAGTCAGGAAATATAATTATTTCTCCCAAAATCGTAAAGTCGGAGGATGGAAGCTTTGAGTCTGTAAACGTCATAAATCTTGAGAATACCGAAATTGCAGCCATGATGAAGAAAATGCTTGAGGGTGAGTCATCTGTGGCGCAGGTGGAATATGACGGCAGACAGGTTTATATGGCTTGTGAGCCTATGGATACGCTGCCTTGGGGTGTCGTTTCCGTAATTGATGTGGATGAGGCTCTGCTTCCTGTTAAGGATGTTAACGAGAGCATAACTGATATGACAAATGCGTCTATCTCTGCGGTTGACCGATCGATTCAAACCGCACTTATTGCAATAGTTGCGGTCGTAGCAGCCGTTTTGCTGATGGTTCTTTATACTAGCGGATTTTTCTCCAAAAAGCTTACAGGACCATTGGCTAACTTGACGGAGGGTGTTGAGGAAATTTCCTCAGGAAAGCTGGACACGAAGCTTGACATCAAAACAGGCGATGAAATCGAGGTACTTGCAAACGCCTTTAACGGCATGACTCAAAATTTGCAGCAGTACATACATGATTTAACGAGTGTTACAGCGGAAAAGGAACGTATAGGCGCAGAGCTGAATGTTGCAACGCAAATTCAGGCATCTATGCTTCCGTGCATTTTTCCTGCGTTTCCAGAGCATGAGGAATTTGATATATACGCTACCATGCAGCCTGCTAAGGAGGTTGGCGGAGACTTTTATGACTTCTTTCTCGTGGACGAAGGCCACCTTGGAGTTGTTATGGCAGATGTATCCGGAAAGGGTGTTCCGGCCGCGCTATTCATGGTGATTGCGAAAACCCTTATCAAAAACCACACGCAAAACGGTGAAAGCCCCTCTCAGGTGCTTACCTCGGTTAATGCACAGCTTTGCGAAAACAACGATGCTGCTATGTTTGTAACTGCATGGATGGGAATTTTGGATATAAATTCTGGTCACATGGTGTATGGCAATGCAGGGCACAATCCACCTCTTATTAAGAAAAACAACGATGCGGGCTTTGTTTATCTCAAGTCTGAGCCCGGCTTTGTTCTGGCGGGACTTGACAGTATACAGTACGGACAGTTTGAACTGGATTTGGAACAGGGAGATATCCTTTATCTGTACACAGACGGTGTAACTGAGGCGACAAATCTTTCGGAAGAGCTGTTCGGCGAGGACAGATTGCAAAGCGTTCTTAACGAAAACGTAAAAGTGGATATGATAACGCTTCTGCCTGCGGTCAAACAGGCTATGGATCAATTTGTAGGCGAGGCAGACCAGTTTGACGATATAACTATGCTTGGACTTAAGTTTAAGGGCGGAGCAAAATAGGAATAGAGTATTCGTACCCAGAAAGGACGAAACAGTGGAAAATATTGATAGCAAGATACTGGGAGAACTTGTTCTAAATAGTATTTATCCTATTTACGTCATTGACGAGGAAACTAAAAATATTGTGTTTACCAACAAAATTCTCCAGAGTGTGGCGGGCCGCTCAATGATTGGCGAAAATTGCTATGAAGCTTTTTTCAATGACGTAAAGCCAAATGGATACAGCCCTGAAACCGGAGCTGTGGGTGAACGGTATCAGTGGGAGTATTTTGACCAGCAGCATAATGCTCTTTTTAAAATATGCAATCTGTGGTTTGAAAACAACGGACGCAAGTACAGGCTTGGTCTTGCTGCGGATGCAAGTGATATGATGGGACTAAACCGCTCTGTTGTTGACTATCTATGGCTTATGCAAAAGCTCTCTGAGCTGCAAATGAAAATTATCAGAGAGCAAAGCAATACAATACCGCTACTTCTGGAGTTTTTTATGGAGCATTACAAGGCGGAGAGTGTTGCCGTTTCCTTTGTCGAGCGTGAAAAGGAATATACAATCACACTTAATGATAGGGGCTGTAATATTGGAGACGGAGCTTTGAACCGTGATGATTTTGTTCCTATTAGGGTTTTAAACGGGGAGTATAAGCTTTGGATAGACAATATGAAAAACCGCGAAACTTGGGAGGAAGACAGAAGCTTTGTTCTTTCTGTTGCGGGGCTTTATTTAGAAAATGACATGCTCTGGAAAAAAATTGAATGGGAAAACACACACGATAAAGCCACAACCCTGTTCAACAGAGCATTTTTTCAAAAAAATCTTGGTTCTGAATATAATACATTCCAACAGGTGGGCATAATCTTTGCAGATATTGACAATCTGAAGCAGGTCAACGATGTATGGGGGCATGAAATGGGTGACCGTCTCATAAAAAAGGCGGCAGACGTGCTGCTGGATGTATCCAAGGAAAAGATACATTCTTACCGTATGGGCGGAGATGAGTTTATGCTTGTTTGCTGCGAGTACACGCAGGAAGAGCTTGAGGCGCTGCTTAAGGATATTGTAATTCGGATGAATACCAGCAATGATGCAATAAAAATGCCGCAAATCAGTATTTCCATTGGCTGTGCCCATAGCACAAGCCCATACAATATTGAGTCCTTAATGAAGGTTGCAGATGAAAGAATGTATGAGGAAAAGCGGCAGAAAAAGCACGGCAGGCAGATGTAATGATTTTGCGCTCATGAACGTGGCTGCGCGTTAAACGACCGACATACCGATAAGGAGTGATAAACTGTGGAAGAACTCATAATTACAGCAGAGATTCAGCGGCTTGACGAGGTGCTCGCGTTTGTTGACGGAATACTGGAAAATAACGATTGCCCGATGGATATACAAATACCAATCGACATTGCAGTTGAGGAAATCTATGTAAACATTGCTCACTATGCGTACAATCCCGATGTTGGCGAAGCCACTATACGATGCAGAGTTGAAAAAGAGCCTCTGCGGGTTATCATTGAGTTCATGGATGGCGGAGTGCCGTACAATCCTCTTGAGAAAACTGACCCTGATATCAGTTTGTCTGCTGAGGAGCGCGATATTGGCGGACTTGGAATTTTTATGGTAAAAAACAGTATGGACGATGTTTCTTACAGGCATGAAAACGGGAAAAATATCTTTACCATTCAGAAAAAGATTGTATTATAAAAAGAGCTTTTCAGAATTGTCAATTCTGAAAAGCTCTTTTTTATTATTTGCAATTATTTTATTGTGAGAATTTTTGCAAAGCCCACAGACTCCAATATCGAATACACCGCAGGTGATACGTTGATAAGCTCCATAGTGAAGCCCTTTGATGCTGCGGTCTTTTGTCCGATAAGAAGCGCTCGCAGTCCTGCACTGCTTATGTATGGAACGGCTGCAAAGTCCACCGTAACAGCTTTTGCGGTTTGAAATGCTTTTAGCAAGGCTGCTTGAAGCTCAGGACTGGTGTTGGTGTCTATGCGCCCTTCCACAGCAAGAACCGTGGCGGATCCCTCCTGCGTAGTTTTAATCGTCATTTGATACACGCTCCTTGAAATAAATTCAGTTTAAGTAAGTCATGCCGGTAAGCGCTTTACCGTTATCAAGCTGACCGGGAGCGCTTTGCAAGACTGTGCCATTGAAATCGAGATAAGTGAATGAGTCTAAGCTGCTGTTTTTGCCGAAGAATACAATTTTGCAGCGGCTTCTGATAGGCTTGAATTGATTTATAAAAAACTCAAGACATGCACGAAGTGATTCATCCGGCTCACGGTTAATCAGAATTGAGAAATCATACGGACTGCTGCCGTACATTTCGCAGTCAAGCTGCTGCTGGGTAAGGAGGTTGCGCTCGACAACATAAAAAGGAACGTCAACAAACAGCCTTACTACATTTTCTATAGCATGCTTGGTTCCCTTTTCCGACAGGAGCTGAGGCAATGCGCGAACAACACGCCGCAGTGCGGCTTCGTCGGTAAGACTTCCCTCGGTTTCAACACCGAGCCATGCGGCAAAGTGATGTAACGCCGGAACTGATGCAGTGTCTGGGTCAAGAAAATCCTTAAGCCCTTCAATGGTCTCCTGAAGATCGTTGTAGAGAGTAGAGAAAACTGACAGATAGCGTTTAAAGAAGTCATCATCTTTTTGAAAAACGGCAGGGAAGGTACGAGCAAAGTTGTCACCAGGTACGTAAACCACGAGGTCGGAGATGGAGGCGCTGCAAGCTCCCTCCAGCTCAAGCCATAGGTATAGATAGCGCCCACGGAGTTTGTAAAGCAGAACATCCTTTGCACCGGAAACCTCTATACCCTGTGCAATTCCAAAAAATTGCTCCTTTTTTGACGAATCAATTTCATCGTCGAGAAGGAAGTCGTCAATTTTGGTTAGCTCGCCCTTGCGGATAAAAACGGGGTCATTGGAGGTCATCACCCGCAGGGTAACGACATAGTCGCCCTCTGCGGCAATATTGAATGACACTCTGCCCCACTGCAAATCGGGAGTAATGCCGTCAAGTCCGCCGATAATTATGCGGCGCACGCTTTTTTCCCCGTCTGTAGTGACGAGGCTGCCGCTCTCCTCAAGCTCAAAGCCGTTCATTAAGCTGCGCAGCAGACGGTTTTTGCCGTATACATACTTTTTGATGTTACCAGCCATAACGCACCACCTTTATTGGTAACCGAAAATTCTATGCCATGCTTGATGATACTTTCAGCGGTTTCTTGCTGTGAAGGTGTTAAGCTCCAGCCTGATTTCACCGGGATAGCACAGGGCACGGTCACTGAGCTTGAAGTCTGAGGAAAAAACTGTAATGTCTTGTCTGTCCTCGGGTATCAAACGCAGAGAGTCAACACGCACAACGCAGGGAAGCTCGCTTAACGCATCATAGATATCGCCGAAACGAATCCAGCTTCCGAAAGGAACGTCGGTTGTAACATAGTCGAGACTGCGGCGAAGGAGACTGCGTATCTCCTCCTCGGCTTGTTCGAAGTGAGGCTTTATAAACAGCTTGACGTTGACGTCTATTCGGACATAGCGCGGAGAAATAAGGTCAATTCTGGTGGTGAGCATACGCCGCCGCTCAAGATTGGCGGAAAGCTGTTTTAGATATAAAGATGACAGCTTAGGTCGCTCTTTCTCAGTATAAGGCTTTACAACCAGCTTTACAAGGTTTTCCTTTGGAAAAATTACCGCTTTGACCTTATGTACAGAAAGACCGGGGGTGGATTTGGCAAGAGTTTCATAATCCTCTGCCGTAACTGCCGTATTTACCCGTCTGATATCACCCACAAATCGGCGGCGCAGACGTGCAGCAGACTCGTATGTAGCTCCTCCAAAGCCGCAGGAGGGAACGGAAAACACATCAACAACCTCTGTGCCGTCATAACCGCCCAACCTTTGCAGAGTTGCGCGGGGACGGATGTTTCCGGCTTCACCCTGAGTGGTTACACAATCGGCTAAAAACAGCTCATATGTACCGCCATAGGAAGGGTGCTCAATCAGAAGCTGTCCTTCCTCTGACAAAACTGAGTAGCACAGCTCCAGGGGGTCTTGGCAGTTGGGGCGAATAAGACGGAAACGGGGAGTTTCCTCATGATTGTCAGCAGGAAGCTGGGCAAGAACAGAAATCTTATTTGAAACAAGACTGGAGACTAAATCCAGATTAATTATTTGATTTTCATAGCCATATACGGAGCCAAGTCCACGATGATGCAGCATGTCGTTATCATAGCAGCACACAAGAACAGCATCGGGAACTAAGGCAGGAGCGCAGCCGAAAGTTTCGCTGTCAAAGTCGATACGGACACCATCTGAACGCACTGTGCGAGTATAAAAGCGCCCGCTTTTTTTAATGCTTGCAGATGCTTCGGTGTAGGCGTAATAATCGCCGTTTGCTTCTTCACGGCAATATACGTAAATGTTTCCCATGGCTGCGAGACTGCTGCGTATTGTTATGCAGCTACTGCCGTCAAAAACAAGGGAGGCAGCACCTGTCCTCTGTTGAAGCATGGGAAAAAGGTTGCCTGAAAAGGTGCTCAGACGGGGTACGGTGTCGTATTCATGCTCACCAAGCAGGCACCGAACGGCACAGCCGTATACTGGCGTTTCAGGGAAAAGCTCGGGCACATCATTTCCAAGGGTAAGGGTGATTTCACCGCCTACAAGAAATCCGTGTGTTTTGTCATGAGCCTCGACCTCCTGCCAGCCCGATGCGGTATAGTATTGCCAGCGGGTATCCGCAAACTTAGGTTCGATACTGTCAGGCTCAAAGGGGACACGCTTATTGCCCTCGGGCACCTGTGCCCAAAAGCGGAGAACTGAACCCGGCTCAGGCTCGCCCTGCAAAATGCACAGGAGAGAACTGCCAGCTTCAGGTGCTTGACCGAAAACCGCAGCGGAGGAGCTGTTTTTGGGGTCAAGCAAGCGGGTTATATCCCTGTATTCGCCGGATATTTCCGAATACACGGCTTTCACAAACCACAAATCAGTGTCGGTAGCATAGGGGGTTTCAAAGCTGAGAGAGCCGGCTTTCATAGAAAAATGTGCCGGCAGGGAAAGCGTCCTATCCATTGGAGCTTGAACAAGAACCGTTGCGGGTGCATTATCATGAGCAGTATATCCCACAAGACCCAAAAGACGGCGGCGGATTTGTTCTGTTACAGTGCTTAAATTCTCCTGCTGAAGAATATTAAAAGCAGTTAGATTTTGAAGGAAGGTTATACCAGGGTCTGAAACGTTGAAGTTTGTCCACTCGTCGGTATACAGAGGTATTTGAGCCAGTGCCTCGCCTAAAAGCTCGTCGTAGCTTTTGTCGTTGAGGTCGATACTGTTTAGCATAATAATCATCCATTCCGCCGACTTGCATCGGCACAAATTGTAATGAAACTGATCATCTTATCAAACAAGGCAAAGGAATGATAAGATGATTATTTTTTTAATCTTGAGTAAAGTGTGAAAGTTATTTCACGCTATTTCCTCCCTAAATCAGTGGTTTTCCAGCTCCATAAAAACACGGTGAGTTCCGTTAATTGCAATTGCAAAGGGATTCGGCGGCAAATGATCCAAGTCTGTTTCATGGGCACCGGCCTTTTCCACATAACGGGCGGTAACGATAAATTTTGTAATAAATCCACGGAAACGCAGGGAGTGGAGCATTTGTTTTAGCTGAGTATCTGTCGGCAAAACTCCCAAGTCCCAGCCTCCGCGACCGTCACGGCCAAGGGGATCGAGAAAAGCATTAATGCTGTCAAGAATAAGATTTTGCGCCTCAAAGGAGTGGGCAACGTTTTCGACCTGCATCCACACATCAACTGACACGCGCACATATGACGGCTCACACAGGCACAGTGATTCCTCGGTTACGGTCGCTTCGCTTCGGGATAGGAGACGTGCCTTCAAGCTGTCGTGAAGACCTGTAAAGGAGTATGCGCCGTCGGCATAGTCACGGCTCATAACAGCAATGGTAATGGTGCCGGGGGATTCTTCACCCCAAATGTCGTAGCCTGCAACGCAGCTTACCTTTTCAATTGCATCGGAGAAAGCGAATACTTCGCGAACAAAGTCAGGCTCGCTGACGAGTCGGTTGCGCCCGCAGACAATTGAAGCTCCGCGGCTTTGTGCGCTTGCAACGGTTTCAAGGTCACTTCCGCCATAGGTCGCTATTGGATTGTAAACCCTGCCCAGATACATTGCACCGTCAAACACTGTGTTCACAGCACCGGCAGGCAGATTGCCTGCCTGACCGTTGCAGCAGACAGCCTGAACTGTGAAGGCAACGCCGCTTTGTGCCTGAGGAATCATAACATGAACGCCGTCTCCAAAGGAAATCGTGTTGTTCATGCGATCAATTATGTAGTGACGATCAGTTGGAAGGGAGTTGTCAAAGCTTTCCGCCTCGTCCCAAAGAACAAAGAAAGAGGTAATGTTTCCAAAAAAATCATGGGTTATGCGTACTCGGTCAGGCATTTGTCTTGCCATTTGCTCCATTGCGGAGGGAGAGTAGCGGGGCATTTCGCTGACGTAAACGCGCGTTGTATATATGGTTTCGGCAGCAAGGGGAAAGGTCATGTTTGGCGCCGCAGCGTCAATATAAAATGCTTCCTCATCCATTGTTTCCTGATTGCGGATATCAACAGCATTCATGAGCAGCTGACGTATAACGGGACGGAAGCGTGCAGGCTTGCCTGAAAGCTCACTCACGTCGGTAAGTCTCAGCCAAAAGCGACTGGTGCCCTCGACTTTAACAGCGGCAAAGTCGTTTGGCGGCAAAAACAAAATGGTTCCGGAGCGGGTAAGGCTTTTTGTTCCGTCAATAATTTTTAATGGCTTAAAGCCGTTAATAGTCGAATATTCAAAGGTGAGGGGATTATCATCCGGCAAAACACTCTCGGCAGCATCAAACAAAAGGCTGAGAGGTGCACCTTCCGGCTTTTCATCAAGCCCCATATACAGAGCATCGCAGCTGTAGGGCAGAGGGGTGAAAGCGGGGAAGGGCTTTGCGGACAGAAGCAATTCGGTGAGGTCAAAGGTTTGAGTTCCGCAAGCGCGCTGAAGCAATTGCGGCTGCTTCCATGCGCTTTCATAGGTGCAGGAGAGCATAAGACCTGAGATTTTAGGCATGGTGTGGATACAAGGCTGAAGGTAGCAGTTATCCGCCTGTATGATGCGCATGCGCAGCATACGGGAGTTGAAGCCGCCGTTGGTTATTGGATTCCAGTCATCGGGACAGATAAAGGACAGAACCATTTCGCCCTCGTTTTTACCATTGAATAATTCTGACCAGTCGGTTTTGCATATAAGCTTTTTCCAGCCTAAGCCGTTGTAGTATTCAACAGATATTTTCTCGGGAGAGGTTGTTACGGTGCTGAAAAGCACAGCCTGAGGCTTGCGCTTTATTACCTTTAATTCCGCTTCCTCCTGCTGAGGGGTAAAGGTTACAAGCTTGTCCTGAGAGGACAGCTTGAAGCGCATACGAACATCGGCACCCTCCTGTGCAAACAGCCTGTCATCACCGATGTAGCATTCATCATAAAGATTTGCCGTTTCCCCGAAGGGCATAAATTCCTGAGAATCTTCCTCATCGCTGCCGTGAAGCACAAACTCTGGGGGAGCTTCATCGCAAACGGCAGAAATGCGAAGATCAGAGAGTATAATATCATCTGCTACAGGCTCTGTTCGCTTGAGGCACAGAACAAAGAATTCATTGCTGCCAATTGTGACACTTTCGCTTTTCTCGGCTTGCTTTAGGACTATTGCATCACCGGAGACAGTGACACTGTCCATGGAGACAAGTCCCTCAGCGGTTTTTCGCATGAACTGATAGCGCTTGCTGTCAGCAAACTCATCGGCAAGGGAGCTGCCATCTGGAGCAATAGGTCTTATATATATGCTCATACCGTCTTGAGCGTCAAATATGCTTTTGTGATACAGCAGCAGGGCATTTTTTTCAATACCGTCTGCATCAAAATCAAACAGTGAAAATGGCGGCGGAGCAGCTTCAGGCTCTGATTCCGATAAATCAGCTTCAATATCAGCGGAGGGGGCAAAAAGGTTCAAGGGTCTTGGACCGTTCATGATAGGAATTATCTTGCCGCGCTTTGGGGAAATGGCAACCAAATCTGTCAGCCTTGCGGAGGTAACATAAATATCGCTGACAGTTTCAAAAATCACAGGCTTACCATTTGCTGTTTCACCCAAAAGCTTAGTGCCGCAGGGCAGAGCAACTCCGGGAATGGTATCCGAGGCAAGCTCGGCAACCAAAATTCCGGAGGATGGATATGCAGGCAGCAGGGATATGCCTAAAAGGTTTGCAAATTCAGTGTGGTATTTGCCGGGAAGCCTGTTAAGCCTTTTGATATTGTCCGACATTTGGTTGAGATATATTAAGCCCAAGGCTGTACCAATGTCGGGCTGCTCCGGATCAAAACGCCATTCGGGGGTATAGGAGGAGACCAGCTCTGCAAAACGCCGACGCAAATCATCAGTGCTTCTAGTGTCAATTATAAGCTCATCAGTATGCCTCATATGGCTCCTCCTCTCTTACTGCGTTAAGATAAAACGGGAACACCATGTTGTCCTGAGTGTTGGTTGCTGCTAAGGTATAGTTTATAAAAATAATCAGACAGCCCTCTTTTGATTCGGCATCAATTTCCACGTCGACATCAGAAATACGCGGCTCCTGCGACAGAATCATATTTCTTATGTTATCGGAAAGCATTGACAGCATGGTTACCGAGGTGTCCATAAAGGTATAACTCATAAGGTGGCTTCCGAAGGCCGGCTCAAGCCAACGCTCTCCGCGGTTTGTCATTAAAATGAGATAAACTGACTCTTTAACGCTTTGCCCACCGGAGGAAATGGCAAAGCGTCCTGTACCTGAATCAATTTGCGGTGGGAATTTCATGCCTGTTCCCAAGAATTTCTGCTGCATAGAGCTTTCCTCCCTTGAAAATCGCTTATTGGAAAGGTAATGGAATGGGGTTATCCAATGCTAATGGGAGCGCCGGAAATTTTTACTGCTCCGCCGCTTTCAGCCTTAAAGGCAGAGGTGGCGTTCTGTGCGATTGTGCCGCCCTCAAGCTTGAGCATGCCGTCAGTTTTAGCACCAATCTGGTTGCTGGCTTCAACGGTAAATTGGCTTGCTTCAATTTTCAAAACACCGCTGTCACCATTCATAGAGAGCTTTATTGTATCTCCCACCTGAATAGTAAGCTTGCTTTTTGTTTTTATCTGTATTGTGCCGTCTTCGGTCTTCATTTCTATCAGATTATCACCGGACTTGTCTGCAAGGCGGATTTTCTGTGCCTCATTGTCCAACAGAATGGTGTGTGCTTTGTCTGCGGTTTGAATGGTGATTTTGTCCTTTTTGCCGTCCTTGTCATCGGGACTGTCATCAAAGGAAATCATACTTCCATGCTTCGTAACGATGCGTTTTGTGCGGTTTTTTTCATCCACAGAACCATTGAGAAACTTATCGCTGTCCTTTGGCACACAGCCGACCACATAAGGCCGCTCAATATTGCCGCCTTCAAACGCAAGCACAACCTGATCGCCCACCTCGGGAAGAAAGTAGTGTCCCCAACCGCTACCGGAGGAAGACATCACCACTCGCGCCCACTTAAGCTCATCTGCCCTTTTATCCCTAGTGGGAATGGTTACGCATACCCGCCCAGGCATATCCTTGTCATAATTTTTCGCAACGATGCCTATCATAACGCCGTAAATACGAGTATCGCCGGTTTCGGTTTTTGTAATTTTACGTTCGGATATTTCATCGAGAATATCGTAAAGAGCCATAAGCTGCCTCCTTCGTATGCTGCATTTGGCTTATTGGTGTGTTAAAAGGGCAAGCCGGAAAGTGCGCCGACTGCCGAGTCAACTCCGTTTGGCTTTATTTCCGAAGCGCAGCCCTTAAGCTTCGTTCTATAACCGCCCTCAGGCTGGAATTCGTGGATGACGGAGGTAATATAAAAATTGTTGTCGGCGGGTGCGCCCATTCCGGTTACCGTTACAAAGCGCCCGGGCACTAAATCGGGAATACCGACACATTCTGCGTCCAATGAGCCAAGACGATAGCTCATTTGCTCCATAAGCGAGGCAACACGGGCATCAGCCTGCTCCTGTGAGGTGATGGAGGGATCAATGTATACCTTCGAGGCTTTGCCGATAAGTCCCTCTGCTTTGCCGGAGGTGGAGATTGTGCCCTCTCTCGTGCCCTTAGCGGATATGATTTTTCCCTGTCCTGCATCCATGGCACGGGCTTCAATCTTACCGACAAGGCCTGTAATGCTGTACTCAACGTGAAAATCTACAATACCGCTGCCCACTGCAATTTTTGCAAGTGGTGCTGTAATACTTTTTGCCTTGCGGAAACGGACGGTTCCGCGGTCTATAAAAAATTCAAAGTTAAATTTTTTAGCAGATTTCACAACAAACTCATAGTCACTTTCCGCAACCATCTCGATAGTTTCTGCGCTTTCCTTTTGCGATTCGGGAGCAGCCGGAGCGCCTGGAGCTGTGGGAGGCGACTTTTTATCGGGAGTGCTGTCAATTGCAAGCTCTGTAATTCCGCCTGCCGCCTTTAGCTTTTCGTAGCCTGTTCGTTTGAAAATCTCCGAAACTGCCTCACCATAGGTTTTGGCGGTAAGCTGATAGGAATAGGTTCCGCCCATCATGATACTCTTAACATCCATAGCCGTTACCTCAATGTAGGGCAAATCGTCGGATTGATAGCCAAAGGCAACACCTGCGATAAAGCCGACAAAAACATTTTCCATGGCTTCCATGTAGCCCATGTTTATTGTAACAGGAGCACCCATGAAAATCTGAGATTTAAGACCTTCATATCTAAACTGACCCTTGTTTGTGTCAAAAACGTTGTAGATTTTAAAGCTTGCCATTGAAGCCTCAAAGCCGCTGGTGACTTCAACGCGAATATCGTTTATCGCGATGCTAGGACCGTCTGCAAGAGCTATAGGCTTTTCGCCAATAAAAACATCAGCCATTGGAAATGCAAAATCGTTGTATTTTGACTGGAGGTCGCTGTAGGTTAACGGCGGAGCGGCTGCTCCAACCGCGCCTGCACCAGTAAGATTATTCATGTGGCTGACCTCCTTTTTTAATCTTAATTAAAAGCCAATGTTCAGCAGATTTCCGTAGCGGTCTGCAAAGGAGCGTCCGCCGCTTGATGCGGCATCTGCGCTGCTGCCAAAGGCACCATCAAATGCCCTCGTCCAGTAGGATGTATCGCCCGATGCGCTTACCTGCTGAGTGATACGAAGATTCACACAGCTTCGGACAGGTCTGCCCGAAACGGAGAACATTGTATAGTTTGCACTTACCTCGGAAAGCTCGCCCGTAAAGCTCATATCTGACCACTTGAAGGTTACTGTGCGAGTTTCATCACGAATGAGGGCTGCAATAATTCCGTTTGTCTGGGGCATAACGGAGTAGCTTTTGCCCTTGATGGCTCTTGCAATGCCGGCTCCTGCCGTTACAATATCGCCGGCAGAAAGGCGAAGCTTGTCTATCATGAAGGCATCCTTCGTGTTCATGTCATCAAAGTACAGGTCAACCGTTAAAACAACGGACGGGTCACGCATGTTTTGAGCAGGAATACCGCTGTCAATGTTGCTTTGCAGGTATTGAAAAGGAACTGGCTGAGCATTTGCCTGCAAGGAAATTGAGGCAGGATTATATTGAACCTCCAGTATATGTGTACCAACACTCGGAGAAGGAAGCGAAGGCGAATCTCCAAACAAAATACTCATGGTTTGACCCATAAAATCATCGTCATTTAGCTCAGGTGAATCTACGGTGTGGAGAATGAGCTTTGCCTTTTCCACTATTCCAAGAGCACTTTTTCCGGCGTCTGTTGCCATAGTTTTTACTGTGTCCATAAAACCCATATACCTTGCTCCCTTCTAAAAAATAAATTCTTATACTTGCAGTATGCTGTTAAATTGAATTTTAGGAAAACTACAAGTTGAGATTTATAATATTACCCATTTTTTGGCTTATTCCCGTTAAGCTGCTGCCTTCGCCCTTAAATACCTCAGCATAGTTATCATACCATCTCTTGAGATATACATCGTCCATCTCGTGCTGAACACGAAGGAGCACCTGTGCCCTTACGGGATGACCGGAGGTGGAGAACATGGTGTATTTAGCGGAAACGTTGCTAAGCTGACCGGTGAATACAAATTCGGCCCAACGGAAGGACACGTTTCTTGTAAACGGATCCCGCAAGGCGGCGATAAGCCCCTCAACCTCGTCCTGAACAGACCACTTTTTCTTACCAGTTGCCGACATTATTGCCGCAGCGACATTTTTTGCGCCCGAAACTGATGCACCCATTGTGAACTTATCTGCCATGAAGCTGTCATAAACGTTCATCTCATCAAAAAACAAGGTGACGGACATATTCATTTTTGCCTTTGTAACAGAGTCCTGAACGGGGTCCTTTCCGGAAGCGTCAGCTTTTTTTTCTGAAATATTTGAGGCGTAAACCTGGAGCTGAGAAGGATTGAAGTGAACAAGGAAGGTCTTTGTTTTGCTTGGGTCATCTACAGGTATATCGGTTCCCTCGGCAGAGGTTGCCGCAGTGCGAAAATTGTTCATTTTTTGCAGTGCTTTTGCCTTTATTCCGGAAACAGCCTTTGCTTTTGCAGCAGCGGTCATGTCCTTGCCGGCTATATGAGCAAGCTTTGTATTCTGTTCAGCTTTGATGCTGCTCCCACGGTAATCGTAAATTATGAGTCTTGCCTGCTCTATGTTACCTGTAAGACTTGCTAAAAATTGCTGCCCAACACCCATCGGCATAACAAGACTCTCCTTTCGTTCAGAGCTTTATAATTGCGGTATAGCTTAAAAGCGTCCCCTGCGGCTTCGTTCTGTTTGAAGCCGTTTTTCCATCTGCTGATATACCCTATCTGAGATAGTATTCATCTGCTTTGCAAGTGTGCGGTTAACAAGCTGAGTTATATCCTCTGTGGTCTGGGTAATTACTTGAGAATTCACCTGGTTTTGGGCAATTTGGTGGATTTCCTGCTTGTTGACATTTTCACTGACGGTGGTTGAAACTGTTTGAGCTGTACGCTGCTGTTCAAGACGCTCCAGCAGTTCCTCTGAAAAGGTGCTCTGCTCCCGCTTGTGTATTATCGGCACTTGCGGAGGACGTGACGGTTCAAAGTAAGCGGTTTGCCGTTTAGTGGGAGTTTCCTTGTATTGTTCAAGCAGACTGTCTGTTTTTTCTGTTAGCTTAACTGTTTCACGTGCCAAACGCTGAGTTTCAACGAGGCTTTCCTTTTGCGATGGAGCGTGAATGGTTGCAACGGAATTGAAGTCCCCGAGACTTCCCGAGCGAATGATTCCCTCAGTAATTGCCGACTGAGGATCACGCTCGTAGCGCATTACAGCTTCAACCACTTTCCTTGAGACGGGGTCTGCATTTTCAAGGTATGCGGAAGCAGTGGGGTTTATTGGAAGCTGTGGGTGTTCGGTGGCGACGGGAGCGCTCAGCAGCTCCTTAAGCACAGCTTCTGGGTGCTCTAACGCCCTCAAAGCATCACTCATGGTTTTGGGTGCATCGGGAATAGGTATGCTTTCAGCTATTTTTTCTGCCCGAAGACCCTGCATTGACTGAAACAGCTCACGGTTTCGCTGGTTTATTTCAGCAAGCTCCTGAGCAATAAGCTCGGGCGGTGCTTCATCGTCTGTGAGCGGATGACTTTTGTCTATCGGTTCATATTCATCGGAGCCTGCCTTTATGGGAGCACCATAGCTTAGCTCTGGAATAAGAATGTCTCCAAATTTCGGTTTAAAATTTTCTGTACTTATTTCATACTGTATCTTAGCGTGGGGAGCGGCAAACAAAATTGTTTTCTCCCACATGGTTCGAAGCGTTTCGGAAACAGGCACAGGGGAAAAGTCTTTTTGGGGATGCTCCGCCTCTTGAACAGAGCCGGGAAATTCTTGACGCTGGACAATTTCTCTAAGAAGCTCGGAGCCTGCGCGAACGTCATACTCAAGCTCAATTTCTCTTACGGTTTTGAAAGCTTCATAAGCTGTGGGAAATATCTGCTCAGAAACCGAGGTGGTTTTAGACTCATTGGAAATCTCTTGAGAAAGAAACTGCTGAGTAAGCCTTGTGATTTCAGATGACGGGAGCTGAAGAACTCTTTCCGCGGGCTCAGCAGCTTCAAAATCAAGGGGAATCTTGTCCCCCGGCAAGGACGGATGCTCAAGAGTCATTGGCTTATCATAGCTTAGCTCGGGAACAAGGCTATCTCCAAATCTTGGATTGTGTGTTTCTGCGATTATTTCATGCTGCATATCCCCTTGGGGAGCGGTGGGTAAAACAGTTTTCTCCCACATCGTTCGAAGCTCTTCGGAAGCAGGCACGGGGGCAAAGTCTTTTGGGGGATGCTCCTCCTCTTGGACGGTGCTGGGGGATTCTTGGCGATACACAATTTCTTTAAGCAGCTCTGAGTCTGCGTGAACGTTATACTCAAGCTCAATTTCTTCAATTGTTTTGGGCGCTTCAAAAGTTGACGGAGATGTCTGAAAGGAGGCTGAAGCCGGCTTAGACTCGCCGGAAATCTCTTGAGAAAGAAACTGCTGTGTAAGCCTTGTGATTTCAGATGACGGGAGCTGAGAAGCGTTTTCCCCAGATTCAGCTGCTTTAAAATCAAGGGGGATATCCTTATCAGCCAAATAAGGATGCTCAAGAGATATGCGCTTATCCGGCTCCGGCTCTTCTGATGGGACTCCTGCAATAGGGGCAATTATATCATAAATTGAGGAGCCTTCAATGCGGCTGATGAGCTTCTGATTTATTTCACTGCTGTTTTGTATGCTAAGCTTCTTGGTTTCTTCTAAAAATGTGTTGTCCTCAAAGGTATGCTCTGTGGAGGAATTTTGAAGAAGCTGGTAAAGAAGCAGGGGAGAAATTTCGGACATTTCCAATGAGCTGTGTGCGTTGCTGCCGATTGCGGCAAGCTGTGTGCGCATTGAAATCAGCTCTTCTAAAACCTCTGTCTCATCGTGGTGCAGGCTTGTAATTTCGAGACTCAAGTCCATGCCCCGATTCATATATATTGCATCGCCGCTGTGATAGCTTTGAAAGCGGGCAATGGTGTTTTCAATGGTTTCGCTCAGTACACTTTCCAGACTAAGCCATCCGCTTGCGGGCACCCCTCTTTGCTGAAGCTGATGAACGAGAACATGCTCAAAGGTGGAAATTAGAGAGGCAGCGGCGGCTTGAGACAAAACATTTTCCTCGTTTTTTGGCGCTTCGGTAAGATCACCAAGCTCAAAGTGGTTGGCACTATGCTTCATAATGAGCGTTCTGTCACCTAAGACCTGCTGCCTAAGCTCAGTGAGCTGAAGCATATTGCTCACGTAGAGCTGCTCAGCGGTTTTTAGCTGATTTTTGTGGTAGGTGCCAAAATAATGAGTTTGCTCCTGCTGGAATGAATTTACTATGTTGTATATTTCTTGGGTTTCCAAACGCTTGTATATTCGGTCGTGAAGAAAATATGGGGACACATTTGAAGGTGAACCGGCATGAACGGCTCCATCAGTATCTCCCGTGGCGGCTTGAGCTTCCTCGGGAAGGGCAGACTGTCTTTGCAGCTTTAGCTCTTGATTGTATAGAGAAATAAGTTGACGAACTGAAACGTGCTCATCTGTAAGCTTTTGGATCTGCTTCATAAACAGAGAGATATTGGTTATTCCAAGCTTGTGCAAAACACTTTCAATGTAAACCTCGTCCTGATAGGTAAAGGCATTTGTGCTTGAAATGAGGATGCGATTTATAACGTTATTTACCACATCCATGGTGATTGCCCGATTGTCGGAAATGCTGTTTTGTATTCCGATAGTAGTAATTCCGCCAAAATCATCCGGAAGCTCAGGAGGTGCTGACATATAAAACAGCAGCTCCTTTGGAGTTATATGTGAGGACATGATTCCGTAATTGCCTGAGATGCGCTCGTACATATCCTCCGACACTGTAGTCAAGCCGGCATCAATATTTAGTTTGAGGGGCTCTTTTAGTGTCAGCATGTCTTGTTCTCCTTTTGAGGGTACGGCTTAATCCACTGCCTAGCTTGCCTGACTTGCAATACAGTTGGCAAAATAGGTCTGGTTAGCCTTAATGGTGCTAAGTGCCTTGAGTACATCGGCAGAATTGCTTTGAACCTCGGGATAATGCTCTTGAGCTTCGGCAAGCTCTGTTGAGTTTTGAACGGACTTGTTCTTTGTATCGCAGGTTGAAACCTTTTTTGGAATAATATCCGACAAAGACTGGCAGGATTTTTGACGTGTGTCGGAGGACTTTTGCGCAGCTTCAAGTGCACTTAGAATTTCCCGTGCGCGTCTGTGCGTCTGCGTTTTTGACTTGATGTCGTTCTCAATGTCGGTTTTTTCTTTAAGCTTGGCCTTGGCGATTTTGTCGGCATCATCTGAACTGGCCTTTGCTTCTTTGTAGGCACTTTCCGTTGGCGCATATGCAGCTCTTGCGCTTCGAAGGGCAGAGCCGGTTGCAGCTATTGCTGTCGCAGCAGCTTTTTGCTCGCTGTCAGCCGCAGCTTTGGCACTTTCAGCCTCTTTAAAAGGTTCTATATATCTTTTCGTATCAGTTTTGGCATTTGCCGCATCTTTTCTAAGATCTTTAAGCTTTGCATCCAAAGAAACAGCTTTGCCGTTTAAGTCAGATATTTTAGAATTTGCAGCGGAAAGCTCTTTTTCGGCATCACGCTGAGACTTGAGACAGTCCGCGACAGCCTTGTCTTTGGCTGCAAGCTCTGCATTGGCACTGTCAAGCGTTTGCTGCGCTGCTTGAAGTTTCACATCGTGGGACGCTTTTTTCCCAGCCGCTCCCGAAGCTCCAGTGCCGCTGTTGTCCAGTGACGACTTTGCGGCGGTGAGGGCATTTTGCTTTTGGGTAATGTTTTCCTCTGCCTGTGAAATGGCATTGGTCTTGGCGGCGAGCTCGTCCTCTGCACGTTTTTGAGCATTCTTTTTATCATTAAGCTCCTTCTGAGCTGCTTCAACGGCTGTGTTGTCCTTAAAATCTTTGTTTTTGGGATCAATTACAGCAGCTTGTGCCTTCTCGGCGGCTTCATCAGCCTTAATTCTATCAGCCTGTGCTTTTTCAGCAGCAGCTTTAGAGGCGTTGGCGGTTTTTTCTGCCTTTTCGCTTTCCTCGGCTGCCAGCTTTGCAGCATTCGCTTTTTCCTTGGAGGCTTGATCCTTTTCCTTGGCTGCACTGTCTGCGGCAGCAGCTCTATTCGAAGCCTTTTCACTTTGCTGTTTGGCAAATTCAAGGTCTTTTTCGGCACGGGAAACCGCGCTGGTCAAATCCTCGGAAGAATCGGCGGAGGAAGCCTTGATTTCGGCAACCAGCGCTTCGGCGCTGCTTTGTTTCTCGGCGGCATCCTTTGCTGCCTGCTGTGCTTCGGAGGCCTGCTTTTTGGCGCTGTCTGCCTCAAACCTCGCATCGCTTGCGGCGGCGGCAGCCTTGTCTGCCGCGGCTTTGGCATCTCCGGCAGCCTTCGCGTCATTAGCGGACGCATTCTCTGCCGTTGTCTCTGCGGCCAGCGCTGTCTTTGCTGCCTTTGCTTTGTCTTCCGCATCTTTATTTGCCGCTGTAAGGGCTTCATCACTTGAATCGTCTGCTTTTTGCAAATTATCCAGCTTTTTTTGTGCGGCTTCGGTTTCTTTTTTGGCATTGTCAAGGGCTTTTTGAGCCTCTTCCTTTGCATTTTGTGCGTCCGTCAAGGCATTCTCAGCATTTTCAAGCTCATCCTTTGCAGCGTCTGCGGCAAATTGAGCTTGATTTTGCGCAGCGTTGGAGTCATAAAGCTCGTCGAAGGTATCCTCCGTCTGTGCTTTCAGGTCTGCAAGAGCCGTTTCAGCGGCATCACGCTTTTCTCTGGCAGGCTTTATTGCCTTTTCGGCGTTTTCCACAGCGGCTTTTGCGCTTTCAACGGCTTTTTCGGCGGCGGGAAGAGTTTTTTTGGCGTCCTCAAGCTTTGTTTTTGCGGAGGTTGCTTCCTGTGTTACAGCTGAAATTGCTTCGTTGATTTTTTTCTCAGCATTTTCGGCATCCTCTTTCTTCTTTTTGAGAGAATCAAACTTCCAATTGGCTGCCGTTACTGCATTGTCTGCTTCCTTAAGTCTTGCTACTGCTGCATTGTCGGCCTGCTTCGCGGTATAAACTGCATTTTTTGCAGCATCCATTTCGGCTTTCTTTTGGATTGCATCCGTGCGCTTTTCTGCGGCTTCATCCTGTGCGGTTTTCAAAGCAACCTGCGCAGGATTAAGCTTTGGTTTTGCGCTTTCTAGGTTTGAAAGAGCTGTTGAAGTCTGAATTAACGCAGCGGAAATCGCGGAAGGAAGAGCGCTGATTTTTTGCTTAATATCAATAAGCGCCGTGTTTGCTTCGTTGGCTGCATTTTTGATTTTGTCATAAGCGCTTTGAGAAAGCTGCTTTATATGCTCAAGGGATTCCATAAGGGACAATGCATTGCTGGCGCTATCTGTGTTGTTGCCAACATACTTTTGAGCCGACATACTCCATGGAATGTCTACGCAAAGCATTTCACGATAGCCCAGAGTGGTGGTTTCAACCAGAAGTCCGGATCTGTCGCCGGTGAGCTCACCGAAGGTTTTTTTCATTACCGTACAGCCGGTAAATACATAGGTTCTTGCAACCATAAAGGGAATAAAGTAATCCTCATAGCGGCTTACAAAAAGAATAACCGGAAGAGCCAAATCAGCACCTAAGGGCATGGGGTCAAAGTAGTCTATTCCCACATATCTCTCAACTTCAAGAGTGAAGGGCTTAGAAATCGGCTTACGGCGCATATGCACGTAGTCGTTAAGTCCGCCCTCCTGTATGTAATCGTATTCCAGCTCGCGGGAGAAGGCGTGGACACTTTTGCAGGGCAGGTCAAAAAGAAGCTCAACTCTAAGCATGAAATTAAAATTGACAAGAGGGTGCTTGCCTTGGTTCTTGACCAGTATGTTGTCGTCTGCTATGCTTGCTGCCATACCTTTTACCTCCGCTTAATAGGGCACTATCTGCGACCCAGCTCCAGAATACTTTTTTCCTTACGGTTCTTGGTGTCTGAGGGATTAAGACTGTTGTTGATGGAGGATATTTCCTCACACCAGCGGCGTCGGCTGCTGTGATCCATCGTCATAACGTCATTTTGACTCCAGTGGAAATAATAGGAGATGAAGCCCATCTCCCTGTAAAGCTCCTCCTCGGGGTACAGTGTTATCCCTCTCGAGTAAAATTTACGGGTACCTCGTGTGTCTTTCCGCAGTCGGGACACACAACGGTCATCGTGGGGGGATTGATACTGTTAATGCGTTGGTACATATCCTGCAAAAATGCAAGATCCGCCGTGAAGAAGCGTTCAACTAGGTTAGGTACTATTGTGTCCATGCCCTCAAGCTCTGTGATAACAGAGGCAAGAATGACAATAGTGAGGTAGGAGGGATTGGAAAGGACTCGGGGATCACGTGTTGCGGCAATTTCATCGCCTGCTGTGGCAAGGCGCATTTTTCCCCGCTTGTGAACCTCTCCTAAAGAGTCAACGTAGCCTCGGGGAAGCTCAAAGTCATATACGGTGGTCATAGTTTATTTTCCTCCCATGAAGTGCACATGTATGTTAGAGTGATGGATAATTGGGCGCAGAGTAGCTTGCACCTATAGTGTTCCGTGGCGGGGCTAATAATCCCCGCCACGGCAGAAAGAGAACAAATCAGTTGGGGATTGTAAGCTCTTCGTATGCAATCTCTACGGACTCGATTGCGACCTCGCTTGTGGAAGCGTTGAGGTCGGGACCTGTGTACTTTGTGACCCATGCGTCCTTAAGAACCCAAATGAGGTTGCTGGTGGGTGCCTCTACGATGGAGGAGGGAACGCCTGCGTTGATGTCGATCATTTCGATTGTGATATTGCGGCGGGGAGTTTCGCCGCGATGCTCGTCAACGCACTTAACGACCCAGTCCTTAAATGCCTGTCCCCGGGTGTAGCCCATCTTAAGGGTGATGTTGCCGTGCTTTACAAGACCCTGGATTTTAACGGGAGCCAGAGAGTGAGAGTTGCCCTGACGGAACTCAATAACGTCGACAGAAGCGTCAATACCGGTTACTTCGCTGAAAGCGGCAACGCCCTGCACCTCGTCAACGGAGACGAGGAAGTTCATTTTTGTTAAGGGATAATATAATTCGGAAGAATTCTTGATAGCCATATTCTATCGCTCCTTTATATTAGGATAAGCCTTATTCTTATGTACAATAGGTATATTACTCGGCGCCGCCGCCGGACTCTGCTGTGAACTGGGTTACGCGGAAGATGACAAACTCAGCGGGACGAGAGGGAGCAATGCCGATTTCGCAGATGAGTCTGCCGTTCATAATGTCGTCACGGCTCATGGTTGTGGGTCCGATGTCAACAAAGAATGCCTCGGCAGGTGTCTCGCCGGAGAACATGCCTGCACGGAAAAGGTTTTCCAGGAAGGAGGAAACGGTCATTTGAACTCTTGCCCAAAGTGAAGAGTTGTTCGGCTCGAAAACCACCCAGTTTGTAGCGTTCTTGATGGACTGCTCAACAAAGATGAACAGACGGCGAACGTTTACATACTTAAAGGAGGAGTTGCTGCTTGCGGTGCGAGCACCCCAAACGCGGATGCCCTGACCGGGGAGAGCACGGATAAGGTTCACGCCTGCGGGGTTGAGGATGTCCTGCTCGCCTGTGTTGTAGTTAACAGAAAGACCTGTGCACTGAACAACCTCATTAGCAGGTGCCTTATGCACGCCGCGGGCAACATCGGTGCGGGAGTAAACGCCTGCGATTGCTCCGGAGGGCGGGATAAAGCCGGGCTTTTTGGTTACGGGGTCGAAAACCTGCACCCATGGATGATAGAAAGCGGCATAGGTGGAGTCAACTAATGAGCGATACTCGATAATGTCGCCGGTTTTTACCAAATCCTTGGGAACATCAAGAATAGCAAAGCGGGAAGCCTCGTTTTCGCAGTGTGCAACCAGAGATACAATAACCTCGGGGATAGTAACGCCGGGAACCGAAATTATGCTGGCAACGGTGTTTTCTTTGAAAGCGTTGATGCCGGAGCGCTTTCCGGGACCGCCGTCGGCGCCTATGAACACGCCTGCATTAACGGCTTCCAGTGTGCCGTCGCTGCCGCTTGTGAAGGCAATGGAGCCGGAAAGCTTGCCTTCGCCGAAAATTGCGGAAACGGGATTAATAATATCTGTGGCGGGATCAAGATTTTCAACAACTACGATGTTGCTGGTGCGGAGCTTTTCGGCAAGATAGTTTGTAGCTGTGGGGTTGAGAGAAACGCAGGTGTAGTTTTCAATTTCACTCTCATAACGGATTGTGACATCCATCTCAACGGAGTAGAGAAGAGCCTTGGGGACAAGAGCGGTGTCCACGGGGTCACCTGCAAAGTCCTGCTCGAAGGTTACGGTGTTTTCAAAAATTGCGGAAATGCGGTTCATCTCGCCTGCAAATTCAACTAGGTCACCCTCTGCAAAGCCTGCGATGTTCTTTGCAACATAAACCTTGTCGCCTTCCTTGCGTATGAGCTGTAGCTTGCGCTTGTTAACAGTAGTAAAGGAAGCAAGGATGCGGTTGCCCCATTTGCCTTCGTTTGCGGCGCGCAGAGAGAGAATGCCGGATTCACCTACGGAGACCTTAGCATCTTCGGGGATGACGCGGCTTATGAAGCAGCGCGTGCCGCCGTTTGTGAAAAACTGTTCAACACTGGCGGGAAGATAGCGGAACTCACCATGAGAAAACTCGCTAAGGTAGCCGCCGAACTGACGCTGGAAATCTGCAAAGCTGGTACAAAGTACAGGTGCGCCGATGGTAGGACCTTTAACTGTCATACCAATGAAGCCGGCTGTGCTGGTGCCTACACCTTCAATAGCGCGGGGAGAGGAGTCGTATTCCTCTACATAGACACCGGGAGATAAATATTCAGCCATAATTACACTTGTTTTGGGATTACCCAAAACTACCTCCTTTTGGATATATTTTTTTATTGTGTGAAGCTTAATAACCGACCGTGTTCTGACCGGGGTCGCGAATTGTTATGGTGCCTCCATAGGCACAGACTAGAGTTGCATCTGAAGATAAGCCGGGTTTGCCGCCGATCATCGGGGTCCCTGCGCAAATCCATATGCCCACAGGCGATGGAATACAGGGCATGGGAGTGAGCACCCCCAAAGCGGCTGCCGTTGCTGACGCCACTGTGGGATTGGCAAGGGAGCTGCACATTCCGCAGGGGCAAACGTTGATTATCGGTGCGGTGTCGGCAATTGTGAGTGCAGGCTTGCCTCCAATCATAATAGCAGAGACTCCTGAAACCTGCCCGGGACCTAGACCGTTGGTGCATGTAATAACACCTCCGGCCACAACAGGTTTTCCCATTTTTTTCAATCACTCCTCACTTTTTTGTTTGGGGCTTCTTCTGCGGCGTCCGGCAGCATGCGGCTTTCTTTCAGGTCAAGGCATATGTAATGGTGCTCTTGCCCAATTTTGTAGCCAATCAGCCACTTGACGTTTTTTGCGTCGTCCCTGACTCGTAAACAGTAGCTTCCGTCCTCCGCGGTTTTGCCGAAAACAACAGGACAAATGGGGAAATAGTTGCCGAATTCGGTTTCAAGCAGGTGATCAAGCCTTATCGAGCTGTCACTTACCCTCTTTTCTATGCGGAAGCGCTCATAGCACAGCTTGTCCGGATCAACCAGTGCATAGTGAGTGCGGTCCAGCTCCAGTTTATGAGGGTTAAAGATAGTCGCAAGCCTTTTTCGCGGCTCAAACTCACGGATGAGACAGGAGGAGGCACCCATTTTGACGGCAGTAAGCTCGGTTATGCCGGGCATACAGCCCTCGAGGGTGAGGCAGGGCACAGGGATAATGTTGGAGCTTGTAGGGATGAGCTGAAGCTCCATAAGAGGCAGCTTCTCATCCAGTTCGGAATAACTGATAGGGATTATAGTTTGCTCATAATTCCTTGAGCTGACAGTGAGAGTAAAATCGCTCCTGCCAAGCTCCGGAAAAATGAGGGTTCCGCGTTCTTTTTCCATGGGATTAAGCGGTTTGCCATCCCTTGAAAGCTTTAGCTCGTTTCCTGCAACGGGTTTGCCGGTGGTGGTATCAATGATACGCAGTGCAAGATCTAAGCGGTGGTTTATAACGGCAACTGCCATTTTTACCTTCCTTTCGCATTGTCTCACATAAAAATGTTCTTAAAAAGATGAGACAGCGGGGTTTACAGCGGTTCGGCATAACAACGTAGGGTTGCAGCTTGTAAAGAATACTATCGAGTTTCTGCTTCTCCGCGTATACTCAGTGAGAATTGTGCCTCGGTTACGCGCGGAGAGTCTACAATAATTTCGCTGGATAGGAATACAGGGCAGGCTTTATAAAAGAGACTAACCTGATAGGGCTTGTTGATTGCTGACCAAACACGAACCTTGTCCTCAAGAGACAGCTTTGCAGGAGAGAAAACAATCGGCGGCTCGTTAGTGTCCAGCCAGTTTTGAAGCTGACGCGGGTCAACTGTGCTTCGGTCATTTACAACCTGAGCTGCCCGTCCGATAATTTTTTGTATGTCTCCCGCCTTAAGTCCCATTTGGGAGGAGCCGTTAATAAAAAGCATATAATACAGGCTGTATGGGCGGGGGGGCTTTTTAAGCCTTGTTTTGCCCGAGCCTATCAAGGGCGGAACGGAGATTTCACCCTCCTCCTTGATGTCGTATAGGTACAGACCGAGAATATAATCAACGTCTTGATCTGCCGGTGAGGAAACCTCAATGTTGTTTGGGGAGGGAATAGGCTCCGGACACATCTTTTCACGCAGAAGCTGCACCATGTAGGAGGATACATCCGCGATTATTGGATAATCTGCCATTGCTTCACCACTTTCTGTATGTTGGTTTTTATGCAAGTAACAGAGCAAAAAGCTCATCAACAAGTTCTCGAACAGCTTCTGTACGCACGACGGCAAATTTGCAGCCGCTGAGATATACGCAGTCAATACCGAAGACCTCGTAAGAGTAGCCCTCTGAAATATGTATGCCGTTTTGGTATGCTGCGGCTTTTGTCATGTAGTCTACCTCAGCGGCGGCCTTGCCCTTGGTGACGCTGTCGGAGTAGACCTTGAAGCCGTAGTACAAAGAACCCTGTGCTAAGGTTGCGGAGGAGCCGCCGTCTTTTTCAACATAGCGCATTGCGGCAACGGAGCCGATAGCGGAAAGAGGCACAAACTCACCGGTGGTTGAATTTATTCGGTTATATATTGTCAGCGAGCCGAGATTTCTCTGCTGCTGAGCAATGGAAACCATTAGATTGAGAGCGTCCTCGCTGCCTGTCTCATCGTAATACTGCTGAAGTGCCATAACACAAATGTCTTTGCCGTATTTTTCAAGCAAATCACCTCTGTCCAAGTTGGGAAGAGAAACCCCGCCGGAACCGTTATTGCCGCCGGAACCGTCATTGCTGCCGGAACCGTTATTGC
>CAZAIU010000013.1:62362-66975 GCA_964485265.1 uncultured Oscillospiraceae bacterium | reverse complement strand
ACGTACGTACAATTATAAATAATTGAAGCACCATTAAAACAAGGGATTTCTGTTATAAGGACAGCGGTGTCCAGCAGCAGAAATCCCTTGTTTTATTGTTTTCGGTAATATATCAGTCTAAAAATCGGTTAGGCCGAGCAGGCGGAATTGTAAAAATTAATTTAGTTGATTCTTTATTTTTGGGTATTGACAGCTAGTGTCTACTAGCCTATAATAAGCTCAAAGCTAGTAACCACTAGCCAGAGAAAGAAGGAATAAAGATGGAAACAGGTAAACAATTAGAAGAGTATTTAAGCAACGGTGTTGAAAACATTGTTAACGGGATTTTGAAAGCATCCTTTAAAAATCCGAAAGCCAGTTTGTTTATGGTAAAATATATATTGACCAGTAAAAAAGCAAGGGAAAAAAGGAAAACTGCTGAAATGAAGGGCGAACATATTCCCCCATTTCTGATTGCAAGTATTACGGAGCAATGCAATCTCCACTGCAAGGGTTGCTATGCAAGAGCAAATCATAGCTGCAAGGACGTATGCGGACGCAGTGACACGGACGAATTTTTAACAGAAGCCCATTGGAACAGTATTTTCACGCAGGCTGAAGAGCTGGGAATAGAATTTATATTGCTGGCGGGAGGGGAACCTTTTGTCAGAAAGGATGTTATTCTTCAAGCAGGAAACCATTCTAATATTCTTTTCCCGATATTTACAAACGGCACTATGCTTGATGAAAATTACATAAAATTGTTAGAACGCAGCCGCAACCTTATGCCTGTTATAAGCATCGAAGGAAATCAGAATACCACCGATGCCAGGCGGGGAAACGGAGTCTACCACAAACTGGAAAATGCCATGGAGCAGCTAAAAAAGAAGGGAATCGTTTTTGGTGCATCCGTAACCGTTACAAAGCAGAACATGCAGGAAGTCCTTTCGGATGACTTTGTTCAAAAGCTGAAAGTCTCCGGGGCGAAGGCTGTTATCTATGTGGAATATGTTCCGGTAGATTCTAGTACTCAGTCACTTGCTCCGAACGATGAGACGAGAAACGAAATGATGAACCGTCTGGATTTGCTCAGAGAAGCTGTGGATGAGATGGTGTTCATCGCATTTCCGGGAGATGAGAAAACCTCCGGCGGCTGTCTTGCCGCGGGCAGAGGGTTCTTTCATATCAATGCCCGCGGCGGAGCAGAACCATGTCCTTTTTCCCCTTACTCGGATACGAATGTTAAAAATACATCTTTAAAAGACACATTGAATTCTCCTCTGTTTCGCGGGCTGCAAGCAAACGGACATCTTCTGCAGGAGCATACCGGAGGGTGTGTATTGTTTGAACAGAGGGAACAGGTGGAAGCAATGCTTGGGGTACATACAGTATGATGACAAAAGAAAGAATCTCTTATGAAGCTTTAACACTTTTTTCAAAAAAAGGATATAAAGGAACCAGCGTCAAAGACATTGCAGATGCGGTCGGAATTAAAGACAGCTCTCTTTACAAGCATTATAAAAGCAAGCAGGAAATATTGGATACGATTATGTTAGAAATAGAGAAGCATATTGAGGAGATGTCAGAAAATTTTGGGCTGCCAACGGGAGATGATTACGAAAAAGCAGTAGCCTTTTATTCCACATTCGACCCCGAGGCCCTTGCAGAATTCAGCAAAAAAATATTCTTATTCTATCTAAAGGATGACTTGCTTTCAAAATTTTGGAGAATGGGCAATATTGAACAGTTTCAGAACGATCAGGTATATGCCCTGTTCAGAAAGTTATTTTTTGATGACAGTATTCAGTATCAGGCAGCTTTGTTTGCACAAATGAGCCATCAAAATATTTTTATTGAGGCTGATCCGGAGGTCATGGCAATGAGTTTTTATACACCAATCTTTTTCCTGCTAAGTAAATACTCCGGAACGGATGGGAAAGAGGAAGAAGCACTTGCTGTTTTAGAAAAACAGGTAAAGGAATTCTACCGTGTGTATAAAATACAAGGATAAGAAGAAAAATGAAGCAGGCGGCATTCTGTCGCTTGCTTCATTTTTTTAAGCCCTTAATGATTTCATGAATATTAGCTATTTGCTTTTCGTCCAGTGTATTTAAATCCTCGACTACCGCACTTATCAAGCCCGGATTACTTGTCCCCTCATCGAAAAATTCCTTTGGGGAAATTTTAAAGTATTCGCAGATATAGAAAAACTCTGTCATGGATGGCAAAGCCTTGCCAGAAACAATACTATGAATATAGCTTGGGCTATGACCTAATTCAATACTCATGCTTCGTTCAGAAATGTTCTTCTGCATACGTAATTCACTGATTCTATTTCTAATAAATGTATCGTCCACATCATCACCTCTATCTAATTGTAATAGATAACACTACAAATTATGGACGAATATAATAGTTATAATTCTTGAATTGCACGATTAAATCGTCTATAATGTTTTTAATATCTAAATAAATTAGTTAATTGAGGTGTACTTATTATGAACATGAAGGATATTTATCGAAAAATCGCCAAGGAGCACGGCGTATCACCGGCAGAGGTAAAACGAGATATGGAGGCGGCAATTGATTATGCTTACAAAAAGAACGATAAGTCGGAAGGCGAAAAGCTAATTCAAGAAAACATCCCCTGTAAGGGAGAAGTACCCAACGCGGAGGAATTCATTCAATATGCAGTTACGCAAATTAAACAGCAGTGCTGAAAAGTTTTGCAGCAAGTTGGAATAGCAAAAGTATTTATTATAATATTTTCTTTGTTTATTACAAATATTATAGGTATTGGAGCGAGGTTTAATTTTACCGGCTAAAAAAGCAAATAAGTTTCTATGTATAGGTGGTGTTTAAAATTACCTCAAAATCTAAACTTATAACAATAAGTATAATTGTGGTTCTTCTTACTGTGCTGACCTTCTGCTTTATCACCGAAGCAACTGACATTAAAGACGCAAAGCAGCAAAACCTAACTATTCTTATGTATCACAGTATAAATGATACAGCAATCGGCATGCCTGAATTATCTGTAAAAGCTGATGCCTTTGACGAGCAGATGCATTATCTTGCCGAAAACGGATACACGCCGATTTTCCTTGATGAGCTTGACGAACTATCAAACTACAATAATCCCATCGTAATTACCTTTGATGACGGCTATGCCGATAACTACACTTATGCCTATCCCATACTGAAAAAATATAATATGAAGGCAACTGTGTTTATGGTCTCAGGCTATATTGATTCAGGCGGTTTTTTAACAAAATCTCAAATAGCAGAGATGCGTGACTTGATTTCATTTCAAAGTCATACCGTTGAGCACTGCAAGCTAAGTGAGCTAAGCTTAGAGCAGGTTAACGAGCAATGCATATTATCAAAGGAGGCATTGAGCAGCGTTACCAAAAAGCCTGTTTATGCAATTTCTTACCCCTACGGACTTTACACGGCTGATGTTTCAAGGATTGCCTCTAAGTACTACAATTGCGCTGTGACCACAACCTACGGCTATAATACAGCTGACAGTGACAGGTATCAGCTAAATCGCATTGCCATTTCCCGGGAGGATAAATTACAAGATTTTATTTCAAAACTCAGCTAGTATGCGTTTGTTTTTCCGCGCATATTAAAACAATACCGATTTGATATTTGACTATATCAAATCGGTATTTTAGTTTTTAGGTAAGCTCTCTAAAATTGTTTAAAACATACGCTTAGATCTTTAGGGCACTTTTAATTTCATGCTATAAAGAAAATTTTACTAATCCGGCGATAAAAAGGAAATGTGAGGTGTTATATGTATGAAGGCATAAAAATGTCAATATTAGGAGGCTATAAAAATGAGCGAAAACGTAAAAACAAAAAAACGCTTGATGAGCATTATTCTAACCTGCGGGTGTTTTCTTCTAATGGCTGCAGGAATTGCCATGTACTATCTCATGCCCAGCACCTTTGTGTCCATAGATGTTAACCCCAGCTTTGAAATGCAATTCAACCGTTTGGGAAATGTTGTTGCAATAAATCCCGCTAATGCAGACGCAAAAAATCTATTGGACGGTCTTACAAAAAAGCACGGCAAATCAGATGTTATAATAAACGAGCTTATTTCCTTAATGACAGAACAGGGGTATTTGGGTGCAAACATGCAAAATGACATCCTAATTTCCGTCGAGGAGGGCACAACCGCGCCAAAGCTTCTTGAGGAATTAAGCCTATGCGTCAAGGACAGTCTTGCGACTCATAAATTAGAGGGTCAAATCGCCACACAGTCAATTAAGCTTAATCCCGAATTGGAGGCTACCGCAGCGGAAAACAACGTTTCCGCAGGAAAAATGGCAGTAATTGAAAAGCTTGCCTCAGGTGACAGCAGCATAACCCCCTCCGACTTAGCCGAGCTTAGGGTAAGTGACCTGCTGCAATATGCAAAGGATAATAAAATTGACACTGACGTTCTTGAGGAGCATTTGGATGCCCTTGGCGACAAGTTCGAGGACAGCCCCGAGATTGAAGCATTAGAGGAAGCTCTTGACGATGCAGATGATGACGACGATGACGATGACGACACGGACGACGAGGATGACGAGGATGCCGACAAGCCCACTACAGATAAGCCTGCTGTCAACAAGCCT
>CAZAIU010000013.1:35991-62262 GCA_964485265.1 uncultured Oscillospiraceae bacterium | reverse complement strand
GACGACGACACCCCCTCTGACATCTATGACGATGACAACAAGCCTGCTACAGATAAGCCTGTTGCCAACAATCCTGCTGCCGGCACGCCGGCCATTGACAAGCCCACTACCGACAAGCCCGCCGCTGACAGTACTTTCGCTGACAATGATGCAGACGATGATGGTAATGACGGCGAGGATGACGACTGATAATTTGCCACGAAGAAATTCATATGATACAATTAATTAAAGAATTTGACTGTATCATGTGAATTTTTAGGGAGATAGAAAGGGTAGAAGCATATGCTGTTATTCTCGGTTGTACAAGGATACGAGGTACCCGAAAGCATCAAGCAGCAAAGTATTGATGAGAGTCTGTTTGAAAAAATCGCAAACAACAGTAGGGATGCCCTTGAAGAATTGTACAGGCTGTCACAACAGGCTGTATACGCTTTCACTCTCTCAATTTTAAAAAACCCTCAGGACACTCAAGATATAGTTCAAGAAACATATCTAAAAGTAAGAGCCGCTGCTCACCTATATCAGCCCAGAGGAAAGCCCTTGGCATGGCTGTTTACAATTGCAAGAAACCTCAGTTTAAACTATATGCGCGACAACAGCCGCACCGTATCCATTGAGGAGGGCAGCAACTCTCCCGATGATTATTCCATGATTGACGACATTGAAGATAGAATTGTTCTTGCTTCTGCAATGGGTCTGCTTGATGAAAGCGAGCGTCAGGTTGTGCTGCTTCACATTGTGTCAGGTATGCGTCACCGTGAAATTGCGGAAAACCTTAATCAGCCCATTTCAACTGTTCTTTCCCGATACAGCAGGGCAATCGGCAAGCTTAAAAGGCATCTTATAAAGCAGGGGGTGTTTCAAAATGAAAACCAATATTGAAGCCTCCCTCATAAGGGCAGTGGGGCAGCTCCCCCGCCCCGATTTCAGTGCAATTGCAGATGTTCCCATTGAAAAGCTTTCCGAACACGATGAAATAACTAAGCAGACTGCTGCTAATAAAACCTCCAATTTATACAGGCTTGTCAAATATGCCGCGACCTGTGCTGCGCTGATTGCTTTGACCTGTGTTGGTTGGTATTATCAGTTCGGCGCGGTAGCCAGCGTTGTTGATTTGGAGGTCAACCCTGCTTTTGAGCTTTGCGTCAGCCGTGCCGAGAAGCTTTTGGAGGTTCGCGCCGCGAATGAGGATGCAAAAGCGTTTTTGCAGGGGCGCAGCTATAAGGGTTGGGATTTAGATGAAGCCATCAGCTCCATAGTTCTTTCTCTCGCAGAGGAAAGCTATCTGTCCTCTGACAAGAATGTAGTGCACTTGTCAGTTCGCGGAACAAATGCGAAAAAGCTTCTGGAGCAGCTTTCAGTCAAAATTTGCTCTGCTCTTGAAACAAAGGGCATAGAAGCCGAAATACTTCCTGCAACTTCTGCAAATGGCAATGCTCCCTCTGAAAAGCTGCCGCAAAGCGCGCCTGTAACTACCGACAAGCCTCAGCCGGCAGCCCCGGATAAATCTCCATCCCCGTCAACTCGACCCGATGCAAGCAGCAATCCTCCCTATCCCAACGGCAGCGGAAACAGCAGTACCTCCCCAACTGATGATTCAGATGATGACAAGGACAGTACTCCCGATGACGATGACGATTGCGGAAGTTCTCCCGAGTCTGATGACAGTGACGGTTCATCAGACTTAGATGATAATGACAGAGACAGCTCATCAAATACTGATGACAATGACAGCAGTTCTCCAGACTCCGATGACAATGAAGATTCCTCTGAAAATGACAGCGTCGCTGACTCTGCTTTCGACAGCAGCTCAGACGGTTCGGAGGATGACTGATTGCAATAGCTGCTGATATACAATTGATTAGGCAAGCCGGATCACACATAAAGTCAAACAAACGTCAAAAGCAAAAATATGGGATACTTGGATGAAGCAGCTCATTCAAGTATCCCATATTTTATTTTTACCCTGTCAAGCTTTTCAAGCATTGCTCTTGACACAAACAGCAAGAAAAGGAATGTTGACGCGGCGTGGATAAGGTCGAAGGGCAAGCCTGCGGCATATGATGCAATCAGCATTTCCATCGTCGGATTTGCCTGATACATAAGCACACTGCTGGTGTTCATTACGCCGCCGTATATTATTACCGTGCAAAATGCGCCAAATATGGATAGGGGCAACGGTGAACTTGATATAAGTTTTTTCTTAAAAAGCATACCCGCTAAAAACCCGATTATGCCCATAGCAAACATTTGCCATGGGGTCCACGGTCCCTGTCCGAACATAACATTTGATACCAGCATCGACACTGCGCCCACCAAAAACCCTGTTTCTCCGCCAAATGCCGCACCTGATATTATCACTATTGCCGCAACAGGCTTAAATTGCGGCAAAATTATAAATGCCGCACGGCCTGCAACGCCTAAGGCGCACAGCACCGAGATTATAATCAGCTCTCTAGCCTGCGGCTTTCTTCCTTCAAATATCAGAAAAAACGGCAGCATGGCTTCAAGTAATGCGAGCAATGAAATGAACGTGTATTTTCTGTCCTCTAAGTAATACATGCCTATTAATATGGTTGCGGGTATGGCAAGCAATATCATTATTGCCGCTGCAATTGTGCGTTTTGAAAGCGCGTTTTTTTTCAAAGCCGTGTCATTCGTCTGAAAATCAGAGACACGAAACTCTCTCTTTTCTTCTGTGCAGGTTTTCTCTATTGCTATGCTTTCTGCTTTCGGAGGCGCTTCTCCGGCGCAGGCGAAAATAATCTCCGGAGCAGTTACTGCCTGCGGAAGCACATTTCTCGCCATACGGTTTGCTGAGGTTGTGTAAAAAATATTTCCTCTGAAAAAATCATGGGGAGTGCCTTGTGAAGCTATAGCTCCGTCAAAAAGCAACGCACATTGGTCTGCGTTTTCCGCACAGAAATCCAAATCATGACTTACCATTACAATGGTTGCTCCGTCCGCCGTCAAGCTGTGAAGAATTTTTGACAGCTCTGTTTTTGCTTGGGCATCCATACCCTTTGTAGGCTCGTCAAGCAAAAGTATATCAGGCTTTGAAAGCAAAATTTTCGCAATCGCCGCTCTTTGTGTTTCACCGCCGGAGAGGTCAAATGGGTGCCTGTCCAAAAGCTTATTGAGACGGCAAAGCTCGATCACTCCTGTCAAGGATTTATTGAAATCCGCATCGCCCTTGTCCTTCATTTCATGCAAATCCTCACGGACTGTTTTTCGGGAGAAGACCATCTGAGGTTCCTGCGGTAGCAGAGCTGCCTTGCCAAAGGCTTCCGCCTTGCCCCGTTGGGGCTTTTGTAGCCCTGCCGCGATTGATAAAATCGTGCTTTTACCCGCGCCGTTTCCGCCAACTATCGCAAAAAGCTCTCCCCGACCTACCACAAGGTCTAGATTCTTTAAAATATCGGGCTCATTTTTGCTGTATCTGAACCAAAGCCCTTTCATGGATATTGCAGGCTCCTTACGGGTCCCTTCTTCATCAGCGCGGCATATTTTAAATAGCTCGTGCTTTGCGGAAAAAGTCTCTAGCCACTCCCGCCCCTCTTTTACTGTCAGCGGACATAACTGCTCACTTGAAACCGCAGCATATATGCGCATAGGAGTCGGCATTGCCTGAAACATCGGGTGCTTGCTTTCGTTTAGCCATTGTCCTACCGTGCGGGGCGCACCGTCACGTATGAGACGGCCTTCCTCCATCAGCATTACTCTGTCTGCATAGGGCAGAACATTGTCCAGTCGGTGCTCAGATATAATTATCGTCGTGCCCAAATCGCGGTTTATCTTTACAAGAGTTGAAATGAACTCCTCACCTGCTATGGGGTCAAGTCTGCTTGTCGGCTCGTCAAGAATCAGCACCTGCGGGTACATAGCCATCACAGACGCAAGGCACAAAAGCTGCTTCTGTCCTCCCGAAAGCTCAGACACCGGCTTATAAAACCATTCCTCAATTCCAAAAAACGCCGCCATCTCCGCAACTCTGGTTCTGATTACCGAGGTTTCATAGCCCAAGCTTTCCAACCCAAAGGCAAGCTCGTGCCACACCTTATCGGTTACAATCTGATTTTCAGGTGACTGGAGGACAAACCCGATTTTTTCGCTTTGTATGTCAAGCTTCACCTTTGACAGCGGTTCTCCGAAAAATTCAAGCTGTCCAGAATGGCTGCCGTGAGGGCACAAAACCGTTTTAAACTGACGCAGAAGTGTAGTTTTTCCGCTGCCGGAGGCACCGGCAACAGCAACAAACTGCCCGCTTTCGATAGTAAACGAAAGTCTGTCAAGGGTAGGAGCCTCCTGCCCCGGATAAAAAAACGTCAGCTCGCTGAGCTTAAAGACTTCCATCGTCTATCCTCCAAACAATCAAAAACCGCTGGGGTCGTGCAAAGAGCAAGATATGCGGTAAATACACTTATAGCATACAGGTCAAGCTCCCCGCCTGAAATGTATGGAAAATAGTTCCAGCTTGCCGCTCCCCTCTGCACTCCGGCAAGAATAAACACGCCCAAAAAAGAAAGCCATGCCATAAGCCACTTGTCTCTGGTGCTAAAGCTGTAAATTTCAAACGCTGTGCGCCTTTTTACACCGTAGCCTCTGCTTTTCATGCTGTCGGCAGTGTCAACTGCATTTTCAAGTGCCCATGTTATCATAATAGATACTATGTGCGCTCCGTTTTTTATTTTCGCAATAATGCTCTTTTCAGTCATGCCGAGACATTTCCGAACAGCTGTTACTTCCTTGGCTTTTGCGATAAAGCGGGGAACGAACCTAAGAGTCATAGAAAGCACCAACGAAAGCGACGGCACAAGCCTGCCGAAAAGAAACACCAGCTTGTCCGAGGTCATAACAATATTAAACGCAGAAAACCAGCATACTATGCACGCGAGCATTGCCGCCGCTGCCATGCCATAATATATGCTCTCCAGTGTCAGAGGATTTCCGCTTGGGAAGTACGCCAAAACGGTAACTCCCCTATGGCTGAAAAGCGGATTGAGCATGGCTGTAAAAAGCGAAAGGGGCAAAAGTGTAAACAAAATAAGGCGTACAGCCTTGCCCCCCTGTAGCCGTACTGAATAAAGGCAGGAGGAAAAAAGGGAAATTCCAAGGCATATTGGGTGCATCAGAAACATTGAAAATGCTATAACGAATGCAAAGAAAACAATATTCACTGTTGGATGACAGTCGGCAAAGGCGTCTGCATTTTTCATTTTTCCACTCCGTAGCTACTGATAGTTGTTTCGTCCTCCAATATCCTCCCCAAGGTCACAGGTATACAGCCACTTAATGCTGTCCCCGTTTAACAGCTTGTATTTGGAGCATCCGTAGTTGGGAAAGCTCCCGTTTACGCTGTACATCCAGCCGGAGAGCGAGCCTGCGTCAAGCTCATAGAGGTTACCTATCCCCTCAATATATGCACTGTTATACGCAGGGGTGTCAACAAATTCCAAATGTATGCCGTATTGTATCAGTGTTCTTTGCAATATGTCAAATACACTCTCACCCTCTGTGAAGCTAACTGTTACAGGTGCTAGAAGGTAGCCGCTTTCAGGCACAAGTCCCCGCTGCTCCTCTGGCAGCAGCTCCAAATTATTCAGCAGCGCTGCGCAGGAAACGGAAATTGTGCAGCTTAACTCTGTACTTTCCACTGCGGCCGACGGTGATGGTGCAGCAGGAGGAGCAGGCTTTTCAGCAGGCAGCATCTCCGGCGGATTTGTAGCTGCTGCCGAGGGCTTTGCGTTAGCATCCTTGTCCTCCTTAACAGGTGCTTCAGCGGGTGTTTCCTGTGTTAATTCATGTGACAGCCCGTCATTTGGCGTGTGCGTCTCCCCCTCCGTCAGCTTCTGGCTTTCATAGGGTAAAAAGTCCCCTTCGGCTGACAGCTTTTGAGCTGAATTGATGCTACCCTCAAGGAAGAACACGCCTACAAGCACAGCGGCTATTAAAAGTGGGATTATTATTTTCCATTTGTATTTTCTAAACCACATATTTAATCTCACTTCATATCAAATATTGCGCTTTTGCCGCTTTTGATTCGTTCCAGTGCACACAGGGCAAGCATTGCCTGCTCTGTTGACATTTGGTTTTTCACGCCGTCAGCTTCATGCTTGAACTGTCCGTCCCCGATATAAAACCTCATGAGTCCGTCCAAGGCTGTTTTTCCGTCTTTTACGAATCGGCTGTCATTTTCGGATATTTTCAGAGTACTCAAGGCAATGATTGTCTGGGCAGTGCTTTCACAGCTTGAGCCAAAGCTTCCGTCTGCGTTCTGGCTTTTTGAAAGACAGTCTAGTGCCCTGTCAATTGCAGCCGCTGTAAGAGCTTCGCCGCTGTAGGAAGACAGTGCGCAAAGTGCCATGGCAGTAAGGTCTGCGTCGGCAGGGGCCTTTCCCGTGAGGGAAAATCCGCCGTCTGCAAGCTGCTTTGATAGTATTTCATCTAAATACATTTTTTTCGTTGCCTGCTTTGAAACAGCGAGATTTTGAGGTATTTCATATTTTCCGCTGTCTAAAGCAATCAGTGCCCAAATTGCTCCGTTAATCCCCTGTTTTGCAACGCCCTCAAAATCCGCAAGCCTTGCTGTTAGGTCATATCCGCCGATATTTTTGGGATTTTTCCCTATTGCCGTGAGCGCAAGTATTGCCCGGGAGTATTCAGTATATTTTGTGCTGCTCAGAACGCCGTTATTTTTCTTAAGCTCCTGCTCAAGATTTACAGAGTATTTTTCAGTCCAGCCTGAGGAAATCTCGCTGTCAGAACGGGCAAGTCCTATTACCGCCCACTCGCCGCCTATAGAGCTTACAATCGGATTTGTGGTAGATTTTTGTATATACGCCGCCGTTTCACAGAGGGCTTTGCTCTTATTGATATGGGGAGCATTTTGCGCATAGCTGATATATCTCATCAATATTTCGGCTACTTGAGCACGGGATGCGCTGCCCCTTGGAGCAAGCAATCCTGCGTCTGTTCCCTTAATCAAGCCCTGAGCATTTGCCCACAGCATAGCGTCCAAGGCCCAGCCTTCAACCTCAGTTGAGTCAAGGTAAGAGGAAATATCATTAGTAGCTTTTACATCTATCCCCTTGTAGAGTGCATAGCGGCAGAGCATTACCGCCATCTGCTGACGTGTAACGCTTTGTGCCACGCCAAAGCTGCCGTCTCCCAGTCCTTCAACCATCCCCTTTTCTTTTGCCCACATCACGGCCTTTGTGTACCACTGGTTTTCCGTCACATCAGTGAACTGCGGTGCGTATGAAGCAGCAGGCTCACTCTCCATGCGGTAAAGCACGGTTACAAGCATTGCTCTTGACATTTCGCCATTGGGTGCAAAGCTTGCTTCACTAACACCGTTCATAATGCCGCTTTGCGAAACATACTCCACCGCCTTGTGATACCATGCCTGTGCAGGTACATCAGTAAATTCCGTTGCAGGCTCCTCCGGAGGATACCACGGCTCATAGCCCTCTTCCTTGGTGTAGTCATCCGTATAGAAAAACACTATGCTGTCTCCGTTTGAAACCTTAAGGTCGTTCATCCCGAGAGTCGGCGAAGCACCGTTAACAAGGAACATCCAGCCCGCTGTCTGACCGTTTGTAAGCTCGGACAGCGTAACACCGTTAGGTGTTGTTATGCTGTCAATATAGCCCTTTTCTATGCCGGTATAGCTGTATCCATTGGCAGTCAAAAGCTTTTTTATGACGTCACCGGCCGTTGCCCCGTTTTCAACTGTAGTAAAAATGGGTGCAATCCAAGTTTCAAGGTTTCCCGCCTTTTGTGTATGCACAGCTCCCTGTCCGTGAGGCTTATCTCCCAAAAGCGAAAAGCCAACTGATATTGTATTTGCGCCATAGCCAACACAGGCATAATCCCCGATTGCTTCACCCGCATTTTCTTTGGCGAAAGCATCGCTAACTTGTCGCGGCGCACCGTGCAAAGCAGCAATGTCGGTAACCTCATCGCCAACGCTGTTCATTGCGTCCATATGTTGCTCAATCGGTGCCGCCATGGCTCCAGCCGGCAGCATTGACAGCAGCAGCATGAGAGCAAGCAGCATTGATATCAGTTTCTTCTTCATTTTCATTCTCCTCATAAAAAACTTAGCGGCCGCAGCAACCGAACATGGTCACTGCAGCCGTTTTTTCTGCAATAAAAGAAAGGAAGCGCCCACAAATATTCAGCGTTTCCCATGCCGACACACCGTGCTGAAAAGTTAACGCCTTAGTATTGCACTTTGTGTTTTGAGCCTGCCGTATTCCGCGGCAGCTCTGCGGTACATTTCAAGCAGGTCTTCTGACTTACGCTCAAATCGGGCTAAAACAGCACATTCTGCCTTCTCGGGTTTCCCCAATGACTGACTTTCGTCAACAAATGTGCAATCGGCGCATACAGCGGCGGTACCGTCCGTGACTCTCACACGGTTTTCTATTCTCCCGCAGAGGCCATACACCAATGCGGGCACTTGAAATGGGTATTAAGTTATAATAAATATGATAGCACGGGAAAAAAATCCTGTCAATCTGCTCTTTAGGTATGCACCGTATAAATAAAAGCAAAAATTCTATCCCCATGGGTGGCTTGTATTACCAAAAAACAGCATGTAATATAAGGTCATGGTAACTCATCGTTCTTCTCCTCTTTAAGTGAGCCGCCCACAGACCCCTGCTGTGGACGGCTCACAAAATTATTTGCTTTCCTTATCCCCGTTCACAAGCTCCTCAACCAGTGACTGGGCAGTTTCAATATACTCCCCGCACTTATGCAGGTCGTTCGTACAGAGCTCGCGGCAAGTAAGTGCTCCGTGCTTTTCTTTAAATCCGTTGGCAAACGCCTTTGTCATCGCAGTAATTTTATCCCCTGCCTGTCCGTCATTGTATTCACAGTGATTGCAATACATGCCTAAGGAGTACACTCCCCCTATTACAGCGCTGCAGGTTTCTCCGCAGTGCATACCGCCGCCAAAGCCACCAAGTGCTGCGCGCGCTGCCTTCTCGTCAAAGCCACACACCTCACTGCAAAAGGTGGAAACAATTTGTCCGCAGCTAAATCCGCCTTTATACATTTCATATGCTTTTTTCATGTCAGCCATTTCAATTCACCTCAAAATTTTATGGATTTCAGCATTGCTGTAATCTTATACTGAGTATAAAATTTTAGATACAACACTTCAAGCCCCCTCCGGGGTTTTTGTCAAATTAAAAAATAATAACCCCCGGGGTGGCTTGCAGCCGCTTTTATATCTGCTATACTTAAATCAGCAAGACACAATTTCGTTTCTCCTTCACTTTTCGTCTGCTATTGTGCAAGTCAAATTCCATTAGCCATTATTGTTTACAGCACAAAAAGCAAGGTGTTAAACGCCTTGCTTTTTGTGTTGTTAGCTACAAAGCATACTCTTTTCTTGACAAAAACAGAAAATGCTATAACATAGAATAATTAGTTCAATTTTGGAGTATTTAGTGTCTTTCTTTTTTGGTATTTGGGAGGTTTTCATGAAGCAGTCTAAATTTAAAAATTTAGTTTCCTACTACAAGCCCCATAAGGGTTTATTTGCATCGGACATGCTGTTTGCCATATTAGGCGCGGCAGTTACTCTCATCATCCCGCTGATGGTTCGCTACATAGCCGACGAGGTAGTATATTGGAACAGCTCTGAAGCACTAAAGGCAATAGCCCTCATTGTTGTCCTTATGCTTGCGCTGCTGCTAATCGAAATGTTCTGCAACTATTTTATTGCGTTTTATGGTCACATGATGGGTGCAAAAATAGAATTCACCATGCGCAATCAGCTATTTTCTCACTATCATGAGCTGTCATTTTCCTTTTTTGACAATCAAAAGGTCGGGCAGCTTATGTCTCGTGTTACAAATGACCTTTTCGATATCAGCGAGCTTCTGCACCACGGACCTGAGGAAATTGTCATTTCTGCAATCAAGCTTCTTGGCACTTTCGGTGTGCTGCTTGCAATAAACTGGCGTCTTGCTATCATAGCTTTTCTTCCAGTGCCATTTATGATTTGGTTTGCAGTTGTATACAACAAGAAAATGAAGAGTGCCTTTGTAAAAAACCGAGCACGAATAGCGGATATCAACGCCACCATGGAGGACAGTCTCTCCGGTGTTCGCGTAGTGCGTTCATTTGCCAACGAGGATTTGGAAATTGACAAATTCAGAATGGGCAACGAGCATTTTGTTGAAAGTAAGCGAAACAGCTATAAATTCATGGCAACCTATCACACTGTTTTAAACGCGATGACCACCTTTATAACCATAGCCGTTGCAGGAGCCGGAACTGTTTTGCTTACCCTTGACCTTGTTGGGGTATCTGATCTGTTAATTTTCCTACTGTACATAAGCAATTTTACAGAGCCTATAAAAAAGCTTGTGTTCGTAACGGAGTCCTTCCAGAATGGGCTTTCCGGATACGAGCGCTTCAAAGAAATGCTTGACGTGAAGCCCGACATAGAAGATGCGCCGGACGCAACTGAGCTAACACAGGTTAAGGGTGATATCAGCTTTGAAAACGTCTGCTTCGGTTATGAAGACGGAGATGAAATTTTTAAAGGGCTGGAGCTTTTCATTCCCGCAGGTGATTATGTTGCTCTTGTGGGCTCATCAGGCGTTGGAAAAACCACCCTTTGCAGCTTAATTCCAAGGTTTTATGACGTGTCCTCAGGGAACATTTTAATAGACGGAAAGGACATTCGAGAAATAAAGACAAGAAGCCTGCGCGAGCACATCGGCATTGTGCAGCAGGACGTCTACCTTTTTGCGGGGTCTGTTATGGACAACATCCGCTATGGGCGTCCTGACGCAACAGACGAAGAAATAATTGATGCGGCGAAAAAAGCCAACGCCCACGACTTTATTATGGGGCTGCCCCAAGGCTATGACACCTATGTGGGACAGTCCGGAGTCAAGCTGTCGGGCGGTCAAAAGCAGCGTTTGTCAGTTGCGAGAGTATTCCTTAAAAATCCGCCAATCCTAATTTTTGACGAGGCGACAAGTGCGCTGGACAACGAAAGTGAACGCGTGGTTAAGGAATCTCTTGAAACACTTGCGCAGGGCAGAACCACCCTTGTTATTGCTCACAGATTATCCACTATACACAACGCTCATCGAATTCTGGTTCTAACTGAGGGCGGAATTGCAGAGCAGGGCAGTCATGCAGAGCTTATGGCAAATAACGGCACCTACGCCGCATTATATAACGCCGCACAGTTTTAAATGTAGGTCCTTGTATAAGCTAAGAATAATCTGAGCTGAACTTCTTGAGTGCATTCTATGCTATCCGCATTGAATAGCCTTATTATCTAAGTGCTAAAACAAAAAGGGAGACACAAATATGGAACCGACTACAATATTTTTTTCAAAGGTAAAGGCAAATGCGATAATTCCCGGCAAACGGTCTGAGGATGCCGGCTATGACATTTACGCCTGTCTTGAGCAGGAATATATTAAGCTTGAACCACACCAAACAGCAGTTTTGCCCACCGGCATCGCCAGCGCCTGTTCTCCCGAATACTACTTTCAACTTGCCGAGAGAGGCTCAACAGGAGTCAAGGGCATAGGACAGCGCAGCGGGATTATAGACAGCGGCTACAGAGGAGAATGGTTCATCCCCCTCACGAACCACAACAAGCTTCCCCTATACTTTGTTAAGCCCGAAAACGCGGCGGCTCTCAAGGCTGAGATTGGCGAGGAAAATGCCATTTTCCATATAACAGACAAGGCAATTTGTCAGGCATTGCTACTCCCCGTGCCGAAAACCACTGTGCAAGAGCTTTCATATACAGAGCTTTGCGCCATTGCCTCCGAAAGAAAAGCCGGTAGCCTTGGCAGCAGCCAAAAATAAACAAAAACATAAATGTAAAATTGTATTGCCTATTAAGTTCTTTAGGGCATCATTGTTCCATGGAACAATGATGCCCTAATTTCGTAGTTTTTCACTTATTATCTGATAACAACGCATGCTCTTTCGTAGTCTGACTTGCGCACGTAGATAATGTACTCATATGTGAGCTCTGCGCTCTCTCCAAAGGAGCCTGTTCTTGACCTTGTGCCCGCAGCAAAAGGAGACGGAGCTCCTCTGTTTACTGTTTTTATTAAGTAATCAATACCGTTTTCGGATAGTATACTGCGAACTTTTGACTGCATCTTCATTGAATAGGTCACAAGCAGTTGCTTTCGATTAAATACTGTCAGCATTTTTCTCCTTTCAAAGCATACACAGACCTTACAGTATCTTTAGCCTTTCAACGACCTTTTCAAACGCCTGACTGTGAGAAGCCTTCACCAAAACGGAGTCACCCTCTCTTATAAGCTGCTCAAGTGCTTCAAAAAGGCTTTCCTTATCTGCAAAATACTGGGCGCTTTTTAAACCCGCTGCTTTTGCTCCCTCTGCGGTGAATTTTGAGAGCTTCCCACAGGCTATAAGCAAATCAACTTCGCATTTTACCGCCTGCTCACCTGTTTCACAGTGCAATGCTGCTTCGTTTTCGCCCAGTTCTCCCATATCTCCAAGGATACAGACACGGCGGCCCTGCAAAAGCGAAAGTGACTTCAGCGCCGCTGAAACAGAGGTTGGATTTGCGTTGTAGCAGTCGTCTATAATAGTGATTTTGCCCGTTTGTATAACGCCGCTTCTGCTGCCAACGGGCACATAGTCAGAAATGCCTGCTGCAATTTCTGCATCTGTGAGCCCCATGTGCATACCAACGGCAGCAGCGCCCAAAGCAGCCGTTACCAGATGAACGCCATAGGCATTTATTCTTGCAGGTATGCGGCGATTTCCCGAGACAACATCAAGCTCCATGCCCTCTGTTCCCAAAAGTCTCACATTTTCAGCAGTTACCTCACATTCGCCACAAGTGCCGTAAAGGCAAACTCTCTGACGACAAGTGAGATTGCGCAGAGTTTCATTATCCCCGTTTACAAAAACAACTCCGTTTTCTGGCAAAAACTCGAGCATCTCTGTTTTTGCTTCTAAAACTCCGTCAAAATCGTGAAGAAATTCAAGATGTGCCGCACCTATAGTGGTATATAGTGCCATATCCGGCTTTACAATTTCACCCAGTCTGCGCATTTCTCCGAAATGTGAAATACCCATCTCCACAACGGCAGCCTCGTGGCTTTCGTCAAGCCCGAAAAGCGTCAGCGGAACGCCCAAGTCATTATTAAGGTTCTTAGGCGTTTTATGAACCTTAAAGTGCCTTGACAGCACAGCCGAGCACATTTCCTTTGCAGTAGTTTTACCTACGCTTCCGGTAATGCCTAAAATAGGAATACCCAGAACACTGCGATAATACATTGCAAGATCTCCAAGTGCCTGCACGGTGTTTTTCACGACTATAACAGGTGCGCTTACATTCTCGGTTATATGCTCGGCAATTGCACACAAGGCACCCTGCAAAAGCGCCTTTCCCATGTAGTCGTGACCGTCGCTCTTTTCACCCTTTATTGCAGCAAAAAGGCAATCCTTATCTGCCATTCGGCTGTCTATGGTAACAAAGCTTATTTCTTTTTCAAGCAGGGCATTGTCACCGAAGTATTCTCCGCCAACTGCTGCAATTATGTTCTTAACAGTAAGATTTTTCATATTAATCATCCATTTCGCCGCCTTGCATTAGTACAAATCTTAATCGAACTGCTCATCATATCACGCAAGGCAAAAAATGACAGGATGATTATTTTATTCAATCTTGCGGATATGTGCGCGGGCGGTCATTGACCGCCCGTTCTGCATTGTATAATTTCAAGCAGCATGCGCTTTTACCGGTGACTACTTATACTTTTTCAGAGAAACCTCAACAAGCTCATCACAAAGCTCTCCAAAGCTTTTTCCCTGAGTCTGTGCCATTTGAGGCACAAGGCTTGTGGGTGTCATGCCCGGGAGCGTATTTGCCTCAAGGCAGTACAGCACACCCTTCTCGTCCATAAGATAGTCAACTCTGCAATAGGCATCTATCATAAGGACGTCGTTTACTCTCTCGCTTAGTCTCTGCACCTCGGCGGTCTTTTCTTCGCCTATCGGCGCAGGGCAAAGCTCTGTAGTAGCACCTGCCTGATATTTGTTTTTGTAGTCGTAAAAGCCCTGCTTTGGAATAATCTCGATAACAGGCATTGCCTTTCCGTCAATAACGCCAACGGTAAGCTCCCTGCCCTTAATGTATTGCTCAACAATAACTCCGCGCTCGTATTTGAACGCCTGTTCAAGGGACTTTTCGTACTCATCGCGGCTGTAAACGATGTAGGTTCCAACGCTTGAGCCGCCGGAACAGGGCTTGACAACACATGGGAAACCAACGTCCTCATATGGTGCCTCTCCCGCGTATACGGTAATGCCGCGAGGAGTCGTTATTCCCGCTTGCTTAAGCAGCTCCTTTGTAATTGTTTTGTTCATTGCAAGTGCACTGCCCAAATACCCGCTGCCGGTGTATTTTATACCTGCTATGTCAAAGCAAGCCTGAAGCTTTCCGTTTTCCCCCTCTTCACCGTGAAGCGCAAGAAAGGTTATATCCGCAGCAGCGCAGATTTCAATGACGTTATCACCCAAAACGCTGTTATTTGCCTGATTTCGGGATGCCTTAACCTTGTCAAGATCAGGCTCTGTCTCTCCAACTAAAACCATCTCATTGCTTTGATTTGCAAGGAAAATGTCCCCCGGTTTATCGTATGGCTCGGTGTAACCGAAAAACGAGTCCATTAGCACAACCTTGTGACCGCGCTCCCTCAGAGCCTTGGCTACCATAGTTCCGCTTGTAATAGATACATCTCTTTCAACACTTAAACCGCCGCATAATACTACAATGTTCATAATGTGCCTCCTTGTCAGTTGCGGCCGGCAACAAAAATACATGGCTTAGTATAGCATACGCACCTCATTTTATCAAACAGAAATATGCGTAAAATATACAATTTTTCATGGCGATAAACATAGAAAAAGCACGAAATGCTATTTGAGCAGCTCGTGCTTTACATTATATAAAAAAGCAATGCGTAAATCAAATATTATGAATCCTCAAAAGCCTTTGCATCAATAGTTTTTATGGACAAATAAGCATTATTTTAATACCCGTGTATTTCCTTAATGACAAATTCCCTTCCGCTAAGAGCAGTCAAATCCTCTGACCTGCATTTGGGGCATTTCAGATTGTGCTGGTAGGCATTGAATTCCTCACCGCAGAGATTGCAGCGAACCATCCCCGGCACTACCTCCATTTCCATCTGGAGTTCCTCAAATTTTGTTTTATAGGTTGCAGCGGGAAAGCACTCCTGCACATAATGTGGAACCATGCCCGACAGCTCACCGACCTGCAAAACTATTTTTTCAATATGTGTAAGGTGCTCTTCTTCCATAATACCTTCAAGTGTCTTTAAAACTGAACATATAACTCCCAGCTCGTGCATATTAATCATCCATTCCGCCGCCTTGCATCGGCACAATTTTAATATAACTGTTCATCTTATCACGCAAGTCGAAGAAATGATAAGATTATTATTTAATTTCATCTTGAGGACAGCATGCGTCTCTTTCCTCTCTCGCAGTCTCTTAGTGACGTTTCTCAGTAATTGCGGCAAATTCTCCCGCCATTCCTTTGGTTCACATAGTGTAACAGTTATGGAACAGTTTTGTAAAGGGTTTTCCCCTCTTTTTCAATTTATTATAGTTAAGCATTCACCTTAAATGCTAAAGCACAAGGAATAGTGTACAAATTAAGCTTGCCAAAATAATAACAATTCACGAAATGCCTATACGTCGACTGACATTTACTGTAAGTTCATTGCTAAATATTTGACAATATTGTAGAATGTCCTCATATTTTGTCAGCGGAATGAGAGAGCCGCTTACAACCGAAGGAGGAAATAATCTTGGCGAACAATCAACTTGAAACCTTTCCCGAAAGGCCGCGGGTGGAGCTGCTGTTTAAGTGGCTTATGTTCACCGCGGCAATCACGGGAATGGCGCTGCTTTCAGCGTTTTATCCCATTTGGGGCAACATTCCGCTCATAGTCATCCCCTCGCTTCTAGTTCTTTTCTTTGCAAAGCCTGTCTTCTTTGAAAAGATGAAGCTAACAACCCTCGTGGTAGTGCGAATTGTTATAGTTTTTGCCGCACTTAGGTTCTTTAACCCGCAAATCTACGTGGACTTTATCCTGCTTGCACTGATAATCAACATTCTTGAAGCAACCTTCACAGACCTTTTCCGCCACAAAAAAATCTGGAACGGCATATCCGGAATAGCACTTGCAGCCGGAGTTATTGCTCTAAAAGGCGCATGGGTATATGACGCTCCTTTCGGCTTTGACTACTACCTCGTGGGAGGTCCGGGACTTGTTACTATTTTCTACATAATTGCTTATACCCTATGGAACTGGATTTTCGTAACAGACGAGTTTTCACCATCTGTTTCATTGATGCATGTAGGCATTCTTATGTCTCCGATAATCGGGTGTATATGCACCTTGGGAATGGGTGACTTAGGCGGTTTCCAAATGTGGCTGCTGCTGCGCGCAAGCTCTCTTGCCATCGGAGGCTGGCTGCAAATCGGCGCGAAGGGCTGGTTTGAAAAGCAGTATTACAGCAAGACCTTTGAAAAATTTATTGACTGGGTTCATACTACTCCCGTCCAAGTCATTCTGATGATAATAAACGTATGTCTTATCGCCGCAGCAATATATATTGCATATTCCGCCGGAGCAATAGGCTTTGAGCTTGCTCCCTTTGCTCCCCCAGTGGCATAATCTACTACTTAATCAACTAAAACACAGCAGCGCCGCTTCTCAAATTGAGAAGCGACGCTGTTTAATATTATTTTAAATCTGCTTCAAGCTTTTCAAGGCTTTTCCAAAGCTCATGGGGAACCTTATCGCCGAATTTCTCGTAATACTCGCGGATACCCTCACATTCCTTGAGCCAAAGCTCCTTATCAATTGACAAAAGACCCTCAACTGTTTTTTCATCAACACCGCAGCCCTCAAGATTGATGTCTGCAGCCTTCGGAACAAAGCCCAAGGGACACTCAACCGCTTCGGTCTCGTCAAAGCAGCGTTTCATGATCCACTCAAGTACACGCAGGTTGTCACCGAAGCCGGGCCAAATGAAATTGCCTTCGTCATCGGTGCGGAACCAGTTTACGTTGAAAACTTTCGGAAGCTTGTCTGCCTTTTCCTCCATATCCAGCCAGTGCTGCCAATAATCAGCCATGTGATATCCACAGAAGGGCAGCATTGCCATAGGATCGCGGCGGACAACTCCCACTTGCCCTGTTGCGGCGGCAGTTGTCTCCGATGCCATGATGGAACCGACAAACACTCCATGTGCCCAGTTACGTGACTGATAGACGAGAGGGGCAGTTTTTGCTCTGCGGCCACCGAAAATAATTGCGGAGATGGGAACGCCCTCGGGATTGTCAAACTCAGATGACTTGCATGGGCAGTTGCGGGCAGGGGCGGTGAAGCGGGAATTTGGATGGGCTGCCTTGTCGGGACTGTCAGGAGTCCACGGTCTGCCGAGCCAGTCGATAGCGTTTGCCGGAGGTGTCTTGTTCATTCCCTCCCACCAAACGGTGTTGTCGGAGGTATCATGAGCAACATTTGTGAAAATTGTTCCCTCTTTTGTTGTTAAAAGTGCATTGGGGTTTGATTTCATGCTTGTGCCGGGTGCAACCCCGAAAAATCCGTTTTCGGGGTTTACCGCCCAAAGTCTGCCGTCCTTACCGGGTCGCAGCCATGCAATATCATCACCCACGCACCAGGTTTTCCAGCCGTCCTTGACGTATCCCTCTGGAGGAATAAGCATAGCCAGGTTGGTTTTTCCACAGGCTGAGGGAAACGCTCCGCAAACATAGCGAATTTCACCTTGAGGGTTTTCTATGCCCAGAATAAGCATATGCTCTGCCATCCAGCCCTCATGCCGTCCCAAATTTGAGGCAATTCGCAGCGCAAAGCACTTTTTGCCCTGCAAAACATTTCCGCCGTAGTTGGAGTTGACTGATATAATAGTGTTGTCCTCGGGGAATTGCACGATATATTTGTTTTCCGAATCAAGGGTTCCCTGAGTGTGGATTCCCTTGATGAAGTCTGCGCTGCCGCCGATGGCTTCAAGAACATGCTCACCGACCCGTGTCATTATTGACATATTGAGAACAACATAAGTGGAGTCTGTAAGCTCAATTCCATATTTTGCAAAGGGAGAGCCTACAGCACCCATAGAATACGGGATAGCGTACATGGTACGTCCCTTCATGGAACCGGCAAGTATGCCGTTTAGCTTTTTGTACATTTGGGAGGGCTCCATCCAATGGTTTGTGGGACCTGCGTCCTCCTCATTTTTGCAGCATATGAAGGTTCTCCCCTCAACTCTGGCAACGTCGTTGGGGTCGGTACGGTGCAGGAAGCAATTGGGAAGCTTTTCTTCATTGAGCCTAATCATGCTGCCGGTTTCTACTGCCAGCTCACGCAGCTCGTTGATTTGCTTTTCACTGCCGTCTATCCAAACGATTTTGTCGGGATTGGTCAGGGCTGCAACCTCTGACACCCAGTCTGCTATGTTTTTGTTTGCCGTAGTGATCATCATGACCCCCTAAATAGGATTTTTTAAACGTGCACTTCGAGACAATTTGATTGTATAATACATTTTTCGAAAAATCAAGGCTTCTATACCTCGTACTCCTTGTCATCGTTTTATTTGTAAGATAATGTCGAAAAAATACACGGCACAATTTACAATTAGTTTAATTTTAATACACTTTTTTTAGTTGACTTTGAAAAATGCTTGTATATACTATCTTTATCGGTCATGTTTGACCGACAATTATTTTTCCGCTTTATAATAAAAATATCTTCAAGCTTATGTACTGTCGGCTTTCTCCTTGTGCATGCTCTGGCGGAATGGAAAGGATTTTTTTATGATTAAGCTATTAAAGCGACTTTCCCCCTTGGAATGGGTAATGGCTTTTATAAGCATAGTCTTTGTTGCATTGCAGGTATTTCTTGACTTGCGTCTGCCGGACTATATGGCAGAAATTACCAAGCTTGTCAATATTCCCGGTAATGAAATGAGGGATATTTGGATTGCGGGAGGCAAAATGCTTCTGTGCGCATTAGGCAGTGTTGCAACATCTGTTGTTGTCGGATATCTGGCAGCCCGCATTGCCGCAGGCTTTTCCAAACGTCTTCGTTTAGCGGTGTTTAGCAAGGTTCAGTCTTTTTCCCTCGGCGAGATGAACCGTTTTTCTACTCCCAGTCTTATTACCCGCTCCACCAATGACGTTACTCAGGTTCAAATGATAATCGCAATGGGTCTGCAAATAATGATAAAGGCACCAATAATGGCTGTTTGGGCAATTGCCAAAATTGCCGGCAAGGGCTACGAGTGGACGATGGCGACAGCAGGCTTCATCGTTTTTCTCCTTGCTGTCGTAATTATCATATCCGCTCTTGTTATCCCTCGTTTTAAACGCATTCAGGCAATGACCGACAACATAAACCGTATTACCCGGGAAAACCTTACCGGACTGCGTGTTGTTCGTGCCTACAACGCAGAGAACTACCAACAGGAAAAGTTTGATGCAGCAAACTTTGAGCTTACCGCCACTAATCTTTTCACATCACGCACAACAGCACTTCTTATGCCCTGCATGAGCCTTGTTATGAATGGTCTTAACCTATCTGTTTATTGGATAGGCGCATCACTCATTAACAACGCCGGAATGATGGATAAGCTGACCCTCTTTTCCAATATGGTCGTGTTCTCCTCGTATGCTGTGCAGGTTGTCATGTCCTTTGTTATGCTCACAATGATATTTATCATGCTGCCGAGGGTTATGGTTTCCGCACGGCGCATTAACGAGGTTCTGGAAACTGAGGTTGCCGTAACTGACGGCGAAGGCGTAACCGAAATGGTTTATTCCGATGCCGAAGATCACGACAAAGCTCTCCGGTCTGTCGGAGAGGTTGAATTCCGGAACGTAAGCTTCAAATATCCCAACGCTGAGGACTATGTTATAAGGAACGTAAGCTTTAGAGCCAGCCGTGGCGAAACCGTTGCATTTATAGGCTCAACAGGCAGCGGAAAAAGTACAATTATTAATCTTATCCCCCGCTTTTACGATGCAACCGAGGGTGAAGTTCTTGTTGACGGCATAGATGTTCGCAAATACACCCAAAAGCAGCTTCGCAACAAGCTAGGCTATATTCCTCAGCGCTCCGTCCTCTTCACAGGAACTGTTTCTTCAAATGTTTCCTATGGTGATAACGGCAAGGGAGAAAAGTCTGAGGAGGCTGTAAAAAAAGCTGTTGCAATTGCCCAGAGCACAGATTTTGTTGAGGCGATGTCCGAAAATTATAATGCTCCTATATCTCAGGGCGGAACAAACGTTTCCGGCGGTCAAAAGCAGCGTCTTTGCATTGCCCGCGCAGTTTGCAGAGAGCCTGAAATATTTATTTTTGATGACAGCTTTTCAGCTCTTGACTATAAAACCGACAAAAACCTTCGGCACACCTTAAAAAAAGAGCTTTCAGACGTGACCTCTCTTATTGTCGCCCAGAGAATCGGCACAATACGTGACGCAGACAAAATCGTTGTGCTCGAACAGGGAGAGGTTGTGGGTATCGGAACTCACAGTGAGCTGATGACTTCCTGCGAGGTTTACCGTGAGATTGCTCTGTCACAGCTTTCGGAGGAGGAACTTGTCAATGGATAAAGATACTACAACCACTCGCCCCGCTGCTTCGCACAGAGGTCCTATGGGCGGCGGTCCCGCTGCTCAAAGCTTTGAAAAACCGAAAAACTTCAAGCTTGCCTTTTCACGCTTTCTCGGCTTTTGCAAGCCCTACAAGGCAGCGATTATTATTTCCTTCATTCTTTCGGCGGCAGGTGCTGTTTTTACAATAATCGGCCCTGAACAGCTTCGCAAAATTGCAAGTCTGATAGAGGACGGCGTAAAAACGGGCATGCAGACCGGCGTTATGGACAGCATTGACCTTGCCGCTGTTGGCAGAATAGCTCTTACGCTGGCAATACTTTTTGTTATTGGTGCCATATGCTCGTATTCTCAAGGCTATATTATGGCAACGGTAACCCAGAAGCTCTCTCGCTCCATGCGCGGGCAAATAAGCGAGAAAATCAATCGTCTGCCCTTAAAATATTTCGACAGTGTCAGCTACGGTGATGTTTTGAGCCGTGTGACAAACGACATTGACACCATGGGTCAAACCCTGAACATGAGCGTGGGTCAGCTTACAAGCGCCCTTGCGCTGTTTGTCGGCTCACTTGTTATGATGCTTTACACCAACCCACTTCTCACCTTAGTGGCTGTGCTGTCAACTATTGTCGGCTTTGCCTTGATGATGATTATAATGACCAGGTCACAGAAGCACTTTATCCGTCAGCAGAGTGAACTTGGCAAGATTAACGGTCATATTGAAGAAGTCTATTCCGGACTGAACATTGTCCGTGCATACAACGGTGAGGAGCAGTCAGAAAAGACCTTCAGCGAAATTAATAACAGGCTTTTCAACAGCGCTTGGAAATCCCAGTTTATTTCCGGTGTAATGATGCCCATGATGGGCTTTATCGGAAACCTCGGCTATGTTGCCGTATGCGTTGTGGGCGGTGCTCTTGCCATGAAGGGCAGCATAGGCTTTGACGTTATAATCGCATTTATGATTTATATACGCCTGTTTTCTCAGCCTCTTTCTCAGCTTGCTCAGGCCATGACCAGCTTACAGTCAACAGCCGCCGCCGCAGAACGAGTATTTCAGTTTTTGGATGAGGAGGAGCTGTCACCAGAACTTGAGGATGCTGTTTCTCGGCACGAGTCACACGGTGAGGTTGAATTTTGCGATGTGAAATTCAGCTACACTCCCGAAAAACAGATTATTAGGGAGTTTTCGGCACACGCGCTGCCCGGTCAGAAAATTGCAATAGTCGGCCCTACTGGAAGCGGAAAAACAACAATTGTCAATTTGCTCATGCGGTTTTACGAGCCTGACAGCGGCGAAATCCTTATAGACGGAATTCCCATAAGCCGCATGACCCGTCAGTGCGTCCATGACCAATTTTGCATGGTGCTTCAGGATACATGGCTGTTTGAGGGCACAATAAGAGATAACATTGTTTACAGCATGGAGAACGTCTCCGATGAGGACATCGTCCGCGCCTGCAAGGCGGTCGGTCTGCACCACTATATCCGCACGCTTCCTGAGGGCTATGACACGGTTTTGGGTGATAACACAAGCCTTTCTGCCGGTCAGCGTCAGCTTTTAACCATTGCCCGTGCAATTATCGAAAATGCACCTCTGCTAATTTTGGACGAAGCCACAAGCTCTGTTGATACCCGCACCGAAATTCAAATTCAGCGTGCAATGGATAAGCTTACTGAAGGGCGCACCTCATTCATTATCGCCCACAGACTGTCTACAATAAAGAGTGCAGACCTGATTCTCGTTATGAAAGACGGCTGCATAGTGGAGCGCGGAAACCACGAAGAGCTTCTTGCTCAAAAGGGATTTTACGCTGAGCTGTATAACAGTCAATTCGATGAGGGAATTGCTTAAAATGCATAAATACATCAAAGGATGATTTTAATGAAACAGAAATTTTTAAAATTTATGTATGGACGCTATGGAATTGACGAGCTATCAAAGGCTTTGACTTATGTTGCCTTAGCCCTTCTTATCATATCCATATTCCTAGCTCAGTCAGCTCGGAGCTTGCTGCTGCTTCTGGTGCTTTTATGCCTTGCTTATTCATATTACCGCACCTTTTCCAAAAAGCTTGAAAAGCGTCGCGAGGAAAATGCAAAGTATCTAACCCTCAAAGCAAAGTTTTTTGACTGGTGGAAGCTGCGCCGTGATATGTGGAAGCAGCGCCGAGACTACAAATTCTTTAAATGCCCGTCCTGCAAAGCCGTTCTGCGTGTTCCTAAGGGTAAGGGCAAGATAAGGATTGTATGCAAAAAATGCGGTGCGGCCTTTGAAAAAAAGAGCTGATGGGAGTGAAGCGCGGTGTTTGGCTATGTAATCGCCAACAATGAAATATTGTCTGAGGAGGAAAAAGCCAGATACAAGGCTGTGTACTGCGGACTCTGCCGCTCTTTAAAGCACAGGCACGGTCAGCTCGGACGCATAACCCTCACCTACGATATGACATTTCTCATACTCGTTTTGAATTCCCTGTATGAGCCTGAGTCCTGCGAGGGCTGTGAGCGCTGCTTTCTGCACCCCGTAAAATGTCACGGCTACAACGCCTCAGAAATAACCGACTACGCTGCTGACATGAACGTTGCACTGGCATATCTTAATCTTTTGGACAACTGGAGAGACGACAGGAACATTTTAAGTCTTATGCAGGCAACGCTGTTGAAAAAAAAGTATGAGCGAATAGCACGGCTTTATCCCCGCCAGTGCGAAGCCATGGAAAGCGCTCTTGCCCGTCTTTCCGAATTTGAGCACTCAAACGACCATAACCCCGATATTGGGGCAAGACTTTTTGGCGAGCTGATGGGGGAAATATTCGTTTGGCGTGAGGACAGATGGTCTTATTCCCTGCGGGCAATGGCATATGCGCTTGGGGAATTTATATACATCATGGATGCCGTTTGTGACCTTGACCACGATATAAAAAAGCACAGCTTTAACCCCTTGATTTCATTAAAAAACGCGGGTCGGAGTGATGAATACTTCGAAGAAATATTGACAATGCTCATTGGAGACTGTACGATAGAGTTCGAAAAGCTCCCATTGGTGGAGGATGTTTCAATAATGCGGAGCATACTATACTCGGGCGCATGGACAAAATACGAAATAAAAAAAGCTAAAAAATCCGGCAAAAAGGAGTATAAACGCCAATGATTTCTGACCCATATAAAGTCCTCGGTGTCTCTCCGAATGCCAGCGACGATGAAATAAAAAAATCTTACCGCGCTCTGGCTAAAAAATATCACCCGGACGTTAATCCGGGCAACAAGGAAGCCGAACGCAGGATGAACGAAATCAACGCTGCCTACGACCAAATAAAAAACCCTCCGCAAAACACCTACAGCGGTGCAGGCTATGGCGGCTTCGGCGGTTACGGCTCATACTCCGGCTTTGGCGGTGCAGGCGGCAGCTCACATTCAGACTCAAGCGAGGCGTCCACGGCAATACGCGCCGCCATGAATTACATCCGCACCCGTCATTTTTCAGAAGCGCTCAACGCCTTGTCTGAGGTTGCCCAAAGCGAAAGAGACGGCCGCTGGTACTATCTCAGTGCAGTGGCAAACTATGGCTTGGGTAACCGCATTGTTGCTCTTGAGCATGCGGAAACCGCTGTTTCCATGGATCCCGGCAATCCGGAATACAACAGCTTTTTAAATGAACTTCGCTCCGGCGGTACCTTTTACAGAACATATAGTCAGGGATTTCCTGCATCGGGCTTCGGCGGTAACATCTGCCTATGGCTCTGTGCGGCAAATCTAATATGCGGAAGATTTTGTCCCTGCTTCTGCTAAAATAAAATCAGCGCGTCAACAAAAACTGTTGACGCGCTGATTTTGTATAAGCACATGCAGATTAACGGTGACTATTTATCCCACTTTGAAGAAAGCTGTTCAACCTGATCAGCAAACTTTGCAAGCTCCTTATTTGCCATACCGTCGCTTTGCTTTGCAATGCGCAGAAGCTTTTCGCAGGCAGCAACAAGCCTTGAGAATACCTTTGCCGCTCTTGCATCCTTGGGGCGCTCTGCTTTTTCGATACGCACTCCGCGAGTTTGGATTACAATCTCGTCTGTTAGCAAGTCGTAGCTGGTTCCGCTGAAGGGAGCAGTGGCATTTATTTTGTACTCCTCGCGCAGACATTGCGCAAATTCTTCACATACCTCGTCCTCACCGTGATTGACAAATACATGCTTTGGCTTGGGAGAAAAGGCGGAAAGCCAGTCAATAAGTCCCTGCTTGTCGGCATGACCACTCATACCGGGCATTGTTGCTATCTCCGCTTCCACTGTAATCGGTTCACCGAACAGTTTTACCTCCTTGGCACCGTCAAGAAGCATTCTTCCGAGAGTACCGCCGGACTGATATCCAACAAACAGGACAAGACTTTCGGACCGCCATAGATTGTGCTTTAGGTGATGACGTATTCTGCCAGCTTCAGCCATGCCCGAGGCGGAGATTATTACCTTTGGGGTAGTATCAAAGTTTATTGCCTTGGACTCCTCAGCGGATACCGATATTTTTAAATCGGGAAATACCAATGGATTTATTCCCTTGGAAAACAGCGCTTGCACGTCATCATCAAAGCCCGAGGGATCGCTTTGCAGAAACACCGCCGTGGCTTCATTTGCAAGCGGGCTGTCCACATAAACGGGGAAATTCGGATGTCCCTTAACCATACCCTCGTCCTTAATTCGGCGCAGATGATAGAGTATTTCCTGCGTTCTGCCCACCGCAAAGGATGGTATTACAACATTGCCGCCCCTGTCAAGCGCACGCTGTATGCAGTCTGCCAAAATTGGAGCAGGGTCGGGGTTTTCTTCGTGATAGCGGTCGCCGTAGGTGGATTCGATTACCACGTAATCAGCCTCGGCAACAGGCTTCGGCTCGTTTAAGATGGGCTTGTTTTTATTGCCGACATCTCCGCTGAATACAATTTTTCGTGCTTCACCGTTTTCGGTAATCCAAATCTCAATACTGGATGAGCCTAAAAGATGTCCCATATCATTGAAGCGTATGGCAACATTTTCAAGCACCTGACGTACCTCGCCGTATTTGCAGGGGTGCAGCCGTGAAATGGCACACTGTGCATCTGCGGTTGTATAAATCGGCTCATAAGGTGTAACACCTGAGCGCTTCGCCTTGCGGTTTCGCCACTCTGCTTCAAATTCCTGAATGTGTGCAGAGTCCATAAGCATTATCTTGCAGAGATTTGCAGTTCCCTCGGTTGCATAAACCTTGCCTTTGAAGCCGTTTTTGCATAAGAGCGGAATATTTCCCGAATGGTCAATATGGGCATGTGTAACAAGAACGCAGTCGATATCGCCGGGGTTCACAGGCAGCTCTTGGTTAGCGAAAATATTTGCGCCCTGCTCCATACCGCAATCCACAAGAAAGCTCTTGCCGTTTGTTTCGATAAGAGTGCAGCTTCCCGTCACCTCATGAGTTGCTCCCAGAAATGTAATTTTCAAGGCTTTATCCTCCGTATATATTTTTAGTGGGTTTTCCGGTAAAACAATAGCTTATGTGTTTTATTAAAAAATAATATAACGGCGCTTCGCGCCATTAAA
>CAZAIU010000013.1:0-35891 GCA_964485265.1 uncultured Oscillospiraceae bacterium | reverse complement strand
TTGGTGCAATTTTTCCATTTGATAGATATTATGTCCACATTATTTTACCACAGCTACGCTGCAAATAAAAGAAGTAATGCCAATTTATCCAAAATATTGTTTGAAAAATTCACATCTAAGCATGCATATCAGATTATTTCTTCTGGCTTTTTCATAATCAATATGGTATACTATATTATCTCAAAAAGCTTAAATTATATTTAAAAATTCTTACAGATAAATGTCAAAGATAGAAGGGATATACAAATGCTAGAGCTGCAAAACATTACCTTTTCTGCCGGCGGCAAGCAGATATTAAAGGATATCAGTCTCAATATTGACCCCGGCAAGTTCATTGCCATCACCGGACCTAACGGTTCCGGAAAATCTACACTCGCTAAAATAATCATGGGTATCGAAAAGCCGGACAGCGGAAGAATTTTCTTTAACGGTGAGGACATAACCGATTTTACCGTTGACGAGCGCGCCCGAAACGGAATTAGCTTTGGCTTCCAGCAGCCCGTTTGCTTTAAGGGCATCACGGTCCACAATCTTCTGAACCTTGCAGGCAAACGCGAGCTTACCCGTGACGAAGCCTGTGATATTCTTGCAACCGTGGGTCTTTGCGCCAACTCATACCTTGACCGCGAGGTTAACAGCTCACTTTCCGGCGGCGAATTAAAGCGTATCGAAATTGCCTCTGTCATAACAAGAGGTACAAAGCTCACCATATTCGATGAGCCTGAAGCCGGAATTGACCTGTGGAGCTTTAACAGTCTTATAAAAGTATTTAATGAGATGCAGAACACCTTATCCGGCAGCATTATTGTCATTTCTCACCAGGAAAGAATTCTCAGCATTGCCGATGAAATAGTCCTTATTTCCGGCGGCAGCATTGAGAAGATTATCCACAAGGGTGAGTCTATGGAGTCCATAATTGGTGCTTCAGCATGCAGAAAGCTGTAAGGAGGTAGCGTTATGAAACAAGTTGAACTAGACAAGATGGAATCCGGTCTGCTGATGGCCATTGCAGATATTCCCGGTGTTACTCCCGGCGCTTTCAGTCTTAGAAAAAACGGAAAGTCCGTTTTGGTAAATACCACGCCGAACATAAACATTCTCCCCAAAAAGGACGTTCCCGGCATTGATATCTACATCCGTGCCGACACAAAGGGAGAGGAAATGCACATTCCCGTCCTCGTTACTCAAGAAAATGTTCTGGACACCGTTTACAACGATTTTTACGTAGGCAAAAATGCCGATGTGCTCATAATTGCAGGCTGCGGTATACACAACGACGGCTGCACTGACTCCCACCACAACGGTGTTCACCGTTTTTTCCTTGAGGAGGGCGCAAAAGTAAAGTATGTTGAAAAGCACTACGGCGAGGGCACAGGAACAGGCAAACGTATTCTAAATCCTGTTACCGAAATCACCCTTGGCAACGGTGCCTCCATGGAAATGGAGGCAATCCAGATTAAAGGTGTTGACTCAACCGTTCGCAATACAGAGGCAAAGCTTGGCGACGGCGCTCATCTCGTTATAACTGAAAAAATTATGACTCACGGCGAGCAGCTTGCTGAGACAAATTTTGTTGTCAATCTAGACGGCGCCGGTTCCAGCGTTAAGGTTACATCTCGCAGTGTTGCAACCGAAGATTCTTTACAGAAGTTTGTTTCAAAGGTTTACGGCAACAACGAGTGTTTTGGTCATGTTGAATGCGATGCTATTATCAAGGATAAGGGCAGAGTAATCTCCATACCTGAAATCACCGCAAACAGTGTTGATGCAAATCTTATCCATGAAGCAGCTATCGGCAAAATCGCTGGCGAACAGCTTATTAAGCTAATGACCCTCGGTCTTACCGCCAGCGAGGCTGAGGAGGAAATAATCAACGGTTTCCTCAAATAAGCAGCATAAGCTTTAACCGTTCTGGTTTATTTAATTAAAGTATGCTTTGCCCGACAAAGCAGGGCAAGCTAGGAAAAGTAAGCATTTTTTGTAAATTAACGAGTTTGATCTGCACGAAAGGAATGGCATAACATGACAGTAACCTATAAGCCCACGGGAGTCTGTTCTCAGGAAATGATAGTCAGCGCTGAGGGCGGCATTGTGACTGATGCACAGATTATCGGCGGATGCAGCGGAAACACTCAAGGTGTATGCCGTTTAATCGTTGGAATGAAACTTGAAGACGCTATTTCACGTCTTGAAGGTATCCGGTGCGGCAGAAAACCCACTTCCTGTCCCGACCAGCTTTCCATTGCAATGAAGCAGCTTCTGTAAGACAGCTATATATTATTTATCTATTTGATAAAACTGCCGGTAACATCAGTTACCGGCAGTTTGTTTTTTTAACGCAGCTATTAAATCCAGCGTTCCTCTACCTCATGCTTTTTCTCTCTGGTCATGAGGGCTGTGAAGGTTTCACGCAAGGGTGCATTATTATACAGCACACTATAGGTTGCCTCGGTTATGGGCATTTCAACACCGCATTTTTTAGCCATTGCAAGTCCTGAAGCGGCAGCATAATATCCCTCGACAACTGCACCGACTTCTTCCATTGCTTCCTTGGCGGATTTTCCGGCTCCAATTAGAAGTCCGGCTCTCCTATTGCGTGAGTGCATAGAGGTACAGGTAACAATAAGGTCACCCATTCCGGCAAGCCCGGCGAAGGTTTCCTTTCTTCCGCCCATTCTCTCTCCGACTCTGGCAATTTCGGTAAGACCCCTGGTCATAAGCATTGCCTTTGTGTTGTCCCCAAAGCCCATGCCGTCACAGCAGCCGGCGCAAAGCGCGATAACATTTTTAAGCGCTGCTCCCAGCTCAACACCAATTATGTCCGTACTGGCATACACTCTGAAGCGCTCATTCATAAAGAGATCCTGAACCCACTCGGCAATTTCAACATCCTCACAGGCCGCCACCACTGCTGTTGGTATTTTTCTTCCAACCTCCTCCGCATGAGAAGGTCCGGAAAGCGCAGCTACGGGATTTGAACCACAAAGCTCCTGCTCTATAACCTGAGTTAGGCATAGAGAGGTATCCTTTTCAATCCCTTTTGACACAGAAATCACCACAGTCTCAGGTGAAAGCCGCGGTGCGATACGCCTTGCTGTTTCCCTCACTGCAAACGACGGAGTTGCAAGAATAACGGCATCACAATCATGCACGCAATCAAGGTCTGAGGTGAGCTTCAGTTTCATCGGCAGAGCAACACCCTTAAGAAACGGGTTTTCTCCCGTCTGTCTTATGGTCTCACATTCTTTTTCAGAAAATGACCACAGAGTAACATCGTTTCCATTTTCCAAAAGCAACAGAGCCAGAGCCGTTCCCCAACCTCCGCTGCCAACAACTGATATTTTCATTTAAGTTCTCCTCTTCTGTTATGCTTTAATCTTAGTTTACCCGATATGTCATAATTCCCTTATAGTTCAAAACTGTGACGCGCGGGTCTGCCGCAAGCCTTGTAAAAATGCTGTCAGCAGCTTCCTCACCTCTTGCGGAAAGAAAGCTCTCAATTTCAAAGCGGTTCATAGGATGACGGCGCGCAATGCTCAGCACAGCCTCAAAGCTGTCTGTCTCACTGCTTACAAAGCTGCCGCTTGTGAGCAGGTCTATTGATATGCCGTCCATCAGTTTTGACGCTTTTTTTATCACTTCTTCGTTTGCGGCAATGGCAAAGCTCTCCGCCGGCGGTCGCACTGGTGTGTTGATATACAGTCTTTCATGTGAAACCTGCGCTGCAAGGTCAGCTAATGCAAAAAGGGCTTCATCGGTTGTATTTATACCCTCAACCAGCATTATTTCAAGCCATAATCTGCCCTTATATTCTTTTGAGAAGGTAACAAGACCTTGAAAAATCTCATCGTAGGACAGGCTTCCATGGGGTCTGTCTATTATTTTAAAGCTTGCCGCATCATAAGCATCCAATGAGGGCAGAACAATGTCCGCATTCATCAGCTCATCGCGTACCTGCTCGTCAGTAAGCAGCGCACCGTTTGTTATTACCGCAACAGGCTTGTCTGTGAGCATTTTAATGCCCGTAATAAGCTCGCCTAAACGGGAATAAAGGGTTGGTTCGCCCTCTCCTACTATGCTTACTACATCGAAGGCTGTACCTTTTTCAATTGCACATTTCAGCTCGTTTAGTATGTCCTCAACAGGGAAAAAATTCTTGCGCTTGTCGGTCATTTTTGTTGTTCTGCCAAGCTGACAGTAGATGCAGGAATAGTTGCAGGTTTTTTCCGGAATTGGGCTTACTCCCAAAGACGCACCTAGTCGCCTTGAGGGAACTGGTCCAAAGACATATTTTGAATTTTGCATTGCTTGCTCCTTTTGTCTCAGTTCCCAAAAGGAACTTTACGCTGCCAATATGCAGCAGGTGTATATATAAGATACAAGAACTGCTTACGCAGTCCTTGTATCATAATACTCTGAGGAATAAAACGCAAGCTCCCCTCAGTCTTATTCATAATTACTTTACAGTTTTTGCCTAAGATGCATCTATCATCTTTGCAAAAGACTAGTCTAAATTAAATTTTTCTCCGTAACCATAGTTTTCGTAAATATAGTCGATGTCCTTGTCCCCTCTTCCGGAGAGATTGACTAAAATAGTACCTGTTTTGTGCTCTTTGGCGTATTTTATTCCATATGCAAGGGCGTGACTGCTTTCAATTGCAGGTATTATTCCCTCGTTTCGGCACAGCAGGAAGAATGCTTCCATCGCCTCATCATCGGTAACTGAGACATAGTTTACCCTGCCCAAATCGTGAAGATATGCGTGCTCCGGTCCGACTGATGGATAATCCAATCCGCTTGCACAGGAGTATACAGGAGCAGGTTCACCTTTTTCATCCTTTAGCATGATGCTCTCGAAGCCGTGCATAACACCCTTTTCTCCAAACGTCATTGATGCTGCATTGTCTCCCAGCTTTTCCCCCCTGCCCATTGGCTCTACACCGTAAATATCAACAGGATCTGCAAGAAAGGCAGAAAACAGTCCCATAGAGTTTGAGCCGCCGCCAACACAGGCACAAATAGCCTCGGGAAGATAGCCTGTCATTTCCTTAAATTGGTCTCGGGCTTCATAGCCCACAACAGACTGAAAGTCCCTTACCATCATTGGAAACGGATGAGGTCCAACGCAAGAGCCTATACAGTAGATTGCATCCTTATACTCGTGCATATATCCCTCGAAGGCTGCGTCCACTGCCTCTTTTAAGGTTTTTAGCCCGTGGGTCACAGGTATTACATTTGCGCCAAGCATTTTCATGCGGGTAACATTGGGTGCTTGCTTTTTTATATCCACCTCGCCCATATAAACGTCACATTCCATGCCAAAATACGCAGCTGCTGTTGCTAAAGCAACTCCATGCTGTCCTGCGCCCGTTTCGGCGATAAGCTTCTTTTTACCCATGAACTTAGCTAAAAGCCCCTCGCCCATGCAGTGGTTGAGCTTGTGAGCGCCTGTATGGTTTAAGTCCTCACGCTTGAGATATATTTGAGCACCGCCGATTTTTTGAGACAGACGCTCGCAATGGTAAACAGGTGTCGGTCTGCCTTGAAATTCGCGGCGTATACGGCGAAGCTCACTGATAAACTGTGCACTGTTGCAGATTGTCTGATACGCCTCGGTGATCTCCTCAAACGCGGGAGTAAGCTCCGGCGGAAGATACGCTCCGCCATACTCGCCATAGCGTCCGTCAGCTGTGGGTACATTTTGAAAATATGTCTCAAAGCCCTTGTTGGGGTTTTCATAGTTTGCAGAAGTCATTGTTTTTTCTCCCTTTCACATTAGATAATATTTGTTAAAACTTTCTTGACAGTTTTAATGGCGTGGAGCGCCTCTATATAGATAAGTAATAAAACATAGAATGTTCTATTACTTGCCTGTCTCTCATATTGGGACGCCATCGAATTATACCCATAGCTTTACCTCCATAAATACAAAAAAAGCCCCTGTCCTAGTATTAGGACAAAGACTTACATCTCTGCGGTACCACCTAACTTGACGAAAATCGCCCGCTCACGACATACGGATAATATGTCTGCACATTTTACGGGTTGCTCTCCCGTCGGCCATTACTTGCGCTGCGCGCTTTCCTGCCGCCCTCACAAGTCCATTCACATACACGCCTGCTGCGACGATTTCACCCTCCGCCGCTCTCTTTAAGCTGCTCTTGCCTGCTACTGCTCTTGCTCATCGGTTTAGATATTTAATTGTGACGATGATAACACCTTAAGATCTTGCTGTCAATATATTTTTTACTTGAGGGGAGCCTTGCGCTCCCCTCAAGCTGATAAAGTTCGAATTAGCCCGCTATCAGTCCCTCGGAGATTAGGAAGCTTTTTGCTACCTCTTTCACCGGTTTGCCTTCGACATCGACCGCATAGGTGAGGTCAGTCATAATCTCATTTGAAAATTTGCCCGAAAGCATGTTTATAACTTCTTCAAGATTTGGGGCAACGTCCTTATACTTGGTGAATACATCATCACGTACCAGGACTGCTCCATTATATTCAGGGAAGAACTCTTTGTCATCCTCCAGCACCACAAGGTTTGCCTTGCGGTTAAGCCCGTCCGTTGCATAAACCTCGGTTACCTGAAAGTTTCCGTTTTCAACCGCAGTATATTTAAGGGCAATATCCACAGATTTTTTATCTTTGAAATTAAGCCCATAAAATTCTGTGAAGGGACCATACTTCATGCTGCCCTCAAGAGAAAAGAATTCGTGCTCCGCGCCGAAAACAAGCTCATTTGCAACAGGTACAAGTTCAGAAACCGTCTTTAGGTTATACTGCTTGGCAATTTCAGCGGGAACTGCGATTGCATAGGTGTTGTCAGTGCCCAGCTTTCCAAGCAGACGAATTCCGTGGCGCTCCATAGCTACCTCATTGGCATAATCATATATGCTCTTTCCCTCCGGCACATCGGTAGGGTCAAGATGCAGATATGTTGTAAGCAGTGTGCCGTCATAGCCGTTCAGAAAATCCGCACTGGGCTTATTTGAGGTCATTTCCTTAAATGCATTAACACCCGTCATCTGTTCCTTAATGTTCACTTTTAGGTTTGTGTGCTCTTCAACTACGAGCTTGACCATTTCCACTACCAGTTTTTCTTCAGAGTACACGCCGTCATAAGCTTGAAGCGTGTTCTCGCTTTTTCCTCCGCCGCAGGCACTAAGCCCTAGAACCATGGTTAGAGCCAAACCCATTGCTGCAAGTTTCTTTTTCATAACACATTCCTTTCCATACTCTTTGTTTCATTTAACTTCCGGCTTCAGAGCTCTTGAGTTTTTTGCTTCTTCTTTTGCCCGAAGCCCCTTTTTTAAGCCTTTTTTCAATGTATCCCATTGCAAAGTCCAGAGCCACAGCTATAAGCATCAGGGATACTGTACCGCTCATAAGCTGACCCATGTTTCCAACATGTATTGCATCATATATTACCTTGCCTATTCCGCCGCCGCCTACAAGTGCTGCAAACACTGCGCTGCCGACAGCATTGACTGTTGCGATACGAAGACCTGTAAACAAAACCGGAAATGCTAAGGGAAGTTCAACGTGCAAGAGCCTATAAAACCTACCCATTCCCATGCCTCGGGCTGCTTCCTTAACGCCTGAATCAACCTGCATCAAGCCCAAATTTGCGTTTTGGACTATGGGCAAAAGCGAGTACAGCGCAATTCCGATTATTACAGTTTGCTTGCCTGCTCCGGCAAACACCATGATGATACCCAAAAGCGCCAATGCGGGTATTGTTTGCAGCACGTCTACTATCCAGAGGACTATTTTCCTAGCTCTCGGACAGAGATAGCACACTATGCCCAGTGGCAGTCCAATTACAATTGCTAAAGCAATCGCCGCAACAACAATATATAGGTGATCTAAAAACAGTGAAAAACTCATTCTTCCGCCCCCTTTATCATACCTCGGGGAGTTACCTTTTTCTGAAGCTTATCAATAAGCGCTCCTAAGGTAACGGCTATTACAGCAGCAGGTATGGCTCCTGCAATAATGAGTGTATTGTTATAGGAATTGACTCCCTGATATATGAAGTCTCCCAACCCTCCGAGACCGATCATTGCAGCCAAAACCGCCCAGCTCACAGTGTAAATTGTTGAAAGGCGCAGTCCTGCAATAACATGAGGCAGCGCAAGCGGCAACTCCACTTTGAATAGTGACTGAAAAGGATTCATTCCGCAGCCAATTGCCGCCTCCTTCAAGCCGGGAGATACCTCCAGAATACCTGTATAGGTATTTTTAAGCACCGGAAACATCGCATAAACCGACAGCGCAATTATCACCGTTAACGGCTTCATGCCAAGATAAATAAATAGCACGCCGATGAAAACAATTCCCGGAATTGTCTGAAATATAGAGATAATCGGCATTATTACTGACGAAAGTTTTGGTATTCTGGACAGAAGTATTCCCAGCGTAAGCCCAAGCACAAAACCAACGGCAACGGATATTCCCACGTATTCCAAATGAATGAGTATGGATTTTACAAGCATATCGCCGTAAATCTCAAAAAATTCACTCATGAAACATCCCCCCACAACGTGTCGGACAGAGCCTTCGCCATGCTGTTTTTGGTAATAATTCCGGCAATGGTGCTGTCATCGTTTAGCACGACCATATAGTTGTCACCGGTTTTCATGAGGTAATCAAAGCACTCGCGCGCATCACCGCTGCGGCTCACTGTTTGGACATGCTTTCCGATAAGAGGCTCAATGGTTTTTTCGTTCTTACCTCTCAGTTTGATGTCCCAGATTGAAACTGTACCAAGGTATTCTTCGTTGTCGTCCACAACAAGAACCGTGTCAACCCCGCTTCGTGCCATACGCTCAGTACACTCGCGCACGCCTCTGTTCTTGTCAACCGTGATGATGCTTGTGCGCATAAAGTCCTCAACACTAATGGAAACTGTGTCGTTTGCGCCGTGCTTGCCCAAAAAGCTCCGCACCAAATCGTTAGCCGGTCTTTCAAGCATTTCCTCGGGCGGTGCCATTTGGACTATATTTCCCTTTTCCATAAAAATTATGGTGTCGGCAAGCTTCAAGGCTTCACCCATATCATGAGTTACAAATACGATTGTTTTATTAAGCTTTTTTTGCAGCTTTCTGACTTCGTCCTGCAATGTTTCCCTTGTCATTGGGTCCAGCGCTCCGAATGGCTCATCCATAAGCACTATAGGTGGAGAGGCCGCTAAGGCTCGAAGCACACCAATACGCTGCTGCTGACCGCCTGACATTTCATTTGGGTATTTGTGGGCATACTCCTCATATGGCATATTGACCATTTCAAGCATTTCGCGGACTATTTTGTCCTGACGCTGCTTGTCGTACTTAAGGAGTTTGGGAACAACGCATATATTTTCCGCTACAGTCATATTTGGGAACAGCCCGATTTGCTGAATAACATACCCGATTTCACGGCGCAACTCTACCTTATCAACAGCCTTGACGTCCTTGCCGTCAACGTAAATCTTGCCCTCGTCAGGCTCAATAAGACGGTTAATCATTTTTAACGTGGTGGTTTTTCCGCAGCCGCTGGGACCTATCAAAACTACAAATTGTCCGTCGGGTATTTCGAAGCTGAGGTCATTAATGATGGTTTTCTTTCCATATCTCTTTGTTACGTTTTCGAATGTGATCATTTATAGACATTCTCCTTTCCCTCTTCAATTTTTTTGTTTACAAAATCGGAAATCGACTCCATTTCCAATTCGTTTGCTACAAATACAATACAATCGTCTTGAAAAAGCTCCGCATATGGACCCGGTGAAACGATTAGGCTCTGCCCTCGCCTAATTGCAACTATGGTTGCGCCGGTTGCCTGCCAAAAAGCAAGCTCTCCTATGCTTTTTCCTATTACCCATGCACCATGCAAAATTCTTGCCTCACCTACGCCAAAACCCTGCTCGGCAGCGGAAAATAGTGTTTCCTGACGTTTTATTATTGCAGCAGATATCTCGCCAACTTCCTTTGCCAACTGGTTTTGCTTTAAAAGCAGTGAATTTAATCGGTACTGAAGATTTCGGCTGCTTTCAAGCTCTTCAATTCGGGAAAGATAGCGCTTTGCGCTGTCAACTGATAAGACATATGCTCCGCTCTGGGGCTTAACTTCTATAACTTTCATATCGGCAAGCAGATGAAAGGCTCTTCTGATTGTTTCGGGAGACACTCCATATTCCGAGGACATAACAGAACGTCCGTAAAGCTTCTCCCCTGCTGTAAAGCCACCCTCTGCTATTCGCCTGGCAATATCGGCCGCAATTTGGAGATACTGAGGCGGTATACTTTTTTGGTTTAACTCCTGCACTTTTCTCGTTCCTTTCAAGTGTAGAAACTGATTGTCAATGATGTTATTTTAAACTAACAACTTCGATTTGTCAACAAATATGTCAGTTTGTTTACAATTTCGTCAAAATTTATTTCCTTTTTTTTCGCAAAAATTTGTCATCTTTTTCTAAATATTTTAAAATAAAAACAAACACGCACAGCAGGAATACTATAGTAGTCCTGCTGTGCGTTCCCATATTATGTTAACCGTTCTATCTTATTTGACCGTTACCGTATACAATATATTTGCAGCTTGTAAGCTCCCGAAGTCCCATAGGTCCGCGAGCATGAAGCTTTTGAGTGGAAATACCGATTTCAGCGCCCAGTCCGAATTCTCCTCCGTCTGTAAAGCGTGTTGAAGCATTTACGTACACCGCGGCTGCATCCACCTCATTTAAAAAGCGCTGTGCCTTGCTGTAGTCATTTGTGATTATAGCCTCCGAATGACCGGTTCCGTAATGGGCAATATGCTCCATAGCTTCGTCCATATCGGAAACAGTTTTTATGGCGAGAATGTAATCATCGTATTCTGTAGCCCAGTCTTCTTCAGTTGCTGATATAGCTGTATTTCCCAGTATTTCCAAGGCATTTTCATCGCAGCGCAGCTCAACGCCGTACTTTTGAAGACGAGGCACAGCCAGCTTCAAAAACTCCTCAGCTACTGAGCTGTTCACAAGCAGCGTTTCCATAGCATTGCACACTGAGGGTCGGCTGCATTTTGCGTTTTCAACTATATTCACCGCCATTGCAAGATCTGCCTTGCTGTCAACATATATGTGGCAATTTCCCTTGCCGGTTTCAATTACAGGTACACTGGAGTTTTCTACTACAGCGTTTATCAAGCCTGCACCGCCTCGGGGAATAAGTACATCAAGGTATTCACGCAAGCTCATCAGCTCGTTTGCGCTTTCTCTGGAGATGTCCTTTACAAGAGATACGCAGTCCATCGGTAAGCCTGCCTCGCTCAGCGCTTCTTGCATTATGTCAACCATTGCCGTGTTAGAATTGATTGCTTCCTTGCCGCCGCGAAGGATACAGGTGTTTCCGGATTTAAGGCAAAGCACCGCTGCATCAACAGTTACGTTTGGTCTTGCCTCAAAAATTATGCCTATTACGCCCAAGGGAACACGTTTTTTGCCAATCGTCATTCCGTTTGGACGGTCTGACATGGATACCATTTCGCCTATGGGGTCAGGCAACGCCATAACCTCTGCAACTCCCTGAGCAATGGATTCAATGCGCTCCGGTGTAAGCAAAAGTCTGTCCATAAAGGATTTTTTAAGCCCTGATTTCTCAGCGTTTTCCATATCAACTGCGTTTGCAGCAAGGATTCTTTCCTTTCCGGACAGTATCGCAATCCGTATTGCTTCTAAAGCGTCATTTTTACGCTGCGTTCCCGCAACCGCTAATATGCGTTCAGCACTTTTTGCCGCCGTGCCCATCTTTTCAAGCTCAGTCATGCTTTGTTTTCCTCCCAGCAAACAGAGTCCCAGCAGGTCTTTCCTCTGCAATATCATAAAGTATTTCAGGGCTGCATCCGTTTGCAATAATCATATCTATGCCGTTTGAGGTGGCAATTTCCGCCGCTTGCAGCTTTGTAATCATGCCGCCTGTACCGCGGCTGCTGCCCGCTCCGCCAGCCAGCGCACGAATTTCATCGTCTATAACCCTAACCTCACGAATGAGCCGTGCGTCGGGATTGTCATTGGGGTCATCGTCAAACAAGCCGTCTATATCCGATAGGAGAACCAGCTTATCGGCGCTGCACAGCACAGCTACCACCGCCGACAAGGTATCGTTATCTCCAAATACCTTGTGCTCTTGAGTGTGTGCTTCAATTTCAGCATAGCTGACAGAGTCATTTTCGTTAACAACGGGAATTATACCAAGCTCAAGAAGTGCATTGAAGGTATTTATAAGGTTTTGCTTTATCTCGGGACAGCCGACATCATCTCCTGTGAGCAGTATTTGAGCAACTGTCTGCCCGTACTCGCCGAAGAATTTGTCATAAAGGTGCATCAGCTCGCATTGTCCCACGGCTGCCGCCGCCTGCTTCAAGGACAGTTCCTTTGGTCGCTGCGTCATAAGAAGCTTGCATGCACCCACTGCAATAGCTCCGGAGGATACGAGTATAACATCATTTCCCATGTTATGTATGTCAGACAATACTCTTGCCAAACTGTCAAAGCTCCTGAAATTGAGCTTTCCGCCCTCATGAGTCAACGTTGAGGTACCAACCTTTACAACTATTCTGCTTTTAACTGCTTTGCTGTCCATCTTTATATCTATCCCTTTCGCAATTTGCTTTAGTATACCACTAACGTGTGAAAATGGAAATAGCTGAAACAAAATTTACGAAATCGGACGGCTCTGCTTGAGCCGCCCGTAAATCAACCGTTTTTAAGTGCATATATTCCGTTTGCAACCTTTGCAAAGCCGGCTATATCAAGAGTCTCACCGCGAACCTTTTCATCCAGTCCGCAGCCTGTAATCACAGACAAAAGAGCTTCCTTCGTATACTCGGAAAAGCCATATGAAAGTCCGTTTAGCAGTGTCTTTCTCCGTTGTTCAAAGGATGCCCTAACCACTCTGAAGAAAAGCTTTTCATCCGCAACCTCAGCAGGCGGAGCTTTTCTTGAGTTAAGCTTTATTACACTTGACCACACCTTCGGCTGGGGAACAAAGCAGTCCGGCGATACATCAAACAAAATTTCCGGCTGGGTATGCCAGTTGGTATACACGGTAAACGCCCCGTAATCGCTTGTGCCGGCCTTGGAGCAGATGCGTTTTCCAACCTCACGCTGAACCATAAGTGTCATGCTTTCAAAGCAGCCTGCTTCAATGAAAGCAGATATAAGCGGACTTGTGATATTGTAGGGTAAATTGGCACACACCACTGGTCGCATTCCTGCACCATGCTCAGCTATCAGCTTCGGCAAGTCAAACTTTAACACATCTCCGAAGATTACCTCTGTATTTTTGCAGTCGGCAAGTGTTTCGGCAAGCACGGGAACAAGAGCGCTGTCAAGCTCCACTGCCACCACCTTTCCTGCATACTCCGCAAGCGAAACGGTAAGGCAGCCTATTCCGGGTCCAACCTCCAGTACGCAAGTATTTTCGTCAATACCCGCCTGCGCCGCAATTTCCATGGGCACCCAAGGCGCCGTTAGAAAATTTTGACCCATGGATTTTGAAAAACGAAAGCCGTGTCTTCCTAAAAGCGATTTGATTTGATTTATATCACAAAGCTCCATAAGGCTCCTTTAGTCCGTCAGTATTTTTTCGTATGCAGTTCTCCGTCTGTCTCGTCCCTGTTCACATTCTACAAATACAGTGCCGCAGCTTGCATAGCCGCGCTTTTCCATCAGTCCTCGCATTGATTTGTTGCTACTGTGAGTATCTCCCCGTATGCTTTTGATTTTTTGCCTGCAAACAACGTCTTCCGCAAGGCTCAAAAGTTGCTTTGCAACACCCTTGCCCCGATACTCATCTCTCACAGCAAACCTGTGAAAAGATCCGTAAACCGTGTCATATGTCAGCCAGTTTCCGTCCTCAATTATGTTATAACAGACATCCTCACCAATCAAAACGGAGATTACTCCAACTGCTTTGCCATTATCCTCTGCAACAAAGCAATTGCTGTTTCTTATATCCTCTTCAAAAACCGATTCTTCTGGGTATCCGTCTTGCCATTGATCAACACCGTTTGCTTTTAAAAATTCTCTTGCATCGGAAACAATACCCATAATATCTTCAAGGTCAGACACGGCGGCAAGTCTAAGCTCCATGAGCAGCCCTCCTTGCAGCACCTATTGCAGTTGCGCAGTCTGAGCTGTGAGGAATTATGTAGTTAAGCTTATATAGTCTTGTAAACCCATCATAAACCTCCTTAGCTATATCGGTTACGGACACTCCTCCGGTTATGATGACGCTGTCAACTCCATATCCGCCGCAGGCAATCGCCGCATGAGAACCTGCAACTTCCAAAACAGTGTTAACAATTGCCTTTGCCCAATCTGCCTTATCTGCACTGTCGCTTGCCTTTGCAAGGTTTGAAGCTGTCAAATCCGGAGGAAGAGTTTCTGTTCCCGAAAACAGGTCCGCAATTGTGATGTCCACCGTCATCCTGTTGCCATTGTCAGCCAAAGCAAAAAGCTCCTTTAAGTCGGTAATTCCAAACAGCTTTTTTGACAGACCTCGGAGCGTGCCGCTACCAACACCCGAGCCGCCTATATGGCTGTATGCCCCGTCCTTTGCAAGCACCAGTGACGTACCGGTGCCTATGCTTACCACAATAGCTCTATCGCATTTTGCAAGCCATGTGCCGCCGTCACCGGTTGCCTCGATCTCGGGTATAACCGTCACCTGAGCTGAAATTCCGTCAAACACGCATTTTTCCGCACCAACTCCGGTTACAGCAATTTTTTCAACCTGTGATACATCAATTCCCTTTTCAAGCAGCGTAATCTTCAAAAGCTCACCATCTGGCAACTGGTTTTCAATTACACAGCTTGAAAAAACAAGGCAGTCATTATCAAGCGCTATGATTTTCGTTGCAGTTGCACCCTTGTCGAAACCGATAATCATAGCTTTCCCTCTCCTTTAAACTCAATCTGACTTAGCTCTTCCTCAATTTCCTTAAGCAGCTTTTTGTCAGATTTTTCTGTAAAAACAAGCTTTTCGTACATATCCGGACGACGCTTCATGGTTCGAATAATAGCTTGCTTACGCCGCCATTTGGCAACATTGGCGTGGTGTCCGCTTCGGAGGATATCAGGCACCTGCCTGCCCTCCCAGATTTCAGGTCTTGTGTACTGGGGGTATTCCAAAAGTCCGTCCCAGTGACTTTCTCCCATAAAGCATTCCTCGTCTGACAGCACACCGGGTATCATTCGGCAAACACAGTCTGCAACTGCCATTGCTGGTATCTCTCCGCCGGTCAAAACAAAGTCTCCAACCGATATTTCTTCATCCACGCACGCCTCTATGAAGCGCTCGTCTATACCCTCATAGTGACCGCATACCAGCACCAAATGGTCGTAATCCGCTTTGAGCTGCCTCGCCTTTGCTTGGTCAAACCTGTCACCCTGAGGTGACATATATATTACTCGGGTTTTCCTGTTACCCGCACATTCCAAAATAAAATCAAGACAGCTTTTTAAGGGCTGTGCCATCATAACGCAGCCCCAGCCGCCACCATAGGTGTAATCATCCACCTGTCCCTGCTTGTTCTCGGTAAAGTCCCGTATTTGAATGCAGTTGATTTCAATTATTCCCTTTGCCGATGCCCGTCCCAGAATGCTTTCACCCAAAACTGCACGCATAGAGTCGGGAAACAAAGTCATTATGTCTATACGCATGAGAGGCTCGGACGCATCAGTCTTTTCCTCGGAAATATATTGAACTTTTACTTCCTCTGCCAATTTCTCACATCCCCTCAATAAGCTTAACAGTGATAACGCCTGCGTCAATATCAGTTTTGATAATGAATTCCGGCACCGCAGGTATAAGTATTTCTCTTTCACCGTTGACAACGTAAATGTTTCCCGCAGGCATTTCCAAAATGTCAGTTAGCTTTCCCAATAAGACCCCGTCCTCAGTGCATACTTCTGCGCCGATAATGTCGCAAAGAAAAAACTCGCCGCGGGGAAGCTTAACCTCACTTCTGTCAATAAAAACCACTTTATTCTTAAGAACCATAGCATCGTTTACATTTGAAACCCCCTCAAGTCTTGCTATGAGGCAGTCCTTGTGAATTCTTCCGCCCAGTAGCCTAACGGGTGCTCCGTCAATATATAAAAACTTGAATTTTTGGAGAAATTCTGCATTATCAGTCCATGGCTGGATTTTAACCTCACCCTTTATGCCATGGGTATTTATGATTTTTCCCGCTTCAAGAAGTTTTTCCATAGTAATTCTCCATTTTTTGCACCATTTTGTGCTTCAGAACATTAATATGCCTATAAAAGAAAAACGTCTAAGGGGGATGGCTTTCATCCCCCTTAGAACGCATCAGTCCATAATTTCAACGGACACTTTTTTTCCCTGTCTTTGAGCAACGGCACGCATGAGTATACGAATTTCTTTAACAATTCTACCCTGACGGCCAATAATTTTGCCCATGTCGCCATCCGCAACGCGGACTTCAAAAACAGTTTCCGCCTCAGATTCCCTCTCGGTGACACTGACCTCGTCGGGATTATCCACGAGGCTTTGCGCGATGTAGGTTAAGAGTTCTTTCATGCTTGAGTTATCTCCTTAAAGCACCTCTGCTTTTTTCAGCAAAGCCCTAACGGTCTCTGTGGGCTGCGCGCCGTTAGCGATCCAATACTTTGCGCGTTCGCCGTCAACCTTAACGCCAACAGGAGTTGTAAGCGGATCATAGGTGCCGATTTCCTCGATAAACTTACCGTCACGGGGGTTGCGAGAGTCAGCAACGATAATTCTGTAGTAAGGATTCTTCTTTGCGCCCATTCTGCGAAGTCTGATTTTGACCATATATTTTCACCTCCAACTTAGTATCTCTATGTGCAAACGCTGCAAACGCAGCGGTGCAGACTTAAAACTTAAAGGGCATTCCCTTTCCCATACCGGGTAAGCCCATCATTCCGCCTCGCTTGCCCTTTTTTCCCATCATCTGCTTTGTCATGGATTTCATCATGTCATACTGTTTAATAATGCGGTTTACATCCACAACCGTCGTGCCGCTTCCCGCAGCTATGCGTTTTTTGCGACTGCCGTTCAAAACCTCAGGATTTTCACGCTCATACTCGGTCATGGATTTGATTATGGCTTCGGTTCGCGCAAAAACCTTTTCATCAAAGCTTGCTCCCTGAAGTGCCTTAGAATCCATTCCGGGAATCATGCCTGCAATATCCTTTATGCTGCCCATTGATTTGAGCTGATCAAGCTGATCCAAATAATCAGTAAGTGTAAATTTGTTCTGCTTTAATCTCTCAGCCATTTTCATGGCTTTCTTTTCGTCAAAGCTCTGCTCAGCCTTTTCAATAAGGGTTAGAACATCACCCATGCCTAGAATTCTTGATGCCATACGTTCCGGATGGAACGGCTCAATGTTGTCAAGCTTTTCACCCAAGCCCACGTATTTTATTGGCTTTCCCGTGACTGCTCTTACAGAGAGAGCTGCGCCGCCTCTTGCATCTCCGTCAAGCTTTGTAAGCATTATACCGTCAACGCCCAAGGCTTCATCAAAAGCGCTTGCTGCATTAACCGCGTCCTGACCCGTCATTGCGTCAATGACCAGAAGTATTTCAGCAGGATGCGTTGCCTCGCGTATATTCTTCAGCTCGTCCATCAGCGCCTCGTCAATGTGAAGACGACCTGCGGTGTCCAGAAAAACAATATCGTTTCCGTGACGCTTGGCATGCTCAATGCCCGCTTTGGCAATGTCCACAGGGTTACCCTGTCCCATTTGAAAAACAGGTATTTCAAGCTGCGCACCAACAGTTTCAAGCTGTTTTATTGCAGCAGGTCGGTAAACATCGCAGGCGACAAGCAGCGGGCGCTTGCCCTGTTTTTTCATAAGACCAGCAAGCTTTGCACCGTTGGTGGTTTTACCCGCGCCCTGCAAGCCCACAAGCATTACCACACTGGGAGTCTGAGACGAGATGTTGAGCTTTACATTTTCGCTGCCCATAAGGGCGCAAAGCTCCTCGTTAACAATTTTTATTACCATTTGCGCAGGAGTAAGGCTGTCCAAAACGTCCTGACCGACAGCACGTTCGCTGACCTTTTTTACAAAGTCCTTGACCACCTTATAGCTAACGTCTGCCTCCAAAAGTGCAAGACGAACCTCGCGCATGGCTTCCTTTATGTCAGCTTCTGTAAGACGGCCCTTGCCGCGAAGCTTTTTAAATGCCGCCGAAAGTTTTTCGGAAAGGCTCTCAAATGCCATAAGCGTCCCTCATCGATTTTATCAGTTGCCGATTGCATCAAGCTCAAGCTTGAGACTATGCAAAATTTCTTTTGACCGACTGTCCGAAAGCTTTAAAAGCTCATCTAACTCAAATTGCATTTTTTCTATAGCAGCCCTTTGCTCTCTGTATCGTTTTATAAAGCCAAGTTTATTCTCAGTTTCGGTCAGAGTGGCTTCAGCGCGGACGATAAGATCGCGAACCCCCTGTCTTGAGATTTCCATTACCTCGGCTATTTCTGCAAGAGAAAAATCCTCATTATAATGCATCCAGAAGCAGCTACGTTGCTTTTCAGTAAGGAGCTCTCCGTAAAAATCCAGAAGCATTGTCATTAACAGGGTTTTATCGTCCATAGATCTGCCTTTCGTCCCCGTTATGGGCTGTAAAGCTAAAATACTTAACAGCGTGCATTTTACACTCTCAATTGCAGATTGTCAAGTGTTTTCCCTTTACAGTGTGGAATATTTTCCTGACTAATGGAAAAACTTTTAGTTATATGACACAAAAAGGAGTTGGAACCATGACTTATGACGGTGCCGAGCTGCGAATTGACGAGGCTGGCCTTGCATTATACGGGGAAAATATTGCAAGAACACTCAATGTAACAGGAATTACAAACGGCAGAGCAATTGCAAGCGAGATTTATAAAACCATACGCCGTCTTCAAGCTCATCATGCTCATTTAACAGAGAATTATGCCCGCGGTGAGGCGGTCCCCGCCTTTTCCGAGTGGCTTTTGGATAACAGCTATCTTGCAGTACGTGAAGGTCTTCAAGCCGCGTCCGACATTAAGCACATCAAGCGTCTGCCCGCCTCCGACGGCATAGCAGCGCTAATCCCCATTTGCCGCGCCTTTGTTCGTTCAGGTGCGGGCAGGGTTACTCAAAAACGAATAGAGCTGTTTATTGACGGCTGCCAAGATGTATACGTGCTCAGCAGACGGGAAATTGCCATTCTGATCCCAATCCTGAAATTTGCGGTAATATCAGAGCTTACAGATCTATACTGCTGCGAAGAAAACTGTGACTCGGCTTTTACCGCCGAACGTTTGTTCACCAGTCTGCGTTTACTTGCCACTCTGGACTTTTCAAAGCTTTTAGAAGATCTTGACAGAACAGAACAGCTTTTTAAAACAGATCCGGCAGGAGTATATCCTCTCATGTCCGAAAAGACCCGTGATAACTATAAAATACAGCTGGAACGGCTTGCTCGCCGGCTTCATGTAAATGAACATCATCTGGCTGAACACATTCTTCGTCTTGCAAGGAGTTCACAAGGTGAAGCCGCTCATATTGGTTTTTATCTTTTTTCAAACCCTCTCGGAGAAGAAAAAAAGCGCAGGAACGGGGCAATATACATTTCAATTATAGTCACTGTTACCTTGCTTCTATCCTTGCTCTTAGGCTTTGCCTTGTCCCGTGTTTCTGTTGTAATTTTACTTTTGTTTCCGATATATGAGCTTGTAAAAACGCTCACAGACCTAATTCTTCTGCGCGTAACTCCGCCCAGCCACATACCGCGCATGGAGCTAGAAAACGGAGTACCCTCCGAAGGCCGCACAATATGCGTCATCTCCGCACTGCTCACAAACGCCTCAGCAGGTGAAAGTCTTACACGTAAGCTCGAGGAATATAGATTGGCAAGCAGAGATTGCGGAGAAAATTTGCTTTTCGGTATTTTAGCCGACCTTCCCGATTGCGACAAGCCAACATCACCAAACGACAGTGATTTTATCCGTGGTGCAGAAAATGCTGTCAACGCCTTAAACGATAAATATGGCGGCGGCTTTTTTCTTTTTATGCGTCACAGAAGCTATAACTCCGCCGACAAACGCTATACCGCCTTTGAGCGCAAACGCGGAGCAATAAGTGAGCTTGCCCACTTGCTGGGCGGCAAGGAAAACAGCTTGCTGTGTCTGTCAGGAAGTCTCCTTGCTCTTAGAGGAGTGCATTATATTCTCACACTTGACGAAGACACGCGCCTTACTCCGGGTACGGCAAAAGAACTGATCGGTGCAATGCTTCACCCCCTTAACGCTCCTGTAATTGACAGTAAAAACCATGTAGTAACGCAAGGTCACGGCATCATACATCCTCGAATTGCAACCGAGCTTTCAGCCTGCAACGCAAGTGCCTTTGCGCGCAGCTATGCAGGAAGCGGTGGTACAGACCCTTATGGAAGTGACAGCAGCGAGCTATATATGGATGTATTTGATAACGGCGGCTTTGCAGGCAAGGGCATAATTGACGTTAGCTCATACATCGCCTGTCTTGACGGCAGAATTCCCGATAACCTTGTCCTGTCCCACGATGCACTGGAGGGTGCATTTCTTCGTGGCGGATATATGAGTGATGCAGAGCTTATCGATGGTTTTCCCTCAAACCTGCTGTCATATTTCCAACGAATGCATCGTTGGACTCGAGGTGACTGGCAAAATATTTCATGGCTCTTTCGCCGTGGGCACCATCTGCGCGACATGGATCGCTTTCGCCTTTTTGACAGCCTTCGGCGCAGCCTCATGGCTCCATTGTCTCTTCTGGCAATACTGCTGTCCTTCTTTCTCTCCGGCAAAGCAATGACCGTCGTTGGTGTGTTGTCACTCTTATCCCTCACAGTGCGCCTTGTAATCAGCGGCTCAACAGCCCTTTTTAGAAATGAAATGCAGGTAAAGCTAAAATGTCACAGCAATGTTATTCACGGAGTCGGTGCGGCTCTCCTGCAAAGCTTGCTGAAGCTGCTTTTTCTGCCCTATGAGGCATATGTGTGCACTACAGCCGCAGTTACCTCCCTTTGGCGTATGCTAATAACGCACAGACATCTGCTAGAGTGGACTCCCTCATTGGTGTTTGAACGCAAGTCGAAGGGCGGAACAAAATACTTCATCAGCATGTGGTGTTCTTTTGCCTTTGGAATTGCTTGTACCGCAATTTCACCGTCAGTTTTGGGAAAAGCAGCCGGCATTTTTTGGATGCTCGCGCCTATCATCGCTTTTGATTTATCCTTACCCCTTCGAGTAAACAGAAGCATATCCGTTGAAGACAAACGCTATCTTCTACAAAACGCAAGGCAAATCTGGTCTTTCTTTGAGGATTTTTGTACGCCAACCGATCATTTTCTCCCGCCGGATAACTGGCAGGAGCAGCCTCCCGTGGGAGTTGCGCACAGAACCTCTCCTACAAACATCGGACTATGTCTGGTGTGCTGCTTGTCGGCGATTGACCTTAAGCTTTGCCCTATAGAAAGGGCACTGGGAATTGCAGAAAATATTTTAGCCAGTCTCAAGCGCATGCCGAAATGGAACGGTCATCTTTATAACTGGTACGATACTCAGACCTTGAAGCCGCTGCACCCCGCTTATGTATCAACGGTGGACAGCGGCAATCTGGCTGCCTGCCTGATAATCCTTAGAGAGGGTCTTATTGAGCTGGAGCAATATCGTCTCGCAGGTCAGTGCAACGAGCTACTGGCACCTATGTCATTTACCCCCATGTATGACGAAAGCCGTCACCTATTTTCAATTGGTATAGATGTAGATAAAAAAGAGCTTTCAAACAGCTACTATGACCTAATGGCAAGCGAGGCAAGAACCACAAGCTTTATCGCCATTGCTCGAGGTGATGTACCCCGCCGCCATTGGCGGAAGCTCAGCCGTGCTCAAACCGAGCTAAACGGGTATCGGGGAATGGTTTCATGGACAGGCAGCATGTTTGAATACATGATGCCGCGTCTGTTTTTCAAAAGCGCCCCCTGCTCTTTAATGTACGAAAGCTTAAAATTCTGTGTGTTCGCTCAAAAGCTTCGAACAGCAAAACAAAAGCTGCCGTGGGGTATTTCTGAAAGTGCTTTTTTTGCTCTCGACCCGTCACTGAATTATCGCTACAAAGCTCACGGCTGCGCATCGCTGGCACTTAAGCGGGACATGAACAGTGAGCTTGTCGTTTCTCCGTACAGCAGCTTTCTAACTCTTTGCTGCGGAGCAAAGCCTGTTGTATCAAACCTTAGAACTCTGGAAAAATATGATTCCGGATGTAAATACGGTTTTTGGGAAGCAGTAGACTTCACAAGCAACAGAACAGACCGAAACGGCGGCGAGGTTGTGCACTGTGTAATGGCTCATCATCTTGGAATGAGCCTTATTGCCATAGGAAATGCCCTTTGCGGAGATATAATGCCCCAGCGTCTTATGCGTGACCCGTCTATGAGTGCTCACGGCTGTCTATTGGACGAAAAGCTTCCGATAGGCGGTGTTGTTATGCGCCGCAAAGAGCAAAAAGCACCCCAAAAGCCCCCAAGAGGCGTTGGAGTATATTGGGAAAAAAGAGGTGACTCCACAGACTTCGGTGCGCCTGAATGTTGTGTCCTCTCCAACGGCGCATACGGCATTATGTTAACCGACAGCGGTTTAACCCGACCACGCTTTCGCGGCATATCACCCTACCTCACTCCATCAGATGCCCCCACTCTTAGTCATGGTGTAGATTTGTATTTAAAAAGGGAAAAGGAACTGATTGAGCTTCTCCCATCGCCCGGCATGGATAAAAGCATAAAATCCGACTGGGAATTCACATTTTCAGGCGCAAAAATCAATATAGTTCGACCTGATTTTCGCACACAGGTCACCTATTCTGTTTCATCAACCGTAAACGGAGAAAAGCGCGTCATATCCCTAAGTCCACAGGACAAAACCGAGCAAATCTGCCAGCTAATTATTATGCTTCAGCCAATAATGCTCCCGTACAAAGATTATGTAAACCACCCTGCTTTCTGTAAATTGGGCATGCATGCTAAAATGAGAGCAGGAACAATCATATTAAAGCGTCTTTCAAGGGGCAGCACACCGGAGACATATATGTGTCTTGCAGCCTCAGAGCCGCTGGAGGCATCCGCGAGACGCGAGCTTGTTCCCGGCAGAGGCGGACTTCTTTCCGCAATTGAAACCGGTGTCCCCTCTGAGCTTGGCTGGCTTTACGACCCAATGATATGTGCAAAGCTACCCATACGAATAGCGTCAGGTGCAGAAAGTGCAGTCACAGTAGTTTTGACTGTGGGTTCGTCAGAAAACGAAGTGTATTATGCTGCATGTCAAATGCTTACAGGTGACGCTGCAAATTCTTCATCTTTTCCTGCTGAATGCGCATTAAGGCACAAGCTCACAGAGCAGCAGGTACAAAGCGCAATGGATCTTCTCTCCGCCCTGTGCTATCCAGCGCCCAAGTCATCGCACGAGGTCTATTCTCAAAGCAGCCTGTGGAAATTCGGAATTTCCGGCGACTTGCCAATAATAAACGTTAAGGTTGATACAGAGGATGACCTATCCACAGCCGAAGACATGATAATGCAGCACCAGTTTCTTTCAGCTTTAAACCAGAGCTTTGACTTAGTTCTCATATCCAACGAAGGTGGGGATTATTTACGGCCCATCTCCAACACACTTTGTCAGCTAAAGCGCAGGTTGGGCAGTGATAGCCCAACGGTGCATATTCTTGACAGCTCCGCTGAAATAAGCACACTTTTATCAGCCGGAGCAGTTGCCCGAAGCAGAGATTTCGCCAACAGTAAATCGTATGTTATGTCTACCTCTTCCGCATTAAACATCAGTAAAACAGTGGACTATTCTTGGTCTTCAGACGGAACATTTGAATTTTATGTAAACCATTCTCTACCTTCCCGAGCATGGGGAAACATGCTCACCAACGGCAGCTTCGGATATTTTGCCGCAGACTGCGGCACCGGTCATATGTGGTATAAAAATGCTCGTGAGTATCCAATTAACCGATGGCTGTGCGACAGCCTAGCCACACAAGGAACAGAAAGTTTGGAAATCGAGGATACAACACGCATAAGTCTTTTTGCATCTCCCTTAGATGATAGCTGCACTGTAAGCTACGGCTTCGGCTTCTCCAAGTGGAAAAAAACAATTGACGGTACGGAGTATAGAACACGAGCCTTCGTTCCGTGGGACACGGATGTAAGAATAATCATTGTTGAATGGGATGACGACGTTACCCACAAGCTCTTCTGGTATACTGATTTAGTTTTGGGCGGCAGTTCAAAAACAATAAGCATTGCCGAAGAAGACGGTGTGTTTTGCGCTGTCTCCTCAGCAGCTCCCTTTGCACACTCTGAATTTCGGGTATGTGCAAGTGAAAACCCTATAGCTTTTACAAGTAGCAGAGACCTTTGGCTGCAAGGAAAAACAGACAACCAAACAAGCTATGGTGAATGTCTCGGCTTGATTTTCGAAGCACGAAGCCCCTTTATATTGGTCTGCGGCTGCGAGGATGCGGAAAAGCTCCTTGAGCTCACTAAAAAGAATAACGCCCTTGAGTCCGAGAAAGGTACTGCGGCATACTGGAAAAAAGCAATGTCGGCAATTGAGATCAAAACTCCCTATTCCGCATTGGACAGACTGACGAACGGCTGGCTTCTCTACCAGACCCTTGCATGCAGACTAATGGGGCGCTGCTCAATGTACCAAAGCGGAGGTGCAAGTGGGTTTCGGGATCAGCTTCAAGACGCGGTAAATTTAATACTCTTTGACCCCGCTCCGGCAAAGACTCAAATTCTGAACTGCTGCCGTCATCAATATACAGAAGGTGACGTCATGCATTGGTGGCACACCTTAGACAACGGTACGAGAGGCGTTAGAACCCATTGCTCCGATGACCTTGTATGGCTTCCATGGGCGCTGTGTGAATATACCGAAAAAACCGGTGACATGAGCATATGTGCCCTTACAACGGCATGGCTTACCTCACAGCCCTTGGAGGCTGAGGATCGCGACCGTTACGAGGCAGCAGTTGAAACAGATGATGAGGCAGAGGTTCTTGCCCACGCCAAAAGGGCCTTGGACAAGGTACTGTCACGAGGTACAGGCGAGCATGGGCTTTTAAAAATCGGAAACGGCGACTGGAATGACGGTATGAGTCAAATCGGTGTGCAGGGCAAGGGCGAAAGCGTATGGCTAACATGGTTTTTTTCTCATACCGCACACCGCTTTGCCTGTCTGCTTTCCTCTCTTGGCGATAGCTGGGATGCGGAAAAATATAAAAATGCAGCGGCAGCTCTCGGCAAAGCGGCAAACGCCTCATGGGACGGAAGCTGGTTTCTGCGCGGATACTATGATGATGGTTCTCCCTTAGGCGGTTCATCAAGCGCAAGCTGTCAAATTGACTCAATAGCTCAAAGCTTTTCCGTTCTCTCCCCCGAAGCCGATAAGCTTAGGTCAAATGTTGCTCTAACCTCCGCAGTTAATCGTCTTTACGACCACGAAAAAAAGCTTGTACAGCTATTTGACCCGCCCTTTGAAAACGCAGAGCCATGCCCCGGCTATATTCAAAGCTACGGTCCCGGCTTTCGTGAAAACGGGGGGCAATACACCCACGGCGCTATTTGGCTTATAATGGCACTGCTTAAGGAAGACAGGCAGGATGAAGCCTTCAAAATCCTCAAGGACATCATTCCTGAAAACCATTTGTCCGCAGAATATGAAGCCGAGCCATATGTAATAGCAGCTGATGTGTATGCAAACCCAGACTGTGCAGGCAAGGCGGGCTGGAGCTGGTATACAGGCTCCTCCGGTTGGCTTCTGCGTGTAATCACCGAGGACATGCTGGGGATGAAGCTTATTAACAGCGAGCTCACAATAAATCCGAAGCTGCCCACTGGTTGGTCAGGCTGTGAAATAAAGTACCGTCATCACAACGGAAAAACAGAGCTGATTACCATAAACGGTGGCACAGTAACGCGCAGGGAGCTGTCATAAACACAAGAAAGCTCTTCTGCTGTAAGCGGTTCTAAAAATTAACAAATTGTTATTTCAAAAACTGCTTAGATATGGTAAAATAATTCTAATTCAAAAAGTATCAAAAACGGAGGTCAGCAATTGAACACAACAACTGAACTCATCATGGAAAATGTTGTTTTAACTTGTCTGCAAACTGACAAGTTTAAAACCTCATGCTTAAGCATAAACCTTTTAACTGAGCTCAATCGTGAGAACTCATCAAAAAACGCTCTTATCCCTAAGGTGCTTCGCCGGGGCACCGCAAGTTTAACGGATATGGAAGCCATATCCGAAAAGCTTGACAGTCTTTATGGCGCTCGCATAAACCCCATCGTCCGAAAGAAAGGCGAAATACAGGTCATAGGCTTTTATTGCGACTTCGCGGATGACGCCTTTATTCCTGAAAAAAGCAACAATCTGGAACAAGTCACTTCCCTTTTAGGAGAAATGCTCTTGTTTCCCGCAACCCACGGAGGACATCTCCGTTATGATTACGTTGAAAGCGAAAAGGAAAAACTTTTAGAGCTTATACGCAGCCGTATCAACGATAAGCGCAGCTATTCTATGCAGCGCCTTTTTGAGCAGATGTGCTCCATGGAGAATTACGGAACCGACCCCCTTGGTTCGGAGGATGAAACGGAAAACATCACGCCCGCTACCCTCACCCACCATTATCACGAGCTGCTTGCAAGTTCCCCAATTGAGATATTTTATTGCGGCAGTGCACAGCCCTCACGCGTTAAGGACACCTTAAAAGCAGTGCTGTCCGCTCTCCCAAGAAATGGCGAAGAGCCGGATTTAGGTACTGACATCCGCATGAATTCTCTGGAGGAAAAACCTCGCTACTTTGAAGAAAAACTCCAAGTAACACAGGGCAAGCTTGCAATCGGCTTCCGCTTGGGCGATTGCATGGAGGAGCCAAACACCGCTGCAATCAAGGTTTTCAACGCCGTTTACGGTGGAAGTGTCACATCAAAGCTTTTCATGAATGTGCGTGAAAAGCTCTCCCTTTGCTATTTTGCAAGTTCAAGCGTTGATCTGCATAAGGGCATCATGGCAGTGTCCTCCGGTATAGAATTCGACAAATACGAAGCTGCCCTCGCAGAAATTCTTGCACAGCTTGATGCCGTCAAAAAAGGTGAATTCTCCGACTACGAGCTTACAGCCGCCAAGCGTTATATTGCCAGTGACTACCGCTCCATAGAGGACTCGCCCATCGCATTGGAGGACTACTACCTCAACTGTGCCCTCATCGGACCGGATTGCACTCCTTCCGAGCTAGCCGCTCTTGCCGAGGAAGTAACTACTCAAGATATATCAGAAATCGCACTGGGTGTGGAGCTTGACGCGATTTATTTTCTCTGCGGGCAAAAGGAGGACGAATAATGCAGGAAACACGTTTTGAAAACATCGGTGAGCTTCTCATAACAGAAACACTTCCTAACGGTCTTACTATAAACATCGTCCCGAAACCCGAATACTCCAAAAGCTACGCCATGTTTTCAACGAACTACGGCGGAGCAGACAGAAGATTTAAGCTTGCCGGTCAATGGATAGATACACCTGCGGGCGTAGCGCACTTTCTTGAGCACAAAATGTTTGATATGCCCGACGGAAACGCACTCAACACCCTTTCTGCCAACGGTGCTTCTCCCAATGCTTTCACAAGCTCGGGCATGACCGCCTACCACTTTGAGAGCACTACGGGCTTTGAGGAAAACCTTAGAACGCTCCTTACCTTTGTCTCAACTGCATACTTTACCCCTGAAAGTGTCCAAAAAGAGCAAGGCATTATCGGTCAGGAGATTCGCATGGTTGAGGACAACCCGGGGTTTGTAGTTTACAACAATCTGCTGCGCTGCTTATATGCAAACAATCCCGTGCGTGACTCAGTTGCAGGCACTGTTGAAAGCATTGCCGAAATCACCGACCAAACTCTCTACCATTGCCACAAGGTATTTTATAATCCTTCAAACATGACGCTTGCCGTTGTAGGGAATGTCAATCCCGCTGAAGTTATCAGGCTTGCGGAGGATATCCTGCCCAAAGCATCTGGTGAGGTTCCCGAACGCGACTACGGCGAACCGGAAGGTGAGCTTCCTCATCAAAAAGAAATAACAGTGGAAATGGAGGTTTCTGCCCCTCAATTTCTGTTTGGAGCAAGCCTTACCCCAGCAGTGGGTGGCGAAGCTCGCTTAAAGCAAATCCTCACAGGTGAAATTGCCCTGCGCATGCTGATTGGGCGCTCCTCATCCTTCTACACCCGTCTTTATTCCGAAGGCTTGCTAAACAGCAGCTTTGAATACGAGCTTGACTTCACAGCGGGAACTGCCATGGTTTTGGCAGGCGGCGAAAGCCGCGATGTCTCTGCTGTCATGGCAGCTCTTTTCAATGAAACATCAAAAATTTCTGCGGATGGCTTGGATTTGGTACGCTTTGAAAATGCAACGAAAGCGCAATACGGCTCAATGTTACGTTTCCTCGGTTCCTTCTCATCTATTGCGCAGGACTTGACGGAGGGTGCATTTGGGCATTATAATCCATTGGATGCCTTTAGACTTATTGAAACAATCACTTTAGCTGACGTGCTTGAGTTTATAAAAGACTCTCTCAGTCCGGAAAAGCTTGCGCTTTCCGTTATAAACCCAATCAGTAGATAATTCAGCAGTATACGGTGCGGGGTCGTGTACTCCGCACCGCCGAAAGGATAATTGTCATGATCACAAGCGTACCAAACGGAACCATAACCTTCCCAATGTTCGGAGACAGCTTTGCAATTTCTGGCACTGAATCTTTTACGGTATTCGGTCTTACAATTCACTGGTACGGCGTAATAATCGCAATAGGATTCTTGCTGGCAGTTCTGTATGTCTGCCGCCGCAGCAACGACTTTGGTCTAACCTCCGACAATCTTATAGACATGCTGATTTGGGCCGTCCCCGCCGGAATCATTGGTGCAAGAATTTATTATGTCATTTTTGACTTCTCAATTTACAAGGACAATTTCTTAGATATCTTTAAAATTTGGGAAGGCGGTCTTGCAATATACGGCGGAATAATCGGTTCCGTAATTGCAGCGGCAATCTTTGCAAAAGTCAAAAAAATACCGCTTGGAGCTATTCTTGACTTGGGAGGCTTGGGTCTTCTCATAGGTCAAACCGTTGGACGTTGGGGAAACTTCATAAACCGAGAAGCCTTTGGCGGTGAAACAGACATTTTCTGCCGCATGGGCCTTACAGATGCCGCCGGAAATACTATTTATGTTCATCCTACTTTTCTGTATGAATCTATATGGAACTTACTTGGGCTTCTTCTTCTGCATATCTTTTCTAAAAAAGGCAAGCGCCGCTACGATGGACAGCTTTTTGCAATGTACGTGGCATGGTACGGCTTTGGACGCATGCTCATTGAAGGGCTCCGAACAGACAGTCTCTACTTTTTCTCAACAGGCATTCGCGTGTCACAGTTGCTTGCAGGCATCAGTGTGGCAGTAGCCTTGGTATACCTTGCAATAAACGGCTCCCGTCCTCACAAGGAAATGCTTGCAGACATAAAAAAGCTTCAGGCAGAGCAAGATAAATCTACGGAAGCAACCTCTGCCGAAAGCACCTAACTCTTCGGCAACACATACAAATATTTAAATACATGACCAACAACTACAAGGAGGAATAGAAAATGACTGATTTTAACGACATCAAGGGCGCAGTACTGAACACATTGGGAACGGTAGCGGAAAAGACAAAGTCTATCGCCGGTAAGGCTGCAGACAAGGCAAAGGATGTTACAAAGCTGGCAAAACTCAATCTCGAGCTTAATTCTGAAAAAGACACAATACAAAAAGCATATACAGAAATCGGAAAGCTCTATTACGAAACCCACAGAAACGCTCCTGACAGCTTTTTTGTACAGCTCTGCGACGAGATAACCCTTGCCAGTGAAAATGCAGCAAGGCTTCAAGTTGAAATTGAAGAAATCAAAGCAGGAATTGATCCCCGCGCTGACAAAGCTGACAGCATCGAGGTTGAATTTGAAGAGGTCTCCCCCGAAGAAGCTGCTGAAACCGCATCAGATGATGATTTCGTAAAGGAATCCTCTTGTGAAGTTTCTGGAGCAACCGAGACTCCCGCCCCCCCCGAAACTTCTGCCGAATAATGTAAAAATACGCAAGAACAAACTGTCTAGGTTAACAATTTAGTTCAAAAAAGCATAGGACGGCGAATACCAAACGCCTCCCTATGCTTTTTTGCGCTGAATTTTTCAAGTTCCGTTATGTAAGCGGTGACACAACCTCAGGCGCCGGTATTTCACCCGGAACAATACTAGGGGCCGCACCATCGGCATGCTGAGTGTTTTTTACAAACAAAAGATTTAAGTCAGTATCTCCCGTAATTCCACTTACCTGTGCAGTATATGAGTATTGCCATATTCTGTGTGCATAGTAAAAATCAGGAACGCTTCCCGGTGCGGCGGCCCAAAAAATCAAATGGCTCAATCTGTCAAGCTCATACTGTGAATATCCCAGACCTCGATAAAAATAAACTCCAGCATCATAACCGACTTTGGATATTATTTCGCAAAACGCAATGCAGCAATCAGTGATAGTCTTACCGTCAACGCTGTCACAGCGTGTAACACCGACATTGGAAACATGCTCCCAATCATAAAACACGGGAAGCGAAAAATCGTATCCCTCAATTAGGCTGAGCAAATACATAGCTTCCTCTGCCGCCTCATCTGTATTAATGGCTTGAGAATAGAAGTAAATTCCAACCTCAATTCCCTGTGCAAGTGCTCCATCAATATTAGCCCTAAAGTATTTGTCCTCGAAAAGCTGACCTTCACTGTAGCCCCTGTAACCGGCTCTGATAATTGCAAATTCCACTCCGTCATTTTTCACGGCAGCCCAATCAATCGCCCCTTGGTGCTCGGAAACGTCAATACCTCGCAGTGCTGTGTAATCGCTGCCGGAATAATTTATATACTCTCCGTCGGCATAGAACTCCTCAGCCTTAAAGGCAGCCACAGGCAATCCTTCGTACAGGGGAACCCACATCTGACCGCCTCTGCCATCAGAAACGCTCACCATGCCCTCATAGGGGTCCACATAAACCTCCTTCTGACAGCCCCATAGCATCAAAAATGCAACCGATACCAGCAGCACGGCTATTCTCTTGGAATATGAACGCCCTTTCTCGGAAAAACTCATACTATGTATAAACCCTTTCAATATATATCTGATATTACTACAACCTTATTTTATGAAGAATTGTAACATAATTGCATAGGGTTTGCAAATCTCAGTCAAGCATAGAGTTCAAGAACATCCTTCCATTGTATTTAAAGTGCTTTCTAAGCCTGTCTCGGCCTCGCTTTATAGTTCTGCTGACTGTTGAGGGACTAAGACCCAAACGGTGTGCAATTTCTGTCATATTCACACCATCGAGATAGTACATTTTTATCAGCTCTCTCTGTCGTTCCGTCAGTTCCTCATTTATTGCCACCCTCACGTGATGACTCAGATTCCCGCCGGCATCCATAATAGATATGTATTCCCTTAACGCTTCAAACTCCAGTATGTTGTCGTCTTCCCTGCTCAAGTCTCTCCCTCCTTTCAAAGTAAGCCTTTAGATAATTCGAAGTTGCGATGCAATCTCTGTACATTGCTGTCAGCATCGTGATTTCCCGTCTCAATTCATACTCTTTCCCCAAATCATCATAATTATCACCTGATAATTTTGTCTTCAGCTCAAACAGCTTATTTTTGCAGGCATTTCCGCAAACCCTGTATTGTGCCGACAGCTCCAAAAGATCGGACATTGTAATTTCCTCCATTCTTTTCTCAAAAACAAAAAATAAATGTTGACAAAACACTTATTATTTGTTAATATAAATCTCGCTGATGACGCGCTGGTGTAGCTCAGCCGGTAGAGCAGCTGATTTGTAATCAGCAGGTCGGGGGTTCGAATCCGTCCACCAGCTCCACCTTCACAGCTTCGGCACAACTAAATATGGAGGAGTTCCCGAGTGGCCAAAGGGGGCAGACTGTAAATCTGTTGCAAGTTGCTTCGGTGGTTCGAATCCACCCTCCTCCACCAAACACAAATCCTGTGATCTTTGATTGCAGGATTTTATTCTTTTACTCATCTAAGCCTACAGCCGTGTTTTTCTCATTCATTGCATCTATATGAGCATAGCAGTTCAAGGTTCTCCTTTTGCAGCAAAGCCGTGTGTATTCCTCCTCAGAGATATTCTCCGCCCATTGAAATTGCAAATCAACAATTTTTTCTCTATATAATTCTTTTTTGATATCTGCAATATTTGCACAATTTGATTCACCATTTCGCAAAATATGCGCAATTTTCGGATGTTCAGGACAGTTTATGTACAAATAGCTCAAAAACCCTCTTTCAGTAAATATGAATTTTTCTCAGTACGTTACTTGCAAAATTCATCAATGACGTATATTATATAAATATATTTTCATCAACCCATCTCCCCCTTGTCCGGCAAGCGGGAAAACTAAGTAAGGAGAAATAGTATGCTTACAAACAATTACCTTCTCGGCGTATATGAAACCGTAAAGTCCCGCAATCCGGGTGAGCCCGAATTTCACCAAGCAGTACAGGAAGTCCTCGAGAGCCTAGAGCCTCTGGTAGAGACTCACCCCGAATACGAAAAAAGCGGTGTCATAGAGGCTTTTGTTGAACCTGAGCGTTTTATTTCTTTCCGTGTGCCATGGTATGATGACAACGGCAAGCTCCATGTTAACCGCGGCTACCGCGTTCAGTTCAACTCTGCAATCGGTCCCTATAAGGGCGGCTTGCGGTTTCACCCCTCTGTCTGCCCTTCAGTCATAAAATTCCTTGGCTTTGAGCAAATCCTCAAAAACAGCCTTACCACTCTGCCCATGGGCGGCGGCAAGGGCGGTAGCGACTTCGATCCGAAAGGCAAGTCCGATTCAGAGGTAATGCGCTTTTGCCAGAGCTTTATGACCGAGCTAAATCGTCACATTGGTCAATTCACAGACGTCCCCGCAGGAGACATCGGCGTTGGCGCAAGAGAAATCGGTTACATGTTCGGTCAGTATAAGCGCATCACCAATCGCTTTGACGGCGCTGTTCTAACAGGAAAAAGCCTGAGCTACGGTGGCAGCCTTGCTCGCACGGAAGCAACGGGCTATGGTCTTTGCTACTTTACTCAAGAAATGCTCAAATGCATGAAGGGCGACAGCTTTGCAGGTAAAACCGTGGTAATTTCCGGTTCCGGAAACGTTGCAATCTTCGCCACTGAAAAAGCTCAGAGCCTGGGAGCAAATGTTGTTGCTCTGTGTGACTCTACAGGCTATGTTTACGACTCTAACGGCATTAAGCTGGATATTATTAAAGATATCAAGCTTAAGCGCCGTGCCCGTATCAGTGAGTATGTCAAAGAGGTTCCCACAGCCGAATACCACGACGGCTGCCGTGGCATCTGGACCGTGAAATGCGATATAGCCCTTCCCTGCGCAACTCAAAACGAAATCGATGAGGACTCTGCAAAAACTCTTGTCAAAAACGGAGTTATGTGTGTTGCCGAGGGTGCCAATATGCCTTGCACACTTGAAGCAACCAAGATTTTTCTTAATGCGAACGTCCTTTTCGGACCTGCAAAGGCAGCGAACGCGGGCGGTGTTGCAACCAGCGGCTTAGAGATGAGTCAGAACAGCCTTCGCCTGTCTTGGTCCTTTGAAGAAGTGGATGAACGCCTACAGTCAATAATGAAGAGCATTTTCCACAACGCTTATGATGCCTCCGTAACTTGCGGAAAAACCGGAAATCTCGTAGTCGGTGCAAACGTAGCCGGCTTTATCAAGGTAGCTGACGCAATGATGTACCAAGGCTTCTAATAGTCAAAATCTTATCAATACAAATAATCTGCTCGGGGAAAACTTTTCCCCGGGCTTTTTTATTAGACTTCAATCCCCGCTAAATAGCTGTCGACTCGATTATAGCCAAACGAGTCTCATGCTTATTTATTGATTCCTCATGCTCCGAAACCGCATCCCACAGCTTACCATGGCTTTGACTGTTTTTTTCGGACATTTCATGAAGCTCTCTCTCCAGCTTCTTAACAACCTCAGTTAATCTTGTGATTGCGCCGTTGAGACTCATCAGCGGACGGATAACCGTTGCGCAAAGCCCCACAAGCGTCGCAACCACGGTAACTACCGTCCATTCGCTCATGTGTTTCACTCCTTTTATATGTATGTTTCAAGTTCTTTCCATGTATTAACCCGCAGATGTATATTTCCCCAGTTTAGCAGTTTTTCCATGATTTCCACCCACACCGTATATATGAACTTATATTCAATCGACAGATGGCAGGGTACGATTTCCTCGACACGGATTTTCAACTTTTCAAAGTCATCAGGAATACCTCTGTTCTCAGGAAAGCTAACCTCAGCCGTAAGCGGCAAAGTGCCCTCTGCGATAACAGCTTTAAGACCGCAGCCGCTAATTGTTTCTTGCAGCAGTTTCTGAGTAAAGCAGCCGCCCCGAATGCGCATAAGCGCGATTAAGGCTCGGCGCTTATCCTTGGTAGTCAAATAAGCAGGACGGAACGGTAAAAGCTTTTCATATAAAATTAAGCCAAAGCCCTCAGCAGTTGGAGGCAGGATTTCCCTGCCAAGCTCCTCAAAAACCTGGAAAATTTCATCAAGCTGCATGGCAATCACTTTCAGTTCCTCTGCACCAACTCCGTTTTCAAGGTCGTATAGTCGAAGCGGCTCCAAAAACTGCTTTAAACACTCATAATACTCCAAACTTCTCACTTCCCAACTACGGTAATAGCGCCCACAACCGGTAGCTGATCACAATTAATTTCAACATCAGCTGCCGGTTGACTAAAGGAATAATTGGCTACTCCTTCCACACCGAAAACCACACTCCCCAGTTTAGCAAGCAACACCTTTTTGCCAAGCAGCCTTCCGTCAAAATAAGCCTCTAAAGCAGCCTTAGTTCTGACAGCAACTTCAGACGCATCATAGTCTCTCTCGGGCTCAACTGTCACCGACACTGGAACTTCAACCTCCGCAGGTGCAAGCACCTTGATATCCACGCAGATTTCTCTCTCCATAAAAAGCCTTTGAAAAACCTCGTCAATTGTTTCCTGAGACGGCGCTCCCGACACTCCTGAGACAACCAGATCCACAGTTCCGGCGCCTCTCCTTTTGGGGATTACACATGCTGCCGCAACGCCCTCCGTGTCTAATGCAACCGCCTGGTAGTATGCTCGATTTGACCCATTCGGCAAACTTGCAAAGCTTTCTATCACTCTCTTTCTAAGCGCTTCATCTGTTTCCCCGTCACTTCCTCCGGAGAAAGCTTCGGCATTAAAGCAGCGCACTATTCCCACAGGTGCGAGCGCCATGAGATTCACGCTTTCAGCCGGAACATTTCCGCATACTCCGGACTGTCTTGCTTTTGCAGGTGCTTCGCAGTAAAGCGCCCCCGCCGCAATAGTGCAGTCGACGCTAACAATAAATTCCGCACCGGCAGCATTTAAACAAATCGTCCCCATAGGTATGTTTAAAGCGTGCTGTCTCGGCTCATCGGTTTCAAATCTGAGAACTCCTATGGCACAGCAGGGAGGATTTCTCTCAAGCCCTCTTGCAGCAGCGTGCAAATCCAAATAATTTCCGCTTGCCGTTTGAGGAAAGCACTGGTTTTTTGTCCACTCCGCCTGAGCCCAAAGACTTTCAAGCTGCGCTGCAACAGCGGAAAGGCGCAAGGCCATCTCTCCGCCGTTATTCACGGGAGTTTTGCAGCGCTGCGAAAGCTCTTTGCACATCTCCGTATAAATCTCGTT
>CAZAIU010000012.1:12566-68279 GCA_964485265.1 uncultured Oscillospiraceae bacterium | reverse complement strand
TCCTGTCAAAAAACTGCAAAGAACTATATTGACAATTTCAATCAAAAGTGGTATTATCTCATGGCTGAACATTTCTGTGCGGGCGTAGTTCAATGGTAGAACACCAGCCTTCCAAGCTGGATACGTGGGTTCGATTCCCATCGCCCGCTCCATCGTCAGCGTTCGACCTCTTAGCACGATGGTCGATTCTTCCTCTTCTCGATGAACTCGCTTTGCCGAGGGAAGCGAGGGGAACGGCGTTGGACTTTGAGATTTATTTGCAGCTTTACGTTTCCCAAACGAAAGCTCAACGAAGTGGGTTTCGTTTGGAGAGGAGCGGTTTCCCGTTGCGAAGGAAATGCCCGAAAGGGCGTTGCCGGAGCATAAGGGGAATAAGCGACGATATGCGCCAGTAGCTCAGGTGGATAGAGCAACTGCCTTCTAAGCAGTAGGTCAGGGGTTCGAGTCCCTTCTGGCGTACCAAGAACGGAAATTGCCGTTCACTCCGAGTTCGCGTGTGCGTTAGGTAGTTCTTCTTTCTCAAATTATTTTGCATGTTCCTTGCACTGCTTTTCCGCTTTCTAAATCATTTGTTATAGTGTCGATATGGTGGGTATAGCTCAGTTGGTTAGAGCACCGGATTGTGGTTCCGGGGGTCGAGGGTTCGAATCCCTTTACCCACCCCATTATTATATCCTCTGCCCGAAAATAGCTTGAATTTACATTGGGATATAGTGTAATGGTAACACACTAGACTTTGACTCTGGTATTGTAGGTTCGAGCCCTGCTATCCCAGCCAATTTTTTAGCATGATTCAGTAGCTCAGTCGGCAGAGCATCTGCCTTTTAAGCAGAGGGTCCGGGGTTCGAATCCCCGCTGAGTCACCAAAATAGGCACTGAAAACACTAGGTTTTCGGTGCTTTTTCTTTTAGTAATATACTTTCAAACGGGAGGTTAGACCCGTTTTTAGACCCAAACAATTACGGCATAATATGCTGTTATAGTGTAAATGGCGGAGAGTCTACAAGTTTTATATTAAGTTAGGCGGTGTTATAGATGGAAATAAAGGAATTGCTTATTTCCTTTTGGCGGGATGTAGCTGAACAAAATGAAACGGCGCTAAGAAAATATTTTACCGGGGATGCAGATATTCGGTGGAACAACACTAACGAGCAATTTTCTGTTGATGAATATATAGCAGCCAATTGCGAGTATCCCGGTGATTGGCGAGGTAATGTTGAACGCATTGAAACAATTGATAATTTGAGCATAACTGTTACAAGAACATGGCTGTGGGATAATAGTGCTTCATTTCATGTTACTTCATTTTTTGAATTTCAAGATAACAAAATCAAGGTTCTAAATGAATATTGGGGTGACGATGGTGCTGCACCCAAATGGAGACAAGACAAGCATATTGGAAAGCCGATAAACTGAAATACTTATAAATTCTCAATGTTGGGGAACTCTATCAGCGAGGTGATAGAATTGCCGAAGGACAGTCAGCCTGACAACAAGAAGGTCAGAATGAAAAAATGTAATGGTCAAACACCTATTACGCGAGAAAATCAAAACCAAAACAGAAATGCAAAAAAGAAGTCAATTCAGAACAACGACGTCTAGTACCACAGATACAAAAATGGGGAGATAAAGCAGTGGAAAAGAAAAACGGAGCCAAAAAGTCTCAAAATCCCATAGGACCCATAGACAAACCTAAAAATGTAAAACTGCCTGCGGGACTTGCAGATGACACGCGGGTTGTATATTCAGAGGAACACAACAGAAATGATGGCTAGAAGCGGCAAATTACCGCTTCTCAGTAATATTGGTGTCTATGCTTTGGCTACCGATTGTTTTCGTTGGTCAAGGCATGGGCACATTTTTTATAATTTTACATACCCTGTTTTGAGGTGGTTTCCATGGATGAGTATTCGCTTCCTGTTGCAATAAGTGCCTTAGCGGATTCTATTGCGGCTCAAACCCCTGACAACTTGGAGCTTGCTGTCCTTGCGGCCGCGTTTACCCAGCTTGGGGACTCCCTTGCAACGATAATAACAGTTAGGGAGCTTACAGAACGTAATAGGAAGTGCCGCTCCAACGGTGGCAGGCAAGGGTAGTTTGTTTAGTCTTGTTATAATGTCTTTCTTATATGCTGTATATAGGCTGGGATGTGTCGGCAGCGTTTAAAATAAAAGAGCGCACCTTGTTTTACGCAAAAGCGTTTTATCAAGGTGCGCTCTTTTTTGCAGAGGGAAAGGTTTTTGCTCAGTGCTTGCGTTATACTTTTGGAGCATATTAGCCTTTAGCTGCCTTAATCGGAGCGCGACGTATCAAAAGGTAGTTGAAAAGTGCTGTAAGTGCGGTGAAAGCCAGACAGAACAGCGCCCATGCCCAAACTCCGGAGGTTATCCACTCTATGAATTTTATGGAAAGGGATGAAAGCCAATAACCAAACCGTCCCATAAGCGATATGGGAATACCTACAAATATAAGTATGGGCACACCTACTGCAACTATGATTGTCCAAACCTTGCTTAGCCTATAAAACACCATTGATATAAACATACCTGCCATGCTGACTGCAACAAAATATGTCATATTGAAGAGAATTGATGCCAGGTGCTGAGAGAGGGTTAGTGAGTGCGCGGCAATGTCACAATACAGCATTTGATACATATCTAATATAAATACGTTTTCCGAGCTTGCTGTTGCTGTCTGTGCCGCGGCAAGCAAAATTTCGCCTGCGACTGCAAGAATAAAGCTAATGCATACGATTGAGAGAATTTCTGAGACAAAAACCGTACGCCTGCTGACACCGTGCTGTATGCAAAGCCTCAGGTCGTCCCGAATGGTGCATATGCCTAATACGAACATCACAATTGCTATTGCAAAGCTGTATGCAGACAGTGTGTAGGCAGAATCAGCTTTTGCATATATCGAGGTTAATACGGCAAAGCCAAATGTTATTATAGCAAGAATTGCGAAAGATGATGCTGCGCCCTTCAGCGAGTCCTTAAAGCGATATATAAAGGCGGGCTTTATATTCATAGTTTTCATTTTGCTTCCTCCTTGTTCATAAGACATATAAAATAGTCTTGAAGCTCGGCGCGTGTTGCCTGTAATCCGTCCGGAAGGCCTTTTATGCTGCCCTCGAGGCATACGGTTTTAAGTCCGCCTATTGTATTTTCTGACAGAACATTTTTGCCTGCGATGTACGAGTCTACAAGCTGGGCAGGTCCCGAAACGTTATACGCATCGGCAAGCAAGTCGTCTGCGGGCTGATTTCGCAGAAGTTTTCCGTTGCAGATTATAAGTGCCTGCTCAATAAGACCGGCGGCCTCTTGTATTAAGTGAGTGGAAATAACGATGGTGCACGGGTTCCGTGCGTACTTTTCCATTAGCTGCTTATAGAACATGTCACGGTGCTGTGCGTCCAGTCCCAAGACAGGCTCGTCGAGCAAAAGATATGGGGTGTTGGCTGAAAGAGCCATTACCAAACGAAAAATTGAGGAATAGCCTGTGGACAGAGCGGTTATTTTTTTTCTTGTGTTTAATCCGAAAAGCTTTGCAAGCTTATAAGCGTAATCAAGGTCAAAATCGGGATAAAACAAAGCTGCTGCCTTAAATGCCTTGAATACTTTCATTTCATCGGGGTAAAGGTTGGCTTCGCTCAGCATAAATAGCTTTCCCAAAGCCCTGTCGTTGTCAAAAACGTTAACACCGTCCACAAGCACCTGACCCTCGTCGGGATATAAACGGTTTGTTATAAGATTTAACAGCGTGGTTTTACCGGCTCCGTTGTTCCCAAGGAGTCCGTATATGCGGTGTTCCTCCAAACAAAAGCTTACATTATTAAGCGCGGTGACATCGCCGAAGCGCTTAGTCACATTTCTAATCTCAATTGACATCTTCATAACCTCTTTCAATCATTTTTTCAAGCTCCGGCCCTGTCATGCCAAGGTTTTTTGCTTCCCGCACGATTGGAACAACTCGTTCTGTAAAAAAATTGTCTTGCCGCCGCTTAATAAGCGACTGGCGGGCGCCGGAGGCAACAAACATTCCAACGCCCCTCTTTTTATATAAGAGTCCTGCGTCAACAAGAAGATTGATTCCTTTAAGTGCTGTTGCGGGATTTATTTTGTAGGCAACAGAATACTCGGTGATTGATGGAACCTGCTGCTCCTCGGCATATACGCCAGCTAATATTGCGTCCTCAAGCTGCTCGGCAAGCTGAATAAAAATAGGACGTTCGCCATCAAAGCTCATAGTCAAGACATGCACCTCCTCTGAGCATAGCGGTTAACTACTATACTAACTAACTGAGATACTATCACAATAACAGACCCTTGTCAAGTGAAGGGAATATTTTTTTAGGATCGGGTAATTTTTCCTATATTTTTGTTATTCATCAAAAACACAAAAAGTTGTACAAAAAAATGCAATATTCTATTGACATATGGAATAAAATCTGATATTCTACCTAAGCGCTTGTTGGGGGAGTTGCGCCCAAAACGCGCAAAAATGCGATGAAGCGGGAGATTGCGGGTATTCTTACCCGGTAACTTTCGTGGAGTATGTCCGTTGCCGAGAAAATCGGCAATAATCGGGCGGTTGAGAACGTTCCTGCTACACGCGTATATCGCTTGCACGGAGTTTGAACCGGAGAAAAATCCGGTTTGTTTTTCGGTTAAGGTCTGATACGCACGGCCAAGTGTACAGAAAAAATCGTCTCACCGAACGCTATCAAACCGGAGGAGCCAATGCCCCGGAAAAACGTATCGGAGGAACTATTTATGGCAGCAACAAACAAAAAAATGATTCGCATCAGACTCAAGGCTTATGATCATCAGCTCATCGACAAGGCGGCTGAAAAGATTGTTGAAACCGCAAAGCGCACTGAAGCAAAGGTTTCCGGCCCAATTCCTCTCCCCACGAAGAGAGAGGTTATTACAATCCTTCGCGCTGTTCACAAGTATAAAGACAGCCGTGAGCAGTTTGAGCGCCGCACACACAAACGCCTCATCGACATTATGAACCCCACGCAGAAGACTGTTGAGGCTCTTATGTCATTAGAGCTTCCCGCAGGCGTAGAGATCGAGATGAAACTCTAATTTTTCCGTTATGCTTCGCCTTGCTCGTTTGCTGTATACACTATACAGCGGCGGTCGCTCGGCATCGCTTGACGACAAATTTCTGCACGGCTGATGTCAAAGCTCTTTAGAACTAGTCGGCAGCTGCGTGTTTGCATAAACCTAACATCGCGTCTAAGGATGCAATGACTGCGCGACACATTATAAATAGTTCGCGCAAACAACTTAATCAACAGTCCTATTGTTCGCCGCTTGCGTTGGCGAGCTTAGGTCAAGTCAGCAGCCTCTGGGCATTGCCGTACGCGAGCTGACCAATAACCTGTAAGGAGGAAATAACATGAAAAAAGCTATCATCGGCAAAAAGGTCGGCATGACGCAGATCTTCGATGAAGCGGGCAAGGTTGTTCCGGTAACCGTTATTGAAGCGGGCCCCAACGTCGTTGTCCAGAAGAAAACCGCTGAAAAAGAGGGCTACAGCTCTGTTCAGCTCGGTTATGAGGATTTGGCAGAGCGCAAGCTCACCAAGCCTGAGAAGGGTCACCTGGAAAAATCCGGAGTCCCCTTCAAGAAGCATCTCAAGGAGTTCCGCCTTGAAGATTGTGCCGCTGTCAATGTTGGCGATGTTATTCGCGCCGACGTTTTCGCTGAAGGCGACAAGATTGATGTTACCGGCATCTCCAAGGGCAAGGGCTACGCCGGCGTTATCAAGCGCTGGGGCGCACACAGAACCCCGATGAGCCACGGCGGCGGTCCTGTTCACCGTCACGCAGGTTCAATGGGCTCAGGTACCGACCCGTCCAGAATTTTCCCGGGCAAAATCGGTGCAGGTCACATGGGCGCAGAACAGGTTACTGTTCAAAATCTCGATGTAGTTAAGGTTGACGCTGAGCTGAATATGATCGTTGTTCGCGGCGCTATTCCCGGACCTAAGGGCGGCATTGTGTATCTTAAGAACACTGTCAAGACTCAGAAGTCTAAGGGCGCAGCAGCAGGAATCAGTGCTAACCCGCAGAAGGCTTCTGCACGTGTCAATCCGCAGAAGGCATCCGCAAGAAATAGATAAGGAAAGGAGAGAATGTAATGCCTAAAGCAACAGTATTTAATATGGCCGGCGAGAAGGTCGGCGAGGTCGAGCTCTCCGAGTCCATCTTCGGAATCGAACCCAACATGTCCGTTCTTCACGACTCTGTTAAGAACCATCTTGCCAACTGCCGTCAGGGCACACAGAGTGCGCTGACAAAGGGCGAGGTTGATGTTACAAACAAAAAGCCTTGGCGCCAAAAGGGCACTGGACGCGCACGTGCAGGTCACGCAGGCAGCCCTGTTTGGACTCACGGCGGTGTAGCATTTGCACCCAAGCCCCGTGATTACAGCTACACTCTCAACAAAAAGGTCAAGAGACTGGCTCTTAAGAGCGCTCTTTCCTCCAAAGCAGCAGAGGGTGAAATTATCATTATTGATGATTTGAAGGTTTCCGAAATCAAAACAAAGGCTTTTAAGAGCTTTTTGGGCAAGCTTGATGTTAACGGCAAGGCTCTCGTAGTAACCCGTGAGGTAAACGAGCCCGTCATTAAGAGCGCAAGAAATATTCCCGGAATAAAAACAACTATTGCGACCATCCTGTCCCCCTACGATGTCTTGAACTCAGGCAAGCTCGTAGTAGACAAGGCTGCGCTTGAGAAAATCGAGGAGGTGTACGCATGATGAGAACTGCTTATGACATCATCATCCGTCCCATCATCACAGAGCAGTCCATGGAGGACCTCGACATCAAAAAGTACGTTTTTGAAGTGGCGAAGGACGCAAACAAGATTGAAATCAAAAAAGCAATCGAAGAAATCTTCGGAGTAAGAGTTATCAGAGTTAACACATCAATCGTCCCCAGTAAGGAAAAGCGCGTCGGCGCAAACCCTAAGGGCAGAACTTCCGAATGGAAGAAGGCAGTTGTTAAGCTCAGCAGAAATTCGAAGAACATCGAGATCTTCGAGGGTATGGTGTAAGGGAGGAAATAAACAATGTCCATTAAAACTTATAAACCCACTACACCGTCCAGAAGACACATGACGGTCTCGGGCTTTGACGGCGTTGACAAGCATGCAACCCCCGAAAAGACCCTTGTAGAGGTTTTGAAAAACAAAGCCGGCCGTAACAACTATGGTCGCATCACCGTTCGCCATCAGGGCGGCGGAAACAAGAAAAAATACCGCATCATAGACTTCAAGCGCAACAAGCTGGACATGCCTGCAAAGGTTCTCCGCCTTGAATACGACCCCAACCGCACAGCGTTTATTGCTCTTGTGCAGTATGAGGACGGCGAAAAGCGCTATATACTTGCTCCTGTCGGTTTGAAGGCGGGCGACACAGTCGTCTCCTCCGCAACCGCCGACATCAAGCCCGGCAACTGCCTGCCCATTGCAAATATCCCCGTTGGTACCTTTATCCACAACATTGAGCTTTATCCCGGCAAGGGCGCTCAGCTTGTCCGCAGCGCCGGCGTTGCCTCTCAGCTTATGGCTAAGGAAGGCAGCATGGCTCAGGTTCGCCTGCCCTCCGGCGAGTATCGCAAGATTCGCATGGAATGCAAGGCAACCATCGGTCAGGTAGGCAACATTGACCACGGCAATATCCATGTAGGTAAAGCAGGTCGTAAGCGTCATATGGGTTGGCGTCCCACTGTTCGCGGAAGCGTCATGAACCCCTGCGATCACCCCCACGGCGGCGGCGAAGGCAAGGCACCTATCGGTCGTCCCGGACCTGTTACTCCTTGGGGCAAGCCCACACTCGGATACAAGACACGTAAGACTAAGAACAAGAGCAATAAGTTCATAGTCAAGCGTCGCAACGCCAAGTAAGGAGGGAAAACTTAAATGAGCAGAAGTATTAAAAAAGGACCCTTTGCCGCTCCCGAGCTGCTTAAAAGAGTCGATGAAATGAATAAAAACGGCGAGAAAAAGGTCCTTAAGACCTGGAGCCGCGCTACTACAATTTTCCCGACTTTCGTTGGTCACACGATTGCCGTTCATGATGGTCGCCGCCATGTTCCCGTATACATTACCGAAGACATGGTCGGTCACAAGCTGGGTGAGTTTGCACCCACCCGCACTTACCGCGGTCATGCCGGCTCAAAGACCGGAAGATAAGGAGGAGAATAAATGGAAGCAAGAGCAGAACACAAGTTTGCCCGCATATCTCCCCGTAAGGTCAAGATTGTATGCGACATGATCCGTGGCAAGGATGTTGAAACAGCACAGGCTCTTATGATGCAGACCCCTAAGGCTGCCTCTGAGCTGCTTATCAAGGTTCTTAAAAGTGCGGTGGCAAACGCAGAAAACAACTTTAACATGGATCCTGACAAGCTTTATATCAAGGAAACCTATGCTAACCCCGGTCCCATCCTCAAGAGAGGCATGCCCAGAGCACAGGGCCGTATGTACAGAATAAATAAAAGAACCAGCCACATTACTGTTGTTGTGGCTGAGAAAGAATAGGGAGGAGGCAGAATATGGGACAGAAGGTTAATCCTCACGGACTACGCGTTGGCGTAATCAAGGACTGGGATTCCAGATGGTATGCCAGAAACGATAAGGTCGGCGATTTGATCGTTGAGGACTACAATATTCGTAAGTATCTTAAAGAGACCCTGTATTCCGCAGGCGTCCCGAAAATCGAGATAGAGCGCGACAGCTCCAAGGTTCGCATCTTTATCCACTGCGCACGCCCCGGCGTTGTAATCGGTAAGGGCGGCACAGAGATTGAGCGTATCAGACTTTCCGTTGAAAAGATGATTGGCAAGCCTGTTGCTCTGTCTATCGTTGAGGTTCGCACGCCCGACACCAATGCACAGCTTGTTGCTGAAAACATTGCGCAGCAGCTCGAAAAGCGTATCGGTTTCCGCCGCGCTATGAAGAACTCAATGGGCAGAGCTATGCGCATGGGCGTTAAGGGCATTAAGGTTATGTGTTCAGGTCGTCTAGGCGGCGCTGAAATTGCACGTTCCGAGTGCTATCACGAAGGCACCATTCCCCTCCAGACCATCCGTGCGGACATCGAGTACGGCTTCGCTGAGGCTGCTACAACTTATGGTCGCATCGGCGTTAAGGTTTGGATTTATAAGGGTGAGGTTCTTTCTCAGACCCTGCGCAGTACACCCCGCACTATGGACATGACAAAGCGCGATGAGCGCGGAAACCGCAATGACCGCAGAAGAAACAGCAGCAACCGTGACAATCGCGATGGACGCGACAATCGCGGCGGTCAGGGCGGCTACAACCGCGGCGGTCAGGGCGGCTACAACCGCAATGCCCAGGGCGGTCAGAGCAACTATAACCGCGGCGGTCAGGGCAGACCTGCTCCCGCTGCTTCTACCCCCAAGGAAGGAGGCAACGCGTAATGCTTCTGCCAAAGAGAGTCAAATACCGCAGAGTTCATCGCGGTCGTATGAAGGGCAAGGCATCCAGAGGCAACTTTATCGCTTATGGTGAGTATGGTCTCGTGGCTACTGAGCCCAGTTGGATAACATCTAACCAAATTGAAGCTGCTCGTATCGCTATGACGCGTTACACTAAGCGCGGCGGTAAGGTTTGGATTAAGATTTTCCCCGACAAACCCGTTACCGAAAAGCCTGCTGAAACCCGAATGGGTTCCGGTAAGGGCAGCCCCGAGTACTGGGTTGCAGTCGTTAAGCCCGGTCGTGTCATGTTTGAGATTGCCGGTGTTTCCGAAGAAATTGCTCGCGAAGCAATGCGTCTTGCAAGTCACAAGCTGCCCTGCAAAACAAAGTTCATAATTCGCGAGAAAGATACCGAGACAGGTGGTGAATAAGATGAAGGCAAATGAAATACGCGGAATGTCCGCCACCGAGCTTGAAACCAAGCTTATCCAGCTTAAAAAGGATCTTTTCAACCTCCGCATGCAGCATGCCACTAACCATCTTGACAACCCGACAAAAATTGCTGCGACCCGTCGCGACATTGCCCGAGTCAAGACAGTTATTCGCCAGAAACAACTCGAGCAGTGAGGAGGTAAATGATAATGAATGAAGTCAGAACATCTTCCCGCAAGACACGTGTCGGCAAGGTAGTGTCCGATAAGATGGATAAAACCATCGTCGTGATCGTTGAGGATCGCGTTGCGCATCCTCTATACAAGAAAATCATTAAAAAGACCTATCGTCTTAAGGCCCACGATGAAAACAACGAGTGCGGCATAGGTGATAAAGTCAAAGTCATGGAGACCCGTCCTCTGTCCAAGGACAAGAGATGGCGTCTTGTGGAAATAATAGAAAAGGCAAAGTAAGGAGGCCGCGACGTGATACAACAGGAAACATATCTCAAGGTGGCCGACAATACCGGCGCCAAAGAGATCAAATGCATCCGCGTTCTGGGCGGAAGCAAGCGCAGATATGGCAACATCGGTGACATTATCGTAGCATCTGTTCGTAAAACAGCACCCGGCAGCACCATTAAAAAAGGCGAAGTTGTCAAAGCTGTTATCGTTCGCAGTGCTAAGGGTGTCCGCCGTGCGGACGGAACTTATGTTCGTTTTGATGAGAATGCAGCAGTTCTTGTTAAGGAAGATAAGAACCCCCGCGGAACTCGTATATTTGGACCAGTTGCCCGTGAGCTTCGTGATAAGGACTTTATGAAGATCCTGTCTCTGGCTCCCGAAGTTATATAGGAGGGCAAGCTAATGTTTATCAAAAAAGACGATTTAGTAGTTGTTCTGTCCGGTAAGGACAAGGGCAAAAAGGGTAAGGTTCTTTCTGCTGATCCCAAAAATGGCAAGGTAATTGTTGAGGGCGTCAACGTCGCAAAGCGTCATTTGAAGGCTCGCAGACCCGGCGAAGAGGGCGGCATTATCAAGAAGGAAACACCCATCTATGCATCCAAGGTTATGCATGTTTGCCCCAAGTGCGACAAGCCCACACGTGAAGCACACATGACCCTGAAGGACGGCAAGAAGGTTCGTGTCTGCAAGAAGTGCGGCGAAACTATATAAGAAAGGAGAGACTTTAAATGACAAGATTAAAGAAAAAGTACCTTGAGGAAGTCGCTCCGGCTCTTATGAAAAAGTATAGCTACAAGAGCACAATGCAAATCCCCAAGATTGAAAAAGTAGTAATCAGCGTTGGTGCAGGTGACTGCAAGGATAACCAGAAGGCTCTGGACGCTGTTATCAAGGACATTAGTGCTATCGCCGGACAGAAGGCTGTTGCAACTGTAGCTCGCAAGAGCGTTGCAAACTTCAAGCTCCGTGAGGGTCAGCATATTGGTGTTAAGGTAACTCTGCGTCAGGACAGAATGTGGGAGTTTCTTGACAGACTTCTCAACGTTGCTCTGCCCCGCGTTCGTGACTTCCGCGGAATTAACCCCGATGCTTTCGATGGCCGCGGCAACTACAGCCTTGGTTTGAAGGAACAGATTATCTTTCCGGAAATCGACTACGACAAGATTGAGAAGCTACGCGGTATGAACATCGCAATCTGCACAACCGCACAAACAGACGAAGAGGCAAGAGAACTGCTCACAATGATGGGCGCTCCCTTTGCAAAAGCATAGGAGGATAAAGCATGGCTAAAACATCTATGAAGATTAAGCAGGCTCGTCCCGCAAAGTTCTCCAGCAGACAGTACAATCGCTGCAAGATTTGCGGTCGTCCACATGCTTATCTGCGTGATTACGGCGTTTGCCGTATCTGTTTCCGTGAGCTGGCTTATAAGGGTGAAATTCCCGGCGTAAGAAAAGCTTCTTGGTAATCTTTTTCCGCAACACATCATCTTGTCGACTTGCAGTTTCTTAATATAGCTTTGTCGTCACGATTTTGTCTTGCAAAAAAGCTCAACTAAGTGAAACAGGTGGTATGGGCGTTTGGCTACGCTGAGCGCCCTGCCAACCCTTGAGGCTATCTGCAAAGACGGTTTCAAATCGGCTCTCGATGAGCCATAATACGATTTGTAGCGGCTTGCCGCTTCAAATAAAAACAATGGGATGGCGAAAGGCCGGGGGCAATCATGTATTGGCTCGGAACCTCGCCGCCTAAACAGCACGAGAAATCGGCTGTAACTCTAACAAGGAGGATTTCATTATGCAAATCACCGATCCCATTGCGGATATGCTCACTCGTATCCGTAACGCAGGAAGCGCAAAGCATGAAACAGTTGATGTTCCCGCTTCCAACATGAAAAAGGCAATTGCCAACATTCTTCTCGAAGAAGGCTATATTAAGAGCTTTCAGCTGATTGAAGATGGCGGACAGGGCGTTATTCGTATAACACTCAAGTATCTGCCCGGCAAGGAAAAGGCCATTTCCGGTCTTCGCCGTGTATCTAAGCCCGGCCTGCGCGTTTATGCCGGCGCTGAAGAGCTACCCTATGTTCTCAAAGGACTGGGTATAGCTATCATCTCCACTTCCAAGGGCATCATGACCGACAAGTCTGCACGCAGTGCACATGTCGGCGGCGAAGTCCTGGCATTTGTCTGGTAAGGGGGTATATGAATGTCTAGAATAGGAAGATCTCCCATAACAGTTCCCGCCGGAGTGGATGTTAAAATTGACGAAAATAATCACGTCACCGTAAAGGGACCGAAGGGAACATTGGAGCGCACTTTTGCTCCTCAAATGAAAATCGAACTGGATGCGGACGTTTTAACCGTTTCCCGTCCCGATGACAGCAAGGAAAACCGTGCGTTCCACGGGCTTTCCAGAACACTTCTTGCCGATATGGTTCTTGGCGTTTCCGAGGGCTTCAAAAAGGAACTCTCCGTACAAGGCGTCGGCTATAAGGTTGCTAAAGAAGGCAACAAACTTGTCATGAATATCGGCTACAGCCATCAAGTAATTGTTGATGACACAGCAGATGTCACCACTGAAGCACCCAACGCAAACACAATTATTGTCAGTGGAATCGACAAGCAGAAGGTCGGTCAGTTTGCGGCAGATGTGCGCAAGAAAAGACCCCCAGAGCCCTATAAGGGCAAGGGTATCCGGTATGCCAACGAAGTGGTTCGCCACAAAGAAGGCAAGACCGGTGCAAAATAAGAGGAGGTGTGCCTAAATGATTAAAAGACCTGACACAAGAGGCGCCCGAATTAAGCGCCACAAAAGAGTACGTGCAAAGATCTCCGGCACGCCCGAAGCTCCCAGACTTGACGTTTTTAGAAGCAATGCCAATATATATGCTCAGATTATTGACGACGTTAACGGAGTAACACTTGTCTCCGCTTCCAGCGTTGAAAAGGAATTTGAGGGCATGGGCAGCAACTGCGAAGCCGCTGCAAAGGTTGGTAAGCTTGTTGCAGAGCGCGCCAAGGCAAAGGGCATTGAAGATGTTGTCTTTGATAGAGGCGGATATGTTTATCACGGCCGTGTCAAAGCACTTGCAGACGGAGCCCGCGAGGGCGGTCTGAATTTTTAGTCGGGAGGAGGAAGAAACAAAATGGCTTATAATAACAACAGAGACAACAGACGTAATGAGGAGCCTCAGTCCGAGTTCACAGAAAAGCTGGTTTCCCTCAACCGCGTTTCAAAGACCGTCAAGGGCGGCCGCGTAATGAAATTTTCTGCTCTCATGGTAGTAGGTGACGGCAAGGGCCGCGTAGGCTATGGTCTGGGCAAGGCCGGCGAAGTTTCCGAAGCTATCCGTAAGGGCATTGATGATGCTAAGAAGAACATTGTTAACATCACTCTTGATGACAACACTATTCCTCACGAAGTTGTTGGTGAGTTCGGTGCGGGTCGCGTTCTTCTAAAGCCCGCTGCTCCCGGTACCGGAGTTATTGCCGGCGGCGCAGTACGTGCAGTTGTTGAAGCTGCCGGCATTAAGGACATTCGTACAAAATGCCTGCGTTCCAACAATCCCCACAACGTTGTTGCAGCAACAATGGTAGGCTTGCGTTCTCTGCGCGATGCGCAGCAGGTTGCAGCCATTAGGGGCAAAACAGTAAAAGAAATCAAAGGATAGGAGGGTATAGCAATGGCTAATCTAAAGATCGAGCTGGTTAAGAGTTTGAACGGCAGACTGGATAAGCATATCGCCACTGCCAACTCTCTTGGACTGCATAAGATCGGAAATACCACAGTGCAGCCCGACAACCCCCAGACCAGAGGCAAGATAGCACAAATCGGTTATCTGCTCCGTGTCACTGAAGAATAAGGAGGTGCAGGCATGAAACTTAATGAGCTTTCACCGGTAGCCGGCTCTACACATCGCTATAAGCGCAAGGGCAGAGGCAACGGAAGCGGCAACGGCAAAACGGCCGGCCGCGGACAAAAGGGTCAGAAGTCCCGCAGCGGCGGCGGCGTAAGAGTCGGTTTTGAAGGCGGACAGATGCCTTTGGCACGCCGTATCCCCAAGCGCGGATTTAACAACATTTTTGCAAAGCCCCTTACCGCTATAAATGTTTCCGCACTTAATAGATTTGAGGACGGTGAAACAATCGATGCGGCAAAGCTGCTTGCAACAGGCGTACTTTCCAAGTGTGAGTATGGTCTTAAGCTTCTCGGTAACGGCGAGATTACAAAAAAATTGACAGTACAGGCAAACGCTTTCTCCGAGTCTGCTAAGCAGAAAATTGAAGCCGCAGGCGGGAAGGCGGAGGTGGTCTAAGTGCTTGAAACTATCCGTAACGCATGGAAAATTGAGGAGCTGCGCAAAAAGATTCTATTTACCCTGTTCATTATTCTCCTCTATCGCCTTGGTAACGCCATCCCCGTTCCCTATGTAGACATAAAGGCTCTGGGCGAATATTTCAATCAACTTGAAAATACCGTTTTAGGACTATATAACCTGATGTCCGGCGGAGCGTTTTCCACTGCGACGATTTTTGCACTTTCCATCCAGCCATATATCAATGCGTCTATTATCATTCAGCTTCTTACCATTGCCATTCCTGCCCTTGAGCGTATGCAAAAGGAAGGCGGCGAGGAAGGAAAAAAGAAGATAGCAAGCATTACCCGTTATTCCACCGTAGGTATCGGTCTTCTTCAGGGCTTTGCTTACTATATGCTCATTAAAAACGGAGCAAACGGTCAAAGCATGCTGCTGCCCGGCACAGGTATTTGGGAAGCAATCGTCATTATCCTTACCTTTACAGCCGGCTCTGCACTTATCATGTGGCTTGGCGAGCAGATTACCGAATTCGGTATCGGAAACGGCATTTCAATTATTCTGTTTGCAAGCATCGTTTCCCGTTTCCCAAGCAATATCATTACCATGGCTTCAAACGTCGCCGCAAAGAGCCTTTCATGGTGGGGCATGATTCTCATGCTTCTCGGCGCACTTGCAATCATCGTACTGATAGTTATAGTTACCAATGCAGAAAGACGCATTCCAATACAATATTCAAAGCGCGTCGTGGGACGCAAAATGTATGGCGGACAAAGCACGCATTTGCCGATGAAGGTAAACATGTCCGGTGTTTTGCCAATCATTTTTGCTCAGTCTATAGCTTCTTTGCCTGCAACCATTGCAGCTTTCTTCCCATCACCTGCTGAAGGCAGCTTTTGGTTCGGTTTCCTTAAAGCTATTGACACCACATCAATTGTTTATGCAATTATCTACTTCCTGCTGATAATCTTCTTCGCATACTTCTATTCCACTATACAGTTCAACCCTGTGGAAATTGCAAACAACTTGAAGAAGAACGGCGGATTTATCCCCGGATTCCGTCCGGGCAAGCCCACAAGCGAGTATATTCAGAGGTCTCTGAACAAAATCACGCTTTTCGGCGCAATCTATCTTGGCATAATTGCGGTTGTACCGATTATTATCAGTGCGATCAGCCCAGTTGCCAAAAACAGCGGTATTTCTCTCGGCGGCACATCTATCATAATCGTGGTCGGTGTTGCGCTTGAAACCGTAAGGGCAATGGAAGCACAGATGATTATGCGCAACTATAAGGGCTTCCTTGACTAAAAACTTGCACAGACCGGCTATAATGAGCAGCATAAGACCGCTTGCGGGCATGCTGATGACCGATCTGTTGTGCCAAACCGCTACGCGGTATCCTATGGTGCGCCGCGCACCAAAATGCGCGGCGCATACAGAAACGAAAAGGAATGTTATTTTATGAAGCTCATTCTTTTAGGCGCCCCCGGCGCAGGTAAGGGTACACAGGCAGAGATACTCAGCCGTATGTGCAATATTCCCACAATTTCAACCGGAAATATACTCCGAGCAGCAATGAAAAACGGCACACCTGTTGGACTCAAGGCAAAGGAATATGTTGATAGCGGAAAGCTCGTTCCAGATGATGTTATAATCGGCATTGTGAAGGAACGGCTTGCAGAGGACGACTGCAAAAACGGTTATATACTAGACGGAATGCCCAGAACCATTCCACAGGCTCAGGCTTTGGAGGATTCCGGTATCAATATCGACTGGGCGCTTTCTCTGGAAGTATCTGACGAAGTAATTATTAAGCGTATGGCCGGCAGAAGAACCTGTAAAGATTGCGGTGCCACATATCACGTTGTTAACATCCCGCCCAAGGTTGAGGGCAAATGCGACAATTGCGGCGGTGAGCTCATTACCCGCAAGGACGACGCAACCGAGACCGTTAAAAACAGACTTGAGGTGTACCACAGGGAAACCGAGCCTCTGATTGATTTTTATGCAAAAAGGGGCAAGCTCAAGACAGTGGGCGATCTTCCCACAGTCGATGAGACTACAAAAGCTATTGTTGGAGCTCTAGGGTTATGAGCATGATAACCATTAAGACCCCCCGGGAAATAGAGCTCATGCGCGTTGCGGGGAAGATTACCGCGGCAGCCCGTTCGGTTGGACGGGAAATGGTTTCCCCCGGCGTTACTACCCAAGAAATAAACAAGGAAATATTTAAGTTCATCAAAAAATCTGGCGCTACACCATCGTTTCTAAATTATGGCGGATTTCCCGGAAGTGCCTGTATTTCGGTGAACGACGAGGTTATTCACGGTATCCCCGGAAAGCGCAGGATTAACGAGGGCGACATCGTCAGCGTTGATGTGGGTGCGTATATCGGTGGCTATCATGGCGACTGCTGCGGAACCTTTGGCGCCGGAACTATTTCCGACGACGCAAAAAGGCTTATCGAGGTAACGAGACAAAGCTTCTTTGAGGGCATAAAATATGCTCGTGAGGGCTGCCGCATTTCTGATATATCTCATGCAATTCAAGAATATGTTGAAAGCCACGGCTATACGCTTGTTCGTGAATATGTTGGGCACGGTATCGGAAGAAATCTGCACGAAGCCCCCGAAATCCCAAATTTCGGTGACCCGGGACACGGTCCCAGACTCGTCAAGGGCATGACTCTTGCAATTGAGCCTATGGTTAACATGGGCACGGCGGCGATTAAGGTTCTTGATGATAAGTGGACGGTAATCACGGCAGATGGTAGTCTTTCAGCTCATTACGAGAATACTGTTCTCATTACCGACGGTGAGCCGGAGATACTTACCATGGCGGAGGATTTGTAGTAATGGAGACCGTGAGGTCGCACGACATCGTTTTTTCTCTTGCCGGTCACGATAAAGGTAGAGAATATGTCGTTCTGAAAACAGACGGCAATTACGCCCTGCTGGTTGACGGAAAGACGAGAAAGCTCGCAAACCCCAAGAAAAAATGCCTAAAGCACTTGAGCTTGGGCAGATTGGGAACCCCGGAGCTTGCCGGAATTTTCGATAACGGCAATGCGACAGACAGTGTAATCCGAAAAGAGCTTGCGAAATTTCGCAGCGAGGCCGGCATGACCGAGGAGGGAAGTCAGCTTGTCAAAAGATGATGTAATAGAGTTTGAGGGCACAGTCGTTGAAGCTTTGCCCAATACGTTGTTCCAGGTGGATATCGGAAACGGACATACGATTTTGGCACATATCTCCGGAAAACTGCGTATGAATTTCATTCGCATACTTCCCGGTGATAAGGTAACAGTCCAAATGTCTCCGTATGATTTAACCCGTGGCAGAATTACCTGGAGAAGCAAATGATGGAGGTTTAATTATGAAGGTAAGACCGTCCGTAAAGCCCATGTGTGAAAAGTGCAAGGTAATAAAGCGCAAGGGCAAGGTAATGGTTATCTGCGAAAACCCGAAGCACAAGCAAAGACAAGGCTAAGCAGGTTGCCTTGAGGGAAGCGAAGCCGTTTTGCAGCCCTTTGCCGCAAAATGGGGAATATCTCTCACAGAAATTAACCTGTTACGCGAAAGCGTATTTCTAGAAGCACAAAAACATTGCAGGCGTAAAAAACTATAAGCGCCGCATCATGCGAAAGGAATGATTAAAAAGTATGGCACGTATCGCCGGAATCGACCTGCCGAAGGACAAGAGAATTGAAATTGCTCTTACCTACATTTACGGCATTGGCAGAACCAGCGCAACAAAAATACTCGAGCTAACCGGAGTTAACCCCGACACACGCGTCAAGGATTTGAGCGAGGATGACGAGGCAAAGCTGCGTGAATGCATCGACAACAATTTCACTGTTGAAGGCGACCTTCGCCGCACCGTTGCACTTGACATTAAGCGTCTTACCGAAATTGGCAGCTATCGTGGAATGCGTCATAGACGTGGTCTGCCCGTTCGCGGTCAGAGAAGCAAGACAAACGCTCGTACCCGCAAGGGTCCCAAGCGCACAATCGCAAACAAAAAGAAGTAAGGGAGGGAATTAAGTAAATGGCAGCACCTAAGAAAAAGGTTAGAACACGCCGCAGAGAGCGTAAAAACATTGAAAAGGGAGTCGTTCACATCAGTTCCTCCTTTAACAATACTATGGTTACAATTACCGATGTAAACGGTAACGCAATTTCGTGGGCATCCGCCGGCGGAATGGGCTTCCGCGGAAGCAAGAAGTCAACTCCGTTTGCGGCACAGACCGCAGCGGAAACAGCTTCCAAGGCCGCTATGGAGCACGGACTCAAGACCGTTGAGGTCTATGTAAAGGGTCCCGGAAGCGGACGCGAAGCAGCTATTCGCGCATTGCAGACAGCAGGGCTTGAGGTCACTCTTATTAAGGATGTTACACCCATCCCCCATAACGGTTGCCGCCCGCCCAAAAGACGTCGCGTCTAATTTTAGGAAGGAGAATTTTAATTATGGCTAAAAATATGCAGCCCATCGTTAAGCGTTGCAAAACGCTGGACATTTCTCCTGCCGTCATGGGTTACACCTCGAAGACCAAGAGTGAAACAATTCGTAACCCCAAGGGTCAGATGCGCAGGAAGCAGAGCGAATACGCTATGCAGCTCAACGAAAAGCAGAAGGTTAAGTTTATTTACGGAATTCTTGAGAAGCAGTTCCGTATGTACTATGAAAAAGCGGCTAAGACACCCGGTATAACCGGTGAAAATCTGCTCACTACTATTGAGCGCCGCTTGGACAACGTTGTTTTCCGCCTCGGTTTTGCCATGACACGCCGTGAGGCTCGCCAGGCTGTTAACCACGGTCACTTCACCGTTAACGGCAAGCGCGTGGATATTCCCTCTTACCTCGTTTCCCCCGGAGATGTTATTGAGGTATGTGAGAGAAGCCGCAGCTCCGTTATGTTTAAGAGACTGCTTGGCGAGGACGCTCCTGTTGTGGTTCTTCCCCAGTGGCTTGATCGTGAAAAGAATACACTCAAGGGTACTGTGACCAAGATGCCCGTTAGAGAAGATATTGATTTCCCCGTAGAGGAGACCCTGATTGTCGAGCTTTACTCTAAGTAATACGGAGACCCTCATAATTGGAAAGCTGATCAAAAGAGACGCGAGTTTTGCGTCAACTCAGAAGGAGGGTATTTAACATGATTGAAATAGAAAAGCCGCGCATTGAATGTATTGAAGCCCCTATGGATGACTCTTATGGTAAGTATATAGTTGAACCGTTAGAGCGCGGTTACGGCACGACTTTGGGTAACTCTCTCAGAAGAGTACTTCTATCCTCTCTTCCCGGTACAGCAGTCACCTCTGTTAAAATCGCCGGAGTCCAGCATGAGTTTTCCACGATACCCGGCGTTAAAGAGGACGTGACTGAAATAGTCCTCAACATCAAGGGCATTATTCTTAAGCTTCACAGCGATGGTCCTAAAACGGTATACATTGAGGCATCCGGCGAGTGCGAGGTCACAGCGGGCGACATTAAGGCAGATGCCGATGTCGAGATCCAAAACCCAGACCTGCACATCGCAACGCTCGGCCCCGACGGCTACCTTAGCATGGAAATGGTTGTTGACCATGGACGCGGATATGTCGTTGCTGAAAAGAACAAGTCTCAGCAGCAGATTATCGGCACAATACCCGTGGACTCAATTTATTCTCCTGTGCTCAAGGTTAACTATGCCGTTGAAAACACCCGTGTCGGCAACAAGACCGACTATGACAAGCTTACAATCGAGGTATGGACTGATAAAACTATTTCACCTCGAGATGCTATTTCCCTTGGCGCAAAAATTCTCTGTGACCACTTTACATTGTTCACAGACCTCTCTGAAACTATCGGAAACGAATCCACGGTTAAGGAAAAGGTTGAAACTCAGCGCGACAAGGTACTTGAAATGACAATTGAGGAGCTTGATTTGTCGGTTCGCAGCTTCAACTGCTTGAAGCGTGCCAACATTAACACGGTTGAGGATCTTATAGGCAAGACACAGGACGAGATGATTAAGGTTAGAAATCTCGGACGAAAGTCTCTTGAAGAGGTTGAGCATAAGCTTGCCATGATGGGGCTTAATCTTGCCAGTGATGACAACAACTGATTGTTATCGCCCGCGTAATGCGGAAATGAACCACAAAGACGGCGCTTCGCCTGTCAATAAATCCTTTTAACTCTAACAAAGGAGGAAACCGCTATGTCCACAAACAGAAAGCTCGGCAAGCCCACTGAAGCGCGTATGGCTATGCTCAGACAGCAGGTCACCGATCTGCTTGAGAACGGTCGCATGGAAACAACTATTACACGCGCTAAGGAAATTGGACCTCTGACCGAGAAAATGATAACTCTTGGTAAGAAGAAAACCTTGGCTGATTACCGTCAGGCTCTGTCCTTCATTACTAAGGAAGATGTTGCAAAGAAGCTGTTTGACGAAATCGCGCCCAAGTATGCAGAGCGTAACGGTGGCTACACACGTATTTACCGTGTTGGTCCCCGCCGTGGCGATGCAGCAGAGATGGCAATCATCGAGCTTGTGTAATTACAACTTTTAAATGAAAGCCTTTCGAAAACTTCGGTTTTCGAAAGGCTTTCTAATATCCTCGGACAGTTACATAAAAAGTCCTATAATCCAGAGAAAAACTCCATAAAATACACTTGTAGATATTCCGTAGACAATTACAGGACCTGAAATAACAAACATTTTCGCGCCCGTACCTGTAACATAACCCTCGGTTTTAAATTCCAAGGCAGGGGAGACAACTGCGTTTGCAAAGCCGGTGATGGGCACAAGAGTACCGGCACCGCCGATTTTAGCAAGATCATCGTACAGTCCCAGCCCTGTAAAAAGAGCGCCCAAAAAAACGAGGGTAATACTCGTCCATGTTGATGCAAGCGGTAGAGGAAATCCAAAGGACTTATATAGCTCGGAAATTCCTTGACCAATGAAGCAAATTGCGCCGCCTATTAAAAAAGCCTTCAGAACGTTTGGCAAAAGCTTAGAATTAGGTGATTTTGCCTTGACATATTCATCGTATTCCTTGGTTGTCATTTTAAAATAACTCAAAAAAAGACCTCCCATTGCGTGTTATAGCGAGCAGTTACCTAGCTATTATTCCACGCAGGGAGGCAAAATATTTCGCATTGTGCTGAGCAGCTAATTGTTTAGGCTGATATTCTCAATGCCATTGATTTCAAATTCATTCATATAGTTATCCATACGAGCAGCAAGCTCATTGATGTCATCGGGGTTAACATGCTCCTCGCTCATATCTCGGCGCGCAAGCTCCTCGGCGAGAATATCGAAAAAAACGGCATCCTCATAGTCGGCGATAGCTTCATGAATTCCGCCCTCCTCGTATGCCTGTGATGGAAAGATGTGTCCCATAAATACCTGTGAAAGCTCAGGCATACTATAATTTGCTGCCAAAGCAAAAATTTTTTCCTGTAGTTGGTCATAAACCTCGAAGCGATCGAAACCTCTGGTGGAGTTGAGAACCCAGTTTCCGATATAAACCAAATCCAGCAGATGCCTAAACTCTTTTTGCGATAATTCGATGTTCATAACGGTCTCCTTTCAAAGCGGCACAAGTGGTTTGTGCAAACCGCTTCCTTGCCATTATAACAGTAGGATGACATAATGCAAGATGAAATACCAATGTTTTTATTAGTGAAAGTCTCTTTGAATTTCTGATAAAATTTATGGGAGTAAAGAAGCATGCGACGCTTTTTTAAAAAGAGTAAGAGAGCAATTCCCGTTACCATTATAGCAAAAGCATGCAAATAATTCCACTGGTTTTATTATACTTAGCTTGTTACAGTTATATGTTTCATCTGTTTGTCCTGTTTCCTTCAGATTAACTGCAAAAAATCTTATGATACATCTGCTTATGCTTGAAATATCAGTGAAATTGGAATATTATAATACGGCACTTAATATTGACGCAAGGTATAGCGGTCATAGAAAGGAGTGCAAAATGGACAACAGACCTATCGGTGTTTTTGATTCGGGCTTAGGCGGGCTGACTGCAGCAAGCGAGCTTGAAACGCTGATGCCGAATGAACAGATAATATATCTCGGCGATTCATATAATATGCCTTATGGCGAGAAGACACCGGAACAGATAAAAGAGATGTCTAGAAGAAATCTCAACTTTTTACTGCAACAGGATGTAAAAGCGGTGTTTATAGCCTGCGGAACAGCCACAACTAACGCTCTTGAAATTTTGCAAAGGGAAAGTCCTGTGCCTGTCTACGGTGTTGTGCACTCCGCAGTAAATGAAGCAATACAGGCAACAAAAAACGGCAGAGTTGGGCTTCTGGCAACTCGTGCAAGCGTTGCATCGGGTGTTTATCAGAATCTGCTGCATGAGCTTTCTCCAAGACTAAATATAACAGCCAAAGCCTGCCCCAAGTTTGCGAGCATGGTGGAGGAGGGAATTTTTGACCGTCATGATGAACGGGTTAAGGCAGCGGTGGGCGAGTATCTTCCGCCACTGAAGCTTTCTGGTGTGGACACGATAATTCTTGGCTGCACTCACTATCCACTTCTTGCGGATGTTATTCTGGAGTACATGGGCACAGACGTAAAGCTCATAAGCTCGGGAGCTGCCGCCGCAAGAAGTCTTAGCGCTATGCTCCGTAGCAGCGGAATGATTTGTGAAAAAAAGGATACACATACACAGTTTTACACAACGGGCTGTGCAGAAGACTTTGCAAAGACAGCGCAGCTAATGCTAAAGAGGGACATTTCTTCGCAGCTAACCAAAATTGAACCCTTAAAGCTTTGACAACAGGATAGTTTTATAATATAATACCAGTCCAAGCGTCACCAAAATCAGCATTTTTTCAAGAGGTTTTATCATATGAACATGAAAAAGGTTATGATATCAATACAAGGCTCCCAGTTTGACCCGGACGGTGAGCAAAGCGGGGTAGAATTTGTTACTGACGGCGTTTTTCAATTCGAAAACGGCGAAGGGAGCTTTTCATATATGGAGAGTGAACTTACGGGAATGGAGGGAACCAAAACCTCCTTTACCATAAGCCCATTAGGCGTTATTATGACTCGTGAAGGCAGTCTTAACAGCCGCATGGTATTTGAGGCGGGGAAGAAGCACAATTTTCTTTATGAAACGCCCTTTGGTTCAACCACAATGGGTGTGAACACAAAAACTGTAAATGTAGATATTGATGAGCACGGCGGAAATATGGAAATTGACTACGTTGTGGACTTTCAACATTCTGTTGTGGGACACAACATGTTTAAGATAAATGTGCGTGAGCAGAAGGAAGATGTGACATGTCAAATTTAATCGAAGACGCAAAGCGCTCAATTGATGAGCTGGTTGAAAAAGCCTACAGCAAAGCGGTTGCCGCCGGTACATTGACGGACGGCGGAATTCCCCAAGGCAAGGTTGAAATACCAAAGGACACCGCCAACGGAGACTATGCTGCCAACCATGCGATGGCAGGAGCAAAGGCGCTTGGGCTGCCCCCACGTAAAATTGCGGAGGTTTTGGTTGAAAACCTTGAGCTGTCCGGAAGCTTCTTTGAAAAGGTTGAAATTGCGGGGCCCGGATTTTTGAATTTTCGCTTGTCAGATAAATGGTACGGAGAAATTCTCAGAGACATCCAAAATGAGAACTTGGAATACGGTTCAAGCAATGAGGGCAACGGCGAAAAGGTAATGGTGGAATTTGTATCCGCAAATCCAACAGGACCTATGACCATCGGAAATGCCAGAGGCGGCGTATTAGGTGATGCGCTTGCTTCTGTCATGGGCAGAGCAGGCTATAATGTGTCCCGTGAATTCTATGTAAACGATGCCGGCAATCAGGTAGACCTTTTCGGTAAGTCCATTGAAGCACGCTATATTCAGCTTATACGCGGTGAGAACGCCTGTGAGTTTCCGGAAAACGGATATCACGGCGACGATATCAAGGAAATGGCAAAGCTCATTTATGATCGTGACGGCGACAAATACATCGACATGGACAGTGACGAGCGCTGCCGTGCCTTTGTTGAGTTTGGACTGCCCCACAATATCGACCTTATGCAGCGTCACCTTGAGCGCTATCGAATACGCTTTGATAAATGGTTTCTCGAAAGCAGCCTTCACCAAAGCGGTTACGTTGAGGAAACTGTAAAGCTTTTGGAGCAGGCAGGGCACACCTACGAAAAGGACGGCGCTCTTTGGCTGCGCAACACTGATTTCGGAGCTGACAAGGACGAGGTTCTGCGCCGCGCCAACGGCTTTTATACCTACTACGCTGTTGATATAGCCTACCACCGAAATAAGTTCATAGAGCGCGGATTTGACCGCGTAATTGACGTTTGGGGGGCAGACCATCACGGACATGCCATACGTTTTGCAGCATCAATGACAGCTCCTGAGTTGGGACTTGAGAATAAGAAGCTTGACTTCCTTATTATGCAAATGGTTCGACTTGTTCGCGGAAACGAAATAGTAAAGGTATCCAAGCGCACGGGTAAGGCACTCACGCTTAACGACCTTATGGACGAGATTGGCGTTGATGCTTGCCGCTTTTTCTTTAATGCAAAGCCGGATACACACCTTGAGTTTGATTTAGACCTTGCAATTCGTCAGGACAGTGAAAACCCTGTCTATTACGTTCAGTATGCCCATGCGAGGATTTGCAGTTTGATTTCTGCTTTGGAGCAGGACGGACACAAACTCCCCAAGGCAGAGGATATTGATATATCGCTTTTGAACACACCTCAAGAGCTTGAGCTTATGAAGCAGCTTGCTTCCTACACCGATGAGATAAGGCTTGCTGCGAGGGATTATGACCCATCACGTATAAACCGTTTTGTAACGGAGCTTGCAGCACGATTCCACAGGTTCTACAATAACTGCCGTATAAAGGACGCAGAGCCTGAGCTGCTGGCGGCTCGTCTTGTGCTTTGTGACTGCACACGAAGCGTAATTTCTAACGCTCTTGATATCGTTGGCGTAAGCGCACCTGAGAAAATGTAATATATGCAGGAACGGCTTTTCCATCAGAAAAGCCGTTCTTATTTATGGAGCGAAAATACGTATGTTTTCAACGGGGTCAATATGCCCATCGTGATTTGAGCCGGGCGGATTGTTTGGGATATAGTATTCATAGTGAAGGTAACCGTCAATTAAGCTTATGCTTTTTACTTCAAAGGTGTCCGTAAAGGTGATAGTTGGATTTTCCCCGGGCAAGGCAAATTTGCCGTCATCAAGCCATGCCAGACGAGTCTGCACAACGCTGATACCCGAAGCAGAGGAGTTTATGCTATGACTGAAAAATCCGCCGTCTGAGTATATTTGATAAATGCATATTCCGGCATCCTGCTTTGCCTGAATAGCATCAAAAAAATCATATACAAGCTGAGGATTGGTCACATCTATGCTTCCCGCGCTATCGCAGGCAACAAAGCCTTCTGCACCTAGCAAGGCTGCTATTATGCTTATATTATCACTGCTGAGGGTAACGGAAACATTATCACCCTTGTATGATGCAAGGTAAACAGTTCTGTAAAGCTCGGCAATGTCCTCCTGATTGACGCTTTGAGCTAAATCGTTGTCATTACCAGTGCTAAATTCAAGGTCGGTATCGCTGCCCGAGTCGAAAACCATCTTCTGATTTATGTCTTGAGATGAAGCGTTTTTGTCAATAGGACGGGTCTTGCCGCATCCTGTGAAAAGCAAGAATGTAAAAAGCAGAATAAAAAGTATATTAAGGTTTATTTTCATAACTACCCTTTCAGCCGAAGAAACATTAAGAGCCGCTTGATGTTAAGTAATCAAACGGCTCTTTAAGCATTAAATCAAAACCTTATTCAGCTACGGCAATCGCCTTAGCTTCTTCGATAACCTTTTGCTGAATATTACCGGGAGCTTCCTCGTAACGGTCAAACTTAAATACGAAGGAGCCGCGTCCCTGTGTCATGGAGCGCAGGTCAATGGCGTAGCTGGACATTTCAGCCATGGGAACCTCGGCATCAATAACAGTGTTGCCGTCATCATCGGGATTCATGCCCATAACGCGTCCGCGGCGCTTGTTAAGGTCACCTATGACATCGCCCATGTATTCACTGGGAACGGTAACTGCAAGTGAACCGATAGGCTCAAGCAGTGTGGGAGTTGCATTGGGGATGCCTTCCTTATAAGCAAGCTGTGCAGCAGTCTTAAATGCCATTTCGTTGGAGTCAACAGGGTGATAAGAACCATCGTAAAGTGTTGCCTTGAGGTTTACCATGGGGTAACCGGCAAGAACACCCTTGTGAATGGAGTCACGCAAACCCTTTTCAACTGCAGGGAAGAAGTTTTTGGGAACACTGCCGCCGAATACTTCTTCTGAAAAGATAAGCTCGTCAGTTTCTTCCTGAGGCTCAAAGCGAATCCATACGTCACCGAACTGACCGCTGCCGCCGGACTGTTTCTTATGACGACCGTGAGCTTCAACCTTTTTCTTAATCTTTTCACGGTAGGGAACACGTGCAGGTGTAAGCTCGGACTCAACAGAGAAACGGTTTTTCAGCTTAGAGCAGAGAACGTCAATTTGAATGTCGCCCTGTCCGGAAAGAACCATTTGATGAGTTTCACCGTTGTTGACAATGGTGAAGGAGATGTCTTCCTCGTTAAGACGGGAAAGACCGGTTGCAATTTTGTCTTCCTGACCCTTGGTCTTGGGGCTGATAGCCATAGAATATACAGGCTCGGGAACAGATATGCGGGGCAGAGCAACGATTGTCTTGCTGTCAACCAGAGTGTCGCCTGTCTTGTAGTCCATCTTGCCGATAGCGCCGATATCACCGCAGCAAATTTCCTTGATTTCGGTGTTTTTCTTGCCGCAAAGGGTATAGAGACGACCAAGCTTATCAGCAGAGTCAGTGCGGCTGTTGCGCAGAGATTGGTCAGAATTGACGTTTCCGGAGAGAACCTTTACGAGGGAATATTTTCCAAATTGATCGGATATGGTTTTGTATACAAATGCTGTGGTGATTCCCTTGGGGTCGCAGGGAATTTCCTTGCCGTCGGCTGTTTTAACAGCGGGCATATCAGCAGGAGAGGGGACAAATTCCGCAACTGCACGAAGCAGAGACTCGGTGCCGGCACCGGCAATTGCGCTGCCGCAGAGAACGGGGAACACGCCGCGCTCAATCATACCGGCCTTAAGACCCTCAACTATTTCACTTTCGGAAAGAACCATTTCATCAAGAAACTTTTCCATAAGTTCCTCTGTGGTGGCAGCTGCCTCCATGAGAACCTCACGGAGCGCCTCTGCCATGTCCTTGTCAGCAGCAGGAATGTCTATTTTTGTTGTCTTGTTGCCTTTCGTTTGGTAAGCAACATTATGGATGAGGTCTATAACGCCTGTGCCATCGCTCAAAGGAGCTGTAATGGCACATACGGGAGCGCCGTATTTTGCGCGAATGGAATCAAGAGCTGATGAGAAATTACTGTTTTCTTCATCAATCTTGGAGATATAAAACATACAGGGAACATTCGCCTGCTTGAGGTATTTCCAGCAACGCTCTGCGCCTACAGACATGCCGTCCTTGGCAGTGCAGAAAATAATGCCTGTTTCGCAGACGCGGATTGCAGCGAGTGCTTCGGAAGAAAAGTCGAAGTAACCGGGGCAGTCCAGTACGTTGATTTTCTTGCCACCGAATTCAACGGGTGCGATGGCAGCCGAAATGGAGATCTGACGCTTTGTTTCTTCCGCGTCGTAGTCACATACTGTGTTGCCGTCGGGAACCTTGCCCTGACGATCAATGGCACCGGTCATGTAAAGCATACTTTCAGCTACGCTGGTTTTGCCGCTTCCGCCATGACCCAAAAGGCAAATATTGCGAATGTTTTCTGTGGTATAGCTCATGTGAGGGTATCTCCTTACTCCATAGTTTTGGTTTTATATAGAACCTTATTAGGTAAGACTCAATACAGCACAATTATACACACCAGTGAGGACATTTGCAACAAAATTTTATTTATATATAGTATATTTGTGTATCATTGTTATAAGTCGTACACTGAAAGTGACGCAGTAAACAAAAATTTTCTAAATGACAACGAGCCCCTTCGAAAACTAATTTCGAAGGGGCTCGTTGAATGTTAATGCGGTTAATTCCGTAGCCATAGGGAAATTACTAGCTCTGGTACCAACCACAAAAGCATAAAGATCATAATGTTTCCGCAGCTTGCAGAGTCATAAGCGCCTGTCCAGCAAAGGGCGAGCATCAAGACCATGCCGAGAACTGTGCCGAGAACGGAAAGAGCGGCACAAATGTTAACACCGATATAAAGCCGCCTACCGCGGTGCATCAGTCCCGCAACTGAGTTCAAGCCTCCGCGAGAGAACATACCCGCAACAGCGCCGCTTTCCTGAGCGTCAGGAGATGAAACAGCATAACGGTCGGCAAAAGACGGAAAATCGTATTCAACGGCAGGGAGGCGAAATTTTTGTTTAACCAGCATGGGGGTTATGTTAAAGTCTCTAACTGCAAAAACCGGCTCGGTTTTGCCGCTGAGCAGAGAAACAAGCGCCCTCTGAACAGAGGTAACAGGGGTATAGTTTATTTCAAAGCTGCCTGAATAAGAGTCGTTAATTGCTGTACATACAGCATTGTTTGAGACGCTGCCCTTTACAATGTGTATGCCCATAAGACGCATAAAGCTGACGCAGCCGACATAAACCTGATCGCCGCTTATCCTGGCAACGATACCGCCGCCCTCATGACAGGCAAAGTCTTCAACCTTTTGCATTGTACAGTTGTTCTTCTTCATAAGCTCCGTAAATATAGGTGCAATACCAAGACCTGCCGCTGCAAGCATGCTTCCTGTGTAGGAGATAACCTTGTCGGGGTATGAGCCCTCGGCAATAGCAACATTTGCGATGCCTACAGTGCGCTTTGGAAACAAATCGGTGTCGGTAATCACAACTCGTTTTATTCTTCCCAGTTCAGAACAGCCGGAATATCCAGCTATGGCAACGCCGCTGCGTGCAAGCCGTCTTGTGAGAACGGAGAAAGGAAAGGAAAAGCCTAAAATCGCAGAAAATGACGCTGCAACCGAGGTACAGGTGGATAGTGTATGAATAAGCTCTGTACACTTTTCGCTGGCAAAATAGCAAAAAAGGGTAAGGACCAAAGCCGCAATCAATAGGATTGGTGCCAAGAGTCTGTAGACCTTTTCAAAGATGTCTGCCTCCTCACTTTCTCGCACAAATCCGGTTACGGGGCGCTTAGCCTTTGCAAGCACTCTGCCAGCATCATCGCCGCTGCACTGCTGGGAAAGCACCACAGAGGGATTTTGGGGTATGGAAGCAACCTTAAAGTTCACCGCGAAGCTTGCACAGGAAAGATATGAACCAAGCATAGCAAAGGCAACAGAAAGAGCGGAGACAGCACAAAAGGGCAGACCTATGCTTGTGTTTCCTGTAACCGCGATCATAACGGCGTCAAGAGCAGAAACAAGGCATGAAACCGCAATAAGAGATTCTGAGCCGGGCTTTCCCTTAAACAGGGAAACAAACCCGTTTGTAATAATGTCAAGCCCTACAAGCATTACAACAAGCTCAAGAACTAAACACATGAGTGTGCGAATTTTTACGCTGCTGCCCAAAGCTCCGAAGGCAGGAAAATCAAAGGAAAGGTAAACCAGAATTATGCAAAGTGCGGCAGCAAAAAGGCAACGTAAACGCAAAGACTGTGCCTGCGCAGCATAGAGAGCTGAAGCTTTTTCAGGCTTTAGCTCGGGTGTGGCATTTTTTGCATGCTGTTCGGCCTGTTCCTTTGCACACCTGCGCCGCGCCTCTCGTTTTGCGGCATTTGCCGCAAGAAGACCGACAAGAGGCGCATATAGCTTTTCCTTAACGTCAGGCGCCTCCGGCGTGTCAGCAGCTGGAGTGTAATCACCTTTAGGGGCGTAATCCTCGCGTTTTTCGTTTACCGAGGTCGCAAGCTCCCAAATACTCTCGTCGGTTAAGGACCGTGTTTGCTCGGATACGTCCGAAGTAACAGCATCAGACTGTGTTTCCCGGCGAGCCTTTTTAGGCTTTATTTCCCGTGTATCCTCGTAGGGGTCAAAATTAGCTTCGCGGCTGTTATTTTCCACAGCACTGACATCTGAGAAAATCGGAGAGCTTTGAGTAGACTCCTCGTCGGCGATAGATTCAATAAAGTCAATAGCACTGGAGATTTTTGCTTCACCTACATTTTGAACGGGTGACTCAAAAACTATGGAGCGAGATGGCTCCTTATGTTGACTTTGAAGCTTGCCCTCAAGATCTTCCTCCGCTTTAAACTCGGCGAGTATAGACTCAAGGGACAGCTCTTCGCTTGAATCATCGAGTATTTTGTTTTCGAAGTTGTTATCGTCCATATTTCACCTTAGAAGGTATTGATCAAGCTGCATTAAAGTACTATGACAGCCTGCCTAGTTTTCCCGCTGGCGCAGGGCTTCGTATATAAGCACTGCGGCTGCTGCAGACGCATTAAGGGAGGATACCTTGCCTTTCATGGGGATACTGACAAGAAAATCACAGTTCTCAGTGATAAGCCTACCCATACCGTCTCCTTCGGAACCTATTACTATGCATACCGGTCCCTTTAGGTCGGTTTTCCAAAGCTCACTTTTGCCCTCGGCTGCCGTGCCGTAAATCCACAACCCTGCTGATTTTAGCTCTTTAATTGCTGATGTGAGGTTAGCAACACGGGCAACAGCCATGTGCTCTACTGCCCCTGCGCTGGTTTTATCCACAATTGAGGTTACACCTGCACTGCGGCGCTTAGGGATGATTATGCCGTGTACGCCGGCTGCCTCAGCCGTGCGGATAACCGCGCCCAAATTGTGAGGGTCGGAAATTTCATCACAGACCACAACAAAGGGAGCCTCGCCTTTTTCAGCGGCGATATCGAGAATATCCTGTACTGTGCAGTATTCCCTTATGGCTGCAAGGGCGATTACACCTTGATGGGAGTGGGTCTGACTCATGGAGTCGAGCTTTCTTTTGTCTGCGTCAACAACCACAATGCCTGTGTCACGAGCCTTGGAGGCTATATGCCCTAAGGTCTTGTCCGTCTCACCCTTTTGGATAAATATTTTGTCTATTGTTCGTCCGGCACGAAGTGCCTCAATAACGGCGTTTCGTCCTTCAATAACGTCCTCGCGGTCGTTCTCAAAATCCATGCTAAACTCCAAATCTAATTATTTTACAAATGATTTCAGCTCGTCAATCATGTCTGTGCGTTCCCACGGAAGATCAAGGTCTGATCTGCCAAAGTGACCGTAAGCCGCTGTCTGGCGGTAAATTGGGCTAAGCAAATCAAGCTTCTTGATAATTTTTGCAGGGCGAAGGTCAAAGCACTCGTCAATTATGGCGGCAAGTCTCACATCGGAGACAACGCCGGTGCCTTGAGTATCAACAAAAACAGAGACGGGACGGGCAACGCCGATAGCGTAAGCAAGCTCTATCTGACAGCTTTTTGCAAGGCCTGCCGCAACGATGTTTTTTGCAACATAGCGCGACATATAAGCGCCACTGCGGTCGACCTTTGTTGGGTCCTTACCGGAGAAACAGCCGCCGCCGTGGCAGGCATATCCGCCGTAGGTGTCAACGATTATTTTGCGTCCTGTCAGACCCGAATCTCCGACAGGGCCGCCAACTACGAAGCGGCCTGTTGGGTTAATGAAGAACTTTGTGTCCTTGTCTATCAGCTCCTTGGGAATGGTGGGTAAAATAACTGTGTCCATGATTGCCTCACGAAGCTCTTTGATGTCGATGTCGGCACTGTGCTGGGTAGACACGACAATGGCAGGGATACGCACAATCTCACCGTTTTCACCATACTGCACAGAAACCTGACTTTTGCCGTCGGGACGAAGCCATTTTAACTCACCTGACTTGCGAACTTCCGCCAAACGGCGGGAAAGCTTGTGAGCATAGGAGATGGGAGCAGGCATAAGCTCGGGGGTTTCGTCACAGGCAAAGCCGAACATCATGCCTTGGTCACCGGCACCGGTATCCTCAACGTCACAGGCGGAATCGCCCTCACGGCATTCAAGAGAGTGATTAACGCCTAGGGCAATGTCAGCGCTTTGCTCATCAATGGAGGTGAGCACGGCACAGGTGTGGCAGTCAAACCCATATTCGGGGTTGTTGTAACCGATTTCGTCAACTGTTCTGCGGACAACGGATGGAATGTCAACGTAGCAGTCGGTGGTGATTTCACCCATTACCATTACCATTCCGGTTGTAGTAATACACTCGCATGCCACACGTGCTTTTTTGTCTTTTTCAAGAATTGTGTCTAAAACTGCGTCCGATATCTGGTCGCACATTTTGTCCGGATGTCCCTCAGTAACTGACTCGGAGGTAAAGACCCTGTTTTTGACTGAATTATTCATATGACATACCTCTCTTTATATAAAAGTGGAGATTTACACATTATCTGTAACTTACATCATATCACATATTTTTCAATACTTAAAGACCAATATTATTTTTTGCTTGAGTTTTTTGCATTGTTATTTGCAAATTTACAAAAAAATCATAGACTTTAACAAGAGAAAAGGGTATGATTTAACAGAACGTCTGCAGAAGGAAAAGCTGCTTTCAAATGCCCAAGCTTGGGGCAACCAAATTCTATCGGAGGAAATGACCTAATGAAAAGTCTTATGCGGCGAATTGACCGCTTTTGTATTACCCATCCTCGCTTCGGTATTAAAAATTTAATGCTATATATAGTTCTGGGCAACGCCATCGTTTGGCTTTTCGGTGCAATGGACAGAAACAACATATTGGTCTCGCTGCTGTGCTTTAGTGCTGAAGGGATTTTTACAAAATTTCAAATATGGCGTTTAGTGACCTTTGTTCTTGTACCTGAGCAGGGGGGATTTTTCCTGCTGCTGGCGCTTTACTTCTACTACTGGATAGGCAGTACCCTTGAAAACCAGTGGGGTGCAGGCAAATTCACCATATACTACCTCAGCGGAATGGTTTTCAACATTCTTTATGGAACGCTGCTTTGGCTTATTACGGGCGCTGACTTTACCATTTCCACCACCTATATCAACCTTTCGATGTTCTTTGCCTTTGCAACGCTTTTTCCGGATACGGTGGTTTTGCTTTTCTTTATTATCCCCATAAAAATGAAATGGCTTGCATATTTCGATGCTGCGCTGTTTCTCTATGGAGTCCTGTCAAATCCTTTCCCAATAAATCTTTTGCCGATCGTGGCGGTTTTAAACTATCTTCTGTTCTGCGGCGGCTGGCTGTTTGATTTTTTGCGTCCTGCACGGGTAAAGCAGAAAAAGAAAACCATAGACTTCAAAAAGGCTGCCCAAAAATACAATAAGGAGCAGGCAAAAAAACCGTATACCCGCAAGTGCGAGGTCTGCGGCAAAACCGATACTCAATTTCCCGACCTTGAATTTCGCTTCTGCTCAAAATGCGAGGGCTACCATTGCTTTTGCATAGACCACATAAACAGTCATGTTCATTTTAAGGAGTAGCTTCAAAGATTTTTGCGCAGGAGATGAGTACAATTAGTTTTCACACTGAAAACAAAAAAACCAACTTCAAGGGCTGTATAGCGGTTATAAGAGACGCTGAAACCTCTGAAAAGTTACTCGAGACCATTGTTTTGGAACACAATCAAGGAAGGAAGATAATTTCCGTATCGGATCCTAAGAATAAGCTTTTCGGGCTTAATAAGGTTGCAGTCTTGATTTTAGGCAATGACACGGCTTATGATTATTCTGGCAGCACAAGAAGAATGCTCTCGGGAGACCAGCTTGATATTGCCCTATATAAATGCACAACCACGCCTATCCGCAGCCAGAGCCGATTTCCGGCTAACAGCGAGGCATGGGTGGAGAGCATTGATGAGCCAATAGCTTCTTTAGCAAGACATCTGCCCTTTAAGGTGTATTTTCTGAACATCAGCGCAACAGGTGCGCTGATTGAACCGCTGCACGAGAGCTTTGAGGTGGGAGAGATATTCACAATGCGTATGCCGTTGGAGAACAAAGACGCGATAATTCAGGCGTGTGTCGTGAGAATTGAGCAGGGAGAGAGGCAGTCTGTCAGATACGGCTGTAAATTTCTTTCGGTTGAATAAATTAAAAATAAAACGGCTGTCACACTGAAGCGACAGCCGTTTTAAAGTTTTTTGTTATTTTGTACCGAAAATTCGGTCGCCTGCATCGCCCAGACCGGGAACTATATAGCTGTGCTCGTTGAGCTTTTCGTCCAAGGCAGCGATGTATATATCAACATCGGGATGATTTTTCTGAATACGTTCAACGCCCACCGGAGCGCCTATAATGCACATAAGCTTAATATGTTTGCAGCCGTATTCCTTCATAAAGCCAATAGCTGCGTCTGCACTGCCGCCGGTTGCAAGCATGGGGTCAACGATGATAATATCGCGCTCCGCAATGTCCTTAGGCATCTTGCAGTAGTATTTAACAGGCTCAAGCGTATCGGGATCGCGGTAAAGACCAATATGACCTACCTTTGCGTTGGGAATCATGGTGAGAACGCCGTCAACCATGCCAAGACCGGCACGAAGGATGGGAACAACAGCAAGCTTTTTGCCTGCAATGCGCTTTACCTTAGCCTTCGAAACAGGTGTTTCAATCTCGACCTCCTCAAGGGGAAGGTCTCGGGTTGCCTCGTAGCACATTAGCTGTGCAACCTCAGAAACAAGCTCGCGGAACTCCTTGGAGCTTGTGTCCTTATCACGCATGACGGACAGCTTGTGTTGGATTAGAGGGTGGTCAAATACAGTTACTTTACTCATAGAAATCTCCCTTTATGTTTATATTGGATTTGTTAGTCAATTCGGCTGCGGTTAGCTTGCCTAATTTCCGAATACTCGGTCCTGACGCTCGCGTTCCGCTTGACTTAGACGAAGATAAACAGGCAGAAGCTCATGAACTGTCTGCTTTTTTGTGCCCTCCGCTGCCATACACACCCCCCATGCCGTTTGAAAACGCATGGGTTCAGGCGCGAGAATGATATCAACTTCTAAATTATCCAAAGTATTATAACACAAGGCTGCGCCATCTCCAACTAAAAATACGCTTTTTTTTAATTTTTTTATTTCGTCAGCCAATTCCATGGCTGAAATTGCCCTATCCTCACATAATCTATAGGGCTTGACGCCGCGCATTTCAAACAGCGCGTTGTAAAACTGACTGCGGCGGGCATCCATGCAGCAGCAAATAATGCTGTCATTTTGAGCACATACTCCGTTGTGTGCCATTGCCTCAAGGGTTGATACACCGCAAACGGGCTTATCTGCCGCCCAAGCAAGACCTTTTACGGCAGCAACGCCGATTCGTACTCCTGTAAAGGAGCCGGGACCGTGGGCAACCGCAATAAGGTCAATGTCGTTTATGGTCAAATCAAGGTTTTTGAGCATGTCCTCTGCCATGGGCAGCAGGGTGCGGCTGTGGGTAAGTCCGCTGTTTTGGAAGGACTGCGCAATAATAGCTCCGTTTTCACATATTGCTACAGAGGCGGATTTTGCACTGGAGTCAAAGCCTAGTATTCTCATTTGCCGCTCACCTCCACTGTAATCCTGCGCTGAGTTTCAGAAAGCTTTTCAATTGTAACCTGAGTCTCCGTGCCGTCAAAAGCATCAACCACGTTTTCACTCCACTCAACGATGCATACACCGTTTCTGGCAATGTAGTCCTCCCAGCCAATGTCGAAAAGCTCGTCGGCACTGGCAAGACGATACATATCAAAGTGAAAAATCGGCAGTCTGCCATCATATTCGTTTACAATGGTGAAGGTGGGACTTGTAACACGGCTTTTTGACTCAAGTCCCTGTGCCATACCCCGCACGAATGCCGTTTTTCCTGCACCCAAATCACCGTACATTGCAACAACAGTGCCGCCTGTAAGTGCTTTGGAAAGAGCGGCACCTGCTGCCTCGGTTTCATCTACATTATTTGTGAGAATTTCTATTTTCATCGTTTCACAGCTCCATGTTTGCGTAGGCGTTAAGGTTGCTTCCACCTCGAACTCCCGCAAGGTACTCGTAGTAGCCCTGACAGCCAATCATCGCGGCGTTGTCACCGCAGAGAGACAGGGGAGGCATATATAGCGCAGTTCCAGCCTTTTCTGCTGCAAGCTGAAAATCACGGCGAATGCGGGAATTTGCGGCAACGCCACCGGCAACGGCTATTCTTTTATATCCAAGCTCTGCTGCAAGTTCCATCGTGCGCGGAACAAGACTGTCACTTACAGCCTTTGAAAAGCTTGCGCAGAGAGAGGCTTTGTCAAGCTCCTCGCCCTTTTGCTCGGCGTTGTGAACTAGGTTAACAACGGAGGTTTTAAGTCCCGAAAAGCTCATGTCATAAGGGCTTCCGTCAACATGGGCGCGGGGAAGGTGATATTTTTTATCGTCACCGCCCTGAGACAAAACATCAACATGCTTGCCGCCGGGGTAGGGAAGACCAAGAACACGAGCGGTTTTGTCAAAGCACTCACCGGCAGCGTCATCACGTGTTGCGCCGATGATTTTCATGTCGGTATAGTCGCGGACATCCACCAAAAGGGTGTTGCCGCCGGAAATTGCAAGGCACAGAAACGGCGGCTCAAGCTCGGGGAAGGCTATGTAGTTCGCCGCTATGTGACCCTTAATGTGGTGAACGGGTATAAGGGGAATATTAAGTGCCATTGCAACCGATTTTGCAAAGTTAACGCCGACCAGTACAGCCCCGATAAGTCCCGGCGCATAGGTAACAGCAACGGCATCAAGGTCGTTTTTTGTGATTTTCGCAACCTCAATTGCCCGTTGAGCAAGCTGAGATATAACCTCAACGTGGGAGCGGGAAGCAATTTCGGGAACGACACCGCCGTAAACAGCGTGTAGGTCTGCCTGCGAGAATATTTGGTCTGTCAGTATTTTTCTGCCGTTTTCGCTTATTGCGACAGCGGTTTCATCGCATGAGCTTTCGATGGACATGATAAGCATAAAGGTACCCTCTTTAGTTGAATAGCTGTTTTTTAAAAATCAGCAGGCAAATTGAATTAAATTATAAAAAAAAGGTCATAAGAATTGCATCTTCACGGGGCTTCTCGTAGTAATTTTTTCTCACCCCTACAGGAACAAATCTGTGCTTTGAGTAAAGCGCAATGGCAGGGGTGTTGCTCTCTCTAACCTCTAATGTCAAAAATGCAAGAGACAGTTGCCGAGCTTTTTCCTCAAGGGCATAAATCAGCCTGTCTGCGACTCCCTGACGGCGGAACTCGGGGGCTACAGCAACATTTGAAATGTAGCCCTCGTCCAGAACATGGGTCAGCCCAACGTATCCGAGTATAACACCGTTTTCATTTTCTGCAACAAGAAAAACGCAGTTTTCCGAAATCATTTGGTGGGTGAGGGATTGGCGGCTCCACGGCATGGAAAAGCATAACGCCTCAATCGATTCAAGCTGCGGCAAATGCTTATATTTTGCAGTGGTTATGACAACACTCATATACGTACCTCATTGAGCAGTGTGAAAAAGCTTATTTTGCATCGCTCCAGCTTTTTCCGATGTTTGCATCTGCTGTAAGCGGAACCGAATAGGAAACGGCGTTTTCCATTTCCTCGGTAAGCAGTTCCTTAACCTTTTCGCTCTCAGCTTCAGGACACTCAACAATCAGCTCATCGTGAACCTGCAAAATGAGTCTTGCGGAAAGTCCTTCAGCCTTCAGCCTGCGGTGAACATTAACCATGGCAAGCTTTATTATGTCTGCTGCCGTACCCTGTATCGGGGTATTGAGCGCAACGCGTTCGCCGAAGGAGCGCATATTGAAATTTGCGGATTTCAGTTCAGGCAGAGGACGGCGCCTGCCGAAAAGTGTGGTGACAAAGCCGTCAGCCCTAGCCTTTTCGACAACTGCTTTCATGTAGTCCCGAACACCGTGGTATTTTTCAAGGTATGCATCTATATAGGCCTTTGCCTCGCTCTGGAAAACGCCTATGTCCTGAGCAAGCGAAAAGGCTGAAATGCCATAAACTATACCAAAATTGACTGCCTTTGCGTGGCTTCGCTGAAGCCTTGTGACATCTGCAAGGGGAATACCGAACACTTGAGAGGCGGTCACGGAGTGAATGTCCTCACCGCTTAAAAATGCGTTTTTCATGGTTTCATCGCCGCTGATATGGGCAAGAAGCCGAAGCTCAATTTGGCTGTAATCTGCATCCACAAGCACGTTTCCTCTTTCGGCAACGAACATTTTCCTAAATTCTGCGCCCAGCTCCGAGCGGACGGGAATGTTTTGCAGATTCGGTTCAGTAGATGACAGCCGACCCGTGGCGGTTACGGTCATTTGAAAACTTGTGTGTATGCGGCCGTCAGCGGCAATTACCTTCATAAGCCCGTCTGCGTATGTGGACTTAAGCTTTGTAAATTGTCTGTACTCTGAGATTTTATCAATAATCGGGTGCTTGTCGGCAAGCTTTTCCAAAACATCGGCATTGGTGCTCCAGCCTGTTTTGGTTTTCTTACCCGACGGAAGCATAAGCTTTTCAAACAAAATTACGCCTAGCTGCTTCGGGGAGTTTATGTTAAACTCCTCGCCAGCAAGCTCGTAAATTTCGTTTTGCAGCTCGTCTATGCGCTTTGAAAGCAGCTTTCCAAACTCGTGCAGTGCCATTTTATCGACTGCAAAGCCCTCCTGCTCCATGTCGGCAAGAACCTCGCACAAGGGCAGCTCGATTTTTTCGTACAGCTCCCACATGCCTTCGGTTTCAAGCTTGCTTTTCAAGACGAGATAAAGCTCAAAAGCTGCGGTTGATCCGTTTCGGCTAAGTCCCAGATATTTTTCGCTGAGCCTTGTGATATCATAGCTGTTTTCCGTAGGTTCAAGCAGATAAGCCGCAAGGGCAGTATCGAAAATAAAGCCGCCAATAGGCAGAGACTCTGCCTGTAAAAGCCGCATAAAGTCCTTAACGTTGTGGGAAATCTTCAGCACCTCTTCTGAAAATATCTGCTGCAAAACCTTGCTGTAGTTTTCTCCCAGTGTACTCCAATGGAAAAGGTAAACGCATTCCCCGTCGCATACCTCAACTGAGTCGAGAGTGTCAAAAAGCGGCATGACAGCGACAAAATCCGCAGCCTTGATTTTTTGAAGCGCTGTCTCATAATCCTCCGCTGTCAGTTGAAGTACCTTCATTACAGGAGCGTTTTGACCGAAAATTTCCACAGGTGCACCATTGGAACTTAGGGACATTCCCCATTTATCAATGAGGCCGTTAAAGCCCAAGCGCTTGAAAATAACGTAAGCACCATCGAAGCTGCCGGAAAACAAGCAGTCGCTGACCGAAAATTCAATCGGTACATCAGTCAAAATTGTTGCAAGCTCATAGGACATTTTCGCGTCCTGCTCGCCAAGGGCAAGCTTTGCCTTGATGCTGTCCTTTACGTCAAGAGCATCAAGATCCGCATAGATTTTGGCAAGACTGCCGTAGGCTTGTATGAGGCTCGTGGCGGTTTTTTCGCCTACGCCTTTTACTCCGGGAATATTGTCTGAGGCATCACCCATTAAAGCCTTTAGATCGATAATATGAATAGGCTCAAAGCCGTATTCCTCCCTAAACACATCAGGCGTATACTCAACGGTTTCAGTTTTGCCCATGCGGGATTTGACGTGCTTAACGTGAGTGGTTTCTGTTATTAGCTGAAAGCTGTCCTTGTCTCCTGTAACAATGACGCACTCGTCACCGTTATCGCCGCAAATTCGGCTGACAGTGCCGATGAGGTCATCCGCCTCATAGCCCTCAAGCTCAATACGTTTAATGTGGGCAGCATCAAGCACCTCTTTTAAGATAGGCATTTGAACCACCAGCTCCTCGGGCATTGCCTTACGCTGTGCCTTGTATAGCTCATACTGCTCATGGCGGAAGGTGGGAGCGTGAACATCAAAGGCTACGCACACGCCGTCGGGCTTTTCCTCCTCCATAAGCTTGCGAAGAATGGTAAGAAAACCGTAAACTCCGTTTGTGGGCGTACCGTCGGGCGCGTTTAGCATCCGTATGCCATAAAAGGCACGGTTGACAATGCTGTTGCCGTCCAAAATCATAAGCTTCATTTTCTTGCGGTTTCCTTTCGCGCTTCGGCTGTGAGGTCAGCTTTAAAGCGGCTTTTAATTAATCTGATAATACACCGAAATAATAGATGCTTTAATAAAACAAAATGCTGCTTAAATTGTATCCGGCAGCCAAGTAGTGTTCTCGTCAACGGTTTGGACAAAAACACGTCCGTTGTTTTTGGGGTCCTTTGCGTGGTGGTATTTGAAAAGCATAGTGTCCTCTTTCAGCTTTCCGAGTATTTCAATTTTTCCGGTTTCGTGGGACATGATGAAACGGAAACGCTTTGAATGGCCATCCAAGGTAACCTTTGCAGAAGATACAATATCGCAGGCGCGGGTAAGAGGAACTTGAAATTGCTTTTTAACCCCGACTACGGGACGGCACTGGAACAGATAATACGGCAAAATTCCGTTTGCTGTAAGACCGCGCATAAGTGCGGAAATGGTTTCGGGACTGTCGTTAATTCCCTTTAGAAGCACGGTTTGGTTGCTTACGATGATACCCCGCTGACGCAGCTTTTCAATGGCTTCAATTGACTTGTCTGTCAGCTCCTTGGGATGATTGTACTGCGTCACGACGTAAATACGCTTCTCTTTGCCGTATTTTTCCAAAATGCTAAGAAGCTCTTCATCTTCGCTTATTCTTTCGGGAAATACAACAGGGGTGCGGGTGCCGAAGCGGATAAACTGCAAATGCTCCAAGGAAGAGAAGTTTTGCAAGATTTCCTCAATACGGCGGTTGCTGTTGAGGAAGGCATCACCGCCGCTTACCAAAACATTTGTCAGCTCCTTGTGCTGCTTGATATATTCATAGATTTCGGAATAATATGTTGCAGTTTCCGACTCCTCCAAGCCCACAAGCCTTTTTCGGAAGCAATGTCGGCAGTACATGCTGCAAAGATTCGTGGAAAGCACAAGAGCAGTGGGACCATATTTGTGCTGCAAGCCGATAACCTTTGTGTTCTTGCTCTCGCCGCTCTGGTCTGCAAGCCCGTCATCAAGCTCAATTTCACGCATATTGGGTATACTCAGCTTCGCAATTGGGTCATTGGGGTCTTTGAAATCAATGAGTGATAAATAATATCTTGGCACGGACATAGGCCATCGTTCAATGATTTCATTAAGCTCACGTACTTCTTCTTCCGTCATGGAAACATACTCTGCCAGCTCTTCTGCTGTGGTTACATTATTTTTCAGTTCTTCTTGCCAGGACATAATTCTCACCTCTGATTTTATTTTTGCACATATTGTTATTCTTTATTTGCTAGTTTATTTATATTTCAAAGCTACTTTTCTCCGCGGAGCTTCACAAGACGGTCACGTATCTGAGCCGCCATCTCAAACTCAAGCATTTTTGCAGCTTCGCGCATTTGCTTTTCAAGCTTATCAATAAGGACTTTCTTCTCACTGGCAGTCATGCGGACATCGTTTTCATTTCGCTCATCACTGTCGGCAGTGGAGGATATTTCAAGAAGATTACGAACGGACTTAACTATGGTTTTCGGTACAATGCCGTTTGCCTCATTGTACACCTGCTGCTTTGCACGACGGCGGTTTGTTTCGGTTATAGCAGCGTGCATGCTGCGGGTTTCATTGTCGGCGTACATGATGACAAGACCGTCAGCGTTTCGCGCGGCGCGTCCTATGGTCTGTATAAGGCTCGTTTCACTGCGCAAAAACCCCTCCTTGTCGGCATCTAAAATAGCGACAAGGGAAACCTCAGGCAAATCCAAGCCCTCGCGAAGAAGGTTAATGCCGATGAGAGCGTCAAACTCGCCCAAGCGCAGGTCACGGATTATCTCCATGCGCTCAATAGCGCCTATGTCATGGTGCATGTAGCGGCACTTTATTCCGGCGGCACCAAGGTATGCGGTAAGATCCTCTGCCATTTTCTTTGTAAGAGTTGTGACAAGGGTGCGCTCGTTTTTTTCCACCCTTGCGTTTATCTCGCCGATAAGGTCGTCAATTTGTCCTTCTGACGGGCGGACAGAAATTTCGGGGTCTAAAAGTCCCGTTGGACGGATAATCTGCTCTGCAATCTGCGCGGAGCGCTCGCGCTCGTAATCAGCGGGAGTTGCGGAAACGTAAATTGCCTGCTTGATGCGCTCCTGAAACTCGGGAAACTTCAAGGGGCGGTTGTCAAATGCAGAGGGCAGACGAAAGCCGTATTGAACAAGACTTTCCTTCCGTGCCCTGTCGCCCGCGTACATAGCGCGTACCTGAGGCAGAGTGACGTGAGATTCGTCCACAAAGAGAACAAAATCCTTTGGAAAATAATCAAGAAGCGTCATAGGAGCGCTGCCTACAGGACGACCGCTTATGATGCGGGAGTAGTTTTCAATTCCCGAGCAATAGCCAAGCTCCTGCATCATTTCAATGTCGTAATTGGTGCGCTGCTCAATGCGCTGGGCTTCAATCAGCTTGTTGTTTTCATTAAACCACTTTACCCGTTCATCGCATTCACGGCGAATTTCACCGATAGCCTCCGCCATTTTTTCCTTTGTTGTAACGTAATGGCTGGCAGGATATATGGCTATGTGGTTGAGCTTGCGCAGGGGTGCGCCTGTAACCACGTTTATTTCGGAAATGCGGTCGATTTCGTCACCGAAAAACTCAACACGGATAGCCGTATCGGTGGAATAGGCAGGAAAAATCTCAACCGTGTCTCCTCGCACACGGAACATATTGCGCTCAAAGGCAATGTCGTTGCGTTCATAGCGAATATCAATAAGACGGCGCAGCAACTCGTCCCTGTCACGGGTTTGACCGGGGCGAAGTGAGATGACCATGCTTGCATAGTCCACGGGGTCACCCAAGCCGTAAATACATGACACGGAGGACACGACAATCACGTCCCGACGTTCTGACAGGGCAGCCGTTGCACTGTGACGCAGACGTTCTATCTCATCGTTTATTGAGCTGTCCTTTTCGATGAAGGTATCCGTGTGGGGGATATATGCCTCCGGCTGATAATAGTCATAATAGGACACGAAGTATTCCACAGCGTTTTCAGGAAAAAACTCTTTAAATTCGGCACAAAGCTGGGCGGCAAGGGTCTTGTTGTGGGCAAGGACGAGAGTAGGACGCTGAAGCTTCTCTATGACCTTTGCCATGGTGAAGGTTTTGCCGCTTCCGGTAACACCCAAAAGTGTCTGTTCCTCAAAGCCCAGCTTAATGCCGGAAGACAGCTTTTCAATAGCCTCCGGCTGATCTCCCGAGGGAGAATATTCACTTACAACATGAAAATCCGGCATAGATAGTCTCCTTAATAAGCCTTAGTGGGTGCTTTCTTGACGAAAGGTGGAGACTTTTTAAGCCTCCACCACCTTGATGAAGTTTGTTGAGCCGGACACACCGATGGGCACACCTGCTGTAAGCACTACCATATCACCTTTTTTGATTAAGCCTTCCTTTACAAGATTTTTGACTCCGTTGTCAAACAGGTCGTCAAGGTTTGCTTCGTTGACCGCCATAATCGGCTCAACTCCCCAGATTAGGTTGAGCTGACAGCATGCCTGCTCAGTGTTAGTGCAGGCAATAATGCGGCAACCGGGGCGGAAAGCGGAAATCTCCTGTGCGGTGCGTCCTGAAAGGGTGAAGGCAACCACCGCCTCCGCACCAAGCTCCACTGCGGAGGTGCAGGCGGCATGACTGATGGCGTGAGTTACGTTTTTTCCGCTGTTGAAGCGGCCGGACTGAAATTGACGGGTATAGTCAATGTCCGACTCGGTACGTTTTGCAAGACGTACCATGGTTTGCAGCGACTCCACAGGATATTTGCCTGCGGCTGTCTCGCCTGAGAGCATGATAGCGCTTGTTCCGTCGTATATTGCGTTTGCAACGTCAGTGGCTTCGGCTCTTGTGGGACGGGGATTGCTTATCATGGACTCAAGCATTTGAGTTGCAGTGATAACGGGCTTGCCCCGCTTGTATACCTTGCTGATAAGCTGTTTTTGGATGATAGGCACCTCTTCCAGAGGTATTTCGACACCTAAATCCCCTCGGGCAATCATGATACCGTCTGCTGCTTCGAGAATTTCGTCGAAATTTTGTATTCCCTGCATATTTTCTATTTTTGCAATGATTTTTATCTTTTCTCCGCCGTTCCAGTTTAAGAGCATTCGGATTTCCTTAATGTCGTCAGCAGTGCGGGTGAAGGAGGCCGCAACAAAGTCAAAGCCTGCTTGAGCCGCAAAGATAAGGTCATCATAGTCCTGCTTGCTGATAAACGGCATGGAAAGAATTGCCCCGGGAACATTTACGCCTTTTCGGTTTGAAACAACGCCGTCGTTTTCAACAGTGCAGATAATTTCACTGCCGCGAACAGCCTCAACAGAAAGGGAAATGCTGCCGTCGTTTAAGGATATGTGATCGCCGCGCTTAACATCGCCGGGCAGACCGTCGTATGTGATAAAAGCCCGCTCGCTGGTGCCTTCGCAGGGGTCGGTAGTTAGGATGAACTGAGTGCCGGTGTTAAGCTGTGCTGAACCGTTTTGGAAGGTCCCAAGACGTATTTCAGGGCCTTTAGTGTCCATAAGGGCTGCAACAGGCAATTTAAGCTCTTTGCGCAGTGCTTTGAAACGATTTAGTCGGTCAAGCTGCTCCTCGTGAGTGCCGTGTGAAAAGTTGAAACGCGCAACATTCATTCCATCGATAATAAGCTGCTTCATGATGTCATCGTTATCTGTTGAAGGTCCCAGAGTGCACACAATTTTTGTTTTTGGCATAAGCTCAGCCCCTATTCCTTTATGTATTTTGCGACGCTTTTTGTAAAGCTATCCAATTTGACATTATACACTATTTTGCGCAAATTTCCAGAACAAATTGTTAACAGTCCCTTTCGGAGAGCGAGGCATCAGAGGAAAAAAGATGCCTGCAAGCTAAAAAGCCTGCAGGCAAGGTGCGGGGAAGATACTTTGGATGTAGAAGAAAGAAGTTATATGTTTTTTATGATTATGCAGCGTTAAATGCCCATATGTTCTGGATTTGGGGCGCAAGTGTTGAGTAATACCAGCCTTCGCTGCTTTTTGAAAGGCTGTTTGGGTCATTTATAATAAACATTCCATCCACGTAATCCTTTACAACGATGAAATGACCATTGTCTGTAAAATCTCCTGCACCGACGCTCAAGATTATCGGGTGCCCTGAGCTAAGCTCCGATATCATTGAGTCCTCCGAAAGAGGGACTTCGACGACATTAAGACCATAGCTTGCAGCGCCGTCCTTCATTAGCTCCCATGAGCTGCCGCTGCCGTCAACATAATAACCGCTGCGCTCGCTGAAATCCGAAACGGCGGCAGGAGTTGCGGTACTGTCACCTGTAAGTCCGACAGCCACCATGGAAAGACAGGTAGGTCCGCAGCCTGTAACACCAAGCACACTGGAGCCGTAATTTACATATCCCCAGCGCTCGTCCCATTGAAGAAAATGGGGAATATCTGCTGCTAGCTCTGCATGAGTAATTTTTCCGAAATCTGTTTCATTCATGTGCGATGGATAGTCCAGTACAAAATCACGTGCTTCGGGGTTTTTTGCAAGAAGCGCCAAAAGCGGCTCGGGATATAATTGAAGCTGCGATAGAACATCGCTGACACGGCTGTCCTCGTCAGCAATTCGGTAAAGCGCCTGAAGCACCTCCTCGTCTTCTGTTCCGCCGTCGGAGGCTGAGGAGGAAACTGAGGAGGCTGTGTCCATAAATGGGAGGTGCAGACCCTCACCGCTGTCCTGTTTTTCCGCTAAGATAAGCTTTGCCGCAGCTACCATGCAAACAGCACAGGCAATAAATATCATAAATTTTAGAAAGCCGTGTTTTCTGGGCTTCCTTCCGTAACCTGATTGAGATGCCATGTTTTTCACCCTTTTTCTTTGTTGTGGCTTTATATTAAGCCGGACTTGCATACAAAAAACGTATTATTTGTATCATATTTGTAAATACTTGCGGTATTTTGAAAGCCTGCGTTAGCCCAGACGAATTATAATGCGCATAGCTCGGGAGATTAAATTCTCCCGAGCTTGTTGTTTTATTTATGGTGCGGATTACTATTACGCCTGCCTAAGCCTTTGTGTCATTCGCTGACAACACGGTAATAGGTTTTTGCCGTCAGGGCATAAACGATTGCGTATATTATTGCAAAAACAGCAACTGTACACAGGGTGCAGACGGCGAAAAGCTGCACATTTGTAAGATAGAAAACTGTCAGCAGTCTTGTAATGATTTTAAAGGCAAAGCAGATATGGACAACTGCCATTCCAAGGGGCAGGAAAAATACCACCAAAATCTGACTGTGTATTGCCTTTTTAATCTCAGACTTGGAAAGACCGACCTTCTGCATGATTTCAAAGCGCTCACGGTCATCATAACCCTCTGAGAGCTGCTTATAGTATATTATAAGCACCGTTGCCATTAGGAAAATTATACCCAAAAATATGCCGAGGAATAAGAATCCGCCTGATAGCTCGTAAAACCAGCTTCTGTTCGTCTCGCGGCTGTCGGTCGATAGAGAATAAAAGCCGCCGTCAAGACTGTCACTATCAAAGCTGTACGCCACATTTGAAACTTCTTCGTAAAGCGCAAGCTTTTCCTCGCTTGTACCCTCAAAGTCAAAGCCGTAGTAAAAGGTGTCCTGACGTTCGCCGCGCTTATCCATAATGACGCTGTACGCTTCGTCACTGAGAACCACGAGGTAGGTATCGGTGATAGTGGTTATCATTGCGGACATGTCGGAAAGATTTAAGAAGCTGTCTGTTGACGTTTTTATTTTATAGCTGTCGCCGAAGATTATGAAGCTGTCACCTAAGGAAGAACCGTTCGTGCAGACGCTTGCCTCATTGGAAGCAAGCTCGATGCTCTTGCCGGTTATATGCTCGTACTCACCGGCGGAAACGAAGCGCGCAACACAATTGATGCTGTTGCTGAAATAGCCGCTGTCGGGACTGCCGAGGTCGTTTCCGTTTCGCTGGCAAAGCAGGTCGATATACTGGTAGTCTGCAACGTTTTCTATTGTGTAACCCTTTTCTGCAATGAGCTTTTCAATGCCCGCTATCACATTGTTTCGAGTGTTTCCCGTTGGTCCTTCAACATTTACGCAAATTTCATGGGGATAACGGCTGGTAATTGCATCCTCAGCACCAATGTAAAGGCTTACGGTTCCCGAAACCATCACAAGAACCATGGTTGACAAAATGCAGATGTTTGCAAGTCCAACGGCGTTTTGCTTCATGCGGTATATCATGCCTGAAACGGGGATGAAGTGCTTTGCCTTATAATAATACTCAGGCTTTGCTTTCAGGCGCTTCAAAATTGCTATGCTGCTGGCGGTAAACAAAAGGTATGTTCCTATTATAACCAAAATAACTGCAACAAAAAACAGCATGATTGCCTGCAAGGGACTTTCAGTGACAACCGCAATATAATAGCCTGCTCCAAGAGCAAGAATGCCCAGAACAGCAAGCACCCAGCGAGTCTTTGGCTCCTTTTCGCCCACATTGCCGCCTTTCAGAAGCTCAATGGGATTTGAAAGCTTTATACGCAGAAGGTTTGACAATAAGATGAGAAGAAATATGCCGAGAAACAGCCCGAGAGTCAACAAAACACAGCTTCCGGGAACCTCAAAGCCATATGGAATGTTAAATTTTAAAATGCTGTGCAGAAACAAAAGCATCAGCTTTGAAAGAAGTATTCCAAGACAAAGACCCAAGACTACTGTTCCCAAGGCAACAAAAAGAGTTTCAAAAAACAGTACGCCTGCAATGTTTCCCTTGCCCATACCAAGAATGTTGTATAATCCAATCTCCTTTTGCCTGCGCTTCATAAGAAAGCTGTTGGTGTAAAACAAAAAAATTGTGGAAAAAAGACCGATAACTATACAGCCAAGCATGAAAATGGTTCCGAGACTCTCGCTGTCCATATTTTTCATGCCGCCGCTGTAGGTCAAAAAGCACATGATGTAAAACATGGCAACAGTGGCAATGCAGGTGAGAATATAGGGCAGATAAAACTGACGGTTGAGCTTAATGTTCTGTAGGGCAAGTCGGGGATAAAAGGAAAGCTTACGCATTCTTCTCACCGCCCCTTGCCATTGCGGTAAGCGTGTCGGATATCACCGCAAACATTTCTTCGTTTGAGCGCTCTCCACGGTAAATCTGGTGGAAAATCTCACCGTCTCTCAAAAACAGCACACGGTTTGCATTGGAAGCAGCTTTTAAGCTGTGAGTGACCATAAGCACGGTTTGTCCGCCCTCATTTATGCCGCGAAAAACCTCCAGAAGCGCGTCTGCGGAATGAGAGTCGAGCGCACCTGTAGGCTCATCGGCAAGGATTATGCGGGGATTTGTAATAAGTGCCCTTGCGCAGGCGACTCGCTGCTTCTGACCGCCTGAAACCTCATAGGGGAACTTTGCAAGAATATCGGTTATGCCAAGCTTGTAGGCAATTGGAATTATGCGCTCCTCCATCTCCTTGTGGTTAAGCCCAGCGAGCACGAGTGGTAGAAAGATGTTGTCCTTTAGGGAAAAGGTGTCCAGCAAATTGAAATCCTGAAATACAAAGCCCAGATTATCACGGCGGAACTCCGCAAGGCTGCGCTCGGGTATGGAAAGAGTGCTCTTCCCGTCAAGGACTACCTCACCCCCTGTGGGCTTGTCAAGGGTTGCAAGAATATTAAGCAGCGTAGTTTTGCCGCTTCCGCTTTCTCCCATGATGGCGATATATTCACCGTTTTCAACGGAAAAACTCACGTTGGAAAGTGCCTGTACCTTTACGCTGCCAAAGCGTGTTGAGTAGGTTTTTTTAAGATTTTTAACTTCAAGCAGTGTCATTTGAATGCCTCCAAAGCATGTATTATCTGTATTAAGCTTGCTACTACAGATAGAATAGCACAAAGCCGAAACATAAGCAATATTTTTGGCTTACATTTCGGCTTTCAACCTTACATTTTTGTAAGAATAGCTATTCAAAGGCAGATTTATCACGGTGCAGGTCGATTTTTACGCGAGTTCCCGCGCCAACGCGTGATGTGATTTCAAGAGTGTGACCCAGTCTTGTCAAAATGCTTTTGCAAAGAAAAAGCCCGATGCCTGTGGACTTTTTATCAGATCTTCCGCAGTTTCCCGTATATCCCTTTTCGCACACACGGGGAAGATCCTCGGGGCGTATGCCTATTCCAGTGTCTTCAATGACAAGCGTTTTGCCTTCCGAGTATATGCTTATTTTCCCGATGTTGGTGTATTTAAGAGAGTTTGAAAATATCTGCTCAATGACGAATGACAGCCACTTTTCATCGGTCAAAACAGTTAGCTTGGTTTCCGTGAAGGAAAACTCAAGCTTTTTCAAGGAAAACAGTCTTGCGTATTTGCGCAGGCAGGAGCGGATGATATCGTCGAGGTAATAGGACTTGAGCAAAAGGTCGTTTGACTCGCTGCCGAGACGTACATATTGCAGAACCATTTCAACGTATTGCTCAGTTTTGAAAAGTTCCGCCTGCAAAAGACTTTTATCCGCTTCGGTCTCTGCTGCAAGCAAAAGCCGCATGGCGGCAAGGGGAGTTTTTATCTGGTGTGCCCAAAGAGTATAGTAGTCCTCGGTGTCACGGCGAAGACTGTCCGCCCTAGAGCGGGTTTGAAGCATCTCAGCATAAAGTCGGCGCACAAGCGCCTGATAGTCAGCTTCAATAACGCCGTTCGGCTCAGGCAATGAATCTGTGCCAAGGTCTATTGTGTTTAGCAGTTCCTTTAATGCCCGATGCCTTTTTGTATACCGCCACAGACCAAAGCCAAAGCCAATAAGTCCTGCCACCAGACAAAGAATGCAGGAATAGAGCACTGCCTCGGTTTCCAAATCATACAGAGAAAAAACGGCTGCAAAAATTCCGGCAAACAGTAAAAGCATGAGTATAGTTCTGTAATGGCGCTTTAGGTATGTTAAAAGTAAATAAATAAACATATTTCATTTCGTTAATATGGGAGGAAGGCTAAAAAAGCTTGTCTCTCATATAGTCACATGGTTTATCGGCTGTGAAAGTGGCAATTGCTGGGCTCTATCCGCCTATGATATAGCCTAGACCTTTTTTAGTCACGATAAAATCACGCAGCCCAAGGTTTTCAAGCTTGCGGCGCAGGCGGTTAATGTTGACAGTGAGGGTGTTTTCATCAACAAAGCTGTCACTTTCCCATAGACAGGTCATAATTGAATTTCTGGTTACTATTTTGCCCTTGTTTTCAAGAAGCTGCTGAAGTATTTTATATTCATTTTTTGTAAGCTCGGTTTTTTCTTCGTTAAAGGTGAGTGTGCCGTCAGATATGTTCAAAACGGCCCCGCCGTGCTCAAGAAGCTTTGACGGTGCGGTGAAGTCGTAGGTGCGGCGCAGCATTGCCTGCACCTTTGCTGTCAAAACCTCTAAATCGAAGGGCTTTGGGATAAAGTCATCTCCTCCCATGTTAACCGCCATTACAATGTTCATGTTGTCTGAGGCTGAGGAAATAAAGATTATCGGGACTTTTGATACCTTGCGGATTTCTGTGCACCAGTGATAGCCGTTGAAAAACGGGAGAGTGATGTCCATGAGCACAAGGGCAGGGTCATATTCGATAAATTCTGCCAGAACATTTTCAAAGTTTTGTGCCGCACGGGTCTGACAGCCCCACGTGCTGATATGGCGGCAAATTGACTCTGCAATGACTAAGTCGTCTTCAACTACAAGTATTCTGTGCATTAGCATTCTCCAACTTCTTTGGCATTTAATTGCTCATGGGCGGGAATTTTGAGGCTTCCCGCCCATAGAGTATACATTTATTTTTTAACTTTAGCAACCGCCTTGCCGCTTGAGCCTTCAAAGTTAATTTTAAAGTCACCGGAGGTGGAGGATAAATCTAAGGTACGTTCACCACGTCCCCTGTGGCCGGACAGACTGTTTGTGCCGGAAACCGTTTCCACAAACACTGAATAATCGTCCGCCGAGCCAACAACGCTGCCGGAAATGGTGCCTGAAATAGAATCAAACAGAAGCTCTGTATAATCAGCACTGTTAAGGCGCACATCACCGGAAGTAGTATGAAGCTTTGCTTTTGTGCCCTTAAGGGAGTCAAGCTCAATGCTTCCCGATATGGTCTCTCCATTCAGCTCGCGGGCATTGACGCTTTGCAGCTTTAGGTCACCTGAGGCGGAGGAGAGGTCAAGAGAAGTCTCATTTTCAATATCAAGCACCGAAATTCTGCCTGATACAGATGAAGCTTCAATATCGCTTGTTACGGCAGCGGACAGCTCAATATCTCCAGAGGTTGTGCCTGCTTCAAGCTCGTCACTTGCGCAGCCGATTGCCTTGATGCTTCCGGAAACACTGTTAAGCTCAATGCCGTCATTAGCCGTGATGTCATTTAGCTCTATGTCTCCGCTGGCGCTGTTAAGCTCAAGACTTCCCTTGAAGCCGGAGGGGACACTCAGCTTAACGGTGCAGTCTGACTGGAAGCCAAACAGCTCAATATGACTGCGCTGATGCTGCTGAAGGTTAATTGATGATTTGTCGTTTTTAAGGTCAAAGTATGTTACTTCTGTATTGTCGTATGACAGATGAATATCTTCGTCTTGAGAGAGCGTTACAATAACATCAGCAAAGGACACATTTATTGTTACACTGTCTACGGAACTGTCAAAGGGCTTGTCAAAATGCTCCGTTGCCGCATCTGAGGCTTCTGAAGAGTCAGGGTTTAAATCAACATGCAGCCTTGAATAGTCAAAGCCGATAATCAAAGAAATGCATAGGCAGATAACAATGCCCGCACCGAAAAGCGACAGTGCCACGATAAGGACTGTTTTTATTTTCTTGTTCATGTTTTTTACTTCTCCTTTCTACTATGCCCTGTGGAATGCGGAATTCCAAACAGAGACAGTTGCAGCAACAAAGCCCTTTGCAAAATACATCGCCGGAATAAACAGAGCAACGCCTATTCCGGAAAGAATCAGACCAATACCCATTGCCATGATTGCGGACAGAGGACTTAAAAATACAATCCAAAATAGGAATACTAATGAACACACTCCCGACAGGGCAAAGGAAACGGAAATAATAAACAGCGTTCCAATAAGTATCCAAACTGTCATATAAAGTGACAGCACGATAACAGCAACGGCTGCCAAAAGAGGAAACCACACGGGAAAGCCCAAAATAACAAGTGTAATGGTCCACGGACTGCGCTTTACTTTAAGGTTTCCCAGTTCGCTTGCCTCGGCGATAATCCGCTCTGCCGCCGCAGGAATGCTCTCAAGCTCACTGACAGCCTGCTCTTCGGATACGCCATCCTCCATACGGTCATCAATCGCCTCGCTGAAGTAGGCGAGAGACCTCTGGCGTTCTTTGCATTTTATTGGTCGCAGCGCACTGTTGAGCTGCTTGAGATATTCACTTTTAGTCATCCTGCAAATCCCCCTTAATATAGTTATAGGCCTTCATAATACTCTCCCATTCCTCCAGAAACTCAGAAATCCGCTGATGTCCTGCGTCGGTTATGCGGTAATATTTTCGCAGCCTGCCATTGTGTTCAACGGAATACGCCGTTACACAGGACTGCTGTTCCAGACGCTTTAAAATTGGGTATAGGGTAGACTCGGAAATTTCCATAAAGGGAGAGAGGTCTTTTATGATTTTATAGCCGTAAGCATCTTCGCTGCGCATTGCGGAAAGAACGCAGACTTCAAGAATACCTCGTTTAAGCTGTGCATCCAAATAAATACCCCCCTTCGCACAATACTATACAACACGATGTATTACGTGTCAAGGGGTATAATAAGAATTAAAGGGTCTGCAAATGCAGACCCAGAAATTTCTATATAATGCCGCTGTCAGCCATGGATATGTAGTCGTCGCTGGCAACGATTATGTGGTCGGTAAGGGTGACGCTCACGGTTTCAAGGGCTGCTTTTATGCGTTTTGTTGTCATCTCATCCTCAATTGAGGGAAGAGCAATTCCGCTTGTGTGATTGTGTGACAAAATTACCGAGGAAGCGTTTTTTGCCAAAGCAAGCTCAACAATTTTGCGTATGCTGATTTCTGCGGAGTTGTTAATACCTCTGAAAAGCTCCCGACAGCACAGGATTTTGCACTTAGCATCCAAGCATACAACGTAGACTACTTCGTCACGCTCATACATGTATCTTGGCAAAAGATATGCTCCTGCTTTTGCTGATGTGTCCAGAACATTATCGAATTTGCTTTTGTCCATCATGTAGCGGCGGCTTATTTCGGGAATAAGCTTCAAAAGGCATATGCTTCCGTCGCCTATGCCGCTTATTTTGGCAAGCTCCTCCGCAGGAGCTTCAAACACTGCCTCAAGGCTTCCGAATTGGGTCATAAGCTCATGGGCAATGGGATTTACATCGCGGCGGGGCATTGAGTAAAACAAAAGAAGCTCCAGTGCCTGATGATCGTCAAATACATCTAGGCCCTGTTCCATAAAGCGATTTTTCATTCTTTCTCTGTGCCCTTCGTGGACATTCATAAGCAAAACCTCAAGCTTTCGGTGCGTGTTTTTTATAAGCCAATATATCTTCCACATTGTAGCACTAATTTCATAATTGCGCAAAGAGTATTTATGTGCTACAATTACTGCTGTGTAGCATTGCTACACCTAGGGTTATAGTATTAAGATTTGTCCCATGGGCAAAATCAACATATGACGGGCGCTTGCCCGATAGACACATGGAGGCTCATGTGAAAAAGTTTAAACCTCATATAAAGGATTTTATGAAAAGAGCAGACATTCTTCTGCTCTCATTGTGTATAATTTGCTCAGTGTTCGGACTGATAGTGATTTCAAGCGCAGCGGCATCTCTGGGGTCATCGCGCTATATGATAGTGCAAACTTCATCCATTATCATTGGAATAGGGCTGTTCATTATATTTACAATAATAGATGTGGATGTATTTGCGGATAAGTGGGCGGTACTGGTTCTTTTTGAGATATTTCTAATTGCCCTTTTGCTCACGCCTCTGGGCAAGGGCGATAATACCGGTAACCATGCATGGCTGCGCTTCGGCTTCGTAGGCGTGCAGCCTACCGAGGTTGTTAAAATTGCATTTATTATTGTTATGGCAAAGCATATAAGCTACCTTAAAACCTATAAAAGCCTTAATTCGCCTATGTCAGTGGGGCAGCTTGTTGTGCATTGCATGCTTATCATCGGATACATCGTGCTCATTACAAAGGACATGGGCAGCGCCTTGGTTTATCTGTTCATCTTTATAGTAATGATGTTCGCGGCAGGCGTAAAGCTGTACTGGTTTCTTATAGGCCTTGCTGCAACAGCAGCGGTAACACCTCTGTTTTGGACAAAGGTTCTAAGCCAGCACTACCGTGACCGTATTTTATGCCCTTACGACCCAGCAATTGACCCACAAGGCTATGGAGTTCGCTGGCAGTCAAACCAAAGCAAGCTTGCTTTGGCAAGCGGTCAGCTCACAGGAACGGGGCTGTATGAAGGACGACAAACGCAGTCAGGTGCGCTTCCAGAAAAGCAAACGGACTTTATCTTTTCGGTTATAGGCGAAGAGCTTGGCATGATTGCCTGCTTGCTTGTGTTTTTTCTGCTTTTGGCCATTATAATTCGATGTATTTATGTAGGAGTTAAGTCACAAAACACACTTAGCATGCTGGTATGCTTCGGTGTTGCCGGCAGCCTTGTTTTCCAGACCTTTGAAAACATCGGAATGTGCATAGGCATCGCACCTATAATCGGAATTACACTGCCGTTTTTCAGCTACGGCGGTTCCTCCATGTTTTCCATGTTCGCCTTAATGGGGCTGGTTTCGGGTGTGAAATACCGACCAAAGCCGGAACGGTTCCGAAGCTACAGGTAAATTATTAAAGCCACCGGGAAATAAATTATTTCATCGGTGGCTTTTCGTTTATACACATAACAACTGAAAACTTAAAAAGCCAAAATTGGCTTTGACATTTT
>CAZAIU010000012.1:3076-12466 GCA_964485265.1 uncultured Oscillospiraceae bacterium | reverse complement strand
ATTCATCCCATGTCATATCGTGGTAAGCTTGCAGACGGTTAATTTCAGCAGGGGTGAGCTTGTCGGCGTATATCTGAGCAGTATTGAAAAGGTCAGAGTATCCCACCCATGCGCCGAGAGCTTCCGCAACGTAACGAACGGGAACGAAAGTCCGTCCGTCTTTCAGCACTGCTTCGGTATCCATGGCAACAGCGGACTCTGTGCCGTTCTTAGCAACTGCAAGAGATTTATTGCCGATAGTAACCTTAACAGTGGTATCGCCCTTTGCAATAACTGCGGTTCTCGTATCAGCGTTCCACTTTACATCAGCGCCCATAGTTTCCGACACAAAGCGGACAGGAACAAGCGTGCGGTTGTTAGCGTCTACATAAGGTTGTGCATCTGGAAATTTGACTGTATCGCCGTTGTACTTCACATTAAACTCATTGCTACCGAACACGATTTCACGTCCGTATCTGTTTGTGTAGGTGACTTCCTTTGCCATAGCAACAGAGGTTGTCGCAAACATCATGCAAGCAACCAAAACGCCAGTGATAACAGACTTTGTTTTCTTCATTTTAATTACCTTATACCAGCTTTTCAAGCCGCTGTCTGATTGCGGAGATAAAGTCTGCGGAGTTTACCTTTTTAATATCATCGCGCTTGCACAATGTAGCAAGATCGCCTGTCATAACACCGTCCTCAATGGTGTCAAGGCAGGCTTTTTCAAGCTTGTCTGCAAAGGCGGAAAGCTCCGTGTTTTTGTCCAGCTCGCCGCGCTTGCGCAGTGCACCTGACCATGCAAAAATAGTTGCAATGGAGTTCGAGCTTGTTTGCTCTCCCTTGAGGTGCTTGTAATAGTGGCGTGTAATTGTGCCGTGGGCAGCTTCGTACTCGAAGTCACCCTCGGGAGACACGAGTACGCTTGTCATCATGGCGAGAGAGCCGAAAGCGGTAGATACCATGTCACTCATAACATCTCCGTCGTAGTTCTTGCACGCCCAAATAAAGCCGCCCTCACTGCGGATAACACGGGCAACAGCATCGTCAATGAGTGTGTAGAAATACTCAATACCGGCTTTTTCAAAGCGTTCCTTGTATTCCTCCTCATAAATTCTCTGGAAGATGAGCTTAAAGGTCTGGTCGTATTGCTTTGAAATGGTGTCCTTGGTGGAAAACCATAAGTCTTGCTTAGTGTCAAGTGCAAAGTCGAAGCAGGCGTGGGCGAAACTCTCGATTGAGCTGTCCTTGTTGAATTGACCCTGCAAAACGCCCGCGCACTCAAAATCATATATTGTCTCGCGGAAGCTCTCGCCGTTTTCACCTGTAAACACAAGCTCTGCCTTACCCTTGCCGGGCACGCGGTATTCCGTAGCCTTATATATGTCGCCATAGGCATGGCGGGCAATGGTAATAGGCTTTTTCCACCCCTGAACATAGGGCTTCACACTCTCGGTTAATATGGGAGTGCGAAAAACTGTGCCATCCAAAATGGCGCGGATTGTGCCATTGGGGGACTTCCACATCTTCTTGAGCTTGTATTCCTCGACCCTCTGAGCGTTGGGGGTAATAGTTGCGCACTTTACACCCACGTGATGACGCTTAATTGCGTTAGCAGCGTCCACAGTAACCTGATCGTTCGTCTCGTCACGGTAGGACAGACCCAAATCGTAATACTCGGTGTTCAGCTCTATAAAGGGAGAGAGCAGCTCGTCTTTAATCATCTGCCAGAGAATTCGGGTCATTTCATCGCCGTCCATCTCCACGATGGGGTTTTGCATTTTGATTTTTGACATATTTTTCACCTCAATGGTATTTGTGTTGCATTAAATTACATTGAATTTCTCTGCTAAACAGGACAAAGTCTTATTGTCTCGCGGCGTAATAATTCATCAGACAGCCGTCCAGAAGAATCTGCTTTTCATCTGCTGTTAGCCCTGAAAGATGCAGGGTGATATCTGCAAGACCAAAGCGTGTAACTACCTTTGCCTTTATATCCTCCATGCCGTTTTCAACGGCGCTGCGTATGTTGGGGATGTATATGTAATCGCCTACCTCGTAGTCAAAGCTCGTGCCTTTGTCTAAAGTGAGGGGCAGCATACCCCAGTTAATACAGTTGGAGCGGTAGCGCTTGGTTGCAAACTCAAAGCATATGTTAGCCCCCGCACCCAAAACACGCTGGCAGGAGGCTGCCTGTTCTCTGGCACTTCCGTCACCGGGCTTGGTTGCAAAAATTGTGCTTGCCAAAGCGGTGCTTTTAAGCTCTTTGGCGGAAAGCCCCAGCTTTTTCATAATGTCTGCAAGCTCTTCCGGCACTTCACCGTTACGGCGCTGTGCTTCAAGCTCTGCCACAGCTTTTGATCTTGCTACATATTCAGGGTCGCGGCGGGACAGAGTGAAGGAGGCAAGCTTCATGGGGTTTGAGCGATAGGAGGAGGTTTCACCTGATGGTATCAGTTCGTCTGTTGTGGTAACAGGGTCGTGTATCACGCAGGCGAGCTTCAAGAGAATGTTCTCGGAGAGAGGCTGAATTTTGGGCCACTCAGCGATGTTCGGACCCATTTTAAGCTCTGCTGATGGGTCGGATTTACCATAGCCAACGTAAACACGCTTTTCGTAAACGCTTCTGTCAAAACCGCATATGTGCTTTTCGGGAACGGCATAGTCGATTTCATCTGCTCCGGTGAGAATACCGTGGTTTGCAGCAGTCGCAGCAATTGAGCGGGCATCCATGAGCATAACTCCTGCAATTTGCCCGTCAGAAGGCTTTGAGCCTTCACGGTTGGGGAAGTTGCGGGTGGTATGACGAACGGAAAGTGCGTTATTTGACGGAACATCTCCTGCACCGAAGCAGGGACCGCAGAAGCAGCTTTTAAACAGTGCGCCGCTTTCCATGAGACTTTGCTGAATACCGCTCTTGATAAGCTCAAGATTCACAGGAATGCTTGGCGGATACACAGAAAGAGAGAAGTAGCCGTCGCCTACGGACTTGCCCTCTAGGATAGAGGCAGCCTCGGCAATGTTATCATACATTCCGCCGGCACAGCCTGCGATTATACCTTGGTCAACAACGATTTTACCGTCACGAAGCTTATCGGTGAGAGAGAGCCTTACACTGCCAGACAGCGTCTTTTCCGCGTCCTTTTCTATCTGGCGGAAAATATCTCCTGCGTTTTCCTTCAGCTCTCGTATGGTAAAGGCCTTTGATGGGTGGAAGGGAAGCGCTGCCATAGGCTCGATTGAGGAAAGGTCTATTTCGATGAGACTATCGTAGTATGCACCCTCCTCGGGAGAAAGCACATGGTAATCTGCTGCTCTGCCATGGGTTACATAATATTCTTCAACTGCGCTGTCAGTTACCCATATGGAGGATAAACATGCGGTTTCGGTTGACATAACATCGATGCCAATTCTGAAATCCATTGGCAGATTAGCTATGCCGGGGCCGACAAATTCCAAAACCTTGTTTTTTACAAAGCCGTTGTCATATACAGCGCCGCAAAGGGCGATTGCCACATCGTGAGGGCCAACGCCGTGGCGGGGTGCACCGGTGAGGTAAACCAGAACAACCTCGGGACGCTTCACGTCATAGGTGTTTGATAGAAGCTGCTTAACGATTTCGGGGCCGCCCTCTCCAATGCCCATGGTGCCCATGGCTCCGTAGCGGGTGTGGCTGTCACTGCCCAAAATCATGCGTCCGCAGCCCGACATCATTTCGCGGGCGTATTGGTGTATGACTGCCACGTTTGCGGGAACGTAATTTCCGCCGTATTTTTTAGCGGCTGAAAGACCGAAAACATGGTCGTCTTCATTTATTGTACCACCAACAGCACAAAGGCTGTTGTGGCAATTGGTCATAACATAAGGCACGGGAAAACGCTCAAGACCACTGCCTTTTGCGGTTTGGATAATGCCCACATAGGTGATGTCGTGGGAAATGAGGCTGTCAAATTTAATTTGAAGCGTATTAGGGTCATTTGAGCGATTGTGACTTTGCAGGATTTTCCAAGCAATGGTTTTTTCGCGTCCCGAAGCATCACTTTCGGAGACGGGGACGGGTGCGCCGTTTTTTAGAAGCACCCCATGATTTGTGAGTTTTATCATACAATTCACCTTTACTGTCATAATAACTTATAAAGTATATCATATTTCGCCAAAATAACAAGAGTTTTGCAAGCGGTAATAAATGAATTGCAAAAATATATAAAAATACCAATTTACCCTAATTATTTTACGTCGTTTTGAATAATTAAAAAAATAATCTTGCAGTTATTGAAGGCAACGTGTATAATATGCCAAAAGCAGGAGGATATCTTGCTTATTCTGACCGAGGGAGGTTTAGAGCTTGGATATTTCAAACGACGTACTCAACGGCTATGTTAAAGAGCTTTGCGGAGATATCCGCGAGGAATATGCTATAGATAGCGATCAGTACAAAAACCATGCGATAAAAAGAGGTCTGCGCAACGAAGACGGAACAGGCGTTATGGCGGGCGTCACGCGTATAGGCAGTGTTCAGGGCTACTATATGCTAGACGGTGAACGTGTCCCACAGCCCGGTAAGCTTTATTATCGCGGAATTGATGTTGAGGATATTATTGCACAGCACTATGTTGACGGAAGCTTTGGCTACGAAGAGGTTTCCTATCTGCTGCTTATGGGCAAGCTTCCAAACAAGCAGCAATTTGAGCAGTTTGACACGATTTTGTCCAATGCCAGATATCTTCCCAGTAATTTTACAGAGGATATGATTTTAAAGGCACCCAGCAAAAATATTATGAACAAGCTGTCTCGCAGCGTGCTGGCTCTGTATTCATATGACTCGAATCCCGATGATACCTCTATTGAGAATCTGGTTCGCCAGTCGATAGAGCTTATAGGACGTTTTCCGGTTATAGTTGCAAACGCCTATGCCGTAAAGCGGCATCATTATGACGGAAAGTCACTGTATATTCACATACCTCGTGATAATCTTTCTGTTTCAGAAAACTTCTTACGCATGGTGCGAAAGGATAAGTCTTACACTTCGGAAGAGGCACATTTGCTTGATCTAATGCTTATTCTTCACGCAGAGCACGGCGGCGGTAACAACTCTGCATTTGCCTGCCGAGTTTTGTCGTCAACGGGAACAGACACATACAGCGCGATTTCCGCTGCGGTAAATTCCCTGAAAGGTCCGCTGCACGGCGGTGCAAACGCAAAGGTTATGGATATGTTCCGTGATATATGCGAAAATGTTCGTGACTACAGCGATGACGAAGAGGTAAGCGCTTATCTCAACAAGCTTGTGGACGGTACTGCCGGAGACGGCTCAAAGAAAATTTACGGCTTAGGTCATGCGGTATATACACTTTCAGATCCACGCGCTGTTATTTTGAAGTATTATGCCGGAAAAATGGCGGAGGAAAAAGGCTACGGCGAGCAGTTTAAGCTTATGGAGACTGTTGAGCGTCTTGGTGTTCCAATTATAATGGATCGAAAGAAGCTGCCTGTACCGATTTGTGCAAATGTGGATATGTATTCGGGTCTCGTTTACAAAATGCTTGGAATTCCTGAGGATTTGTTTACACCCCTGTTTGCCATTGCTCGAATTTCAGGTTGGTGCTCTCACCGCATAGAAGAGGTATTGACCTGCAACAAGATAATTCGTCCTGCTTATCGTGCTGCATTTAACAAAGAGGATTACGTCCCTATTGATGAAAGATGAATTTAGGCTATCGGAGAAGTCAAAAACTTTTCCGATAGCCTTTTTAATATCTTTATGTCTTTCAAATATCGGGTTTGTAAATGAAAAAGACCGCTAAGCAGTATTAGGGGCACGTGCTGTACGTCCGTAAAAGAGCTTGAAACCTGATACTAGTCAGTAGGCTTTTTATCGGTAATTACGAGCACATCATCTTCCATTATTGATGTAATTCCTTTAGGTATGATAATTTCACCGGAACGTTTAATTGCAAGAACGAAGTAGGTTTCTAAGGATATGTTTGCAATTGATTTTCCATCCCAAGTATCACCTTTAGATACTGTTCTTTCATAAAGTCGGAGACTGTTGATGTTCCTTGCAGATTCTCCGCTCATGATTAAGCTGTCATTGGCATGAAGCTCGGTTGTGCCATCCGGTATAATTTTTGTTTCTCCCCGGGTTAACAGCACAATAAGTGAATTTGGCGGCAGAACGATTTCGCTGATTCTTTTGCCTACCCATTCATGGCTTGCGCTTAGTGTGAACTGAACGAACTGAATCGGAATCTCGTCCATATAGTCGTTAAACGTTTTCATTACGTTATAGTTATCGTCTGTCATGCCAAGCTTTTTTGCCACAAGAGGAACTAAGGTTCCCTGCAAAAGAATTGAGAAAAGTACGATTAAAAACACAATGTGAAAGACATCGTTATCTGTAGTTGCGGGATTAATTACGACCATAATTGAAAACGCAATAGAAGCAGCACCACGCATTCCTGCCCATGAGACAAGAAGCTGCTGTTTGAGTTTGCTTTTAAATGGTGTGAGCAGTGCAAATACTGCTATCGGGCGGGCAATAAAAGTTAAGAATAAGGCAATACCAAGGGCTGTCATTGCTATTTCAGGCAACTGTGATGGGAAAGCAAGAAGTCCAAGCAGGAAGAATAACAGCATCTGCATCAATCCGGTCATTCCATCAAAAAAATGTACTAATTCCAATTTGTTATAGATTTTGCTGTTTCCCAAAATAATACCGGTAATGTATACGCTAAGATACCCGTTTCCGCCCAAGGCGGTCGGAGCTGCGTATGAAACTATAGCAATGCCCACGATAAATATTGCGCTGTATCCCGAGGAAGAAATGCTGACTTTCTTTAAAAATAATAAAGTCAGTGCTGCAATTCCAAATCCGAAGGCTATACCGCAGATGATTTGGACGATAAGCATTTTTGCAAATTCACTGCCAGATGTATTTCCGTTCATCATAGAAAGAACGATGACCGTCAGCATATATGAAAATGGGTCATTGCTGCCGCTTTCAATCTCAAGCAGAGAAGCTGTGTTGTACCGCAGATTCAAACGCTTGGAACGCAGAATAGAGAATACTGAGGCGGCATCAGTTGAGCTAATAACTGCGCCAATCAAAAAACTCTCCAACAGCGCAATTTTTAATATGTAATAGCAAAACAGACCTACCAGCCCTGCTGTTATTACAGTTCCAAAGGATGAAAGTACAATTGCCTTTGGAACAACTGATTTTGCTTGATTCCAGTTTGTTCCGAATCCTCCGTAAAACATGATAAAGATAAGTGCAACAGAGCAAATTTGTTCAGCAAATATGTAATTATCAAACGGAATCTTTACAACACCGTCCGAGCCGAAAAAGATTCCCAACAGTATAAAAGCAAGAAGTGTTGGAATACCGATTTTGGCGGAAATTTTGTTGAATATCACGCAAGCAATAATTACAGTTGCAGTAATCAATAGATATGCAGCGATTCAAACCCCTCCAATCTTTTTAATATATAAAATCTTTTTATCACCGGAAACTAACCTTAATAGTGGGGAGTATTGTGTTTTCCTGCAATAAAAGTATATCATATCACGTTTGAGATGTCAGTTGTTTTTTCTTTTTTTGACTTTAAAGAGGTGCAAAATTAAAGAAATGCCGTAGGAATATCAAATTCCTACGGCATTTCTTTAAAACAAAAGTATCCTTATCAGACGGACACAATACACTTTGGAGATTTTAAAGCTCAGCGTTAAGCGGCGGAGTTTATAAGGTTGAGTGCGAGAGTGAGAACAACGAAAGCCAGACCGACCCACTTTGTCATTTTCGCAAGCTTTGCGTCCATGGTGACAGCCTTTGCCTTAGTCATGAAGGTGTCAGCTCCGCCGGCGATGGCACCGGAAAGACCGGAACGCTTACCGGACTGAAGAAGAACAACGCAGATGAGGAACAAACAGGTCAAAAGCTGAACAATGGTAAGAACGAGAGACAGAATTTCCATAGTTTTTACAATCCTTTCAAACAGAAAAAAGAGGTATACCTCAATAATTGTCATAGTTGCAAAGCTGATAATATCATATATATGTTGTTTTTTCAAGTGCTTTTTTGATTTTATTTTGTTTGCAAACGTAATTAACGGGTGCTAGAATAAGTTTAAAATAATAGCTGGGAGGCGGCAGCATGGCAAAGGCGGCAGTAGTATACAAATCAACCTACGGCGGAACAAAAAAATATGCAATGCATATAGCCGAAAAGACAGGTGCAGACCTGTACGTACTGAAAAAGAACTTCGAATTTGACTTTGACAAATACGATATTGTGGCGCTTGGCGGGGGGCTATATGCGGGCAAGGTAAACGGAATGGACTTTATCACAAAAAATGCCGACAAGCTTGCGGGAAAGACCATTGCCGTATTTACCTGCGGATTTGGAGACCCCACGGTAACAGCGTCAGCTCAGGCAATTTCAAAAAGCGTTGCAAAGGCATTGCCTGATAAGCTGAAAAACAGCGTACACCTATACTGCTTCCGCAGCGGCTTAGACTATACTCAGCTTGGCTTCAAGCACAAAATGATGATGTCTATGATGAACAAAATGCTCCAAAAGAAAAAGCCGGAGGAGCGCACGGCGGACGACAAGGAGCTGCTTGCAAACTACGGCGGGAAAATTGACCTTACCGACTTTTCAACGGCGCAGCCAATTATTGACTACATAAACGCAGCCAAGGCATAAACCTGCAATAAAATAAAATATATAGGTTGACACTTGTTATCTAAGATGCTATATTGCAGATAGATAACAAGTGTCAACCTATTGCTTTGTGAGGTGAAAAAATGGATAACTCAATAAGCCTGTCAGACGGTGAATGGAAGCTTATGAATTTGCTTTGGGAGAAAAGCCCTTTGACAATATCTCAAATGGTGCTTGCTTTGCGTGAGGATACGGGCTGGGACAAGGCAACGGTTTTGGTTATGCTCAGACGTATGCAGGCAAAGGGCGCGGTGCGGTATGAGCAGGAGGGGAGAAGCAAGCATTATTACCCCGTAGCAGAGCAGCAAAGTGTCTCCTTTGCGGAAACCGAAAGCTTTCTCGGCAAGGTCTACGGAGGAAGCATAGGGCTTTTGATAAGCTCGATGGCGGAGCAAAAAGCGCTTTCAAGAAAGGATATAAACGAGCTGTACAGTATTCTTGAAAAGGCGGAACAGGAGGCGAAAAATGATTGAAGCTGCAATAACATCCTCGGTTTTGATAGTAGCAGTCATACTGCTCAGAATTTTTTGCAGGGGCAAAATAAGCAGCAGGTTTCAATATGCGCTGTGGAGTCTTGTGCTTCTGAGGCTTGTAATACCGTTTTCGCTGTTTCAAGGCTCGGCTTCGGTGATGAATTTCATTCCGAAAAGTGATGCCTTAAATAAAACAGAGTACATTTTACCCCTTTC
>CAZAIU010000012.1:0-2976 GCA_964485265.1 uncultured Oscillospiraceae bacterium | reverse complement strand
AAAAAGAGCATTGCAAAGCGTCTCAATATGATTGTAAAGGCGCCGAAAACGTGGCTGCCTGCCTTGATTGCCGCGGTGCTCATTCTAGGCGCCGCCGCAGGCTGTGCCTTCACAGGGGCGGAAAAGAATGTAGAGAGCAATGCTGCAATTGAAGGTGTGAGATATCCCGCAAGTATTGAGTATCCGAGCTATACGCTTTCACGGCTGTCTATGGGTGAGGTGCAGACAACAAAGCGCGCTCTTGAGGGAGAAAGCAAAAAAATCGCTCAGTCATTACTCATGGATGGGGCAGCACAATCCACAATATATAAGGGTGTGAAAATTTCGGAGCTTGAGGAGTGCTTCAAAATAACTGTGGACTATAAGGACGGCACTTCCTCAAGCAGCTATGCCTATATGCTTGACGGAAAGCCTGTTTTGCAGGAGATAAACGGCTGGTGCTGCAAGGTTAATACCGGTCTGTACCTGTCTATTACAGATATGGTTCCGCTTGTCTATGGATCGGACGGGAAGCTTTGGACGGATGAGGTTGTTTCAAAGTGGAATGAGGAAATTGCGCCCCAAAATGTCATTTTAGAAGATGTGTCTCCAACCCGAAGCTACGAAAGCGTGGCTACAATGTGGGCACGGCTATGGGCAAAAAGCTTCGTTGAGAACACATCGGAGGGCAATCCTGCAAAATGCACTAATGCGGAGATAAAAAGCGTGAGGCTGCACGCTGAGTCAATGGAAAAAGAAAATAAGAGACTTATCGTTAGCATTACATTGACAGTGAAACCGAAAAATGAAGGTGATTTTTTCGCGTGGCACCAATATACGGGTACCTTCGCTCCGCTTGATGAGAATGAAATATACTGCATAGCGGAGATTAAGCTTGTTGATGACGGCACATGGCAGGGAGTTGACTTTTGCAGCGAATATAAGGACTTAACGTGGGGCTTTTCATATACGGGTGGGGCGTTTTGCCCGAGTCTGGATACAGTTCGAATAGCCGCTTCTGATAATACTAGGTCTTTAGATGACAAATATCTGATTAGCCTTAATAATTTCCACTGGCAGACATTTAAGGAGGAGTGCGGAGACGAGGGGTGGGGCTATCTTTACAACATTATTGACCGCGCATGTATCGGCGGTAATGGTCAAAAAGCTCAGAGATACCCCAATGACCAAATGTACCGCAACCTGTACATAATGAAGGGCGCGGTAAGGGCAGGGGAGGATTATGCGCAGGACTTTTCTGTCATACTTGGAAAGCTGCGCGACCACGACGAAAAGCTTTATAAATTCTGCCTTACTCAATTACCTGAGCATGAACTGAAGGAGCTTCAGCGTCTTTGCCCTGACGCATAAGAAAGCAAAAAGCCCGCAAATGCGGGCTTTTTGCTCAGCCCGCAGACAAAAGAGAGCCAACGCAGTGGCGTAGGCTCTCTTTTTCCGTAATATTTTCAAAAACAGGTACAATTCGCATAAAAAAGCATGTGCGCTGCGGAGCATTCCTTGCCTTTTCTTGAACCTCGTTAACTTGAGCAAATTCATGCACGCAAAAGTCAGCGTCAGCTGCATTTTCACCTTTGCAAGCCCACGCATCTGCGTATATCTTAAATTGTGATTTTCTTTCCCATCTGCAAAAATTCGCTCTATGGTTTCTTTTCGCATTTGGTAAATTTCCCACAGCTCCGGCGTGTAAATATTGTCCTGAACCTGCTCCATATATTCCCACCAGACGTGCTGCGTCACTGTCTTTTGGCAGTTCTTGCTTTGAGTACATTTCTCTCGGAATGGGCAGACCTTGCAGTCCTTCGGATTGCTTTTGAACTCTCAATAGCCATCACGGTTGACTATGGAAAACTTTAGAATTTTATCATTTGGGCATAGAAAACATTCGTTTTCTTCATCGTAAACATAGTCGTATTTTTTGAAAAAGCCCGCCTTGGTCTTGTGACCCGTTTTCGGCATACACGGGTGAATCCCTTTATCTATAATTGCTTTTGCGATGGCAGGAGTTTTGTAGCCGGCATCCACGGCTACGGCTTCAATTTCGGGGAATCTCTCTGCAACAGGCTCAAATACGTCGTTAAATGTGCTGCTGTCGTGCTTGTTGCCCGGGGCTACTGTAAAGCCTAAAACAAAGGCATTTTTATCGCAGGCAGTGTTGGAAACATAGGCAAATTGCTTTTCATGCTCCCCTTTGTGGAACAAGCCGCACTCAGGGTCGGTGGTGCTGGCGGTAATTTCCTTTGTTGGTGACGGTGTGTCATCGTCGTCGTGGTCATCAAAGTCAAAGGGCTTTTTACCATGCTCCTCACGCTGGGCATTTATCTCCCGGTTCAAGGCTTCTTGGTAGTCTCTGACCTCATTTTCTATCTCCGTTTTCGTGTTCTTTTTCTTGTTGGCACTGGCTTTAACGTGGGTGCCGTCAACGAAAATTGCACTGGCGTCCACAAAACCACAGCGTACAGCCTCCTCTAAAATGTGGTAGAAAACTCGTTCAAAAACATCGGTGTCTTTGAAGCGGCGGCTATAGTTTTTCCCGAAGGTTGTGAAGTGAGGGATTGACTCAAAAAGGTCGAAGCCTATGAACCAACGGTAGGCATTGTTCACCTCAATCTCCTTGATGGTTTGGCGCATACTGCGTATTCCAAAAAGGTACTGGATAAACACGATTTTAAACAAGGAAACCGGGTCAATTCCGGGCTTTCCCCATTCCTCATCCTTATATAAGCACTTGACCTCATCGTAGATAAAGTCAAAATCTATGGCTTTATCAATATCTCGCAATATGTGACTCTTGGGAACCAAATCCTCAAAACATACAAACTTAATTTCCTTCTGCACATTTTTATCCTTTTTTCTGTACATTTAATGCACCTACCTTATGGATTCTATTATACCATAAGGGTGCTGCTTTTGTCTTCAGCCTGAGCAAAAAGCCCGCAAATGCGGGCTTTTTGCTTGGTATGAGCCTATTTTACGGTT
>CAZAIU010000011.1:25273-69803 GCA_964485265.1 uncultured Oscillospiraceae bacterium | reverse complement strand
TAATTCTTCTCCCCAAAAAGACCGCACCACAAAAAATTGTGGTGCGGTCTTAGCTTGTCAAAAAATCTGTAGAGTGTTGCCGCAGGAGAGGTAAAATAAAATTAATTCCTTTTGCGTCGGCGTGTACGCCGCATAAATACACTTTTCGTGAAACGAGCGTCGAATGTGCACCAGTGATGTGATTGGCTCCCAGTGCAAGTGAGTTCGCACTGGATGAAGAAACGAACCTCAAATGTGGAGTGACGACGCACAGAGCGAAGTTACACCCCAATTTGGCGGAAAAGACCTTGCTTTTTTCCATAAGCAAAACGCCCCCACAGTAAACCCGTGAGGGCGCCTTGCTATTTTTTAATTGGTTCTGTTGCAGAAACCGCTGGGATTATGCCATGTAGATGTATGCGATTGCAACAGAGGAGTCTGTAGCGGACTTAACAACGGTGTGGATTGCGTCGCCTGCGGTGCCGTAGGTCAGTGCTGCTGCCTGCTCGGGAGTAACAACATTGACTGTAGCTGCGGAGGGAACTCTGTTGTCAAATACGTAGATAACTGCATCCTTGTTGAGAATGAGATGTGCATCGTTAGCAGCGTCGATGGAGAGAACGCCGGCTGCATATACGAGATCAACAAGAGTACCGTAGCTTGTTGATGCGGAGATAGAAGCAGAGGTGAGTGCGCTGTCAGCGACTACAACACCGTTCTTGTCAAACTGGTTGACAAAGTAAAGCTCACCGAGATTGAGAGTGCTGTAAGAGCTGATGGTCTTATCCTTCTCACCGTTGACAACAGCGTCATAGGTGTAGACGTTTACGTTGTTCTCGTTCTTAGAAACGGAAGCGGTGCCGGTTACAAATACCTGAGTGTAATCGGTGGTGGGAGCCTTTGTGGATGCTCCGGAAGCAAATACTGCCAAGGCATATCCATTCTCGTCTGCAAGAACAGAAATGGTTCCGCCCTTACCAAAGCTAAGAGCATTGTTTATGCCGGTTTTGACAGTTGTTGTCTTAGTTGCTTCGTCATAGTACGCAAACACGGTGGAGTTTGTTGCCATGTAGGAAAGTGCTGTTGCGGGGTTATTAAAGGTGATGTCGGAAGCGTTCCAGTTGAGAGCGTCTTCGGGTGCGGAGGGAGCAGTTGCAACAACATGCTTTGAGAGGAACTTTACAGTGTTGGGAGTGATAGTGTGGGTAAAGTCGCCTGTAGCAATTGCAGCACCTGCAACGGAGGTAGCTGCAAGCTCCTGATGCTGGGCAGCACGGAGGTTGTAGGTTCCGTCAGCGTTCTTGGAGGGCATGTAGAATACGCCTGTGCCGAGGTTTCCGGCAGTCTTAACACCAGCGTTTGCGCTTGCAACAGCAGTCATGTCTGTGTTATGGTCAGCGGTCTTTGCAACTGTTACGATTTCGCGGGTTCCGTCCATCTTAGCGATTTGTGCAAGATAGGTGGTTTTACCGAACTCGGTTTTGGAGTCGGTTGCGGTTACAAGAACGGAGTTGCTCAGGTTTGCTGTGACATCGGGATCGACTGTGTAGCAGATGTTGCTGCCGTTGTCAACATAGAAGGTGTAGCCTGTTGCTCCGAGAAGAGCCTGAAGAGCGGCAAAGTTCTTGTTTGTGCCGCCAAGCTCGGAGGCTGCATACTTGTTGCCGTCGATAAGAACATAGTTAGCGGTGTAGGATTCAACCTTAGTGCCGCTAATCTTTGTAGCCTTTTCAATGCGGGTCATGCCTTCGGCATCCTTGTAGAAGAGGACAACATCGCCTTTTACAAGACCTGCGGGATATACGACCTTGCTGGAATCCATAGCGCTGCCGCCGTTGATGCCGGAGATGGTAACAGTGGTCTTAGAACCTACTGTCTTTATAACGGGAGCTGCTGCAAGCTTGAGAACTTCCTTCTCAATAACGCCAACATTTGCAATCTTCTTGGAGTTAGCACCGGTGCCTGCATACAGGGTTACGATTGCACCCTTTACGGAGTACTCAGCAAAGTGGTCTGCATTCCAAGCACCTGCTGCGTGACCGCCTGCCTTGACAACATAAAGAAGGTTTTCGTATACTACGAGATCGCCTTCGCTGTATGTCTTGGAGGCGTCAAAAGCTGCAACTGCAAGACCGTTCAAGTAGTACTCGACAGTGCCTGCCTTTTCAGCAACAAACTTGATGCTTGATTTTGTAGATGCTTCGGAAACCTTTGTGCCGTTGGTGATGGTGCTCAAAACGGTTGCATCGGAAACAAAAGCGGAAATGGGAGTGCCGTTGAGAACCCATGTGCGACCGGAAACACCGTTTACAGGTGTGGTGTCGCAGGATAGCTTGGGATAAACTTCTTCAGCAAGCTGGAGAACACCGTCGCTGTCGATGAGAGATGTAGCATTTTCAACCTTGTAGTACTCTTCGTAAAGCTTGTTGTACTTAACAACGGGAGTCTTTGTCAGACCGTTGAAAGCATAAAGCATAGCTTCTTCACGAGTAGCTGCCTTGGTGAAATCAACACCGGAAACATCATCAAAGATTTTGCCCTTGTTAGCTGCAACTGCAACTGCAAGCTCCCAGCCGTTGCCGAGGAACTCGCCCTTTGCGCCGTAGCCTGCGGAGCAGAGCATCAGCTTTGCCAACTGATAGCCGGTTACCTTTGCTTCGGGAGCGAAGGTACCGTCGCCCATGCCGTTGATAATGCCGCGGCTTACGAGGTAGGCAATGTAGGGAGCAGACCAACGATCTGCGTCAACATCCTTGAAGCCGGTGCTTGTAACGCTGAGTCTATCGGCAACGGACTTGCCGAGAATGCTGTAGGTTACGAGCTTTGCAGCTTCTTCGCGGGTGATGCTACCGGTGGGTCTTACAGAACCATCGGTATAACCATTGATAGCGCCGATGCCAGTCATGACTTCGACGGCCTCTTTGTACTTAATATCGTTCTGGTCGGTGAAGGCTGCGCCGGCAACGCCGAACAGGCCAAGGACCATAACGAGAACAAGTACAAGAGACAGAGTCTTGTTTAGAGTTTTCATCAATGAAACTCCTCCTTTGAATTGTACCCCTAAAGGGGCCGGATTTATGTACTCGCGTGATGACTCGGATATCCTAAGACAACCATCACACGGCAGTACCGTTTTTGGCGGCCCGATTAAGGCCGTACAATATACTAAACAAAGCTAATATTTTAATTTGCCTGTCAGTATTTTTGCTGTGGTTATGTTAACACGCAGAAAGTTTGCAGTCAAGAGAACATGCGACTTGTAACAGAAAGGTAACATGAGCCACAAAAACAAAAACATGGAATATAGATTAAAAAACTCACGCACGGAAAATATGATATGGATATAAGAGCTAAAAGTCAATGAATAATGTTTACCAACTCCATAGGGGAATAAAGTTTAATTTTGTCTGAACGTTTAGACGGTGATACTTCTACTTTGTTGCAAGGCAATAATTTGCAAAAATATAAAATAAATTATAAAGTTAACCCATTTCCCGTTAAACTTAACTTGACTTGAAGAGAAATGAAAGTATACTGTGCTTATTGCAATGTTAAAATTAGCTATAAAATGGTTTATATAGGAGCTTATTACGTAAGGGGGGACAGGCAGTGAGTCAAGGTAGAAAACTGAAAAAAGGCACGGCTTTTTTTCTTGCTGCAATACTGCTGTTCGCAATTGCTGCTTTTCCTGTGCTGTATGGTTATAATACGCTGACTGCGTTTGAGTTTCCCAAGTGTAATGAAGGAGCTGCTGAGAGGGGATCGGCAGGCTACGAGCTGCAGCTGCCCATGTTTTTTCTTGAAAAAAACGTCTGCGATCTTGCGTTTGAGCTGCCGCCGTCCGAAAAAACCAGACAGATGCCCCAAGGCAGGCTGATTGCCAAACTCTGCGATACTTCGGAAATGGCGGTTGTGCTTAGAAAAACAATTTGCTGGCTTGAAATGCGCTGCTTTCTAAGTCCTGCTTTTCAAGTTGAATTTATGCACGATTCCGATGGAATGAAATAGCGCTGCTGCTTTTATACGAGAAACTTAGAACGGATACTTCGCTGTTTTTTCTGCTTTCGTAGCGGCTTTGGAAAGATAGATATTAACAGCAGAATTTTGGAGGAATTGATTTGAAATCAAAATCAGTGTTTTTTATTGTGGTGCTCATTTGTGCGGCGCTGCTGTATACAACGTTTTTTGGTTTGCATATAGGCAGCGTAAACATCAAGGGCGCAGACCAGATGCGCTATGGAATTGACATACGCGGAGGTGTGGAGGCAACGTACAGACCCAAGGACTTGGACAGAAAGCCCACCTCTGAGGAATTGGATTCAGCGAAATCCATAATTGAAACCCGTATGGACGCGCAGAACATCACCGACCGCGAAATCACGGTTGACAAAACAAACGGAAGCATAATTGTGCGCTTCCCGTGGAAATCCGATGAGGCGGATTTTGATGCACAGCAGGCTGTTTCCGAATTAGGTGAAACGGCACTGCTGACCTTTAGAGACCCTGACGGAGGAATTATACTGGAAGGTACCGATGTCTCAAAAAGCTATGCTATGCTGAATCAGGAGACCGGCGGCTATGTAGTTGCACTTGAGCTTTCTAAGGAGGGCACCAAGGCGTTTTCAGAGGCAACTGGACGGCTAATAGGAAAGCCCATTGCAATCTACATGGATGAAAATGTAATTTCAGCACCTACCGTTGAACAGCAAATTTCCAATGGAACCGCTATTATTACAAATCAAAAGGACATGACTGAGGCAAAGGAGCTTGCAGACAAAATCAACTCCGGCTCACTGCCCTTCTCACTTGTGGCAAGCGATGCACAGATAATCAGTCCAACCTTGGGACAAGACGCACTTTCAATCATGGTGCTGGCAGGTGAGGTGGCTTTTGCCCTTGTTTGCCTGTTTATGCTTTTTTATTACAGGCTGCCGGGCTTCGTTGCCTGCATTGCACTGCTGCTTCAAGTGGTGGGACAGCTTTTGGCATTGTCTATACCGCAGTTTACCCTGACCCTGCCGGGCATTGCCGGTGTTATACTTTCAATCGGTATGGGCGTTGACGCAAACGTAATTGTATCCGAACGCATCAAGGAAGAACTAAATTCCGGAAAGACCCTTAGCTCCGCTATCGATGCGGGCTTCCATAGAGCCTTCTCCTCTGTTTTTGACGGAAACGTAACAGTGGTCATAGTCTCTGTCGTGCTTATAATTTTCGGCTCAGGCTCCATGCTGTCCTTCGGCTATACCTTGCTTTGCGGTGTTTTGATGAACTTTGTTGCGGGCGTTACTGCATCAAGGCTTATGATTAAGTCGCTCAATGAATTCAAGGTATTTAAAAACCCAAGATTGTACGGGGGGAAGGTGACTGTAAAATGAGAATTCACTTCTATAAAAACAGACGAATTTATTTTTCGATATCCTTATGTATAATTTTGGTGGGAATTGTTTTTGCGGTTCTCAACGGAATACAGCTGGATATCCAGTTTCAAGGCGGCTCTATTCTTAAATACACATATACAGGCGAGATAAACGGAGAGGAAGCAGGCGGTTTAGTTCAGGAAACGGTTGGGAAGCCCGCAAACTGTCAGCTTCAAACCAATCAGGCAAAGGACGAGCAGAAACTTATTATCAGCCTTGCCGACAATGAAGCCCTCACCTCACAGCAGCAGGAGGAAATAACTCAAGCGCTGGAAAGCAAATACCCCGAAGCTGGATTGGAGCTATCGGACTCTTTAAGTGTTGAGCCGTTTACAGGTGCTCGTTTTTTCAGAAACGGACTGATTGCAATTGCGCTTTCATTTGCTTTAATCCTTGTTTATGTTGGCTTTAGATTTAGAAATATCGGCGGATTTTCAGCAGGCATTATGGCGATAATTGCCCTTATCCACGATGCATTTGTTGTTACAACTGCGTTTATTGTCTTTAAGATTCCGCTGAACGATTCGTATATTGCGGCAATACTGACGATTATCGGATTTTCAATCAACGACACTATTGTTATCTACGACCGAATTAGAGAAAACAAAAAGCTAATGGGGCCAAAGGTTTCAACAGAGGAGCTTGTGGATGTCAGCATATCTCAGTCAATGTCACGCTCTATAAACACAAATATTGCTGTGTTTGTAAGCATTGTGATAGTGTATGTTTTTGCTGCTGTCTATGACATTGAGGCAATCAAGCAGTTTGCCCTGCCTATGATATTTGGCGTGGTTTCCGGTTGCTATTCAACAATTTGCATAGCAGGGCCGCTATGGACCATGTATAAGAATCATCAGGAAAAGGCTAACCTGCGTAAGGCATAGCGGACCGAAAAAATTCTAAGCTGAATAAAAATGTATCCCCCCTCGGACGGAAGGCTGAAGTAAGCTTCAAGCCGACACAGAGGGGGGATATTGTGTTTTAAGGCACAGCTATAAAAAAAGCAAATCAGATGCCTTTAGAGCCAAACTTCTCAGTATAGCTGCTAATAGCATCCTGTATAATTCTAATTGCCTCGCTACGGCTTTTCACTTCTTCAACGGCGGTTTCCTTTCCTTCGAGCTTTTTGTAGACCTCGAAGAAGTGGCGCATTTCGTCAAATATGTGGGAGGGTAAATCACATACGTCATTATACGTGTTGAACATGGGATCGGAAAAAGGAATTGCAATGATTTTTTCATCATTTCTTTCACTGTCTATCATTGATATGACTCCGATGGGGTAGCAGCGTACCATTACCAGCGGGTCAAGAGCCTCGCTTGAAAAAACAAGCACGTCAAGGGGATCGTCGTCGTCTGCATAGGTACGGGGAATGAATCCATAGTTTGACGGATAGTGAGTTGAGGTATACAGAATTCTATCCAATATTATCAAGCCTGTCTGCTTGTCAAGCTCATATTTTTTCTTGCTGCCCTTGCTGATTTCGATAACGGCGATAAAATCCTCCGGCGTTACCCTGCTTTGGTCGATGTCATGCCAAATGTTGCTCATAGTGTTCCTCCGAAAATCATGTATTTGCGATTAAAAGCCACGGCGCACACTCATCAGCATGTCTTTTGCTGAAAAAAGCGCCGAATACCTGCATAGCAGGCAAGCTTATCTTAGCAGAATATACAGCGAATAACAGCTGTTGTAAAGATAAATTTTCTTAACACTGCCTGTCCTAAAGACAGTATAATGTAATAAAAATCAGCATTTTTGGCACAAAAATCATAATTTTATAAAAAATAAGCAACAATAAAAGAGCTGACAAATGGTGCGCTTGTCAGCTCTTTTATTGCCGAATTATCAGAAGGTAAGGTCAGTCATTTTTGATTGCTTCCAATGCCGGTATGCGCACGGCCTTGTTTGCCGGATAGTAGCCAGAGCCTAAGCCGATGCATATGGAAAACAAAAGAGCAAACAGCAGCAGCCATGCAGGAATAACGGACAGGCGGGTGACACCCTCGCCGCCTATTATTGCACCCAATATTGCATCCGACGAAAATGAGCCGGCAGAAACAATATTTATTATTACGGAGATAATGTAGCTTAATATGCAGCCTGCAATTCCGCCTATAAGTCCAATAGCGCCTGCCTCTGCGAGAAACATTACTTTTATATCACGGACAAAGCAGCCCAGAGATTTCATTATTCCGATCTCCTTAGTTCGCTCGGATATTGACATTATCATGGTGTTGGTTATGCCCAGTGCCGCAACAAATAATGAGATTGCACCCAATCCGCCCAGCATCATCTGCTTTTGCTTTGCTTCCTTTTCCATGGGCTTTCTTATGCTTTCCATTGAGCTGGTGTTATACCCCATAGCCTTTATTTCGGCTTCAACCTGCGCAACATTTGTAATGCTATTTACCTTTACGACTACGGAACCGTAGGAGGTGGGTTTTTTAGCACCCTGTGCAGCGCGTTCATTGATTTGTGCAAGGTCTGCTAAATTCATAATAATGCCTTCAGAGGTTTCCATTCCTTTGGAATAATCCTCCTTTGTCATTCCTGTTGGATTTAGTGTGACGGAAAACTTACCCTTGTCGGTTGAAACCTCCATTGTTATAGGAGTCTTTAATGCATCAAAGTATGGATCGGGGAGAGGAAGCTCTTTTCCGCTTGCATCATAGCTGCCCCAGCGGTCAATTGTGTTTGAACCCGGCGGGCGCAGACTGTCCGTGAAGCTATATGCTAAAAACTGACCGACCAATACATCCATTGATTTTCCATTAAGCTCATCACCGCCTACCAGCTTATATCCAATCCCCGGCAGAGTTTTTGCGTCCATACCCACAACCGTTGACCATTCGCAAACATATCGGTTGTTTGCTCCCGCATAAAGCTTTATTGTGTATTCTCCGGGTGAAAGCTTTGGGGTTGCAGCTTCAACGTTTGCGGTGCCTTGCATCTTTTTTACCGCCGCATCGTCAAGCTTTATTTTGCCTCTCCCCCCCTGCTGAGGGGTAACAGTGATTATAGTCAAATCACCCATTTCAGCTAGCATACGCTCCTGTGATTGCTTCATGCCGATGCCAAGAGATACCATAATTACAATGGAGCAGCAGCCGATTAAAACTCCCAATGCAGTTAAAAGCGTGCGCGCACGGCGCCGAAAAAGATTTTGTATGCACATTCGCATAATATCTTTGGAACGCATGGTTAGTCCTCCTTGCTGCCGACTGTGCATTCCTCGGGCACTTCACAATCGGGTTCTTCCTGAGTGCTGTCGGTGGCTGAATCAGCAGCCTCCTCGTCAAAGCTGCATGCAAAGCTTTCTTCGTCCCAATTGGACCAGTCTTCAGTTGCGTGAGGGGTATCTTTTTTACCCTTTTTCTTTTTTCGAATAATTATTATACCTGCAATTGCTCCCGCAGATGCAGCCGCCAAGGCAATCCAAAGCCATTTACGTCCGTTACTGGGAGCTTCCTCCGGAAGCTCCTCCTCCGGTGTTACAGGAACCGGCTCAGATATCTCAAGGGTTACCGGAAATTCCTTAATCTGCACTTGCTGGTTTGCATCCTCGTAGGATACCTTTAGCAAAAATTTTAGGGTGCCTGCCGCTTCAGGAGTAAGCACAAAGCCGATGCTGCCGCTTTTTCCGGATTCAAAATTGCCTAAATTCTGAACCTTTGCAGGAGAGCTGACATCACCCTCAATGCTTGCCTCCACATTTGAGACCTCTGCCTTTCCTTTGTTTACATATGCAAGAGACAAGCTAAGCTCCTCGCCTGCCGCAGCGCTTTCGGGAAGCGCTGGCGGGTTTACCTGAAAACGGTCGGGCTGATATATAGGAATGGAAATTTTTACAGCGGCGGTGGATGAAGACCGCTTTTTATTATCAATGTATTCGTATTTGAAATTCACATCTATTGAGCGGGCGCCGCTTTTTGCGGTTGCCATTGCCTGTAAGGGTATTGTTTGTGACTGCTCCCTGCCCGGACCCAGCTTTTTATAGAAGAAGGTATTTGTGGCACCGTCCATAGTAAAATTTTCGCCGCTGTCTATTGTTGCAACAATGTTTTCAACTGATAGATTTGCGTTTGTATTCAAAAATTTAAATGTAAGGGAAAATTTATCTCCTGCGGCAACAGGCTGACCACCGTAATCAAAGCTGCTTATGATTAGGTTTGGAACCGCACTGTCCATTTGAGTAGCGGCAGAGGTGGTGTTTGCTGCTATGTAAACCTTGTCTGATGTGCTGCCCTGACCAATGGTGTCCCCAGAATTATAGCTATACTTTAAATCAACATTCAGACTCTGAGTTGTTGATGAAATTTCTTTAGTGGTTCCTAGCTTTACTGTAACACTGGTGGATTTACCGGGAGCAAGGTCTTCTAAAACAAAGGTTGACACATCGCTTTTCATTATCAAAGCCTCTGAGGTTGAAAATGACGCAACGGGACTAATTAAAGCGGTTTTTCCCGCGTTTTTAAAGGACAAGGTGACATCAAATTCCTCGCCGACGGAAATGGGCTTCTGCAAGGCGCTTCTGGTAATAATCACAGTTGGCTGCGGTATGCTGTCTTTAACCTTCACTTTTGCAGGTATGCTTATTTTTTCGGATGTACTGCCCTGAGTTGTTGATGAGCCGTTATAGTAGTTGAATTTAAGGTCAACGCCCAGACTTTGAGAGATAGAGGCTATGGTATCGGCGGCTGTCAGTTTAATTGAAATGCTTGTTTCCCTATTCTGTGGGATCTCATTTATGATGAACGAACTGGAGCCGCCGCCGAGAGTGAGCGATTCGGAAGTAGTTATAGTGGCAACGGCAGACTTTACTGTAGCAGGTCCGAGGTTTTTAAAATAAATATTCAGGCTAATCTGCTGTCCGGCCTCAATAGGCTTTGAAATCTCGCTGCGGCTGATAAACACAATGGGTTGAGGGACTATTTCAGGTGTATACACGGGAGGCTCATATGGTTTCGGCGGCTCATACTCAACAGCTTCGTTTATTGGAGCATCCACTGTGACAGAGTCTTTTCCCGGGAAGCCTACAGCTAGCTTAACGCTTTTTCCGCTGCCGTTATAAGTCATCTTGGAAATTGTTACGGTAAATTCCAAGGGATTGCCATCAGAAGATGTTATTTTTTTTGTCACCGTTCCGCCGGTAAAGCTGTCAATAAGACGTGTTACATCTATATTGTCTGCGGTAAGCGTCTTGGAATCGGTTGTAATGCCGGTATGCTTTAAGCTAATCTCAAGGTTTACTTGAGCTCCTTTTTGGAATGAACCGACTTTTTTCCCGGCGCTGTCTGTAACACTATAGCTTGAAACATATAAAGAACCATCCGCGGCAACCGTTTGCTGGGGAATTGCGGTAATTACCGTGGATATTAAAAGCAAAATAACTAAAATGCGGCACAAGGTCTTTTTCATATCAGGAGATCTCCTTAAGTTTTGTTTTTGCTGTATTTACATCGCTGATTATTTCCCCGTCCTTCAGCGTAATGATATGGTCGGCGTAGCTTGCCATATTGGGGTCGTGGGTAACGAGGATTATAGTTTCATGATAGTTTTTTGCAAAGCCCTTAATCATTTCCATAACTTCAACGGTGGTTTTTGAGTCCAAGTTTCCTGTAGGCTCATCTGCAAAAACTACATCAGGTCGAGTCATAAATGCCCTTGCAATACCGGTTCGCTGCTGCTGCCCGCCTGACATCTGCTTTGGAAAGTGGTCAAGACGGTGAGACAACCCGACTCGGCACAGCATCTTTCGTGCTGCTGCATCCCGCGCTTCCTTTGGAACACCCCTGAACATAAGGGGTAATGCAACATTTTCTGTTGCCGTAAGGGAGTCCAGCAGATTATAGGACTGAAAAACAAAGCCTAAATGCTTTTGACGGAATGCGGCAAGCTCATCTTCGTTAAGACGTGAGATAGAGACACCGCCGATGCGGACATCTCCGCGGGTGGGCTTTTCCATACCTGCGAGCTGATTCAAAAGCGTGCTTTTGCCGGAACCGGAAGTTCCGAAAATACAGCAAATCTCACCGCGCATAACATCCATATTTATTTTTTTAAGAGCAACAACAGTTTCATCTCCAACGGGATATTCCTTTCGAAGGCTCCGAACCTGAATTATCGGACGGTCACGCAGACAGGGATTTTCCATATTTCAACGCTCCTTTCAGTAATTGCAATTTTAAATTGATTTTCTTTAGCCAATATGTACGAAAGCTTAAGAATTGTTAAGAAAAGCCATTCTTAAGAAATAAACAAAAAAAGCTTCCTCTGTTATTTGAGAGGAGGCTTTTAAAATGTGTTGTTTTAAACATAAAAGAGATGTTTTACGCTTGTTGAGATCGTGGAAATTCAATTTCAAATTCTGTGCTTAGTCCGGAGGACGGGGGCACAAGTAGACGGATATTGCCGCCATGCTGGATTAAGATGCGCTTTGTAATTGCTAGACCTAATCCGCTGCCGCCATCGGAGCGGGAATCGCTGCCAACGGTAAAAGGCTCAAAGATGCTGTCCTTTAAGCTTGCCGGAATCCCAATGCCGTTATCACCGATTCGAATAAACACCTTATCCTTTGCAGCTGTGAGCTTAAAAAACAAAATAGTGCCCAGTGTGTTGTGACGCAAGGAGTTTGAAAAGATATTATCCAATGCCCGCTTAAGTTGAAATTCATCAATAGATGAGTATAGCTGTGTATCCGGAATTGAAAGCTCTAAGGTGAAGCCTGCAAGGGAGATTTCGTTATATTTTTCAGCCAGGTATGAGCGGAAAAACTCGCAAAGCTCAACCACTTTAAGAGAAAGATTAAACTGCGGGTGCTGAGTTTTGCTATATTCATGGAAGCTGTTTATAAGCTCGGCAAGAGCGGTTGCTTTGCTGTCAATAAGTTCAAGATATCGATTAGTCTCGTCCGGCTGTATCTTGCCGTCACAAATAGCTCTGGCATAGCCGGATATTACGGTTATAGGTGTTTTCAGGTCATGAGATATATCCGCAATGAGTTTCTGCCTGCCCTCGTCCAAACGGCGGCGTTCAAGTTCGCTTTCAGCCAGCTGAGCTGCCATGCGATCGAAATTTTCACCGATTTGGCGTATCTCTCTTGGACCGCCACAGTCAGAGGCAAGCGTTTTTCCGTCAGCCAAACCCACTATTGCATTATCGAGCTTTTTTAATGGACGGCGGATTTTTCTGTTGAGCCATATAACAAAGCCGCCTGCTGCCGCAATGTAAAGAGGAATAAGCAGCAGCCAAATTCTCAAAGCTGAGGAGTTTGCCTTCTCATAGCGTGCGGCGGTCCATCTGGGAACTTGAAATAAAAGTGTTTGCGGATTACCTTCGCTGCTGATAAATTGGTACCTATACAGCTCGAAATCCTCCGGTAGCTCATTTGTTAAAAGCCCTAATTCACGTGAGGTAAAGCTCTTTTTGCCCGCAAAATCACCAGACAGAATATTTAAATCTTTATCTAAGGTTAAAACAACGCTTGAGAGCAAATCGTCATTATTGTCATAGTTATCGATGCTCAGAATTTGGTGCTTTTCACCGTTTTCTGAAACGTAATCCACGGAGGAGATGGAATAGCCGTCCGTGTATGGCGGAATACATAGGAGCTCATCTGCGGTAAAATTAACATCAATACTCTCAGATGAGCGATATATCAGAACTCCGCTGTCATCCAAAACGGCAAAGGAAAGGCTGCCCTTTAGCAGTCGGGATGAGGAGAGCTTGTTGTAATCTCCGCTGTGCAGCTCGGGAGATGAAATCAGTGCATCAATGTCAGGATAGGAAAACAGTGCATTTATTCTAAGCGTCCAAAGACCATATACGCCAAAGGCTATCAGCAGAAGCGCAAGGGTGAATGCAAGATAATTGCGGGTCAGCAGCATAAAAAGAGTGCTGCTCTTTTTACGGTTTTTCAAGTTTGTAGCCCAATCCTCTCACTGTAATAATGTAACGGGGCTCTCTCGGGTCGTCCTCAATCTTTTCGCGCAGCTTAGAGATGTGAACCATCATGGTGTTGTCATCGCTGACAAAATACTCACCGCTGACACTTTCATATAACTGAACCTTCGTAAACACACGTCCCGGCGAACGCATAAGGCGGGAAAGTATCTTGTACTCTGTGGGAGTGAGGGAAATGGGCGTTTCGCGTTTGGTCAGCGTGCAGGAGGACGTATTAAGGGTCAGCTCTCCAACTGAAATTAAATCGGAGCTTGCTTTTTTTGTGCGTCTGAGCAATGCCCTGACTCGCGCAACAATTTCTAATGGGTTGAAGGGCTTAGTCATGTAGTCATCAGCACCTATGTTAAGACCTAATATTTTATCATTGTCTTGATCCTTTGCTGACAAGATTATAATGGGTATATCGCCCAAGGAGCGAAGTGCCCTTGTAAGCTCGTACCCGTTCATTTGAGGCATCATTATATCTAATATTGCTAAATCGGGAATGTTTTCTCGTGCAATATTCAGAGCTGCCAAACCGTTTTCAGCGCACATTACGGAGAAGCCTTCGCTTTCCAAATAAAGACGCAAAAGCTCTCTGATATCGCTGTCGTCTTCTGCAATAAGGATAGTGTTACTCATAATCCCCTCCGACTCTTGATGATATGATTTTAACACAAATTCTTAAAATAGGAGTTCATTTTAAAAAATATTTTCACATGATTTTTAAGCGCTGTCATTTTTTGACAATTTTTGGCATGAACGCTGACAAATTGGTTGTAGACCTTGACCGACTAAGGCAAAAGTGTTATGTTGACAAAAATAGGACATAGTCAAATTACTTAACTTTTAATTTAGGTACTGAGCCGTGACTTAAAAATGCGGAGCAATACCTTAAGGAGAATAGGATGCCAAGTTATTTAAAGAGGATTATTTCTTTTTGTACCGCCATACTTTTCCTTTCGGGAGCGCTAATTGCAATTGACTGCATTTTTAATGGTTTCACAGCAGACATGTACAATTTGGAAAACTATCTGCTCATAGGTGTGGTGTTTGGGCTGATGGCGGCTGCAAAGTATTGGGCGGCTGCCGGTGTTTTCGGCGGTGTCGTTTTTGTCGGCAGCATAGCTGAACGCATGGTTTGGAAAAGCCGGCAGACACCGGGAGCACAAGAAGGCGGTATGTTTCTGGCAATTTTAGTTATAACGGCATTTGTTGCGGCAGTTGCCGTGCAGTACATAGTTTATATAAGCAAGGGACGAAAAAACCGATAAAAAGCAAGAAATATTAGAAAGCTGTACTTTTTACTCAAGTACAGCTTTTTTACGCGAAAAAAATATTTTATAAACCGAAAATGTTCACAAATTGTTCGTTGAAAAAATAATAAGTGTGATATTATGTGATTATCAAGACCATGTAGGCAGTTTGAGAAAGGATGGCATAGTATGGGTGACCTGTATTTAGTAACAGGAGCCGGTGGCTTTTTGGGTAACGTAATAATTGCAGACCTTTTGGGTATGGGCAAAAGGGTAAGAGCACTGCTTATGCCGGATGAGAAAAGCTTACTGGCAGACAGTGTTGAAATTGTATACGGTGATGTGTGCGACAGGGAAAGCTTAACAGGGTTTTTTGAAAATCCGGAGGGCTTAGACCTTGTTGTCATTCATTGTGCGGGTATAGTATCCATAGCTTCTAAATACGATTCTAGGGTTTACAAGGTGAATGTAGGCGGCACTCGAAACATTGTGGATATGTGTCGGGAAAACTGCGTTAAAAAGCTTGTTTATGTAAGCTCCGTTCATGCCATTCCCGAACGTCCAAAGGGGGAAACTACCTATGAAACTGATAGCTTCGACCCCAATGAGGTCGTGGGGCTATACGCAAAAACAAAATCCGAAGCGACGGCCTATGTGCTGGAGGCAGCAAAAAAAGGTCTAAATGCAAGTGTTGTTCATCCCTCCGGTATTACCGGACCCTATGACAACGGAAGGGGCTACTTAACCACCCTTATTATACATTATTGTAAGCGGAAGCTAACCTCTGCAATAAAGGGCGGATTTGACTTTGTTGATGTAAGAGATGTTTCAAAGGGCGTGATTGCCTGCACGGAAAAGGGGGCAGCGGGGGAGTGTTATATACTTTCAAACCGCTACTTTACCATAGTTCAGCTTTTAGAATATCTGCATGAGCTTACAGGTCAAAGAAGAATGAAGTCTATTTTGCCCCTTTGGTTTGCTATGGGAACGGCTACCCTTTCGGAAATTTACTATAAAATTATTAAACAGCCGCCCCTATTCACAAAATATTCAATATACACCCTTTCCACAAATGCTATATACTCTCACGAAAAAGCAACACGGGAATTAGGATATACCACAAGGGATATGCGGGACACCCTTATGGATACCGTTTCGTGGCTTAAGAGCAAGGGCAGACTATAACTTGAACAAAAGCAATCCCTCCGCTGTTAAATCAGCGGAGGGATTGCTTTGCTAAATAGCTTAGACTATTCCCGCATAAGATTACTGATGTATCCGATAATGTTAGAATTTATTTCTCCGGTAAGCGCCCGATTATAGTTACAGATAAAGGTGCCGGAAATGAGTATCATCATCGCCTCAGCTTCTCTTGCACCCACGGTGTCGCCGTAAATAGCCTTTAAACAATCCTCCATGGTAATACGCCATTGGCAGAATTCATCATGAACAAGTGCTGCTACATCCTCGTCATATCGAGCCAAAACATATGTTTGAGTAGTACCGTTGGGGCGATTTTCGCCGGCTTTGCCGGTTGCAACATATTCCATAAAGGCGTTCATGTATAAATGATTGGAGTCGAAGTTTTCCGGTGGATTTTCTGCGAACCATTCCACACATTTTGTTGAGAAAAAATCACTTGTATACTTAACGTAGCTTAGAATAAGTTCCTTTTTGCTTTTAAAGTAGTACATCAGCTTTGAGTGGGGCATGCCGGCTTTTTGGGCAATATCCCGCAGACTGATGTTTGTAAGCGGCTTTTCGTCAATACAGCTTTGAAACGCCATAAGTATTTCTGATTTTACTGCTTCATGGTCAACAATTAAGGGCATATAACGCCTCCAAAGATCATAAAATCGTCTCGATTGAAATTATCACGGAAAAACCCGTTTGTCAACGTCCTGACGATTCTTTTTCAGCTTTTTACGTAAATGCTGATTTAAAATTGTACTATGAAAAAATGATGTCACATGATACAATGCTCCTTAGGCACTATGTAGCTTTTTTTAAAATATAGAGCCGTATTAAGGATGAAACATATGTTTTCGCATTTAACGGCGCTATATTAAAAAATCAGTGTACCTGCCCTCACATAGGGTAGGGCGAAGAACCATTTATATTAAGTGGAGGTATGGTATATGCCGGGATTTTTTTTCGGGGGCTTTCAAACTGTGTTTTTTATCGCGTTTTTTGCAATTCTGACCGTAATTATTATTACTGCTGTGAGGGGGATTGCCCAAAACCGAAGAAACAACAAAGCACCAAGACTTACTGTTGAGGCAACTGTGGTGTCAAAACGGACGGATGTTACCCGTCATCATCACAACTCCGGTGTTATGGCAAACGGGGTTTCAACAGGAATGCATACAAGCTCATCAACGTGGTATTATGCAACCTTTCAGGTTCAAAGCGGGGACAGGATGGAGCTTTCCGTTAGCGGTAATGACTACGGCATGCTTGCCGAGGGTGACCACGGCATGCTGTCCTTCCAAGGTACCAGATATTTGGGTTTTGAGCGCATATGACAGCTTAATTAAGCTGTGCACTGTATTTAAAGATAAGGCACTGCTTTAAGCATAATGATATCTTTTCTTTTGTGAGGCAAAAAACCAGATAGTGAATAAGGCTGTTATAAGCTCTGCTGCAACTACAGCCAGCCATACGCCGTCCAGTCCCCAAAGCAAGGGAAGAATGTAAATTAAGGACGAGGGCAGCAGCAAGGCTCTTAAAAATGAAATCATGGCCGATATTTTTCCGTTGCAAAGCGCGGTGAAGAATGACGAGCCGTAAATGTTTAGGCCGCAGATTAGAAATGACAATGAATACAGCTTGAAACCGTGAACTGTCATCTCTGACAGCGGGTTGCCCTTTCCTAAAAATAAGGCTACAATTGGTGTGGCAACTGTCTCAGCCAAAACTGTCATTGCAATGGAGACAACCGCTACTATAGCTATGCTCTTGCGGAACATATTTTTAAGCTCGCTGTGGTTTCCCGCACCGTAGTGGTATCCGATTATTGGAGCTGTGCCCACTGAAAAACCGAGCAAAATAGCAACGAAAATGAAGTTTACATACATTATGACAGAAATAGCCGCGACTCCGTCCTCACCTGCAAGATGCATCATCTGAAGGTTGTACAGAACGGTGACAATTGACATAGAAATATTTGAAACCATTTCTGACGAGCCGTTTCCGCAGCTCCGAAGAAGCATGCTCTTGTGCACATGAGTCTTTTCAAAATGAAGCAGGCTTGAGTTGTGTGTCAGGAAATAGACTAGGGGAACGGCACCGCCGACGATATATCCCATAACGGTTGCAATGGCGGCGCCTGCAAGTCCAAGCTCCATAACATATACAAAAACAAAGTCCAAAACCATGTTAGTAAGTCCCGAGACAATCGTAAGGGCAAGTCCGATTTTTGGCTTTTCCGCAACTACAAAAAATGCCTGAAAGGAAACCTGAAGCATAAAAAACGTGTTTCCTATAAGAAGGATAGTTCCGTATGTGACGCAGCCCTCTATAAGAACATCATTTGCGCCCATTAGATAGGATAGCGGGCGAATGAATACTATGCATACAACTGATGTAACTATACCGATAGCAATTATTGTTAAAATCAGGGTGGTAAAATATTGTCTCGCATCCCTGCGTCTGCCTTCACCGAAGGCTCGCGCAATTTCTGCGCTGCCGCCCGTGCCCAGCATAAAACCAAAGGCACCCACCAAGGTTGTGAGCGGAAAAATTATATTCACAGAGGAAATTGCGTTGCTGCCAACGAAATTTGAAACAAATATTCCGTCAACAACACTGTATATCGATGTAAATACCATCATAATAATTGACGGAAAGGTAAATCTAAGCAATCTATTATAACTGAAATGGTCTGATAACTGAATTCTCATAAGATCCTCTCTGACTTTTTATTCACTGTGCTCTGAATTTTGAGATAGCTCCTGCACCTCTTTGCGGAATAATTCCAAATATTTGTGGGTGGACAAAAGCAATGCCTGTCTTTCAGAGCAGTTCATTTTTTCGAAGATGTTCTTTTCCATGGAGAAAACCAAGTCAACCGTTTTATTTGCAAAGGCTTCTCCTGCCTCGGTTAGAACAATGTGCTTGCTTTTTTTGCTTTCATTTGCGGCAACAAGCTTGATAAAACCGCGCTTTTCAAGGCTTTTTAGCGATGAATTAACCGTTTGCTTGCGGTAGGACCATTGGGTGCAAATGCTTCTTTGAGTACATTTTCCCTCAAATTCACGAATTGAATACAAAACCCAGAATGCACTGTCAGAAAGCCCGCTTTTGGCAGCAAGCTTTCCGTATAGATAGTCTATTTCTTTGTATGCCGAGTAGTATTCAACCATTTGCTGATGCAAGCTCTCGCCCATAATAAACCCCCATATAGTCCGAATTCGGACTATATGGTATCACACGCATACCAATTTGTCAAATTTTGGGGAAGATACCTGAGTTTTTTAACCAAAGAAGGGTAACACGTCTGCATTAGCTATAAATATTCATAGCCCTGTTGTGCTCAGTTAAAAGCTTGAAATAACAAAGCTCCGGATACGGTTGTCGCCGCATCCGGAGCTTCAGATTGCAGAAAAAGGCTTTACCTTTTATGACAAGCTTAAGGCTACCAATAAAAGATTTAGATAGTACTGATTATATTGTATGAAGTCCACTCCCCGCCGGAGACCTCTGTGATTATCTGCTCATCGGGAAAAAGGCGGTGATCAATTTCACGGTCATCCAGTCCGTTGCTGCGCAGTTCATTGACCTGCTGCTGAAGTGTGTTTAAAAAGTCCAGCTTTTGAATAAGCCTTTCTCTGCCGTTTTCCAAAACGCCTGCATGGGCGCAAAATACAGTGTCAAAGTCCAGTGAAAGCACCTTTTCAATCGACTGCATATATTGCTTCATATTCTCTTCCGCTGCACAGAAGCGAAGCTTGCTGCGCACGTACAGGTCGCCCGAAAAAAGCCAGCCTTGATTTTTTTCAAAGAGAACATTGTGGCAGGGCATATGACCCGGCGTAGATATCACCTCAAAGCGGTATTTAGGAGTGCATATTACCTTTGGCATGGGCACTGGCTGGAAAGGCGGTCTGTCTCCCCACGTGAGATGACGGTATTCGGCATATTCCCCCTCCATGTTTGCAAGGGGAATGTCCGCTTCGTCCAAATATATAGGCACCGTTAGGTTTTCCTGAACCCATGCAGCCATACCGCTATGATCCTCATGCAGATGAGTTAAAGCTGCTTGCGAAATAGCTTGACGGTGCAGAAACTCTGCTATATCCGACTCCATGCTTTGGGGCCCGCAGTCTATAAGCAGCCCATCCACAACGTAGAGAAATACCTTTATATTTGCTCCCATGTTGTTGTTAACGCCTTTGGCTACAGATATGTCTTTATAACAGCTATACTCCATCATGTCATCCCTCACGTTTTAAATTGATAAATTGTTTAGCACAACCATGTTACTATTTTAAGCGTTTATATACAAATGGTCAACAACGAATTCTTTAAAACTCTTTACAGGGTCATACATCCGACTGATAAAAAACGTGAAAGATAATAGCAAAAAATATAAAAATATTAAAGTATTCATCCCCCTGGGGGGCTTGCAGAGGGGGATTAGGACTCATATAATCAAGATACAAAAAACAAGGAGGACTTTCCTTATGCATATGGCTGATGCTCTGCTGTCACCGGTAGTTGGCAGTGTAATGTGTGCCGCCAGCGCCGGCGCTGTGGCATATTCCATCGCAAAAGTCAAAAAGGACGAGCTCTGTGAGAAAAAGGTTCCAATCATGGCTGTGGCGGGCGCTTTTGTGTTTGCAGCTCAGATGATTAACTTTACCATTCCTGCAACCGGCTCCTCGGGACATATCGGCGGCGGAATTCTGCTTGCGGGACTGCTAGGCGGATTTCCGGCATTTTTAACCTTAGCGGCTGTACTTATAATCCAGTGCTTGTTTTTTGCAGACGGCGGTCTGCTTGCCCTTGGCTGCAACATATTTAACATGGGCGTTTTCCCGTGCCTTATCGTCTATCCCCTTCTTTTCAAGCCCCTGCTGAAAAAGAAGATGTCTTATAGCCGCCTTATGATAATGTCGGTAATTTCCGTTGTTATCGGATTGCAGCTAGGTGCTTTTGGCGTGGTGCTTGAGACAGCAGCCTCCGGAATTTCAGAGCTTCCTTTTAAGACCTTTGTGCTGCTGATGCAGCCTATCCACCTTGCAATCGGTGCTGTTGAAGGAATAGTAACCGGTGCGGTTCTTTGCTTTGTATACAAAATGCGTCCCGAAATTATGGATAGCACCTTGCAGGGTTCAAAAATCGGCGACGGTGTTTCCATGAAGAAGATTGTTGTTGTGCTTGCAGTTTTGGCGCTGCTCATTGGCGGAGGATTCTCTTTGCTGGCTTCGGCAAATCCCGATGGTCTGGAATGGGCTATGGAAAAGGTTGCGGGCACTACAGAGCTTGAAGCGGATGGCAAGGTGATGGATGGTGCCGCTGCTGCGCAGGAGGCAACTGCGTTCATGCCCGATTATGATTATGCAAGCGCAGGAGAGGACGGCTCAAGCACCGGCACGACGGTTGCCGGAGTGGTAGGCGGAGCTATGACCTTTGCCCTTGCAGGTGCAGTGGGCTTAGTAATATCAAAAGTGAAAAAGAAAAAACAAACCACAAATGTATAATACTAATGCGCCGGTCTTGACAGAACCGGCGCTTTTATATATGATACAAACGCTGTTTTTGCAGTATTATGGGGGTGAGGGATACGGCTGACATAAAGAGCAAAATTCAAGAGATTTATTCTCTTGAGCAGTTATCGGGGAACAGGTCTGTTGTTCATCAGCTTCATCCAGGGGTTAAGCTTCTTGTGACAATGGTATACATAGTCACGGTGGTGTCCTTCGACCGATACACCTTCGGCAGGCTTGTACCGTATTTGTTTTATCCCTTTATTCTGATGGCTTTGTCAGAAACGCCTTGGCGCATGGTGGGGAAAAGGGTTTTGCTTGCACTGCCCTTTGTGGTGCTTGCAGGCGTGTCAAACATCATCTTTGACACGGCACCGGCGATAACGCTTGGCAGCGTTACAGTAAGCAGGGGAGTTTTGTCCTGTCTTTCCATTGTGTTTAGAACCTTTTTATGTGTTACAGCCGTTATGATTTTGGTTGCTGTGACACCCTTTGCACATCTTTCGGGTCAGCTTAGGCGAATACATATTCCTGAGATTTTTATTCTGTTATTTGAGATGACCTACCGCTACATAGGAACGCTCCTTGAGGAGACCTCCTCAATGTACATGGCATATCAGCTTCGCCACACTCACCAAAAGGGCTTGGAGATGAAGCATATGGGGTCCTTTGTGGGGCAGCTTCTTCTGCGCAGCTTTGACAGGGCGGAACGTGTCTATGCCGCAATGAAGTGCAGGGGCTACGGACGGCGGGGAAGTGAGCACCAAATTCAGAAATGGGCATCGAAAGATTACATTTTTGCGTTTGCGGCTTGCGTACCCTGTGTTTTGTTCAGGGCATTCAATGTTACGGAGCTATTTAATCAAATGATCGGCAGGTGGCTATTATGATAAGCATATCCAACCTTTGCGTTGACTATCCGGACGGCACCCGTGCCGTGGACGATTTGAGCCTAACAGTTAACGATGGGGAGAATGTTGCCCTAATTGGTGCAAACGGAGCGGGAAAAACATCGTTTATGCTGTCACTAGTGGGCGTTTTGCCCATATCCACTGGCACGGTTACAGTTGACGGAATAGCTTTGAGCAAAAAAACCGTAAATGATATTCGCAATCGAGTGGGCCTTGTTTTTCAAAATCCGGACGATCAATTGTTTATGCCGATAATCCGCGAGGACGTTGCATTTGGACCCCACAACTTCGGCAAAACCCATGAGGAAATCGACAAGCTGGTTTCAGATACACTAGGGCTGCTGGGGATTTCCCACTTAGCTGACCGATCGCCGTTGAAGCTGTCCGGAGGTGAAAAGCGCATGGCGGCAATTGCAACGGTACTTGCAATGGAGCCTAGTGCCATGCTGTTTGACGAGCCGACTGCTTTTCTTGACCCGCGGGCAAGGCGCAACCTTATCAACGTGCTTGCAAGACTTCATCATGCAAAGCTTGTTGCAACTCATGACCTCACCTTTGCGGCGGAAACCTGCACAAGGGCAGTGCTTTTGAAGAAGGGCAGACTCTTTGCCGACGGTACTCCCAAGGAGCTTCTCTATGATAAGAAGCTGATGGAGGATTGCGGTATCGAAGCAATTATGTAGCGTCGGACTTTTATGCTTTTTGCAATGCTGCGTGGAGGGTAAGATGGAGATAACGGAAAGCATATTCCATGCACTGGAGATTATTGGAACAATTGCTTTTGCAATTTCCGGTGCTATGGTGGCAATAGAACGAAGGCTTGACCTTTTCGGCGTGATTTTTCTTGGAGTAATCACTGCAGTTGGCGGAGGAATAATAAGGGATCTTCTGATTGGGCGGTTTCCGCCGGCGGCATTTGTAAATAAAGAATATGTTTTTATTTCAATCGGAAGTGCGGCTATAATATTCGTAACGGCGTATTTTGCCCGCAGAACATATTTTAAAAAGGTTCGATTAATTGATACGGTAAACAATATTTTCGACGCATTGGGATTGGGCGCGTTTGCAGTTTCGGGAACAATGACCGGTATTGCCGTGGGATACGGGGATAATGCATTTATGTGTGTTTTTCTGGGGATGCTTACAGGGGTAGGCGGCGGTCTTCTCAGAGATATGATGAGTCTTAGTGTACCTTTTGTGCTTCGCAAAAGAATATATGCAATTGCGGCAATTATAGGTGCTTGTACATACTATTTTCTGTATTGCTTGGAGGCACATAATGCGGTTTCCATATTTGCAGCGGTTGGAATAACTGTTGCAATCAGAGTCCTTGCAACGGTGTTTAAATGGAACCTTCCTGTTGCAAAGTATGATTTGATACCCAAAAGCGAAATTGGTAAGCGGTAATAAAAAATTGAGTCATCAAAGATGACTCAATTTTTTATTACCTAACGCATTTTGCTGATTCCAGTAAGGATTTTAGAGCAGTGATGTATGTCTGTCTGCCTGCTTCAAACGCAGGAAGAGCCAGCTCGAAGTCGTCGGCGGTGCTTCCGGTTGCAAACTCCCGCATAAGCTCTTTGATATTCCAACGCTCCTTCATAAAGTCCTTTTTTAAAGCGCATGCCGGTTCGCGTGTTGCAGGGTTTTTCATGGCGGCATACTGAACCCTCTGCTCGTTGACGCTCAGTGCATTGCGGCCGTCTGCAAGATCGTGATCGGCCAATTGGGGAATATTTACCTCCCAACCGCATACAGGACAGGTATCAAAGTCGTCAATGCTGTCAAAATAGTGCTTTTCACAAACCGGGCACAAGTAATCGTTATCTTCCATTTTTATGTTTCCCTTCTTCTACTGGTTGGACATCACCGAGACGGCCTGCCCTTGAAATAAGTATACTCTGCCAATCAGAGCAGGCTCGGAGGAATAGGGGTATTTTGCCTGAGACTGAATGCCAGACTTAAATACATTTTCTTACATTTTACCAACGATGTGATTTTTGTCAAGTAATAACTTGAAATAAGAGTATTATGCAGCAAAAAAGAAAGCCTAAGATTGTAAACGGCAAAATGAGTTTGCTGGCGGAATCGGACCTGCGCTGCGACTTTGAGCAAAAGAATACTCAATCTTCTCGCTCGTTTATGAATTCTTGAAGAGTGCTGTATAGTGCCTGCGGTTCGATTGGCTTTGCAAGGTGCCGATTCAGTCCTGCTGCTTTGGACTTTTCTATATCCTCATCGTAAGCATTTGCTGTCATTGCTATGATAGGCACAGAGCTTGAATCCTCCCGATTGAGACTCCTTATTTTTTGCGCCGCGGTTAGCCCGTCCATTACCGGCATTCTTATATCCATTAAAACTGCATCATATAAGCCGACAACAGAACGGCTGAACATCTCAACGCCTAGCTGTCCGTTTTGTGCATGGTCTACGTGCACACCCTTTTTTTCCAAAAGGCGAACTGCAATCTGTGTATTAAGGGGATGATCCTCGCAAAGCAAAACACGTTTGCCGGACAAAAGCTTGAAATCATCTTTTTCGGCAATCTTGGTAACAGCTTTTGCAGAGCAGACTTCCACCTCAAGCTCCACCAAAAACTCACTTCCGTAGTCGGGAAAGCTGAGAACGGAAATTCTTCCCCCCATCAGTTCTATCATTTTCTTTGTGATTGAAAGTCCCAGACCGCTGCCTTCGGTATTGTCGGTTAAGGCAGAACACTCTTGAGAAAATGGCTCAAACATATGCTGCTGGTAGTCAAGACTCATGCCAATACCGTTATCCTTGACGTATATTTGAATACCAATTTTGTTCCCTCTGCGATAGCTGTTGTTTATAGTCAGTGCGACTGTGCCGCCTTGAGGAGTGAATTTAACTGCGTTTGTAAGTAAATTTAAAAATATTTGGTTTATGCGAAGCCGGTCTAGAATAACCGTATCGGCAAGCAGCGTTTTTTTGGTATGAAAATACGTTATATTTTTTGCGCGGCACAGCGGACGAACAATTGTTTCAAGCTGTTGCTCAAATTCACTTATGGAATATGGCTCGGGGTGCAAAGTTATAGTACTGTTTTCCAAAGTGGACATATCTAGAACATCGTTTACCAAGCCAAGAAGAAAATCGGCGGAGAGCTTTATTTTTTTAAAATAGGATTGAGCATTTCTATCAGTTGTTTCGTCAGCTCCTAAGGAGGACATGCCGATTATGGCGTTCATGGGAGTGCGCATATCATGGCTCATACGAGCTAAAAAGTCAGATTTGGATTTGTTTGCATGCTCTGCTGCCTGCACAGCCTCTTGAAGCAATGCCTGCTTTACCTTCTCTTTTTTAACAATGTTGTCAATATCCGAACGCATAGTTAAAATGAAGCCTGCCTCTTTGTCCATGTAAGAAAATCGAAGCAGCTTTCGCCGAATGGAACCATCCAATTCTATTATATTCAGCTCACAGGTATATACAGGCGCTTTTTCTAAATTTGCTGTAATGGTTTTTAGCTTAAGTGTCTGTATTGCATGCGCCGCCTCTGAGGGAGGGCAAGCACGGCTCAAATAGTTTGCCATCTCGCCGTCATAATCGGAGCAGACCTTTGCGGGAAGATTGGTTCCGCTGTTATTTGCATAGGTGATGTAGCTGTTGTTATATGAGTCAATACGGCGTATATAGTCATACTCCAATGAAATTATGCTGTCCACAATGCTTTGAAGCGTCTTTTCCTCAGTGACATCCTGACTGTAGAAAAATGCTACGATATCACCTGTGTCCGGACGCTTCACCATATTTACGTGGCATCGAACAAATACGTATTTTTTCGGCTGTAGCTGCGCAAAAAACTCCTCTGTCGCGGAGGAAATCCCGCGCTTGTAAAGTCTGATGAGGTAATTGGGAGAAAGCCTTTCGTTCTGCTTATCGGTTATTTGGCTGGAATACAAGAAAGCACTTGAGCGAGTGCGATAATCCATTTCCTTGAGAATGTGCTCAAATGCGCTGCACTCTAAGCCAAGGCTGTTTTCCTCCACGGTTTTTTTAGTAAGATTTATTCGGCAGGTGGCAATTACAGAGTCACCGATTTTTTCGCGGTATAGCAGTTCCTCTTGGTATTTTTTTTCAGCTAGCTTAATCTGTGTAACATCTTGACTTGCGCCATATGCCTTTACGGGAATTCCTGATTCATCAAAAACAACAGAGTAGGTAATGTGCTGGCACCATCTGTCATCTCTTTCAGAGTTGCGCACCCAAAAATCAGCGCTGATTTTACTGACGCCGCTTTCCAAATCCAAATACAGCTTTCTAAAAGCACTTATCTCATCGGATTCAATATAACCGTTTGCAATCAACGACTCGGGTACATTCTCTATAATGGCAGGGTACCCGTGAAGCAATTGAGAGCCTGGGTATTGGTGGATGCGGTGGTTTATAATGTCATATTCCCATACATTAACCCCGGCACCCTCAATTGCCAGCTTATAGCGCAGCTCGCTTTCCGCCAGCTTGCGAGCTGCTTCCTTCTGTTCGGAAATGTCTACAAATATGCAGTAAAAATAAGGCTCTACATCATTGCCCACTGTTAATGTTGCACGTATGGCGATCCATTTAATTTCTCCGCCCTTGCAAACCAGACGATTGGTGTTTTCAATTGTAGGACCGTTAACCAATTGGGCTTCAATTATTGATTTTATGGTAGCGTTATCGTCTTTATATATAACTTTAGACATTTTATTCTGGAACAGTGATGAAAACTCTTCTCGCGTATATCCAAGGAAATGGTAAAATCCATCGTTTGCAAAAACCACATCCCAGTCCTCATTGAATTTGCAGCGGAAAACGCCTCCGGGAATCGTGTTGTATATTTCGGAAATCTCTTTTGTCTGACTTATATAAGCGATTTCCGACAGCTTACTTTCTGTAACATCAATAATTATGCCGACGATTACGGGCTTTCTGTTTGAATCCTTTTTAATCACTGCGCTTGCCCGAAGCCATGCGATTTTTCCGTTTCGCTTTGTGATTCTGTATTCAACAACCAGCTCGGAGCTGATTCCGTTTAGAAAAGCATCAATCTGACTGTTTATATTTTTTATATCCTCGGGATGAATAAGACTTTCGACACAGCTATCTGTTTCGGCTTCAAATTGCTCCTTTGTATAGCCGTGAAGCTTGTAATAGGTGCTGTTTGCGTATTCTACACAAAACAATTGGTCGGGCTTTGAACGGAAAATACCACCTGAAGCATTATTGATAAGCATGTCCAACATTTCTGCCTTATCAGCTCTTTGAGATAAAACCTGTTCAGCTTCTTTTTGTGCTGTGATGTCTATGTACATACTGATTATTGCGGGTTTTCCGTTTTCTGCTGTGATGCTTTTGCCAAGGTCATTCACCCAAATGTAGCTTCCGTCACTGCGCTGCATGCGGTAGCTGACTTGATATTCACCGTATTTTGCAAGCTGACTAAAGGTGAGATCGTTCACATAATTACGGTCATCTGGGTGAATGCTGTTTTCAACCATGTTGTTAATTTTATGTGAGAACTCTTCTCTTGAGCTATAGCCGAGATATTCAAGCATGCGATTGTTAATGGTGTATAGGGGAAAGCCATCTTCATAGTATTCGCCTATTATACCGCCTGCAACAGAATGATTTATAAACTGGTCAAAAAGCTCGTGCTCATGTCTTACGGCGAATTCAAAGGGAAAAAATTCGGTTTCCTTTTGGCTGATATCAGGAACAGACATATGCAGGGAACAGATTTTGCCTGCGCCATCCTCAATGCATGAAACCGCACTGACTCGGCAGAGCAAGGATAGACCGGCACCGGTAATTTTGGATTTTATGTGGGCGGTGCTTATCCCATCAGCCAAAAACTGCTCACACTCCTCTAAAAACTCAACCTGATATGGCTTGGGGTCTGCGGCTATTTCGGTTTGTATGTATTGGGCTGCCTCAGCAAAATTGTGGGCATCCTCATTATCGGCAGTTCCAAACCATTGTATATTTTTGCTCAAAACCGATATTGCTGCTTCAAAATCTCGCATTTCAAAATCGAATATAAAGAATTCTTTTATTAATGGTAGAGCGGTTTTAATACTACTGCTCATGAGAGGTCACCTTTCGTCAAAAAACTCTGCAAGCGTTTTATAGAGAAGCTCCGGCTCAATGGGCTTTGCAAGATGTGCGCTCATGCCGGCGGACTTTGATTTTTCAACGTCCTCATCAAATGCGTTGGCACTCATAGCAATTATAGGTATTGAGCGTGCGTTCTTTTTCCGTAACTGCCGTATTGATTTCGTGGCTGTCAGACCGTCCATAACGGGCATTCGTATATCCATAAGGATGGCATTAAAATGACCAATGGGAGCTGTTGCAAATGCTTCAATGGCCATCAGTCCGTTTTCAGCCACTTCAACCTCAATGCCCTTTGAGGTGAGAAGCTGTTTTGCAACCTCGATATTTAAAAGGTGATCCTCCACCAAAAGAACCCGCTTTCCCGTAAAGCTGTATTCAATTTTTTCGGGAGTCTGTCTTTTATGCTCTTTTTGCTGATGTACCTTTTCAAATGCCGAGCAAATTGAGGACTTGAAAAGGGGCTTTGATATGAGCAGATTTACGCCTGCCTGCTTTGCCTCCGCCTCAATAGCTATCCAGTCATAGGCTGTCATAATAATTATTGCCACATCAGGACCGACGATTTTACGAATTCTCCGAGAGGTTTCAATGCCGTCCAAATCCGGCATTTTCCAGTCAATCAAAATTAAATCATAGCAATCCTTGTTTTTCCATTTTTCGGAAACCAGCTCTACAGCCTTGTATCCGCTATCCACCCATTCGGCTTTTGTGCCCACTTCTGCAAGTATGCGTTTCGTTTGTTCGCATATCATGATTTCATCGTCAACAATAAGCGCAGTTATACTGCTCCAATTCATTTGAGATTTCAATGAAATGAAACGAGATGCTTCGCAAAGCTCAAGGGTAATGTCCACATTAAATTCAGTGCCAATACCCAGTATGCTGTTTACGGAAATAGTTCCGCCCATCATGGTTACAAGGCTTTTGCAAATTGCAAGACCCAAACCTGTGCCGCTGTATGGATTGGTGGAGCCCGCATACTCCTGTTCAAACGGCTCAAATATCTTCGGAAGAAATTCCTCGCGAATCCCGATACCTGTATCGTTTACAGTGAAGCGCATTTTGGACTTACCTCCGCCTATGCGGTCTTGGTGGATAATAAACTGAACTTTGCCGCCTTTTCCGGTAAATTTAACGGCATTGGATATTAAATTTACCAAAATCTGCTGAAGCTTCATAGCGTCGCCAATATAAACATCCTCCGTAAAGCTTGTTAGTATACAGTCGTATTCGACACCCTTGCTGTCGGCAAGCTCATTGGCGATGGTGTTGATACCATTTATAAATTCTTCAAATGGAAATTCATCTTGCTTAACAGTCATTTTTCCGCTCTCAATGCGGCTCATGTCCAGAATATCGTTAATTAAGGAAAGGAGAAAACGAGCGGATATTCCCACCTTGGAAAGGCAATCGGAAACCTGCTGGGGGTCGTTAACGTATTGTGCGGCAAGCGTTGACATACCAATAATTGCGTTCATGGGGGTGCGAATTTCGTGACTCATCCTGGAGAGAAATTCGGTTTTTGCAAGATTTGCCTGCTCGGCCTGAATAAGAGCGCTTTTCAATATTTCCTGTTGACGCTCCTGCTTTAAGAACAGGTCTGTCACATCGCTCCGCGTGAAGATAACGATTCCCTGATTCTTGTTTAAATAAGAAAACTGCCAGTTTTTTCTGCAAATTTTATTGCCATTTTGCTTAAGAGGAAAGCTACAGCTATATATATTTTTGCTTTCCAGCTCGCGGCTAATTGTGTCCGCAGACAGAGCGGCAAGTGCCTCATCTTGCTGACTTTTTTGAAAATCCCTCTTTATGAGCCGCCGTAGAGTGCTGTCGTAGGAAAGGGGGTGATCAAGCTTCATTATTGGGTTCTGCACCTTGGAGCTATAGGAGGTTACTGTATCAAATTTCAGATCAATCAGACCCAGCATTTCGTAATTGAGATTTACAACGCTGTCTATAATTGCCTGCATTGTCTTGCGCTGATGGATGTTATAGGTGTAAACAAAGGTTTTGATGTCTCCGCTTTCCGGATCTTGGTAGGTTTTAACCGTGGTACTGACCCAAATTACTCTTCCGTCATTAAGTATTCTTTGATAGTCGAGAGTGCTGACGGCTTCGCCGTTTTTGTATGCATTGAGTACCCGTTCTGCACTGAGCATATTTTGGAGCTGCTCCTGCTCTATGGAGGTAAGCGCCTTTTTTTCTAAAACTTCAACGCTGTTAGAATAGTCCATGCCGGCTTGCGTTATGGATGTATCGTCCCGTGCAACGTAACTTTCAATAGTATTTCGGGTGAGATTTACTCGCGCTTTTACCAACAGGTTTTCGCTCTCCGTAATTGCCTGATAGCGTAGCTCCTCGTCGAACTTTCTTTTGGAATTCATGTGTTCGGAAATGTCTTCACCGATGGCAACGCCGAGCAGGGGAGTGCCTGCGGAACTAAAAACCGTGGAATATGTAATTTTCTGCCACTCCATTTGTGCGCGGTTCTTATCGTAGTGGATGACGGCGGAGGCAGACGCTGCACCCTGCTCCAGCTCCTGATGGAGTCTTGTATATTCCTGAACACTTTCGGGAAGGACAAGTCCGTTCTTGACAAGGTGCTGATATCCGCCTTCCAATCTGCCGGAGAAGCCCGGGACATCCTTTGTACGGTTATAGCTTTCGAAAACGCCGGATTGAATGTTATAAATCCAAGTGGAAATTGAGGTAGAGGACAGGGCAAGCTCCATCTGCTGTCTGTGTGCCAATGCCGTAACTTCGTTAGTTACATCCCGCCCAACGCCGATGGAACGAAGAATTGAACCATCCTCTGCAAAAATATTTGTGCAGATTATTCTTTCGCACCACCAATCCGTTTTGTCGGTGTTGGCAAACCATATTTCCTTTGTTACGCTATCTTCGCCTGCACGTACACGGTCGCATAGCTCAATATAGTCATCAACGCTGGACGGCTTAATATTCCCACTGAAAATTATGTGCGTAATGGAGTTGTAAATGACTCGTTCAAAGTCGTTGTGCATTTTCATTGACCTGTCGGTTTGATAGAGGATGTCATTTTCGGAGTCGTAGGTCCACATATTAACGTCGGTGTTTTCAACCGCGATATTATACAGAGCCTTTTGCTCAAGCAACGAAAGCTCTGTTTGCTTTTGCCGTGTAATGTTGTGAAAAACGCATTGTATAAGGGGATAGCCGTCCTCTTCGCCGATTTTAATTCCCTGAAGATGCACCCAGACAATTGAACCGTCCTTATGGGTCTTTCTAAAATCAAAATCTGCGGTAACATTGTGCTCAATAGCATAGCGAAGCTTGCTGACAACCATGCTTGTGTCAGCCGGAAACGTCATGTTGGCAGCATCCTGCTTCACCAGCGTGCCGTATTCTTCTGCCGTATAACCGGTCAGCGCGGGAACCCCGTTTGAAAAATACAGTGTTTCAAAAATATCGGAAACCTTATAAACAGCAACTCCGCCGGGTATGGCGTTTATTATACTTTCTATACGTATTTTAGATGTGCGCAGCTCGTTTTGCGCTTCAACCTCTGAGGTGACATCTATTACTGTTCCCTCGAGCAAAAGCTGCGTCTCACGCTTTACAAATATTCCGGTTGTGCGGATAAAACGAAGGTTTCCTTTGCCGGTTATAATGCGCATTGTCCATGAATGATACTTAACTCCGGTTTTAATTGCGTTCTCAATAGTTTGCTGAACAAGCTGTAAGTCATCTGGGTGAACATACCGCTTGCAGTGGTTTTGAAGTTCCTGCTCCATCTTCTGAGGTGTGTACTCATGGATTTGATAATACTTATCGTTTCCGTACAGAAGAGTAAAGTTTTCGTCCATCAAAATACGAAATACGCCTGCGTTTTCTGTGGTGCGGTATAGGTATAGTTGATCCTCATACTCTTGTATACGAGCCTCCCGTTCAGAGACATCAGCAATCAGACATGCGCAATAGCCGGGCTTTATCTGATAGCACTGCACGGTAATATGCTTGTTAATATACGGCTGAAACACAACCATGGTGCTCATTTCCCCACCGTATGCTACCAAACGAAAGTCTTCACAGGGCTCATTGCTTTCGGGGAATAGACAAGAGCCGGATTGTCCAATCCATGTTTCAGCACTGATTCCCGCCAGCTTTTCTAATGCAGAATTTAGGTATACAAGTGTAATATCCCGGTCTTGCTCATTTTCTGCCGGCACTTGAAGTATACAAAAAGAAACGGGCTTGTTTTTAAAAAAGTTTATTTCGGCTTGAATTTTCAGATTGTTGCAGTTCATGGACATTTCCTCATTTCTTCGACGAGTCTATGTTAAAGTTTAAATATTTACTTGAGCATTCAAAATTAAAGCCGCTTGCTAAGCTTTGAGGAAGCTTTACAAGCAGCTTTAAGCGCATAAAGAGCTAGCTCAACGATTTGCACCATATCAAATATGAGAGACAGAAAAGCGTAGGTGTTAATTGAGCGGTTCAATTTTTGCTCTCTGTCGGTTGATCTTGCTTTAAAACCGTTGCTGCGGCATCTTTGCCTTCTTTCGCATAGGCTCTTAGGCGAGCGTTATACTCAAGCGCGTTTTTTACTCTGCGCGCAACCGCTTCATCGATAAATGGCTTTGTAATGTAATCCTGAACGCCCAGCTTAAGCATGTTTATCTGTGCATTTGCACTGTATTCAGAAGAAATTATAACAACAGGAATATCAGATGCTCCAGTCATTTCATTTTTACACCGCAAAAATTCCTCTCCGTTTACGCCGGGCATAATCATGTCGAGCAAAATTATTGCTATATTTTCTTTATTTTTTTCCAAAAGCATTAAGCCTTCTGCTCCGCCTTCGGCAGTTAAAAGCTCAAATTCATCCTTAAAAATCAAGCACAGCATTTCTCGGCTGACTGATGAATCATCAACAATAAGCATTTTGTTCAAATGTCTGTCTATTTTTGACATTGCGCTTTTTAGACTGCTCAATTCGAATTCGACATTTTTCTGCACGGTTATGTCAGAAAGATTTCCGAGGCAAATGTGCTTCAAGCCGACTTGACATATATACTGTAGCTTTAGGTTAATCCACAGAGAGTCTCCGGCTGCTGTTTTGCGGCGGAATTCACATTCTGACTGGCGCTGAGAAGACACGCAATTTTGAAAGCCATTCAAAACCATTGCCTTATGTTCAAAGCATATTTGATTAAGCGGGTTTTCGCCCATTGCCTTATCACTGTATCCGAAAAGCTTGTTGTAGGCCTCATTTACACGGATAATATCTATACGGCTGCCGTCAAATTCGTACATACAGCTAGCCTGAGTGGCGTTGGAAAAGAGTATATCCATTTCGGGACCGGAACTCCACAGGCTGTCAATATTCAAAGATGCGGTAGCTTGTGCATTGCTTTCAACGGCACAATTGTCTGCCGCCAGCTTTTCGTATTCTTCTATAGGCATTGGCTTGGCAAAATAATAGCCCTGCACGTATTCGCAGCCAACGCTCCGCAGAAAGCTGATTTGGTCTGACCGTTCTGCTCCTTCTGCAATTGCGGGAATGCTAAGCCATTTTGCCAGCCTAACCACAGAGGCGATTATATTTTCTCCCCGACCTGCAATTTCAGACTCTCCAAAAAAGCGCATGTCTATTTTAAGTGAATCTACCTCAATGTCCTTTAATACGCTTAGTGATGAGTAACCGCTTCCAAAGTCGTCCATGAGTATGGTGAAGCCTTTTTCATGAAGGCTCTTGACTGCGCGTTTCATAACCTGAGGATTGTCCATATAAGCGCTTTCCGTCAGCTCAAGCTGCAAAAGGTGCGGCGGTATATCATGCTTTTGTGTTAAGTCGAAAATTAAGTCAACAATTTGAGGGTTATATAGGTTGACCCTTGACACATTTACTGAAATTGGATATGGACTTTTCCCCTCATCTATCCAAGACTTTAGCAGGCTGCAAACCGTTTCCCATACATAATAGTCAAGCTTTGAAATGAATCCGTTTTTTTCAAATACGGGGATAAAGTCTGCGGGGGGCAGCATTCCCTTTACGGGATGATTCCATCTGACTAATGCTTCTGCGCCACAAGGCGTGTTCGTTTCAAGAGAAAATTTTGGTTGAAGGTAAATGCAGAATTGCTTTTCCTCAAGAGCTGAGTTCATTTCGTTGATTATCTCTTGATCCTGCTCCAGTTTGCGGCTCATCTCGGTAGTATACACGGCTATGGTATCCATGAATTTGCCTTTGTAGATTTTTACGGCGAGGGTCGCGCGATCCAGTATTTCACTTATGGGAAGGTCTGTTGCGTCATCCAAAAAGTAAACACCGTAGGCGGGAACGATATTAAAGCTTCGGTTATATGACTTCACCTTGTCGACTGCAAGCGCCAATTTGTTCATGACAATTTCTCTGGATGGATAGGCAAAGCAGAAAGCGAATACATCCCCTTCTATTCTTCCGTAAGTGTACAGCTCTTGGGTGGCGTTTTCTCTGAGATTGTCAGCAAGATAGCATAAGAGCCGATCACCCTCTTCTGTGCCAAAGAAGGAGTTGATAAGCTGGAAGCGGTCTATATCAAAACGAACAAATACAAAGCGCTTGTCCTTATGGACGTTAAGCATCTCGCGAGTGTTCTGGAAGAATTTTGACTTATTGTATATTCCGGTTAAGGTGTCAAATTCAGCCAGATATTTTATTTGATTGAAAGCGGCAAGCTGGCTGCGTTCTATTGCATTGCGCAGGCGAAATCTAATTGCTTTTGCATTGTAGGGCTTAGAAATAAAATCCCAGGCGCCCAGTTCAAGTGCGATTGCCTCCGACTCATTGCCGCTGTTACCCGTTGCGACAATAATTGGGATGTTTTTGTACTCCTCTATATCTCTTACTGCCCTTAAAAAGCCAAAGCCGTCCATAACAGGCATTATTAAATCAAGTATAATGCCTGAAATAGAGGTTCCCTTAAGCAGCAGCAGTTCAAGGGCTTCCTGCCCGTTTCTTGCCTGAAGAATTTCGTATTCGGCTGAGAGAATTTTAGTTAGGGTTATGAGATTAACCTCATTGTCCTCAGCTATCAAAACTGTTTGCTTTAAAGCCATATCAGCACCCCCACTGTATGTTGAGAAAAATTCTATATTCATAGCTTTAATAGCTATAAAACTCGGGATTAGACAGAAGAGCGAAAAACAATTTAGGCAAAATTCGACAAAATGCAGCAAAAAAGCTAATATTAGAATTATTATATATGATAAATGGGAAAATACAACAATTTATTCCCGTTTGTATAAGTAAAAATTGAAAATATTTATAAAAAAAAACCATATTTATGGTTCTTTTAAGTTAAATTATGAAAGATAATATTTGTCGGCGGAGGTTTTTATGATGTCCCCGGATTTTATAAGCCTGTTTAATATTGGCAGTACTTGACGACTGTCCTTAAGCCCAAGGAGGCGAGCAAGCTCACTGTGTGTTACAGGCTGATTGCTTGATATGTATTCAACTATTATTTCCTTATGCCTTGCCGTCGGCACTACGCAGTTGCTGGGATAATATTTTGTACCGATAAGCTCAAGCTTTCCCTCTCTGCGGCATTTTTCAACAGCTTTTTTTGCTTCTTGAGTACTAAGCTCAAATTCTGCTGCAATACCAGAAATGCTCAAGCAACCGCAGAGCCTGACATAACTCACAATTTCGTCAGTATCCGGAAGATTAAAGGTTGACGGAAATGTTATGGGAGCTGAACGATTTTCATAGTTCACTACATTGCTGTTAAGCTGCTTGTACCTTACAATGCTTTCGGGATTTGATTTCCAGTAATAACTGCAAAGGCTTGCCACATTAACCGTTACAAGACCGTTTCGAACAAGCGTCTTGGAAATCAAGCGCATTAGGTACGGCAGATCTACGGAATTTCCTGTGTCGGTTAAAAATATATTGTCAAGCTTGTTTTCGCGCTGCTCATATGCTTTTTTTAGTATGTCAAGTGTATCCGATGAAATTTTTATTACCCTGTCATCAAAGCTCATTCGAGCAGATTTAAAATCGATAACATCCCATTTCAGCGCAGGCAAAAGCGCCGCAGGTATTCCTGCTTCGGAAATCAGCCTTAAAGCAATTCCCGCAGAGCTCGCACCCTCGGAGTCAATCAAGGCTGAAAGCTGCTGCGCCTCGCTACTGCTGAGCTCACCTTTTTCTGTTATACGCAGGGAGCTTTTATTTACGTATGGCAAGAAGTGCTGCTGAATGCTTGCCAAATCAATGCCTGCGGTATAGGATACATACTTCCAGTCGTTGCTGTTAAGCAGCGCTGCTATATAATCAAACCTCAAGTCTGACAGTCTCACGGAGGGCTGTCCAAGGTCATTAAGCACACGTCTTATAATAACCGATAGGTTATGCTCCTCAACGGGAGCCTTTCCTGAATTGGAAATAAGGACATATTCTGAATTGCTGCGGTTTTCCATACAGGCGTTTTCTAAATATTCAAGGGTGGAAGCTTGAAGCGGGATGCATCTGTCGTCAAGCAGCAATTGCCGCCCGTAAAAATCCACCTGTTCCCATTTTAAGGCGGATATTTCCTTGCGCTTCAAGCCGCAGTTCCAGGAGAGGTGAATAATCGTGGAGGCTGCGGTGTTTTCGTTTAGGGCAAGGTATCGGTTAAGAGAGTTTGCATCGGGGCGGTTGAATTGATATGGCTTTTTTTGTGCCCTTTGGGGAATGTCCGGAGCATTTGCAATAAATCCGTTTTCCACGCAGAAGTGTAAAACTCTGTTAACGTAGTTACGGTACTTACCATAAACACGGCCCTTAACGCCCATGCTGTCGTACAAGCTGGAAAAAAGGGAACCAAGGGCTTCGGAGGTAAGCTCTGTGACCTGCACATCACCTATATCATCCAATATCAAAGAGGTGTCGATATCCTGCGTGTCAATGCCACTGCACAACAGCGCAAGCTCTCCAAAGGTTCCCATTCTTAATACCAACTTTCACCATACTAAAACTAATTATATAGTTATAAAATGGAAAAGTAAATACCTGAGTTAACCAATAAAAAGACTGCGCGGCAGGCGCAATATTTTATATTCAGTCTGAATTAGATATGAAAATTTAAATTTATAAATTAAATCGGGTTATAACGAATAAACCGATTAACAAAAAAGCTTTTATAAGCCTTTACAAATTTTTGATAAAAAAATACTTTTTTCGACATGTGCGTGCTAATTATTACAAAAACCATGCCACTTAGACATTGACTATTGAAATATGGAAATTGGTGACATATACTATCTTGAGAGTAGCATCATAAAATTTAATCCTAAAAACCTAATGATGCGCTTAGTAAACTTTGCAGAGTTTTCTAGCGCACTTTTTTAAAAATTTTATTGTCGAAAAATGTCACAACAACGACAATGAACTTGGGTTTAGAACAAACACCTCCATATTATATTTTGAACATCAGATTTCATGCAATAAGACAGATAAGAAAACTCGAATAGATAAAGTAAATGTGCTGGAGATAAATAATTTTTTGGAGGCAGAAGATGAAAACTATTAAAGGAAGAGTGGCACGTCTTGTTATCATTGTGGGACTGGTTGCAATTATTTCTGTCGCAGGAATATCCACATTGCTAAACTACAATAGCACAAATAAGATGCTGGAAGAAACAATGACAGAAACGGCTAAGCTTGGTGCTCAGAGAGTTGAGCAGGAGCTTAGCAAGTACCAAACTATAGCTTATGAGGTTGGAAGCATTGCGCGGCTTGCAAATCCTGACACTTCGGTTGAAGAAAAAAAGTCACTTATTGACCAACGCACAAAGACAAACAATTTTTTGCGCGGCAACATTTTTGATTTAAATGGTTTAAGCATTTTTGACGGAGCCGATTACAGCGACAGAGAGTATTTTCAGGAGGCGCTGCAGGGAAGAACTCACATTTCCGAGCCTGTTGTCAGCAAGGTATCCGGGGAACTGACTGTTGTTGTATCAGCGCCGCTGTGGCAGGGCGGAATACCAAACTCAGAGGTTGTGGGTGTAGTTATGTTTGTGCCCAATGAAACCTTTCTCAATGACATTATGGAAGAAATAGTGGTTAGCGAAAATTCCGGCGCATATATGATTGACATGGAAGGCTATACGATAGCTCATAAGGAGTACGAAAGAGTAATAAATAAAGAAAATGTGGAGGAGCTGTCAAAAACCAACAAGAAGCTCGAATACCTAGCGTCATGTCATCAAAAAATGCGCAGCGGTGAGACCGGATATGCCTCTTATCAGTTTGATGGTACTGACAAGCTTTTGGCATACGCTCCTGTTGGCGGCACTCACGGCTGGAGTCTTGGAGTAACCGCGCCGAAAAGCGATTTTATGCGGGGCACTTATAATGCCATTTACATTACAATCGGAATAATGATTTTATGCATGTTTGCATCCGTATTTACTGGTCTTAAGGTTGGAAATGCAATTGGCAATCCGATTTCGGCATGTGCAAAAAGACTTGAGCTTTTGACAGAGGGTGATTTGCAGTCGCCGATTCCCGACATTAAAGCCAAGGACGAAACGGGCGTTTTAGCAAGTGCGACTGCCAGCATAGTCAATTCCCTCCAGCACGTAATTGCTGATATAGTGCGTGTTCTCTCAGCAATGTCTGAGGGAGATCTAACGGTTGCCGCAGGCGATGGCTATGTGGGTGATCTTTATCCGATTAAAACCTCCACAGATATAATATTGGAATCATTCACCGGTGCCATGAGCCAGATAAATGTTGCCGCAGATCAAGTTTCCTCCGGCTCGGATCAAGTGTCCAGCGGGGCTCAGGCATTAGCTCAGGGAGCCACTGAGCAGGCATCCTCCGTTGAAGAGCTTTCAGCAACAATTACTCACATTTCTGAACAAATTAAGGATACAGCTCAAAATGCACATGAAGCAAGTACTATGTCGCAGGAGGCGGGAGCCGGAGTTGTTGAAAGCAATCAGTACATGACTGAACTAATGAGTGCTATGAATGATATTTCGGATACCTCCAAACGCATCGGAAAGATAATATCAACCATAGAGGATATTGCGTTCCAGACAAATATACTTGCACTTAATGCAGCAGTTGAGGCAGCTCGCGCAGGAGAAGCAGGAAAGGGCTTTGCTGTTGTTGCGGATGAAGTTAGAAACCTTGCTCAAAAATCCGCTGAAGCAGCAAAAAGCACAACCTCACTAATTGAGACTTCAATTGCAGCAGTTGAAAACGGTACAAGACTTACAAACCAGACTGCGCAATCTCTCCAAGTGGTTGTTGATAAAGCCGGTGCAGTTAATCAGAAGGTATTTGAAATTGCACAGGCATCTGAGCAGCAGGCAGACAGCGTATCTCAAATAACCATTGGCATCGATCAGATCTCGTCTGTTGTCCAAATGAACTCTGCAACTGCGGAGGAAAGTGCGGCTGCATCAGAAGAGCTTTCCGGCCAGGCACAGATGTTCAAAACGCTTGTGGGTCAATTTAAGCTCAACTAAATTAAACACATAGATGTAATTACGAAAACACTGCCTGCCGGACACTCCGACGGACAGTGTTTTTGTATAATACGAGGGTGGCGTTTTAACTTGTGTTACCGCATTAGCGGGAAAAATCAGCCAAATACACATTTCTTGCACCTTTCCGCAGGGCGGTGCTATTCATATAGGTCAAGCTTCTTTTTTAGCATTTCAAATTCAACTAAAATTGCCTTATAGTTTTTTATGACATTACTGCGCTGGGGGTCTGTTTCCTGCATAATATTGTTGTAGCAGCAACTGACATAATCACAGACCTGCCCGTCAAGCTGAGCTATTCTCATTTCCTGCAATATTGATAGAGTTTTTTCCTTTGGAAAGGCTTCTTTATAGCTGCGCCTGCTGCCAAGTGCACTGACAATATCTGCAACTGCAACAATACGCTGATTTAAGTTGAGGTCTGCACCTGTGAGTCCTCTGGGATAGCCCGAGCCGTCAAGCTTTTCGTGGTGCCGCACGGCAATTTGACAAATGTCCTCCGGCACGATGGCTTCGATTAGCTGCTCGGTTTCTATAACATGAGTTCTCATTACGGCCATTTGCTCCGGAGTTAATCGCCCGGGGCTTTCAAGAATTTCTAGGGGTATGGCAATTTTACCAACATCGTGCAGCAGTGCGCCCAGATATATTTTTTCGCAATCCTGTGTCTCCAAGCCGAAGTGATGAGCTATGTTGAGCGCAATAGAAACGGTGTTTATAGTGTGGGTTACTGTGTGCTCGCTGCGAAAATCTATTGAATAGGCAATCATTTTAAGGAATTCCACCGCCTGCTCGGAGGAGAAATCAAAGCTGTCAATTCTGACTGCGTTGGCTTGCCGATAGGAACCATCGGAAAGTCTTTCAAATATTCGGCGCTCCTTGTAGCAACTAAAAAACAGTGCAACATATTCATTGCGGAATAGCCCTTTTGAGTTTGCCTTTAGGCTGTTAAGCTGCTGACTGTCCGCACCATAGGAGGACAAGATATCTATACGGTCGGCTAAATGCAGCAAACCTGCATATTCACTACAGACAGGGCACAAGGCTTCTGTCTGCGCCCATGGCGCATGGTGGTACAGCACGGCCCCGGCCATATTGCTGAGAGGAGTCAGGTGCTTTAGAAAAAGGTATCCGTAAATTGAGTGATTCCACACATTGTGCGTTTCAAACTCAAGCATGCGGTCTATCTCATCGGTTTTGTATGCCCCGATATCATGAAATACACTTAATAAAAAAAGAGCTTTTTCGTCTAAGGGCAAAGCGGCAGCCTCGCATAGCTCGCAGGCAATAAAAGCAACGCGGTCCCCGTGGTCTACAAGTCTTGCATCTAGTCTGCGAAGAGTTTCATTTACTGCGTGAATTGCTGCAACTCCATCCAGCGCTGCTAGTCCGTTTTCAAAGGGCATTTGTGTTCCTTCCTTCCGAGTATCTGCAATTGATTTAGATATACATTACAATAAAATACATTATAGTACATATTCTGGCAGCAAGCAATCTTTTCCGACAAAGCTCAGGTTAAGAAAGTATTAATTTTTAATATGTATTTGTGTGCTATAGCATAAAAATAAGGGTACAAAGGTTGCATACACGTGTATAATGTTTCGGAAGGATAGCCAAATCAATTGTTTAGAATAATTAGTGCATAAACCAAAATGGACTATAATTCTATATTTTAAGCAAAAAATATCTTATAGAGATAGGTTGTCGCCAAACAAAAAGACAAGTTATTAGATATACTGCCCTATTGAGCCACTTGTAACATAAATTGCAGCAATAGTTTGAAACGGAGGAGGTTCACTGTAAAGGTGCAATGCCGGTGAACAAAAAGACGAATATGATTTTCAAGACCCATAAAAAGCGTTTTAATTTTAAGCTGGCTGTTTCCATACTGCTGGCGTGCTTATTTGTATTTGCTGTGGGGGTTTTTCTTTGTCCCAAAGCATTGTTAAGCGTTCTACCGATTGGCGGCTTACGTGAGGATAACATGCTTTGCACAATTTACGATTTATCAAATAGCCGGACGATAGAGACAAGTCCCCTAAGCCTTGAAGCAAATAACTCATTTTTGATGGAAAATGTGAAGGTTGTAGGACCATTTTTTGAAAAGAACGTCGTTGTAAACGGGAGAGAAATTGACGTTTATCTTTCCGAGAGACAAAATAAAGAGGATGAATATAAAAAGCTGCCTAGTATACGATTGATTGAAGAGAACGGAAAATATTATATTAATTACGAGAACAAGTGTTATATGGTTGTTTCCGGCGAAGCTGACATAAAAGAGTGGATAGCGTGCGTTATTATTTAAATTTATTTTAATTTTTATAATAATAGCGCTGAGAACAGGAAAATTACAATTATATGCTTTTCAGAATTTAACGGCAATTAGATAAGTTTTCTAACAATTTTAATATTGTTTAAACAAATTATAGTTCTACTACTTTTTTGAAACCTTTTTAGGCTGCCATCGTCAAAAGGCTTACCACGTTAGAATTTAACGGAAATTAAAATATAATCAAAGCAAAAAGGAGCAAATCAATGAAAAAACGTACAAATATAACAGTATTAACCTTGAGCATTGTTGCAGTCATGTTGTTTACCGGCTGCTCAAGCAAAAAAGCTGAGCCAACACCGCTGCCTAATGAGTCTCAGAACAGCGCTAGTCCAGAAGTGCCCGAGGTACCAGCCGAAAAACCTGTGGCAAAGGGTCAGGCAGCCATGCTTATAGGCTTGATGGGCAAAACTGACGCAGAGTTAGCTGCTGCTATGGGCGAAGGAACTGCTACAAAGGACGATACTGGCAATGTAATAGCTCGTGAATATGAAATGGAACTATACGGCGTGAATTCTAAGGCTTCTGCCTCATACGAGGACGGCAAGGTGAATATGATTGTTGCCTACGCCGACAAAAACGACTTTGATGGTTGGGTTAAAAAAATCAGTGAAGAGCTAGGCGAGGCAGATGTCAACAATCACATTGTCGATTCCACTGATGGCGTTGATACGCTGGATACTGCATGGAACTTGGACGGAGGGTATATGCTGTCTGTTAAGAATGCCTACGGCATGCTGACGCTTGAGATTTTCAAGGTGGCTGCATGACCCGACGCCTTATATCCATACTCCTTATAGCGGTCTTGACAACCATATCATTTTCCGGCTGTGCCAGAGCACCAGAACCTTCTGACACACCTGCGGAAAAAGATGAGGCGGTGCTGGAATTTAAACTGGGTGAGAGCTTTATGAACGAGGACGCTGGCAAGGTGCAATTTCCTTTGGATGGACTTCTTGGAGTTCCCAAAGGCGAAAACTGCCCGGTGGTGTTCATACTGCACGGCGCGCACGGTGTTGAGGATGTGACGCAGAATCGCTATTATCAAGGCTTTTCATACCTAGCCGAAGCGTTGGCGGAGCAGGGCTATCTTGCTGTTTCCATTAACATCAACCGCGCGTTCAGCTTTGAACCGTTTGAGGGTGTCGAATACGAACGGGCGCTGGGTATTTTTAAAGCTTATTATGAGCTAATACGGCGTGCCAATGACGGCGAGAAGGTTTTTGATGTTGATTTGAAGGGCAAGGCAGACCTCTCCAGCATTAACTTTATTGGTCATTCCCGCGGCGGAGACAATAGCATGTATATAGCAAAGCAGCTTAGGGAAGATGGAAACGATGCGGTTAAATCAGTGCTTCTTGTGGCTTCTCCGCTATCATTCGCTGATGAAATAAGCTATACCGATGTACCTACAGGCATAGTTTCCTCACAGTATGACGGAGATGTATCTGACCTTGGGACTATATCACTATTTAATCAGGCATGGTTCCTTGACCAAACACGCAAAACGCCGGTGACTATGGCATTTTTCTACGGCGGCAACCACAATCAGTATAACTCTGTTATCGAGCAGTCAGACTCGATGGCCCCGCCTCAGGGAGTTACCTATATTGGCTCAGGGACCCAACGGGCGTTTTTGAGTGCCTATGCAGTAGAATTTCTCGATGTATTTAATAGAGGCGGTAACGCTGCTGACCTTGGAAACGGCTTGAAGGATAGCTTGGGCTTTGACTTCATGCCGTCGGTGGTTTTGCCCGGTGACAACAGACTTTTACCCGATACTGCCATGACCGGTCTACAAGCAGAGGGTATGACTGTTGAGACTGCTATTTTTAGCAAGATACCCAGTAAAAACACAATTGTGCCATTTAACCCTCCCGGTTCGATTGAGACTGACACTCCGATGTATAGAATTTCGTGGTCGAAGGCGGGCCAAAGCATAACTATAGACCCGAAGGACGGAGACTGGTTGGATTGTGACACGTTGACGCTTTTGATGGCAAACGATCCCACAAATACGGTAAACCAAGATGGCAAGACGTTGTCAATGGAGGTTTCACTTACGGACGGCAGCGGAGCAACGGCATCAGTCACATTAAATTCTCAGACTCCGGCACTCAGGTATCTGCCCTCTAAAATTGTAAATTTATTTGAAGGAATGGAAGGAATGCCGGAATACTGGAGTGCGGAGCATTACACACCGTTAGGTACCGAGCTAATTAAGCTAAATGAGTTTTACGGAATAAACCTGTCAGATGTCAAAACAATAACGCTGAGGGGTACAAGTAATACAGGCGCATGCATACTTGGCGGCTTTCAAGTGAACTGAATATTTAATTTGCTTTTGGTGTCACTG
>CAZAIU010000011.1:0-25173 GCA_964485265.1 uncultured Oscillospiraceae bacterium | reverse complement strand
CTGTAGCCGAGCTGTAAAAAAACCCGTTTCAAAATTGAAACGGGTTTTTCTATACTGTATTGCTAGCCGCAGTATTTGTATGCCGGCAGATTGGCTTACTCTGTTTATATTTAACATTAACAAATAAAATTTGAATTTATACAAAATTTTGTTGAAATTATAATAAATATATTTTATAATCAATATTATAGATTTCTTTGGATTATATTAAGAATAAGTACAAAAAATAATAAATTTTTTGATAAATACTTTTTTGCTGCAAAATAACATTTATACAGGCAACCCGCTCGAAAGGAATGGGGTGCAAAGCTACAGGGACTCATTAAAATGGCAGCCAGTTGCAAATCTTGCGTTGTCATATAGGCAGCGTTGTTTTTTCAAAAAAATACGGTGTTAGGAGTGAGAGGCGTGGATTAAAAAGGAGTTATCAAGCTTTATGGAAAACAATTTTAAGTGATTGATGTTTGCTTATGTCTTGATGCAGAAAAAGAAGAGAAAACTAAATAAGCCTATGGATAGTGTATTTGAAAGGACAGTGGGTATGAAGAATTTAAAAATCGGTAAAAAATTGCTGGTTAGCTTTGGTGCTGTAACTGTGATGATAGTTCTATTAGGCGCTTTATCAATTTTTGAGCTTATGCAAATGAGAACGGTTGTCAATGCGTATAGGGACAAAACAGTGCCCAATACCGAATATATCTGGCAGCTGAGAAGGAATATTTTATCAACACAGCAGTACATTTTGAGAACGATTTCTTCGCCGTCATCTGAGGAGGCAGAAGAAATGGCTCAGCTTTGTAATGCTGAGTCAGCAGCAACGCTTGAAGCATTAAACCAATATAAATCCAATATGCGCACAGACACTGCCCTAACAGATGACATTGAAAAACATATGACAGAGGCGGGACCAATTCGCAAAGAAATTCTTGAAATAGCAATAGAAAGCACTCCTGAGGCAAATGAAAAGGCGTATAACATGTACGTTGGAAAATACCTTCCAGTGGTGGACGAAATGAATGCGGCAGTTATAGAGGTGGCAAATGGCGTTAAGCAATTGGTTGTTGAGCAAAATGAAGCTGCAGCAAAGGCGTTTTTGCTTGCGTGCATCATAGTAGCATCAGTGCTTGCCGGATCAATACTGCTTGCTATTGTTATGGGAATTTTAATAACAAAAAATATATCAATACCGCTTGATGAAATTGAAGGAGCAATGAAATATCTGACAGAGGGCAGGCTGGATAATGCAAGCATTACATATGTTTCAAAGGACGAGCTTGGAAAATTATCTGAAAACATGAGAATCATGGCTGGAAATCTTAATAATATCATCGGCGATATTAGTTTTGTCCTTAAAGAAATGGGCGATGGAAACTTCCGTGTTGTGACTCAGAATGAGCAGAGCTATGTTGGACAATACAGTGATATTTTAATAGCTATGAAAAACATAAATGCAAATCTCAGCAACACCCTTTCTGAAATCAACACATCTTCCGAGCAAGTAGCTGTCGGAGCAAATCAAGTCTCAATTGGTGCGCAGGGGCTAAGTCAAGGGACAACGGAGCAGGCAAGTGCTATTGAGGAGCTTTCGTCAACCATTGCAGAAATTGCACAAAGAGTCAAGGAAAACGCGGATAATGCTATACAGGCAAGTAAGCTTTCCGGAGAAGCAGGAGAGGATATTGTTAAGAGCAATAGACACATGGAAGAACTTATGACGGCGATGCTGGAAATTACCGACACGTCCAACGAGATTAGCAAAATAGTTAAAACTATAGATGACATAGCCTTCCAGACCAATATTCTCGCGCTGAATGCTGCTGTTGAAGCTGCAAGAGCCGGTGCGGCGGGCAAGGGCTTTGCAGTTGTGGCAGATGAAGTCCGTAATCTTGCGAGCAAATCTGCTGAAGCGGCAAAAAATACAACTGCACTCATCGAAAATACGATTTCTGCAATTGGAAACGGAACTGCTTTGGCGGATAAAACTTCGTCATCGCTTAATATGGTTGTAGAAAAAACCAATGTTGTTAATGATAAGATTCAGCAAATTGCAGGAGCGTCAGAGGAACAGTCTATAGCGGTTGAACAGATAACAACGGGAGTGGATCAGATTTCTGCGGTTGTGCAGACAAACTCTGCTACCGCAGAGGAAAGTGCGGCCGCATCCGAGGAGCTTAGCGGGCAAGCGTTAATGCTTAAAGAGCTGGTTGGAAAATTCAGGTTAAAGGAAAATAACTATTGATGTGCTCCGTACGGTTTTCCCGAATAAAGATTTTGAGTGAATTATTTTCGGATATATAGGTGAATTGAGATATAGTCGGCTTGTAAAAGCATGTATTCAGATTTATAACCTCTAGTGGATTCCATTATGAAAAACTAAACACCACCTAAAGGCTTAAATACAACTATTTAAGCCTTTAGGTGGTGTTTCTTTACCTAACGCAATAAAGCCAATGCATTTGATAAAGGCACAAAAGCTTGCTATTTAAGGTATGCGTGGCAAGCGCCTTTGGAGGGTATGGCTGCTTGCGGTCAAAATTAAGTGTTAATTTATATAATGAAAAAGTCTTAACCTAAAGCCTGTTAATTTTCTTAACGTAATCTTTTCAAATTGCCCTGTTTCTACACAACATCTTTACATAATTGCCTGTAGAATAAACCTAAATACTGCCGGTATATTCCTGTTTGATAAATACAGGAATATTTTGCCTCGAAAAAATCAACACATTAAATCGTCAAACCGGCACATAAACGGGTGCAGCGCAAAATATTAGCCTCCTGCCGCTTCGCCTAAGCTTTGTTTGAGAAAGGGATAACAATGAAAAAAAGAATTCTGATGTTTACACTTGCCGCCATGATGTTATGTCTCTGTGCCTGTTCGCCCAAAGGCGAAAAGCCGGTGCTGCGGGTAGGAATGGAGTGCATTTATGCCCCCTACAACTGGTCACAGACAGACGACTCCAACGGTGCAATTGCTATCAAAGGCAGCAGTGACTACGCTTACGGCTATGACGTAATGATGGCAAAATACCTTGCAGACAAAATTGGCTATGACGTTGAAATACATAAAATCGACTGGGACAGCCTGCCCATGGCGCTTACCTCCGGCAAGGTAGACTGCGTAATAGCCGGTCAGTCAATCACAGCGGAGCGCCTGCAAGCCGTTGATTTTACAACTCCTTACTATTATGCCTCAATTGTCGGTCTTACCATGAAGGACAGCAAATTTGCAGATGCAAAGGGTCTTTCCGATTTGGAAGGTGCAACCTGCACATCTCAGCTGAACACGGTATGGTATAAAGTTTGTCTGCCACAAATAAAAGACGCAAACATTCTTCCGGCAATGGAGTCGGCTCCTGCAATGCTTGTTGCCCTTTCCTCCGGTAAATGCGACCTTGTTGTCACCGATCAGCCAACGGCGCTTGCCGCCTGCGTTGCCTATCCCGATATGGTAATGCTGGACTTCGGCGAAGCCGAGGATAACTTCGAGGTTTCCGAAGAAGAAATAAACATCGGTATTTCTGTTAAAAAAGGAAACACCGAGCTTCTAAACGCACTTAACGAGGCACTGGCTACACTTACTAAGGATGACTTCACAAAAATGATGGATGAGGCCATTGCCGTGCAGCCCTTGTCTAAATAAGCAGTATAAGCTGTTATATAAAGTGGCGGCAGCAAATTTTTATTTTCTGCCGCCACTTCTTTAAATTTTTGCAAAGGGGGATAAAACGTGAACGTGACCGATTTGCCTGAGGGATTTTTCTCAAGAATTATTTTTCTGCTTCAGGGCTATGGCAGCTCTTTTTTAAAGGGTGCCGGCACAACGCTGGTTATTGCTTTTGTCTCAACCGCCATTGGCTGTGTAATCGGCTTTATTGTGGGAACACTGCAAACCATACCCACGACAAAAAATGACAACATATTCAAAAGATTTGGAATTGGGCTTTTGAAGCTGATTTTAAACATATATGTGGAGGTATTCAGAGGCACTCCAATGATGGTGCAGGCGATGTTTATTTACTACGGCTCTGCACAGCTTTTTCACATCGACATGACGCCTTGGTTTGCTGCAATTTTCATTGTATCCATTAACACCGGTGCGTACATGGCGGAAACCGTTCGCGGCGGTATTCTGTCAATCGACCCGGGGCAAACCGAGGGTGCAAAGGCAATCGGCATGACTCACGTTCAAACCATGAACGGGATTATTCTGCCCCAGGCCTTGCGCAACATAATGCCTCAAATAGGCAACAACCTTATTATCAACATTAAGGATACCTGCGTATTGTCCGCAATCAGCATCGTTGAACTGTATTTCTCCGCAAAAGCAGTTGCGGGCACCTACTACTGGTTTTTTGAGTCCTTTACAATTGTTATGGCGATTTACCTTATTATGACTGTGTTCTTTTCAAAGCTGCTCCGCTTCATCGAGAGCAAAATGGACGGAGATGACAGCTTTGACCTTGCCACAACAGACACTCTTGCACACACCAGCGGTATGGCACGCTATCGTAAAAGGGGTATCGGTGCAAAACCGCAGGCAAAGGAGGAAAGAACCAGATGAGCGAGCCTATTTTGGAAGTACAGCATCTCAGCAAATGCTTTGGAGAAAACGAGGTTCTTAAGGATATAGATTTTTCCGTCCGCAGCGGTGACGTAACAAGCATAATCGGCTCCTCCGGCTCGGGAAAATCTACACTTCTCCGCTGTATTAATCTGTTGGAAGCCCCAACCTCCGGAAGCATTCTTTACAAGGGAGAGGACATACAAGGCAGCAGCTTCAACCTGTCTCACTACAGGGCAAGGGTTGGCATGGTCTTTCAGAGCTTCAATTTGTTTTCCAACCTCACCGTACTTGAAAACTGCGTTATCGGTCAGCAAAAGGTGATGAAAAAGAATAAAAAAAGCGCTGAGGAAACCGCACGCTTTTACCTTGAAAAGGTGGGAATGTCTCCATACATCAGCGCAAAACCCCGGCAAATTTCCGGCGGTCAAAAGCAGCGCGTAGCAATTGCCAGAGCCTTGGCAATGGAGCCTCAGGTGCTTTTGTTTGACGAGCCAACCAGCGCTCTTGACCCTCAGATGGTGGGCGAGGTTCTTGATGTTATGAAAAACCTTGTTAAGGACGGTCTCACCATGTTGGTGGTTACCCACGAAATGGCGTTTGCCCGAGATGTTTCAAGCCATACCGTTTTCATGAAGGACGGTATAATATGTGAGGAGGGCACTCCTTCTCAGATTTTCGTCAATCCCGAGAAGCAGGATACCCGCGATTTCCTTGCAAGATTCTTTGAACACTAAATATGTGAGGTTGTTTTATGGATAAGGAAACTATACAGATTTTAATATCTATGTCGGTATATATGCTTATAGTTATCGGCATTGGTGTTGCCTTTGCCCGGCGTGCCAACAAGAATTCGGAAAACTATTTCCTCGGCGGGCGCACTCTGGGACCGTGGGTTGCCGCCATGAGCGCCGAGGCCTCCGACATGAGCGGATGGCTTCTTATGGGTCTCCCCGGCGTTGCCTATTGGTGCGGACTTGCAGATGCCTTCTGGACTGCAATCGGTCTTGCCCTAGGTACATATTTAAACTGGCTCATCGTTGCAAAGCGTCTTAGACGCTATAGTGTGCAGGCTGACAATTCAATTACAATTCCGGATTTTTTCAGCAACCGTTTTAAAGAAAACAAAAAGGTAATTATGACAATAGCGGCTGGCTTTATACTAATCTTTTTCTGTGTGTATGCCGCAAGCTGCCTTGTTACCTGCGGAAAGCTGTTTTCAACGCTGTTCGGAGCAAGCTATGTGAGCATGATGATTTTAGGTGCAGTATTTGTCCTTATCTATACTATTCTCGGCGGCTTTCTTGCAGAAAGCGCCTCAGATTTTATGCAAGCAATAGTTATGGTCTTGGCTCTGGTAATTATTCTCGCCTTGGGCACCTCTGCCGCGGGCGGACTAGACGCAGTTATCAATAACGCACGAAGCATACCCGGATTTTTGGAGTTTTTCGGAATAGCGACTCCGGAAACGGTGGACGGCGTGCAGCAGGCAGTGAGTGGCGTTCCGCAGTTTGGCGCTGCAGGTGCGTATGGACTGCTGACTGTTGTTTCGACGCTGTCGTGGGGACTCGGGTATTTCGGAATGCCTCAGGTTCTGCTTCGTTTTATGGCTATACGCAAAGAGAAAGAGCTTACTCTTGCACGCCGTGTTGCAACAGTTTGGGTGTTTATCTCTCTGTTTGCCGCAGTTATGATAGGTCTTATAGGACGCAGTTTGTTTCCAACTGCACTTACAACCTCCTCCGAAGCCGAAAGTGTGTTCATCCTGCTTTCAAAGGGCCTGCTCCCGGCGCTTGCCGCAGGCTTTGTTATGGCGGGCATACTTGCCGCAACAATTAGCTCCTCGGACTCCTATCTACTTATCGCAGCCTCAGCATTTTCAAAGAATATTTATCAGGGGCTGTTCAGAAAAAAGGCAAGCGACAAGGAAATCATGACAGTGTCCCGCATAACGCTCCTTTTAATAACGCTTATTGCCATTTTGATCGCGCTTGATGAGAACAGTGTAATATTTACGATTGTTTCCTTTGCGTGGGCAGGCTTTGGAGCAACCTTCGGTCCAATCATGCTGTTCTCCCTTTTCTGGAAACGCACAACAAGAAGCGGCGCTATCGCCGGAATGCTGGGCGGCGGAGGAATGGTATTTATTTGGAAACTGCTTATTAAGCCAATCGGCGGAGTATTTGGAATATATGAGCTTTTGCCCTCCTTCCTTTTCTCCTGCCTATGTATCGTAGCTGTATCGCTTATGACAAAAAAGCCCTCTGAGGAAATCCAGAAAGACTTTGAGCAGGCGAAAGCCGGTTCAAGTGTATTGGGTATGTAGCCTCAGCAGTAAGCGTATTTTGCTGTATCCCTTTTTTTGAAACAATGGTATAATACTTTTAGACAGTATACAGATTTAATGGCATATCCCACAACGGCGCTTTGCACCTGCGGTATAATGTCAGAGAACGGACATTATGTTATTATTAGAACAGCTTGAAAGATATAACAACGGGTGGCATCTATGAAGTTCAGCATTCCAAGGTCTATAAAGAAATACTTTCCACTGGCAATTCGTGATGGTCTGATTTCCCTGCTTATTTTTACTGCCGCAACCGTTCTTTGCTTTCTGCTGCGTATTGTAGACACCGGAGACGAGTATGTTTCCATGATATACATACTTGCCGTCTTTTTGGTGTCCCGTTTCACAAGCGGTTATTTTTACGGAACATTTATATCTTTCATCAGCGTTCTTGCCGTTAACTACTTTTTTACCTACCCCTATTTTTACTTCAACTTTACCCTTTCGGGCTATCCCCTTACCATTGTATGCATGCTTGCGGTAGCTATTATAACCAGCACTATGACGACACAAATCAAGCGGCAGAACAAACTGTCTCTGGAGGCAGAAAGGGAAAAAACCCGAAGCAATCTTTTAAGAGCCGTATCCCACGATCTACGCACTCCGCTAACCTCTATTCTCGGTGCAAGCTCCGCAATTGCGGAAAACGATGACGTGCTTTCGAAGCAGGAGCGTCTCAAGCTGCTGTCAGAAATTAACGAGGAGTCACAGTGGCTGATTCGTATGGTGGAAAACCTTTTATCCGTTACGCGGATTGACGGAGAACAGAGCGGAGCCAAAATCCACAAAACTCCTGAGGCTGTTGAAGAGCTTGTATCAGAAGCTGTATTCAAATTTAAAAAGCGATTTCCTGAGCAGGATTTGTCTGTTAAGGTTCCCCGCGAGCTGCTTATGGTGCCTATGGATGCCATGCTAATTGAACAGGTGATAATAAATCTTCTGGAGAATGCAGTGCTCCACGCTCAGTGTGCAACGCTTATTGAGCTTGTTGTCACCGAGGCAGCAGGTTTTGCGGTATTTGAAGTGTGCGACAACGGGCGCGGGATAGACAAGGAGCTTCTTCCTCACATATTTGACGGACACTATAAGCAGGTTTATGAAACCGACGGAGACAGAAGCCGCAGCATGGGTATAGGTCTTTCCGTCTGCAACACTATTATTTCCGCACACAGCGGTGTTATGACAGCTAGAAACAGACTTTTGGGAGGAGCGGTGTTCCGCTTCACCCTACCCTTGGAGGAGCACTGATATGGGTATAAAATACACAGTATTGATCGTTGAGGACGAAAACAATATTGCAAGCTTTATGACCACCATTCTCACTGCCAACAGCTTCAGTGTTTTGAAGGCTCACGATGGTGCCGAAGCGCTGATGATGATAACCTCTCACACACCGGATATAATAATTCTGGACTTGGGTCTGCCTGATATGGACGGACAAACCATTATTAAAACCGTCCGCGAGTGGTCACAGGTACCTATCATTGTTGTATCAGCACGCACTCATGAACGTGACAAGGTAACAGCTCTGGACTTGGGTGCCGATGATTACATCACTAAGCCCTTTGGAACAAGTGAACTGCTTGCCAGAGTCAGAACAGCGCTTCGCCACGCGAGCCGCGCAGATGCAGGCGGTGAAATCGTGCAGTCCGGCAAATTCACCTCCGGCGATTTGACAGTGGACTTCGACAAGCGCCATGTGTTCGTTGCAGGCGAGGATATTCACCTCACGCAAAATGAATTCAAGCTTGTGGGACTTCTTGCAAAATTTGCAGGGCGTGTTCTTACCTATGATTATCTAATCAAAAAAATATGGGGACCAAACGCCCCCAGTGACAATCAAATATTAAGAGTTAACATGGCAAATATCCGCCGCAAGCTTGAGGCGAATCCGGCGGAGCCAAAATACATTTTCACCGAAATCGGTGTGGGCTACCGCATGGTAGAGGGTGATTAGACGCAAAAAAGGTGCGTTGCAGTTTTGTTTTCTGCTGCGCACCTTTTTTGAGTATATTCCGCCGTTCAGACCTATAGACATTTCTTAACGGGAACTTAAGGGTCAATTGGACTTCTTAACAGCAATTAATACGGGTAGAATATACAATTAAAGCGTATTTTCATTCTGCTCATAAGAATTTGCAGCAGCACAAGAGCGCCTCTAAAGGAGAAATATATTAAAATGCAGGAAGCCCTGATTGGATTTATAAATGATTACGGATATGTGGGAATTGCTCTTCTAATATTGATTGAAAGCGTATTTCCTCCCATACCCTCCGAAGTAATTCTGCTGTTCGGCGGATTTTTAACCTCTCAAACCGAGATGAACGCTCCCATCGTGGTAATTGCTGCAACAATAGGCGCAACCATAGGTGCTGCGGTATTGTATTTAATAGGCAGGCTTTTGGATAGGGAAAAAATAAAGCGGCTGTTTTCCGGCAAATTCGGAAAAATAATGCACCTCAAACCCGAGGATGCCGCAACTGCCGAAACATGGTTTAAGCGATATGAGTATAAGGCTGTTTTGATTTGCAGATGCATACCCATAGTAAGAAGCCTGATTTCAATTCCCGCGGGCATGGCAAAAATGAAGCCTGTTCCTTTTTTTATACTTACAATAATCGGTACTGTTATCTGGAACACCATTATCGTATGGATTGGCGTTCTTGCCGGTGACGCATGGGAAGAAAGCCTACTTTACCTCGGCTGGTATCAGGCGGCAGCTCTTGCAGCCCTGCTTATCGCTGCGGTAATTGTTCTTTACATCATAGTTTCAAGAAAGCGTACTGCAAAACAAGAAAACAACAAACAGGATGGTGACTGACTTGGCCTCAAAAAAGATGGCACCGGGAAGGTTTATCGCAATTGGCTTTGCTGCGGTAATTATAATCGGTGCCGGTTTGCTGCTCCTTCCCATTTCCCAAAATGACGGAGTATCCGTTTCGGTTATAGATGCGCTGTTTACCTCTACAAGCGCTGTTTGCGTAACAGGACTTATCGCCGTTGACACAGCAGATACATACAGCATCTTCGGAAGAACTGTGGTTGCACTGCTTATCCAAATCGGCGGCTTGGGCATTACCGCAATCGGCGTGGGCTTAATTATCATGTCGGGCAAAAAAATCGGCATAAGAGAGCGTATGCTTGCAAAGGAGGCCTTGAACTACGGCTCACTGCAAGGCGTTCTGGGGCTTGTCAAGGCAGTTATAATCACAACGCTGTCCTTTGAATTCGCCGGAATGGTTCTGAGCTTTTTTTCGTTTATCAAGGATCACAGCTTCTGGGATGCGGTTGGCATAAGCGCCTTTCACTCAATTGCCGCATTTAATAACGCAGGCTTCGATATATTAGGCGGTCTTCAAAACCTCATTCCCTATAAGGACGATGTCCTTTTAAATCTCACCACCTGCGGACTTATTATTTTCGGCGGTCTTGGCTTCTTTGTTATACTTGAGCTTTTAAAATACAGATCATTCAGGAAATTCAGTCTGCATTCAAAGGTTGTTTTAACTGTAACACCCGCCCTGCTCATAGCGGGAACTCTTCTTTTAAAATCAACGGAAAACATAACTTGGCTGAATGCATTTTTCTTCAGCACCTCCGCAAGAACTGCCGGTTTTTCCACCTTGCCCTTAAGCGAGTTTTCAAATGCCGGTCTGTTCACCCTCATTGTACTGATGTTTATAGGAGCCTCACCCGGCTCTACCGGCGGCGGTATCAAAACCACAACGTTCTTTGTACTTATTCGCTCCATAATCGGGGTATCCACTAACAAGTCTGTTTCCGCCTATAAAAGGCGCCTGCCTCGCGAGCTGATAATTACAGCCTTTATCATAACAACTTTGGCAGCCTCCGTGGTCTGTGTGTCCACGTTTATTCTCTGCATTTTGGAGCCTGACAGAAGCTTTATTTCACTGCTTTTTGAGGTTGTCTCGGCATTTGGCACCGTAGGCTTATCCACAGGCATCACGCCGGATTTGTGTCCGTTAAGCAAAACGATAATAGTTCTTACCATGTTCATCGGAAGAGTAGGACCTCTTACCATTGCCTCTCTTTGGTTTTTCAAATCAGCTCCCAGAGTGCAATACGCCGAGGGCTCTCTCGCAGTCGGATAGATTTTCTTGCAGGAATATCTTAAACGGATATACTTTTTCAATATCAGAAAGGAATGACCAAGCAATGCAAAAAAAGAAAATGAACACCTTTGCGGTAATCGGACTGGGACGCTTCGGCTTTGCCCTTGCCAAAACCCTGTGCCACGCCGGCAAAGAGGTTCTCGTTATTGACAGCAATGAGGACAAAATAAAAGCAGCCACTTCCTTTACCGACCATGCGTTTTTAGTATCGGACTTAACAAAGGAAGCTCTTCAGGAAGCAGGCGTTCAAAACTGCGATACGGCAATCGTCTGCATAGGTGAAAAGGTTGACACCAGTATACTAACTACACTGAACGTCATAAGTCTTGGGGTCAAGCGAGTTGTGGCTAAGTCCATCAGCTGCGAGCAGGGAATGGTTCTTGAAAAGCTTGGGGCAGAGGTTGTATACCCTGAAAGAGATATGGCTGTGCGTCTAGCAAACAAGCTGATGACCTCAAACGTTATGGAATACATATCCCTTAGCGACGAGGTTGATATAACCGAACTCAAGCTTACGAAAAAGGTAAGCGGAATGTCACTTTTAGACTTAGATATTCGGGGACGCTTCGGTCTGAATATCATTGCTTTAAAGCACGGGTCTGAAATAACTACGGAAATTCTGCCTCATTTGACCTTTGCGGAAAATGACGCTGTAGCCGTCGTTGGTAAAAGACGCAATATTAAAAAATTTGAAATATACCTTGACGAATAAAATTTAAGGAAGTTCTGATTAATTTGAGCTTCCCGTACCTGCAAATGAGGAAAGCGCATGGTTTTCAGCAGTATCACCTTTTTGTTTTATTTTCTTCCCGCACTTATCATAATTTATTATCTCGTACCCGATAAGCTCAAAAACCTTGTAATGATTTTGGGCAGCTTTGTATTTTATGCTTGGGGCGAAATTCGCTTTATCCCCGTAATGCTGCTTTTGTCAGTCGAGGACTTTGTCTGTGCAAAGCTCATGGAGAAAAATAGAGAAAACCAGAAGCTGCGCCGTCTGTTTATGCTCATTTCAGTGTGCAGCAACCTTGGCGTTTTGGTATACTTCAAATATACGAACTTTTTCGTTGACAACCTTTCCACGCTATTCGGTGCAGACATCCCTCTTACAAAAATCATTTTGCCGATTGGCGTTTCTTTCAACACCTTTCAGTCCATCTCCTATGCCATAGATGTTTATAGAGGCACCACAAGCTGCGAAAAGAGCTTTTACAACTATCTTGCATATACCACGCTTTTTCCGCAAATAATCGCAGGTCCCATTGTTCGTTACGTAACTGTGGAAAACGACTTGGACGATCATCTAATCACTCGGGACAGCTTTTCCCTTGGTATGCGCCGATTTATAATCGGACTTGCAAAAAAGGTACTTATTGCAAACAACGTGGGGCTTTTGTGGAGTCAGATTTCCCAAGGCACAGCGGGAGACCCTTCCGTTTTGCTGTACTGGATTGGTATAAGCGCGTATACTTTGCAAATCTATTTTGACTTTTCCGGATACTCTGACATGGCGATAGGGCTTGCCCGCATTTTTGGACTTACCTTTGATGAAAACTTCAACTTCCCATACATTTCAAAAAATATTACTGAGTTCTGGCGCCGTTGGCACATAACTCTTGGCGCTTGGTTTCGCGACTATGTTTATATACCCCTTGGCGGCAACCGCTGTTCAAAGTCAAAGCACATCCGCAACATTGCAGTTGTCTGGGGACTTACAGGCTTCTGGCACGGTGCGTCATGGAACTTTATACTTTGGGGTCTTTATTTTGCAGTAATACTGGTGCTTGAAAAATATTATATCCTCAAATGGCTTGATAAGCTCCCCAAATTCTTTCAGCACCTGTACACCATGCTTCTTGTCATGATAAGCTGGGTCGTTTTCTACTTTGAGGACATGGGTCAGATGACCTCCTATTTTGCCGGCATGTTCGGATTTAAGCAGCTTCCGTTATTTAACGAGCAGGCACTGTATTATCTTTTGAATTACGGCATAATTTTTATCCTTGCCGCATATTTCAGCACTCCTCACTTCAAAAAGCTCATTTCCCGTTCTGAAAACAGCATAAAGGGCTTGCACACAGGCGCAACCGCCAGTGCCTATGTTCTGGTGTTTTTTGCCTGTGTTGCCTACCTTGTAAACAGTACCTACAATCCGTTTTTATACTTCAGATTTTAATCAGAGTGAGAGACTATATGAAATCAGCGCTAAACAAAGTGTTTTTTCCTGTTTTTATCCTTATTTGGGGCGTATTGATTGTGGCAAACCTTTTTTTGCCCGAAAAGGATTTTTCCGAAAATGAAAACCGATTTTTATCCCACGTGCCGGACTTTTCCGCAGAAGCTCTTCTAAACGGAAAGCTGATGAACAAGACCGACGAGTATGTAAACGATCAGTTCATATTCCGAGACACATGGATTAGCCTGCAAAGTGTAATGGAATACAGCTTGGGAAAACGTGAAAGCAATAGCGTTTACATCTGCAAGGGCTCTCTTATGGACAAAATCGCAGAGCCTAACGAAGAAACCGTCCGTCAAAACCTTGACGGCATTTTAAACTTTTGTGAGGAATATCAGCTCCCTGCTTATATGATGATTGTCCCCTCAGCTTCTGAAATTCAGCGTGACCGCCTTCCCACCTTTGCAGCACCATGGGATCAAGCGGCTGCTATAGACAAGATATATGAAGCCCTGCCGAAAGTTAACTGCATAGCTCTTGGGGACACCCTAAAATCACACAGCAGCGACTATATTTTCTATCGTACCGACCATCATTGGACGAGCTACGGTGCCTATCTTGCGTACCTTGAGCTTTGTAAAACAATAAATATTGCTCCTGCCGATTATTCCTGCAAAACCGTGAGCAGCAGCTTCAATGGCACTCTATACTCCCGTTCCGGAGTCAGATTTGTTGAAAGCGACAGCATTGACGCATTTGAAAGTCAATACTTCAAGGGGTGTGAAATTTTTGACGGCAGCAGCGAAATGTATTATAATTCATTTTACTTTGATGAGTATCTGAGCAAAAAGGATAAGTACGCATATTTCTTAGGCTCAAATCAGCCTATCATCACAATTCACGGCAGTAAAGGCACCGGAAAAAAGCTCTTAATGTTTAAGGACTCGTTTTCTCATTGCTTAGCGCCGATGCTTCTGGAAAACTATGATGAAATTACCCTTGTTGACCTTAGGTATGTGAAAAGAAGCATCATTGATATGGTTGACCCCAGCAACTATGACGATGTATTATTTATGTACGGAGTCGATACCTTTGTCAGTCAGGATGATTTGGTAAAGTTGAAATATATATTCAGTAACAACGCTTAGGCTAAGGTGAGGAGATAGGACTTGGAAATTGGATTTAGCTGGTTTATTGATCAGGTGCGGGCAAGCCCCGTGCTGCTGGCAACGGTGCTGCTGACTCTTGGCGTTATTTTTGTTAACGGCTGGACAGATGCGCCAAACGCTATTGCAACCTGTGTTGCGACGAGAGCTATGCCGCCGAAGCCGGCAGTTCTCATGTCTGCCGTATTTAACTTTCTCGGCGTGCTTGTTATGACCCTTATTAACTCCACCGTTGTTATGACCATAAAAAATATGGTCAACTTTGGAGGAAACACGGGAGACGCAACAGTTGCTCTATGCGCTGCACTGGTGGCTATTATTGTATGGGCGGTTACGGCATGGTATTTCGGCATACCCACAAGTGAAAGCCATGCACTTATTGCAGGGCTTTCAGGCGCTGCAATCGCGCTGCACAACGGGCTGGGAGGCATAAACGGCAGTGAATGGGTCAAGGTTTTATACGGACTTGCACTGTCAACGGTTTTGGGCTTTGTGACAGGCTTTCTCTTTACAAAGCTTACAGTTCTAATTTGCAAAAACATGGATCGAAGGCGAACAAACGGGTTTTTCAAAGGCGCACAAATCTGCGGTGGAGCTGCAATGTCATTTATGCACGGAGCTCAGGACGGTCAAAAATTCATGGGTGTTCTGCTTCTGGGTGTATTTTTGGTAAACGGCAGCGATACCACCGGGAATGTAACTTTGCCCATATGGATGATGCTCCTTTGCTCTGTTGTAATGGCAGTGGGCACATCTATCGGCGGATACAAAATAATAAAGGCTGTTGGCATGGATATGGTCAAGCTTGAAAATTATCAGGGCTTTGCAGCCGATATCGCAGCAGCCTCATGCTTGCTTTTGTCCTCCCTGTTTGGAATACCCGTCAGCACAACGCACACAAAAACTACCGCTATTATGGGTGTCGGAGCAACAAAGCGCCTGTCCGCCGTGAATTTCGGAGTTGTAAAGGACATGGTGCTCACATGGATACTGACCTTCCCAGGCTGCGGTTTAATAGGCTACCTGATTGCAAAGCTGTTTATAGTGATACTTTGAGAAAGGACTTGAAATCATGCAAAATAAAACAGACAGCTTCTACTTCAAAAATTTTATTGAGAGCACCGAAATTGCCTGCGAAGCCGCCGAAATGCTAAAAACCGTTCTAAACGACTTTAACGTGGACACACTTGACGAAACCAGAGGCAAGCTCCACGAGATAGAGCATAAGGGCGACAGCAAGCGGCACGAGATGACATCTGCTCTGGTGCGAGCCTTTATAACCCCCATAGAGAGAGAGGATTTGCTTAGTCTAAGCCAAAGCATAGATGATGTTACAGACTGTATTGAAGACGTATTCATCCATATTTTTATCAATAACGTTCAAGAGATACGCGGAGACAGCATTGCCTTTGCAGACCTAATCATAGACTGCTGCCGAGCAATGAAGGAAATGCTTGAGGAGTTCCCCCACTTTAAGAAGTCAAAAAAACTCAGCGAGCTTATTGTAGAAATAAACCGCCTCGAAGAGGTGGGAGATGACATGTATATGAACAGCATGCGCCGTCTGCACACCACCTCCACAGACCCGCTCACAGTTATTGCATGGCGTGAAATTTACGGCTATTTTGAAAAATGCTGTGATATGTGCGAAAACGTAGCCGATATTGTTGAGAGCATAACAATTGGAAATAAATAAATGCACTAAACAGTGCTTGAGTCGGTCTGCTGATTTGCAGACCGGCTCTTTAAACTTTTTTTGATAATTTAAGTATCTTGAGCCGTAAACTTTGCTCATAACGCCTGCACGAAATTTCCAATATAATACATTTTTGCAAAATTGTATCATTTTGACACATTTTCCTCCTTTGGTCTCTTTATATTTATTGTTTAAACACTATAATTTATATTGATAACACGTTAAATCTTTTGTTTTAACGGTAGAAAAGGGAAAAGACATGAAAGGAAATTTAAAATGGTAGAGAAGAACCTGCAAATTGACTGGAAGCAATGGTACAAGGATCACCTTACAGATGTGGCGGGAGCCGCTGAATTCATAGAAGCCGGAGACTGCGTATGGATGGGTCAGGCATCTGAAATTCCCTACACACTGCTCAACTACTTAGATGCCCATAAGGAAAACTATCATGATGTAACCCTGATTTGGAACGTAATGAACGTACCCAATGATCTTATATTTGATCACGATGCTAAAAAGCATTTCCACATGATGAGTGCTTACAATCTGCCCCTTGAGCGCATGGCCATTGGAATGGGAAATATTGACTGCGGCGGCAGCACATATGACTATCTGCAATCTTGGCCTGAGCAATATAACTGCAACTCCCTAGCTCTCCACGTTTGCCCCCCTGATGAAAACGGCTATTGCAACGTAGGTCACTATGGCGTTGCAACAAACACCGTTATCAACCAAAGAGATTTTGTCAAAAAGAAAATTGCATTTATTGACTCCACAGGTCAATGGCCCATCCCTGGTGATTATGAGGTCACTTCCCTGCATATAACCGAGTTTGACAAAATAGTCGAGGAGGACACTGAGTTTTCCGAAATTCCTGCACAGCCTCCCACGGAGCTTGATGTTAAGATTGCTTCTTACATTCTTCCATACATACACGAAGGCGACAAGGTGCAAATCGGCTTCGGGGGACTGGGTGAGGAAATCCTTGCAAACCTTAAGAGCATAGGCAAGCTTGAGGTTTATTCAGAGGTTGCCTGTGACAACATGGCAAAGCTCTGTGAGGAAGGCGTACTTACAAAAATAGTCGCAGCTTCCCCCGGTGCCTGCTCAAAGGTTTTCATGGACTTTTTGTCCAAGGATAACAGAGTAACCATTCGCCCTCAGCCAGAAATGATAGATCCGCTTGGCGTTATGCAGCAAGAAAATCTCGTTGCTATCAACGCAACCTTTATGTGCGACCTTATTGGTCAGTGCTGCTCTGAGGCACAGGGACTGTCTCCCTACTCCGGTCCCGGCGGTTCCTTTGCATATATTTACGGCACCACACGCAGCAAAAACGGAAGAAGCTTCCTTTGTCTGCGCTCTACTTATAAGGATCATGACGGCGTGCGCCATTCCAACGTTGTTCCTTGGCTGCCTCAGGGAAGTATTGTCACCACTCCAAAGGTATTTGTAATGTATCTTGTTTCCGAGTGGGGCATTGCAGATGTTTTCTGCAAATCCTTGCAGGATCGTATAAGGGCAATTATCAAAATTGCTCATCCCGATTACAGAAAGCAGCTTATGGAGGACATCATAACCACTCCGCTTATCAGCGAAGAGGATTTTGAAGGCTACAATGCGTTTGATAACGTTGCACAGTAAGAGTTAACAAAGGCAACCAAACCTCTGCTCTGCCATTTTCTGCAAGGGTGCGACCTTTACCCGCACCTTTGCTGCCCTGTCCTGCGGGCGGAAACGTCCGCAGGATATTTAAGCCTTACCATTTGCATAAAGCATAAAAACACAGTCAAGAACACTAGAAAGTCTTGACTGTGTTTTTTAGAGGCGCTGCGAACGGGTTCTTTGTGGCAGCCTCAATTCAAAAGCAATTCACGTAAATACCCTTGTTATAGTGCTACCTTTTAAGTATGCTGTTTGCATACCGCGGTTTACTCATGTTGTCATTCTCACGCATCTGCTTATCAGAATTTGTTTCTATTGATATTATCCGTATATAATGATAGAATAGACGAACGAAACAGCTTATTGGTTCGTTTTATTGCGAATACAGGTGTTTTTCAAAAAATAAAACTGCATTTTGCGTTTGGCTGATAACCATTCGCGCTTTAGCATTTTGAGGAGGACACAGCATGAGAATATATGAAGCGGAAAATTATAATGGCATGAGCCGCCGCGCTGCAAGCATTATTTCCGCGCAGGTAATCCTGAATCCCAATTGCTGTCTTGGTCTTGCCACAGGTTCAACACCTGTGGGAGCATACCAACAGCTTATAAAATGGTACGAGGGCGGAGACCTATCCTTTGCCAGCGTAAAAAGTATAAACCTTGACGAATACTGCGGTTTGGCAGCCAACCACAGCATGAGCTACCGTTACTTCATGCAGTCAAATTTATTTGACCATATTGACATAAAGCCGGAAAACACCAACGTTCCAAACGGACTGGCATCAGATCCTGTCACCGAATGTGATCGCTATAACAGCGTAATCCGTTCTATTGGAGGCATTGACCTTCAGCTTTTGGGCATTGGTCATAACGGTCACATCGGATTTAATGAGCCCGGCAGCTCATTCCAGCTGGAAACTCACTTAGTTGACCTTGCCCAAAGCACAATTGCGGCTAATACACGCTTCTTTTCATCGGAAAGCGAAGTACCGCGTCAAGCCTATACGATGGGCATTAAAAATATAATGCACGCAAAAAGGATTTTAATTGTCGCCTCTGGTGAGGATAAAGCGGACATAGTTCTGCGCGCCTTTGCAGGACCTGTAACGCCTGAAGTTCCAGCCTCTATTTTACAGCTTCATCCTGATGTTATCCTTGTTGGTGACACGGCGGCATTATCAGCTCTTAAAAAGACCGGCGTTCCCTTCTGCTCATAAAATTACCGCTTGCTCAGGGATTTTTTACAAATTCAAACAAACAGTGTTCTTTCGCAGCGTTTACATACAGGCAAAAGCTGCTTCGAGCCTAATATACACAATAAAGCGAACCCGGAGAATTTTTCGGGTTCGCTTTATTTATAGTTTTTTCGATTTGCGGCAAAATAGCCTTGAGGTGAGAAGAAAATGAAAATGGATTTTGACGCTGTGTACTACGAGCCGAACAGTCTTAATTACCAATTGGGCAGGCTGCTTCAAAAAAAATATGACGCTCTACCTTGGACTGAAATAGACAGCCATAACCGCATAGAGGCACTAAGCTCTGCGGAAAACAGGGATTTTCCAAAGCTTAAACGACTTTTGATAATCGGAATAAGAAAAACCCATAGGTATGTGCCAAACAGCAAGGTTTCAGACTGGCTGGTTCCTTACACCTCCTCAGGCTGCCGAGCAATGTGCCTTTATTGCTATCTCGTTTGCAATTACAACAAATGCTCGTACCTAAGGCTTTTTGTGAATAGGGAGCAAATGCTTGAAAGACTTATTAAAGCATCACTTTCCGCACCGCGTCCTCAGACCTTTGAAATCGGCAGCAACAGTGATTTGGTTTTGGAAAACGCCATCACCGAAAACCTTCAATGGACTATTGAGACATTTGCTCGAAAAGGGCGGGGAAAGCTAACCCTTCCCACGAAGTTTGATATGGTGGAGTCTCTGCTTGGACTAGAGCACAAGGGAAAAACAATTTTTCGTATGAGTGTTAATCCTCAGAGAATAATTGAGACAATTGAGTTAGGCACATCAGGGCTTGACAGCAGAATTAAAGCCGTCAACGACATGTGCGAGGCAGGCTATCCCGTTGGATTGCTGATAGCGCCGGTTATCCTTGTGGAGGGTTGGGAAACGCTTTACCGTGATCTAATCCAAAGGCTTGCAGAGCAGCTTAGCGATAAGGTGAAGCAAGAAGGCTTCATCGAAATAATTCTTATGACCTACAGCTTCGTTCACAACGCCATAAACAGTGCCGCCTTTCCCAATGCCGAGAAAATCTTTTATCAAGAGCTGATGACCGGCAGAGGACGGGGAAAATACTGCTATCGGCCGCAGGTACGGGCACATGCGGAGAGCTTTCTTCGAGAAACGCTTTCTAAAGAGCTTGGAAGCATGCCGATTTTGTATATAGCATAGCTACTTGAGCTTGTTAAAGAACCTTGTCGGAAAAGGCTAAGGCTGCTTTTTTGCCCTCATTATCTCACCGTATTGGGGTGTGGCAATACCATAGCCGCCCGCAACGTCAAGAATATGGCCTGTAATATAGGCGGATTCTTTACCTGCAAAAAACATAACGGCATTGGCAATGTCTTCCGGAGTTGCCATCCTGTTCAGCGGGACATGAGACAAAAACGACTCCAAAAATTCCTTTGGCATATTGTCCATTGCCGCATCGGTTGCGGTAAGCCCGGGCAGCACTGCATTGCAGCGTATATTACTTCTGGCAAACTGTATTGCTATTTGCTGAGTGATATTGTTAATTGCCGCCTTTGAAACTCCGTAGCCTATGCGTGTAACATCGGGTATGAGTCCGCCGATTGAAGAAATATTGACTATACTGCCACCCTGCCTTTTTAGCATATAGGGCACAACAAGCTTTGTAATACGATAAACACTGCCTAAATTCAAATTCAATATATCAAAAAATGCCTCCTCAGAGCCATTGACCAAATCCAAATCCTCAGCAGGCTTTCCCATACCGAAGTTGTTTACCAAAATATCTATTCCGCCGGCTTGCGCAGCCGTTTCTTCTACCATAGTTTTGTATGTCTCAGTTTTAGCAGCATCAAAATACACCGGCTTCATTTTATATCCTATGCCTTTGTATTTGCTGCATATTTCCTCGGTTGCCTTCACGCGCCGCACCGCCAAATATACCTCTGCTCCGTTTTCTGCAAGCTTAATGGCACAGGCAAGACCAATACCTTTAGTAGCAGAAGTAATCAGTGCGGTTTTGTCTTCAAGATTTTTCATGCTTTGCCTCCAAAAAGGTTTTTTCTTATTATGCAGTTAAACAGGACTTCTATGTATAAGTGAATACAAAAAACCTGCATAACAAAACGTCGAATGAAGATACTAAAGAAAACCTTACATTAGGAGGGGCAATTATGCCAATCATCGGCAAGGTGCTTGATGAATTTAAAGTACAAGATAACATTTACGACCTTATTATCCTAGGGGGCGGATGTGCCGGCTTGACTTCGGGCATATATGCAGGCCGCGCTATGCTGGATACACTAATACTTGAGAATTCGACAGTGGGCGGGCAGGCAGCAATAACTAGTGAAATTGCAAACTATCCCGGCACGCCAAACATCAGCGGTCCCGAGCTTATGAGCAAAATGCTTGAGCAGGCAAAATCTTTCAATGTCAAGCTAGAAACCTGTCAAGTCAAAAGCGCCCAGCTTGCTGACGAGCTTAAGACAATTTATACAAGCTGCGGCATTTTTCGCAGTCATGCTGTTATTATCGCTACCGGTGCCACTCCGAAAAAGCTGGGCTTCGAAGGCGAGGAGGAGTTTACAGGCAGGGGCGTAGGTTATTGCGCCACCTGTGATGGTTTCTTTTTCAGAGACAAGGACATTTTCGTAATTGGAGGAGGCAACAGCGCCGCTGAGGAGGCACTGTTTCTAACCCGCTTCGGCAAAAAAATTACAATCCTTGTCCGCAAGGGAGAATTCAGATGTGCCCCCTATCTTGTTGATAGAGTTATGTCACATCCCAAAATAGAAGTTCGGTTTCACACTGAGTTGGTGAGAGCCTTCGGGGACAGTGCTTTAAAAGGTGCAGTTCTAAAAAACAACCAAACTGGTGAAACCTATACCTATGAGGTGTCACAAGAGGACGGCAATTTCGGTATCTTTGTTTTCGTTGGCTATGAGCCAACCTCAGAAATGTTTAAAGACCAGCTGGAGCTTGATGATGCAGGCTATATTTTGACAAACGAAAACATGGAGACAAAGCTTGCGGGAGTCTTTGCCGCGGGAGATGTGCGTCCAAAATCCTTGCATCAGCTTGTTACCGCAACAGCAGACGGAGCTATTGCCGCTTCCTTTGCCGAAAAATATGTGATACTGAAAGAAGAAGCCTTAAATGCTCAGCCCACAACAGAAGCTAAGGCACAAAAATGAGTGCGCAGTCCCTGCATTAATCAGATATTATAAAATAACGAGCTTTAATTCCCGTATCCTCAAGTACAAGTTTGCTATGGATACCCTTCAACAGACTTGCGCTCATTTCATTAGCCGCCGAGTTAAAGCATATTTTGACTGCGTGTAAGGGTGGTACCTAAAAGGAAGGTCAAAAATGGTGCTTTTCTTGTAAACGCCTCTGGTATGGCTAAAAGTAATAAAGCTGTGCCTTCCGTGGTATTGCCCCATTCCGCTGTTGCCTACTCCGCCGAAGCTTAATCCCTTGCACATGATGTGTATTATTGTGTCGTTTACGCATGCACCGCCCGAGGACAGCCTTCCGAGAACACGCTTTTCCACTTCTTTGCTAGAGGTAAAAAGATATAGTGCCAAGGGCTTTTCCCGATTTTGTACAAATTGCTCCGCCTCATCTAGGGATTTATATGAAATGACGGGCAGCAGGGGACCGAATATTTCCTCACCCATAACCGGAGCATCCTCATTCACATCCACAAGAACTGTGGGTTCTATTTTTAGAGTATTGTGGTCAAATCTTCCGCCGCTGCAAACCGTAACTTTCTCCATAAGTCCAAGGAGCCTGTCAAAATGCTTCTCGTTGACAATTTTAGGATAGTCCTCATTTTTCAGAGCATTCCCTAGCATAAGCTCGAACTGCCTTGCTATTTCTGAGCAAAAGCTGTCCTTTAGCTCCTCCGCAACAAGAACATAATCAGGTCCGACACAGGTCTGTCCGGCATTAAGTAGCTTTCCAAAGGCAATGCTTCTTGCCGCATTTTTTATGTCTGCATCGTCAGTTACTATACATGGGCTTTTTCCTCCCAGCTCAAGAGTGACGGGAGTAAGATTTTTTGCCGCCTTCTCCATAACGAGTCTTCCAACAGTAACACTGCCGGTAAAGAAAATATAATCAAAGCGCTGTTCTAGCAGCATTTTGTTTTCTTCCCGCCCGCCCTGAACGGTTGTTATATATTCTTTGGAAAAAGCGCGGTGTATTATTTTTTCTATTATCAAAGATGAAGCGGGAGTGTACGCAGAAGGCTTAATAACGGCACAATTTCCTGCGGCAATTGCACCTATTAGCGGTCCCATTGTGAGCTGTATGGGGTAATTCCACGGTGACATTATCAAAACCATGCCATATGGCTCAAACATGTCGTATGCTCTGCCGGGCAGTCCGTTTATTCCAACCGCTCTTGATTTTGGTTTCATCCAGCTTTTAAGCTCCTTTAGAGCATGGTTGATGTGCTGTAGGGATATTCCGTATTCGGACATGTAAACCTCTACGGGAGCCTTGTTTAAATCGATTTTCAGCGCTGCGTTGATTTCTTCTTCATAAAAAACAAGAGCCTCTTTCAGGGATTTAAGTGCTTCGATTCTGAATTCATACTCCTTAGTTCTTCCTGTATCAAAAAAAGCCCTCTGCTTTGACAAAATTCCGCTGTAGTCCATATGCCCTCCAAGTTAAACAGTTTTAATGCCAATCAACCTAATACATGCCAATTTTTATAGCAAGCTAAACGCATGTTGACAAATTAACACTTGTCTATTATAGTGCAGTTGTAAAATATAAGGTAAACATATTTGCCAAAACTGTTAAAAATCATACAGCATGTCTAAAGGTGTATTGGAGAAAAAATGGATAACAAACAGGATTTAAGAATCGCCAGAACACAAAAGCATCTTAGGGAAGCTCTTTATGAGCTTATTGCGGAAAAACCAGTTAACAAAATTACAATTAGGGAGCTGACCGAAAAGGCAGAGCTTTCCCGTTGCACCTTTTATCTGCATTACGACAGCATTTTTGATATGATAAAGAGCATTGAGGAGGAGATGCTTTCAGATTACCGCGATGGGCTAAGACACATTTTAAGCGAAACAAGTGACCCGAGAGCCTTGGCGACTGCAGTTATAACCTTTTCCTTCCGTCACAAATATGACAATCTGCCATATGCAAAAACTCTTTATATGAACAGCGGGTGCTCTGAGCTTATCAGCCAATATACAAAAATTGCAGTTGAGGAATTACAGAACGCCTTTTCACAGCAATGGAACGACAGAATTACTGCTGCTCTGAACTTTTACATATCCGGAATTATCAATTTAATTCATGAGTGGATTTTGGGGGACATTACAGAGAGTCCCGAGGAAATGTCGGCGCAAGTAATAGACATCATCAAAAACGGTGATAGATACCTTAATATGCTTAGCAAATAAAGCCCAAGAAAATTTGTGTCTGCCCCCTTCGCACCACAAAACGCAAGCCAACGAGCGTAACTTCTTTTGCGTCGGTAGTGTGTTATAGTATCCCTGAGACTACGCTAATCGGAGCATGGCAGGGCTTTGTTTATAGACACGAAGAAATGGCGGCAGAACCTAATCTATATAATATTACCATCGCCATAACTATGGGGCTGCTGGATAATATTAAGGGTGCTTTTGCTCCGGAGGAGCCATGGTCGCTTGAGCATTGGCTCACTTTTCGTCGTCGTCCCTCCGACGTGAAGTTCAGCGAAGCGAGTTCACATCGGAAAGGAGGCATCGCCCGTTGTGCTAAGAGGGCGAGTGGCGAAGTCGTGCGGGACTGACACAGGCACAGATTCGTGATATAATCGATACGCCAGGGGGACAGCGACCGGACCCCAAAACATATCTTTCTAAAGAATACATAGATAATCATCTTAGTATGTTCAACGGCGGGGTTACAAAGTTTTATGCAACCGCACCCACGGGCACGATAGGGCCGAAAAGCGGCACATTTCTTTTTCCATCGCCATATGCTGACGAAATAATCAAAAAACAAATGGCAATGTTAGATTGCTGGAGCAGTTACTTGGTCTCCCCTCTGGCGCTTTAGGCGAAGCCCCGGTTAGAGTTGATATTCATTATCCTATAGGGTTAAGAATTCCAAGTGGGAACGAGCGCGGTGCTAACGACTTCTGGCTTCCTGGAGGATATACATCCGGTGGTCTGCCAGAGGCTGTCATTGATCAAGTGCAACCCGGAAGC
>CAZAIU010000010.1:0-69857 GCA_964485265.1 uncultured Oscillospiraceae bacterium | reverse complement strand
ATCTGCCCCGCACAATTAGGTAATATACGCCATGAAGAAAAATAATGCCGTCGAATCTTGTCGCTGAATTAACTTTTTTGCACAAATTCTGCGAATTTACATTTTGTTGCGCAAATCTATGGATATGTTGCGTAAAAGGAAGAGAAATGCGACAATTGCCGAGTAATGTATTACTGAAGATGAGGAAGCGCTTTTAACTAAATAAACAGCAAACCTCCGAAGAGATGCTTTTGGCATCCCTTCGGAGGTCTTTTATATTAAAGTGGTATACAACTGACTTTCAGCAGGGATTAAATATGGGCTTTTTTCAGCTCCTCGCTTTTAAAACTTTATGCAAAGCAAGTACTTACATCCTGAAGGGAACGTATTTTCCCAGGATGCCCTTGGCAAGCTGTCCTGTTAACTGACCGAGACTGGGGCCGCCCGCCGGCTGTATTACGCCGAGAAAGTCCTCAAGGAAGTTGTCTAAAAGGCCGGGCTTGGGTTTAAGCTGGTTCCCAATATCACCAATAACCTCGCCAAAGGGTTTGTCCAAAATGCTGCCGGAGGTAGTAGTGCCGTCACTTGCAAAAGCACAAACGGAAAAGCTGCATAGGATTGCCAGAACCAGAATAAGCGATAGAATTTTTTTCATAATATACCCCTCTCAATACATAGTAGGCTTCTTGCCTACCGTAATTATAAGACTGTCCAAAATAATTATTCTGTCGATTGGGGGATGTATCCATTAAAATTTTTAAAAGAAACTGTCTACCGCCTGCGACTAAATTCGCCATATGTCTGATAATTAAATAGGCACGGCCAACAACATAAGCAAGTGCTGTAAAACTGGGGCATATCCATAATAAAGTGTTCTTGTGCATGTGACTTTTGAGTGATATACTAACCATAAATAAAGGTCTTATTTGCGCATTTTAATGCATATTGCAACAATTAGCTGTGATATTTAAACACTTTTAGAACTGGCGGCAACTTTCTCGCCGCAGCAGAAGTAAAAAATTTATCCGACTTGGGGGATTAAAATGGACGATTTTCGTTTTCCGGAAAACTTCTCTTTGGGAGTGGCCTCCGCTGCCACACAGGTGGACGGAGACTGCAAAAACAGCAACTGGTACGACTGGTATAAAAAGGGCCACATTTTGGACAACTTTGACCCGAACGTGGCGACTATGCACCGTAAATTTATGGTGGAGGATACCGAGCTTATGGCATCTATGGGTATTCAACACTACCGCTTCGGCGTGGAATGGGCACGGATAGAGCCTGCGGAAGGGGAATTCTCTCAGGAGGAATTTGAAAACATCCGTCGGGAAATTATGCTGCTTCAGGAAAAAGGAATCCAAGTCCTCCTTACCATCCACCATTTTTCAAATCCCCTATGGTTTGAGGAAAAGGGCGGCTTTTTAAGCCCAGACAGTACTTCTGTTTTTCTGCGGCTGACAGAAAAAATAGTGGAAAATTTGGGCGGGCTTGTAAGCGAGTACATCACAATAAACGAGCCCAATGTTTATGCCGTAAGCGGATATTTGGGCGGCGATTTTCCTCCGGGAGAAAACAGCCTCCCCAAAACCTTGAAAATAATGAAAAACATGGGCGAGTGCCATCGCCGCGCATACGAAAAAATTCATGCCATGCGGGAGGAAATGGGCTATAGCGATACCAAGGTGGGCTTCGCCCATCATATGCGGGCCTTCGCTCCCCTTAACGCAAAAAATCCATGGCATTGCCTGTGCGCAAAGCTTTCCGAGTATATGTTCCAGGGCAAAATCAGCAAAACATACCTTACTGGCACAGCCGGGGACAAGGGCTGCTTTGCGGATTTTCTTGCAATCAACTACTATGCCCGCACCGCCTCCAAGGGATTTGCGGACAATACCTTTCCCGGTGTTCCCGTGAACGATCTGGGGTGGGAAATTTATCCTGAGGGAATAGTAAAATGCTGTGCCCAGCTTCATGAAATTTTGCCCCAGCTACCCATATACATAACGGAAAACGGCACGGCGGACAATACTGACGCTTTCCGCAGGCGCTATATATACGAGCACGTGAAGTCGCTTTGTGAAAGCGGCCTTCCCGTGAAGCGGTATTATCACTGGTGCTTTGTGGATAATTTTGAGTGGCTGGAGGGCTTTACTGCCCGCTTCGGAATTGTGGAGCTGGACACAAGCACTATGGAGCGCAAAATTAAAAAGAGCGGTGAATTCTTCAAGCAGATGAACGAAAACCATGGGGTCACCAAGGAAATGGCAGCCGCTGCCCTTGGAGAGGAGTATAAGCTTGGCTGAAGAAAATTGGTGGAAGGAAAGGATAGTATATCAAATCTATCCCATGAGCTTTTGCGACTCTGACGGTGATGGAATCGGTGATATCAGGGGCATTATTTCGAAGCTTGACTATCTAAAGACACTGGGCGTGGGCATTTTGTGGCTTTCGCCGCTGTACCCCTCGCCAAACAGGGACAACGGCTATGACATCAGCGACTATTGTGCGATCCACGAAAATTACGGCAGCCTTGAGGATATGGATGAGCTTATTGCCCAGGCAAAAAGCCTTGACATTAAAATCATCATGGATTTGGTGATAAATCATACCTCCGACCAGCATGAGTGGTTTCAAAAAAGCCGCCGCCGCATAGAGCCTTACACGGATTTTTACATCTGGAAAAAAGGTGAGAAGGGGAAAAAGCCCTCCAACTGGGGCAGCTTTTTTGGCGAGGACTGCTGGGAGTTTGACGAGCTTCGGGGTGAATACTACCTTCACCTTTTTGCAAAGGAGCAGCCGGATTTGAACTATCACAACGAGGCCACAGTTGAGGCCGTGGAAAATGTGATGCGTTTTTGGCTTAACAGGGGTGTGGACGGTTTCCGCTGTGATGTTATTAATATAATCTACAAGGATTCTTTGGAAAACGGGCGGTGGAAGCCTGCCCTTACGGGAAGTGAGCACTATATCTCCACAGAGGGGACACATAGACTTTTGCACCGCTTTAATACAGAGGTGTTCTCCAAGTATGACTGCTACACGGTGGGGGAAACCGTGTTTGTCACTCCCAAAATGGCAGACGATTTGGTTAACCCGAAGCGGGGTGAGCTTGACACGGTTTTCGCCTTTGAGCATATGGAAACGGACTGCTATTTCGTTAAATGGTTTATAAGAAAATTTTCTCCCGACAGATTTTTTAAGACCATCACCAAGTGGCAAAACGCCCTTGACTGGAACACGGTGTATCTTGAAAACCACGACCAGCCCCGAAGCGTTTCCCGCTTTGGGGATGACGGGGAGTATCACAGACAAAGCGCCAAGGCGCTGGCAATACTGCTTTTGACCCTTCGTGGCACAGCCTTCATGTTTGAGGGGCAGGAAATCGGCATGACCAACTTCGATTTTCCGAATATGGAAAAGGTTCGGGATGTTGAATCCTTGAACATTTGGCGGCTGACCGGCAGACTGCACTTCCCCAAGGGATTTCGCTGGAAAATGATAAGGCTTAAAAGCCGTGACAATGCAAGAACCCCCATGCAGTGGAGCGCAGACAAAAACGGCGGCTTTACCTCGGGTACACCATGGCTTTCCGTGAACGGCAATTATCCGAAAATAAACGTGGAAAACCAGCTTCGGGACGAAGACTCCGTGCTGTGGTTTTATCGGCGGCTTATTGCTTTTCGCAATGAAAGCGACGTTTTGAAGAGGGGAAGCTTTAAGGAGCTTTACAGAAAGAACGGTGTTTACGCCTATGAGCGCCAATTAAACGGCGAGGTGCTGCAGGTGGTAATTAACCTTACGGCAAAGGCGAAAAAAAGCCCTCTTTCCGGCGAAGCGCTGTTTTCAAGCTATGACGGTGAGGCGGTGGAGGGCGAGCTTGCACCCTTTGAAGCCGCAATAATCGGGAGGTAGACCCGTGGAGCATATAATTGAGAAGGATAAAACCTTCCTAATAAACACGAAAAGCACGTCCTGCATGCTTATGGTCAACGAGCACGGGCATATTGAGCAAATCCACTACGGTGCTCCTGTGGAAATGGGTGACGCCGAGGCGCTGCGCTATAAGCGCACCATGCCCTATGGCTCTCAGGTGATGTACACTCCAGAGGACGGGACCTATTGTCTTGACAATGTGCCGCTGAACTGGTCGGGGATAGGCAAGGGGGATTTTCGCATTACCCCCCTGGAAATGAAAATGCCCGACGGCTCATATACCGCGGATTTTGGGTTTGACAGCTTTGAGCTTCGTGAAGGTGATTTTCCCGCAAAAACGCTGCCCTGTGCTTATACTGAGGATAAAGCGGAGGCGGAAACCCTTATTATAAGCCTGCGGGACAAGGTATTTAACATTAAGCTTTCGCTTATATACACTGCCTACATAAACGAAAATGTTATCACCCGAAGGGCTGTTCTTCAAAACCTTGAGAAAGAGTCCATTGAGATACGGCGAATTATGAGTATGCTTATGGATTTGCCCAATGGGGGATATAAAATGATTACCCTCGACGGGGACTGGATTTCCGAGGCAAACCGTCATGACAGAAGGCTTATGCCCGGCTGCTTTGTAAACGAAAGCACCACGGGCGGCTCGTCCAACCGCCACAACCCCGGCGTAATGCTTGCCGAGGAGGGCGCAAACGAGGACAGGGGTAGAGTGTACGGCTTTAACCTTGTGTACAGTGGAAACCATTATACCGCTGTGGAGCTTTCCTCACGAAATATGGTTCGGGTGGTGTCGGGGATAAATCCCCTGTGCTTTTTCTGGACGCTAAAAAATGGCGAGTGCTTTGAAACCCCCGAAGCGGTAATGACCTTTTCTGAGGCAGGCTTTAACGGTATGAGCCGGAACTTTCATGACTTCGTCAACGGACACATTGTCCGGGGCGACTGGAAGGGTCGGGAGCGCCCTGTTCTCTTGAACAACTGGGAAGCCCATTTTTTTAAGTTTACCCGTCGAAAGCTTTTACGTCTGGCTCGGCGGGCAAAAAAACTGGGCGTAGAGCTTTTTGTTCTGGACGACGGCTGGTTTGGAAACCGAAACGACGACACGGCGGGACTTGGAGACTATCAGGTGAACCGCAAAAAGCTGCCCGACGGTATTTCTGGATTGTCCAAAAGGATACGGAAAATGGGCATGGACTTTGGGCTGTGGTTTGAGCCGGAGTCCGTAAATATGGACAGCGAGCTTTTTCGCAGCCACCCCGAATATGCCGTTATGCTGCCGGGAAGAAGTCCGTCCTTTGGAAGAAATCAGCTCATTTTAGACTTGACGAAGGATGAGGTAAGGGACTATATCGTGCAAAGCGTGTCCCAAATACTTGACAGCAGCGAAATAAGCTATGTTAAGTGGGACATGAACCGCCACATGAGCGACATGTTTTCAGATAGCTGCCCTGCTGGAGAGTTTTATCACCGCTACATACTGGGACTTTACGACGTGCTGGGGCGCATTTTCCGCCCACGCCCCCATATTCTTTTTGAAAGCTGCTCCTCCGGCGGAAACCGTTTTGATTTAGGTATGCTGTGCTACTCGCCCCAAATTTGGGCTTCGGACGATACCGACCCCATTGAGCGGCTGAGAATACAAAAGGGGCTATCCTACTTTTATCCCCAGTCTGCAATGGGTGCCCACGTTTCCCAGTCCCCTCACCAGCAAACCCTCAGAGCAACACCACTTTTCACCCGGTTTAACGTGGCGGCCTTCGGCGCCTTCGGCTACGAGCTGGATTTGGGGGAGCTTTCGGCCGTGGAAAAACGGCAGGTGAGTGAGCAGATAGAGTTTTATAAGCGATATCGGCGCACCTTTCAGTTTGGAGATTTTTACAGGTACGACTGTGTGGACAATAATAAGGAAATCTTCCTGAGCGTTGAGAGGGACAAAACTCAAGGGGTGCTGGCCTTTGTACAGAGCCTAACACGGGCGGGGGACAGCAACGACACCCTCTGCGTCAAGGGACTGGATGGAAAGCGGGAATATGAGCTTGGAACGGTTCCCCAAAAGGTGGCGGTTTCACGCTTCGGGGGACTTATAAAGCATATCTCGCCGGTAAAGCTTAAGCCTGACGGTTTTGTTCTTCGTATGGTAAACAGGCACTATGCCTTAAGTGATGGGGCGCTGTCGCTTAAAGCAAGCGGTTCGGCTCTTGCCCAGGGCATTGGGCTGAACAATCAATTTATCGGCACGGGCTACCACAGCGGCTTAAGACTTTGGGGAGACTTTGGCTCCCAATTGTATACCGTAAGGCTTTCGGAAAATAAAGCTAATGAAGATGAGGAGAAAGTTAAATGAACAAGCTGGATAAACGTAATATGGTGTTCTTTGGACTTGGCACGATTGGGCGGGATATGTTCTATGCCCTTGAAGCAAACGCCTTGATTTACTACCTTTCCAATGTTTTGCAGCTTCCCATTGGTGTGTTTTTGGCAACAAGTCTTGTTTTCACAATCCTTCGTGTGTTCGATGCCCTAAATGACCCGCTTATGGGGCTTATTGTGGACAACGGCCGTTCAAAGCACGGCAAGTTTAAGCCGCCCATGCTGTTTGGCGCTCTTGCGGGTGCGGCCTGCTACATGGTGCTCTTTACCGACTTCGGCCTTAGAAACTACTGGTTTGTTGCGGTTTTCGGCATAGCCTATATACTTTGGGACATTTTCTATGGCCTGAACGACATTGCATACTGGTCAATGCTTCCCTCCCTGAGTGTCGATCAGCAGGTTAGGGAAAAGATGGGCGCTTTTGCAAGAATTTGCGCAAATATAGGCATGTTTGCAATAATGGTGGGCTGGGAACCAATTACGGACGGCATGGGCAACACCCCCAAGGCCTGGTTTATCGTGGCGGCGGCTGTTACAGTTTTAATGCTTTTATTCCAACTTTTCACACTTTTAGGGGTAAAGGAAAAGCACTACATGTTCAAGAAGGAGGAAAAAACCACCTTAGGCGGCATGTGGCGTGTAATTAGCAAAAACGACCAGCTCTTGTGGACCACCCTTGCCATGTCCCTTTTCACAATCGGATACATGACTACAACAACTATTTCAATTTACTACATGCAGTACATATTTGGCAACAAGGCAATGTACGCTGTGCTTGCGGCGGTGGTGGGCGTTGCCCAGCTTTCCGCACTTTCCGTTTTCCCCATGTTTTCAAGGAAGTTTTCCAGGGAAAAGCTTTATCTTTTCTCCACCATATTGGTCGTTTTCGGATACCTTGTCTTTTTCTTTGCGGACAAGAGCCTGCCCATTATAGTGGTGGCGGCGCTGCTGCTTTTCATCGGCGAGGCATTTATCCAGATCCTTATGCTGATGTTCCTGGAGGACACCATAGAGTATGGCCAGTGGAAGCTTCATAAGCGCAACGAAAGTATAACACTGTCGGTTCAGCCGCTGATAAATAAAATAGGCGGAGCTATATCCATGGGACTTGTAAGCCTTAGCCTGGTGTGGTCCGGAATTAAGACCGGCGATACCGCCGCTGAAACCATTGATGACGGCGGAAAACTTATTATAAAGCTCGTGATGCTTTTAATTCCGCTTATTTTCATCGTGTCCGGATATATTGTTTACCGCTTTAAATTTAAAATAAACAAGGAGACCTATGACAGAATAATAAGCGAGCTTAACGAGCGGGGCGAGCTTAATTTAAGCGGGGAATTTGACCAATCTGATACAAAGCAATAAACCGCAGTAACAGCATTAAATGCCGCAGGGCAATATGTCCCTGCGGCATTTAACGTTAGTGTGCAAATAAAAAAAGCATCCCGAAAGGGATGCTTTTTTTGAAATCACTATTTATCTTCTGAAACAGTCGCTGCAATAAACAGGGCGGTCAGAGCGAGGCTCGAAGGGAACCTTGCAGGGCTTTCCGCACTCCGCACAAACTGCATCGTACATCTGTCGTGTACCGCCGTTTCCGCGAGAGTTGTTTCCCTTGCGTTCATTGCGGCAAGCTTTGCAACGCTGGGGCTCGTTTGTGAAGCCTTTTTCAGCGTAGAACTCTTGCTCATTAGCGGTGAAAGTGAATTCCTGTCCGCAATCCTTGCAGACAATGGTCTTGTCTTTGAACATAGACTACCTCTTTAAAAAAAATACTGCGGTATCGATTCACACCGTAGCCACCATGAGAGTAGCACATGGAGCACAGGATGTCAAGTGAATTCGTCATGTATATTTTTCTATAGGCAAAAATCGTCCAAACTTTCGGATAATTTTCCCAAAAAGACGAAAAAAACCACAAAATCGGATAAGGCCTGCAAGGGGAGGCTTAAAATTAAAATTAGCATATGAATATAAAATAATCATATTTTAGTGTACCCAAGCATATACAGCTCGGCCTCGGCGGCGGCACGCCTGCCATCGGCAATGGCAAGAACCACAAGGGAGGCGCCGCTCCTCATATCACCCGCCATGAAAACGCCGGGGGCGGCGGGAACCTCGAAACCGGCGTCGCTGCCGGAAAAACCGGAGGCAATGTAAAGCCGCTGTGCAGGAAGGCGTAAGCTGCCTTCGGGGGAGGACACAGTTACAGCGCACAGCTCGCCGCTCTCGTCGCTATGCACGGAGGAAAGCTGGGTTTCAAACATGCGAATGTCCCGCCCAAGCACAGCCAGTGCCTCCTCGTGAGCATAGTCGGCAGGCTCGGTGTAAAATGATGACGGCTTGCGAATAAGCTGAGTAACACTTGATGCCCCCTGACGGAGTGCGGTTGCAATGCAGTCCGAGGCGCTGTCTCCTGCACCGATTACGGTAACGGCTTTGCCCCTTGCGCAAAGCTCCTTGTCGGGGCTGCGCAGATAGTCAAGGGCAAAACCGATGCCCCCCGCCTTACCCGTGAAGCTGACGGTGCGGGGCTTTTGAGCGCCGCAGCAGAAAATCACGCAGTCGTAGGCGGCCCGAAGCTCGCTTACGTCCAGGTCACTGCCCACATTTACACCGGTTTTAAAAACAATGCCCTCCGCCTCCGCCAAGGCGATTCTTCGCTGAACAATATCTTTCGGAAGCTTCATGGACGGAATACCGTAGCGAAGAAGGCCGCCCGGCTCCGAGTCCCGCTCAAATACGGTTACGCTGTGTCCACTGCGGTTAAGCCACCATGCGGCGGAAAGTCCGGCGGGGCCGGAGCCAACAACGGCGACAGTCCTTCCGGAGCGTGAGGCGGGGGGAACGGGGCGCATAAGCCCCGCTTCAAAGGCGGCTTCAATAATGTAAAGCTCGTTTTCCCGCACGGTCACCGGCTCGCCGATATACCCAAGGGTGCAGGCACGCTCGCAAAGTGCGGGACAAACACGGCCGGTAAATTCGGGGAAGCAGTTGGTTTTTAAAAGCCGCTCAAGGGCAAGCTCCGGGTGCTTTCGCCAAAGAAGGTCGTTCCACTCCGGGATAAGGTTGTGGAGCGGACAGCCCAAAAGCCTGCCGTCTTGACTTATGCCGCTTTGACACAGGGGCGTGCCGCAGTCCATGCAGCGTCCGCCTTGGCAGCGGCGGGCATCCTCACTTAGGGGGAGGTGAAAATCCTCGAAGCTCTCCACTCTTTGGGCTGGGGGCAGGGTGCTGCACTGGATTCTTTCAAATTCCATAAAGCCTGTGGGTTTTCCCATGTCTATTTCCTCCCCTCCATAAATGCTTTAAGCTCGGCTGACGACCGGGAAAGCCCGGCTGACTCGTATTCGGCAATGCGCTTAAGCATTGCGCTGTATGCCCGTGGCACAACCAGCTTGAAGTTGCATATTTGTGCATCAAAATCATCTAAAAGCTCACCTGCGCAGACAGAGCCTGTGGCCTTCAAATGGGCGCAAAGCATGTCATGTAATTCCTTTTTGTGGTTTGGCTCGCTTATGGGCTCAATAGCCACAAGCTCTTTATTTACCCGCCGATAAAGGTCGTGCTCCCTATCAAGAACATAGGCCATGCCGCCGGACATTCCTGCGGCAAAGTTGCGTCCGGTGGGGCCAAGCACCGCAATGCGACCTCCGGTCATGTATTCGCAGCCGTGGTCGCCAACGCCCTCCACAACGCTCCAAGCGCCGGAATTGCGCACGGCGAAGCGCTCTCCGGCACGTCCGCAGATATAGGCCTCGCCGGAGGTGGCACCGTACAGAGCCACGTTTCCGATTATTATATCGTCCTCACGGCAGCCCTTGGGGGGATATACCGCAATGCAGCCGCCGGAAAGACCCTTTCCCAAATAGTCGTTGGCATCGCCCTGAAGCTCAAGGGACAGCCCCTGTGGGATAAAAGCGCCGAAGGACTGCCCCGCACCGCCTATGGCCTTAATATGGATGGTGTTTGGTGCAAGTGAGGAGCCAAAGCGCTTGGTTATTTCCGAGCCCAGAAGCGTTCCAAAGGCACGGTTGGTGCAGGAAATTTTAAAGCAGGGAGCCGTTTCACAGGAAAGAAGCCGGTCTAAGTCCTGGGGAACAAGCTTTGCAGCGGGGTCAAAGCACGCCACGCCCGACTGAGGGCCTTTGTCACAGGGGGCGGTCCCTTGGACAAGAAGTGCCGAAAGGTCCACCATTTGCGCACGGTGGGTGATTTGCTTTTTCTTCACACGAAGATATTCCGTGTGCCCAACAAGCTCGTCAACGGTGCACACGCCCAGCTTTGCCATGATTTCACGAAGCTGCTGAGCCACAAATCTCATAAAATTGACCACATACTCCGGCTTCCCCTTGAAATTTTTGCGGAGAGCCGGATCCTGAGTGGCGATACCCACGGGGCAGGTGTCCAGATTGCACACACGCATCATCATGCAGCCCATGGAAACCAGCGGAGCACTTGCAAAGCCAAATTCCTCTGCGCCCAGCATGCAGGCAATGGCAACATCCCTTCCGGTCATAAGTTTTCCGTCAGCCTCTAAACGAACCATATGACGAAGCCCGTTTTTTATAAGCGTCTGATGGGCTTCGGCAAGACCCAGCTCCCAAGGCATCCCGGCGTTATGTATGGAGCTTTCGGGGGCAGCGCCGGTGCCGCCATCGCTGCCGGAGATTAAAATTGTTCCTGCTCCGGCCTTTGCAACGCCGGAGGCAATTGTGCCCACACCCGCCTCGCTTACCAGCTTTACGGAGATATTGGCGCTGGGATTTGCACACTTAAGGTCAAAAATTAGCTGAGCAAGATCCTCAATTGAATATATGTCGTGGTGGGGAGGGGGGGAAATTAGCGCCACCCCTGGGGTGGACAGCCTTGTTTTTGCAATCCACGGCCAAACCTTGCTGCCGGGAAGATGCCCGCCTTCGCCGGGTTTTGCGCCCTGAGCCATTTTGATTTGAATTTCCTTTGCGCTTACAAGGTATTCGCTGGTGACCCCGAAGCGGCCGGAGGCCACCTGCTTTATGGCGGAGCCTTTGTTCGTACCCAAGCGCTGAGGGTCTTCGCCGCCCTCACCGGAGTTTGATTTGCCGCCAAGAATATTCATGGCTTCGGCAAGGCATTCATGGGCCTCCTGAGAAATGGAGCCGTAGGACATGGCTCCGGTTTTAAAACGCTTTACGATGGAGTCCACCGACTCGACCTCGTCAAGGGAAATGGGACTTGTGCTATCGAAGGTAAATTCAAGAAGTCCCCGAAGGGTGTGGGGCAGCGCTTCGTCATCCACAAGGGCAGAGTATTTGCAAAAATCTTCATAGCTTCCTTTTTGCACTGCCTTTTGAAGGGACAAAATGGTGGACGGGCAATACATGTGATCCTCTGCGCCCTTGCCGCTGCGCAGCTTGTGCATTCCGCTGCTTGAAAGGGAAAGCTCGGTGGGCAGTGCCAGAGGGTCAAAGGCCTTGTTGTGGTTGAAAAGCACGGCCTGCCCGATTTCCTCCAGACCTATACCACCTACACGGCTCAGGGTGTTGGTAAAATACTTATCAATTACGTTCCTGCATATTCCCAGCGCTTCAAATATCTGGGCGCTTTGGTAGGACTGTAGTGAGGAGATACCCATTTTGGAGGCAATTTTCACAATGCCGTGAACAACGGCGCTGTTGTACTGCTCAATGGCGAAGTGGGCATCCCTGTCAAGAAGGCCGTCGTCAATAAGACCCGTAATGCAGTTGTGGGCAAGGTATGGATGCACGGCTCTTGCACCATAGCCCAAAAGCACGGCAAAGTCATGAGCGCTGCGGGGCTCGCCGCTTTCAAGGATAACGGAAACCGCCGTGCGCTTTTTTGTGCGAATTAAATACTGTTCCACTGCCGAAACCGCCAAAAGGGAGGGAATTGCCATGTGGTTTTCATCCACCCCGCGGTCAGACAAAATTATAATGGTGCAGCCCCGCCGCCAAGCCTTGTCACAGTCCACGAAAAGCTGTTCCAACGCTTTTTCAAGGGAGGTGTACTTGTAATAAAGAAGGGAAACTGTGCCGCTTTTAAGCCCCGGCATATCAAGGGTACGAATCTTCATCATGTCGCTGCCGGTAAGGATGGGACTTTCGATTTGCAGCACATGGCAGTTTTCCGCTTTGTCCTCCAAAAGGTTGCCATCAGAACCTGCGTATACCGTGGTGTCCGTAACAATTTCCTCACGGATGGCGTCAATGGGCGGATTGGTTACCTGGGCAAATTGCTGTCGGAAATAACGGAACAAGGGCTGATGATTTTCCGATAGAACGGCAAGAGGAATGTCAGCACCCATTGCCGCCGTTGGCTCTATCCCCATGGTGGCCATGGGGAGAATCGTGTCTTTAAGATCCTCGTAGTGATAGCCGAAGGCAAGGCACTGTTGGGTACGCTGCTCACAGGTGAACTCCGGGGATCTTCCCATGGGCACGGGCAGAGATGATAAATGCACAAGCTCTCTGTCAAGCCATTCGCCATAGGGGTACTGGGAGGCGTAGGCAGACTTTATCTGATCATCGTCATAAATGCAGCCGCCGGTAAGGTCGGCAACAAGCATTCCACCGGGAGCTATTCGGCTTCTTTTTTTGATGTTCTCAGGCGGGATGTCCAAAACGCCCACCTCCGAGGAGATAATAAGATAGCCGTCGTTGGTTTCATAAACCCGCATGGGGCGAAGCCCGTTTCTATCCAGTGCTGCGCCAACCAGCTCGCCATCGGAGAAAAGAAGGGCGGCAGGTCCGTCCCAAGGCTCCATCATGGTGGCGTAATAGTGGTACATATCACGCTTGGCACGGGATAAATCGCTCCTGCGCTTCCAAGGCTCCGGCACAGTTACCATGGCCGCTTTTGGAAGCTCCATGCCGCAGAACATAAGAAATTCCAAGGTGTTGTCAAGGGCGGCGGAGTCCGAGCCGCCGGGGCAAACCACCGGCATAAGCTTTTTAAGGCTGTCGTCCAAAAGCGGCGAGGCCATGGTCTCTTCCCGGGCTATCATACGGTCAATATTTCCCCGAATGGTGTTAATTTCGCCGTTGTGACAAAGAAGACGGTTGGGGTGAGCACGCTCCCAGCTTGGCTGGGTGTTGGTGGAAAAGCGGGAATGCACCAAGGCCAGTGCCGAAGTACAGCGTTTGTCGTCAAGCTCGGGGAAAAAGCGGCGAAGCTGACTTACAAGCAGCATGCCCTTATAGACTATGGTACGGCAGGAAAGGGAGCAAACATATGTATCCGGTGCGGACTGCTCAAATTCACGACGGAGGATATAAAGTCTTCTGTCAAAGTCCACTGCGGGCATGCCCGTCGTGGGTGCGGCAATAAAGCACTGGCAGATATAAGGCATACTGTCTGCGGCAAGGGGGCTTAGTATCTCGGGCCTTGTGGGAACGTCACGCCAGCATATTATGTCCATGCCCGAGCGGGCGGCAATTGTTTCAAAGAGCCGCTGGGAACGTATTCGTGCAAGGCGCTCCTTGGGATAGAAAAACATCCCTACGCCGTACTCACACATTCCCGGATTTTTGCGTTGTAGCTCCGGAACGGCTTCAATAAAGTAGGCGTGGGGAATTTGAATCAATATTCCGACACCATCGCCGGTTTTGCCTGAAGCATCCTGTCCTGCACGGTGCTCCAGCTTTTCCACAATGGAAAGGGCGTCATCCACTGTTTTGTGGGTTTTCCTGCCGTGTATGTCCACCACGGCACCGATTCCGCAGGAATCGTGTTCCAACTGGGGACAATAAAGTCCCGTTTCTTGCCGATTCATATAGGAGAATCCTCCAATCCTTTTGGGTTAGTCAAGTGCGTTTAAAATAAGGCGGGCAATTTCGGTCATAGGCGTGGAGGTTTCCATGCTGCGCCGCTGTATAAAGCGGTAAGCGGCATCCTCGCTCATGCCGTTTTTCTCCATAACAAAGCTTTTTGCCCGCATAACAAGGTCCTTATCCATGTCGCTGCGCTTTGGAAGAGACGACCGGGAGCGCCGCTCATCCATTTGAAGAAGCATGTTTACCGAGCCTGCCAGCTCACCGCCCCGAAGGGGTGTGGAGAGCTTAAAAATGTCCTCGCTTTCGCAAAGCTGCAGTTGGGAGGGTTTACCCACAACAAGGAAAAAGGCAGATTCGTAAAGCTCAAAGCACAGCTCGTCGGCGGTCATATCCGGAAGTCTGCTGCCGCAGACCACCACGCCGCCGCCCATCTTTTTAATTGCACGAACCGCTTCAAGGCCGGTGCGGCAAGAAAAACGGACGGATATGCCGCTTTTTTCCAAAAGCCCTGAAATTGTGTTTCTCGCATCCTCGGTGGCAAAGGCCACAACAGTTCTTATCATTGCCGCACCTCCTTTCAATCAGTTTACGGGTGAATTGCCCACATTATCAATAGATGACCATATACTTGGAAATTTCCCAGTCGGAAACACGGGTGCGGTACTCATTCCACTCTGAAAGCTTTCCTGCGGTGTACTGGGCGGTTACATGCCCTCCCAAGGTGTCCGTAATTAGGGTATCCTCCCCCATCAGCTTCACGGCCTCGGCCAGAGTGCCGGGCAGACTGTCGATTCCGTTTTCCGCACGGGTGGCTTCGTCCATAACAAAGATGTTCTCTGTAACTTCTGCAGGGGGTGTAAGTCCCCGTTCGATACCGTCAAGCCCGGCGGCAAGGCACACGGCCAAGGCAAGGTAAGGATTGCAGGCGGGATCGGGGCAGCGAAGCTCCACACGAGTGGACTGTCCTCTTGCGGCGGGAATGCGGATAAGGGCGGAACGGTTGGAGGCACTCCAGGCAAGGTAGCAGGGCGCTTCATAACCGGGAACAAGCCGCTTATAGGAGTTTACCAGAGGATTTGTTATGGCAGCCATACCCTTAATGTGGGTTAAAAGACCGGCAATAAAGCTATAGGCCTCCTTGGAAAGCCCCCGGGGGTCGGAATTGTCGGCAAAAATGTTTTTCCCGTCCTTAAAAAGGGACATGTTGGTGTGCATTCCCGAGCCGTTTACGCCGTAAAGAGGCTTTGGCATAAAGGTGGCATGAAGCCCGTTTTTTTGAGCAATGGTCTTTACGGCAAGCTTAAAGGTCATAATATTGTCGGCAGCACGCAGGGCCTCAGCGTACTTGAAGTCAATTTCGTGCTGTCCGGCGGCAACCTCGTGATGGCTGGCTTCAATTTCAAAGCCCATTGCCTCCAGTGCAAGGCAGATTTCACGGCGGGTGTTGCTGCCGTGATCCAAGGGGGCAAGGTCAAAATAACCCGCCTCATCTCCGGTATGGGTGGTGGGTTTGCCCCGCTCGTCGGTTTCAAAAAGGAAAAATTCGCACTCCGGGCCGACATTGAAGGAGTAGCCCATTTTTGCGGCACGCTCAAGAACGGATTTAAGCACATGGCGGGGGTCACCCACAAAGGCTGTTCCATCGGGATTGTGAACGTCGCAGATGAGACGAGCCACCTTTCCATGTTGAGGGCGCCAGGGTAGAATTGTAAAGGTGTCAAGATCGGGATATAGATACTGGTCGGACTCATGGATCCGTGTAAAGCCCTCAATGGAGCTGCCGTCTATCATAATTTGATTATTGACTGCCTTTTCAATCTGAGAACGGGTGATGGCCACGTTTTTAAGTTGACCGAATATATCGGTGAACTGCATTCGAATGAACTCAACATCCTCAGTGGTTACCAGCTTTATAATATCCTCTCTTGTATACTTACTCATATTTTCGTTCTCCTTTCGGGATGAAATTACATAATTAAAAAGGCGAGAGTGCCCCACGGTTGGAAGCACCCTCGCTCATCAATGGATGTATTATAAGTTCTTGCTTTTTCCTTGTCAAGATAGTTTTTAGAAAAATTTTCAAGCGGGCTTGACAAGGTTTTTTCACAGTGCTAAAATGCCAAACATGTTAATAAGTGGCACCGCGGATGGGCAGCTTGCGTTCTCAATTGGGAGGGCGCTGGGCTGCTCTCTTTTTTTATTGCTTTAAGGAGGTTTGCATTATATGTGTTCTATAATTGGCTTTGAGAAAAGGAGCGTTTGCGCAAACAATGTGCAGGCCTGCTTTGATAAAACCCGGTCAAGAGGACCGGACATGACTCGTTTTGAAGAGGTGGGTGACGGCTGGCTGGGCTTTCATCGTCTTGCCATTATGGGACTTTCCCCAGAGGGGATGCAGCCCTTTCACAGGGAGGGTGACGCCCTTGTGTGCAACGGTGAAATATATGGCTTTCGTCCCATAAAAACCGAGCTTATCGCAATGGGCTGCAAGTTTCAAAGCGGCAGCGACTGCGAGATACTTCTGCCCATGTACCATGAGTATGGTGTGGAAATGTTCGCCATGCTGGATGCCGAGTTTGCCCTTATTCTCTATGATGAAAAAGCCGGTGGCCTTGTTGCTGCAAGGGACCCCATAGGGATACGCCCGCTTTTTTACGGAAGGCTGGACGATGGAAGCGCTGCCTTTGCCAGCGAGGCAAAAAACCTTGTGGGACTATGTGAGCATATTATGCCCTTTCCCCCCGGCTGCTACTGGAAAAACGGGGTTTTTACCCGATATGCCGATGTGACAAGGGTGGAGAAGCCCTGCTGTGACAGTGAGGAGGAGGCAAGCCGCAATATTCGCAGTCTTTTGGTTCAGGGCATTGAGAAGCGCCTTGATTCGGACGCCCCCCTGGGTTTTCTTCTTTCCGGAGGTCTGGATTCAAGTATTGTTTGTGCCGTTGCAGCAAGGCTTTTGCAAAAACCAATCCGCACCTTTGCAATCGGCATGGATAAGGACGCGATTGACCTTAAATATGCCCGCATTGCGGCAAAGCATATAGGAACACAGCACACGGAGGTTATTATGACCCGCGACGAGGTTATTGAGAATTTGGAAACCGTGATTGCGGCGTTGGGCACATATGATATAACAACCATCCGTGCCAGCATGGGCATGTACCTTTGCTGCAAGTATATCCACGAGAAAACTGACGTTCGGGTGCTTATGACGGGAGAAATAAGCGACGAGCTTTTCGGTTATAAGTACACGGACTTTGCGCCCTCACCACAGGAGTTTCAAAGGGAGTCTAAAAAGCGGGTTGACGAGCTTTACATGTATGATGTTCTGCGTGCGGACCGCTGCATTTCCGTGAACTCATTGGAGGCAAGAGTGCCCTTTGGCGATATCTTTTTTGCAAAATATGTAATGTCCCTATGCCCGGAGATAAAAATGAATAACCACGGTAAGGGAAAATATCTCCTCAGACGGGCATTTGAGGAGGGCGATTGGCTGCCGCCCGAGATTTTATGGCGGGAAAAGGCAGCTTTTTCCGATGCGGTGGGGCATTCTATGGTGGACGATTTAAAGGATTATGCCCAAAAACTATACACCGACAGGGAATTTGAAGAAAAATGCAAAGAATATGACCACGCCCGACCCTTCACAAAGGAAAGTCTTTTGTACAGGGAGATTTTTGAGAAATACTATCCCGGGCAATCGAAAATGGTAAGTGATTTTTGGATGCCCAACAAGGATTGGCCGGGCTGCAATGTAAACGACCCGTCGGCACGAATTCTTGCAAACTACGGCTCGAGCGGCAAATAAGGGAGGGAGCATTATGTCAAAATTTATTTTCATCACAGGCGGCGTTGTCTCCGGCCTTGGTAAGGGGATATGCGCCGCTTCTCTTGGGCGGCTTTTAAAGCAGCGGGGACTGCGGATAACACTGCAAAAATTTGACCCATATCTTAATGTTGATCCCGGGACAATGAGCCCCTATCAGCACGGAGAGGTTTTCGTAACCGACGACGGGGCGGAAACTGATCTTGATTTGGGACATTATGAGCGCTTTGTGGACGAAAGCCTTACGGGACGCTCCAGCGTAAGCTCCGGTAAGATATATTGGAATGTTTTAAACCGTGAGCGCAGCGGCGATTACCTTGGCGCAACAGTTCAAATTATTCCCCATATGACAAACGAAATAAAGTCTCATGTTTATGCCCTTGCGGGGCCGGAAACAGACGTGGTGATATCGGAAATCGGCGGTACCGTGGGTGATATTGAAAGCCAGCCCTTCCTTGAAAGCATTCGGCAGGTTGCAAACGAGCAGGGACGGGAGAATGTGATTTTTATCCACGTGCCGCTTATTGTGCGTGTGCCCGGCTCCGATGAGCTTAAATCAAAGCCGGTTCAGCACTCGGTTAAGGAGCTTTTGTCCCTTGGGATACAGCCGGATATCCTTGTCTGCCGCACGGACGAGCCTATAACTCAGGACATAAGGCAAAAAATTGCGCTGTTTTGCAATGTGGAGCCGGACTGCGTTATACAAAATCTTACAGCGCCGTCCCTTTATCAAGTGCCCCTTTATCTTGCAAAGGAGGGACTTGACAAGGTGGTGTGCCGAAAGCTGGGCTTGGGGGACAAAGAGCCGGACCTTACCGAATGGAAGGCCATGACCCTGAAGGAGATGGCAGCGGAGGGCAGCGTGAAAATTGCCCTTGTGGGTAAGTATACGGAGCTTCATGACGCCTATCTCAGCGTTGTGGAGGCACTTCACCATGCAGGAATGGAAAACGGGGTCAGTGTGGAAATAAAGTGGGTGGACTCTCAGCTTATAACTGATGAAAACACCGAAGAATATCTGGGGGATTGCCACGGCGTTTTAGTGCCCGGCGGCTTTGGTGACAGGGGAATCGAGGGGATGATATCTGCCGTGTGCTATGCACGGGAAAATGAAGTTCCGTATTTTGGCATTTGCCTTGGAATGCAGATGGCGGTGGTGGAATTTGCCCGTCATGCCGCCGAACTGGAGCAGGCGCAGTCCTCGGAATTTTTCCCCGGCGGACCATATCCGGTAATTGACCTTATGCCGGAGCAAAGAGGTATTACGGAAAAAGGCGGAACAATGCGGCTTGGAAAATATCCCTGCTGTCTTGAGGTGGGAAGCAAAGCCCGTGAGCACTATGGCATGCCGGAGGTTTGGGAGAGACACCGCCACAGATATGAGATGAACAACGGTTTTAGAAAGACTCTGGAGGATAAAGGATTAAAGGTAACAGGACAATCCCCCGATGGAAAGCTTACGGAGATAGTGGAGCTTAAAGAACACCCCTGGTTTGTGGGCGTTCAGTTTCATCCGGAGTTTAAAAGCCGCCCAAACCGTGCACATCCACTGTTTTCGGGCTTTGTTGCGGCCGCATGTTTGTATGAAAAAAATCGTGCAAATAAAGCCGAATAAGGGTAAAATGCTATATATAGGTGCAAAGCAGAACGAAGCGCTGCACAGTTTGATTTTAGGAGAGCGTATATGAACGAGAAAATCCTTGTTATGGATTTCGGCGGACAGTATAACCAGTTGATAGCCCGCAGAGTGCGGGAAAATCATGTCTATGCCGAGATAAAGCCGTACAATAAAATAAGCCTTGAAAAAATAAAGGCGGAGGGCTACAAGGGCATAATTTTCACCGGCGGGCCCAACAGCGTTTATGATGAGGCGTCACCCCATTTTGACAAGGGCATAATTGACATCGGCATACCCATTTTGGGAATTTGCTATGGTCATCAGCTTTTGGCATGGATGGGCGGCGGTGAAATATGCAGTGCCGAGAGCACCAGTGAGTACGGCAAAAAAGAGCTTAGACATGAGGATGACCCTCTTTTTAAAAATATTCCCCCTAAAAGCGTTTGCTGGATGAGCCATACGGACTATGTGAAAACCCCACCCAAGGATTTTAAAATAATAGCCGCAACCGACGGCTGCGCCTGCGCCGCAATGGCAAGCTCGGAGCGTAAAATATACGGGGTTCAGTTCCACCCGGAGGTGACCCATACTGCCTTTGGTCAGCAGCTTATCTCAAACTTCCTTTTCGACATTTGCGCCTGTAAGGGCGATTGGAAGATGGACGACTTTGTTGCACAGGCGGTGGAGGGATACCGCCAAAGGCTTGCGGGGAAAAAGGTGCTTTGCGCCCTGAGCGGCGGGGTGGATTCCTCCGTCGCTGCGGTAATGCTGCACAAGGCGATTGGGGATAAGCTAACCTGCGTGTTTGTGGACCACGGCCTTCTTCGGAAGGACGAGGGCGACCTTGTGGAGCGCACATTTAAAGAAAAGTTTGACATGAAAATAATACGCATAAATGCCCAGGAACGGTTTTTGGGCCGACTGAAGGGGATTTCCGAGCCGGAGGAAAAGCGGAAGATAATCGGCGAGGAATTTATCCGTATTTTTGAGGAGCAGGCTCGAAAAATAGGCCGTGTCAACTATCTTGTTCAGGGCACCATTTACCCTGACGTTATTGAAAGCGGCGCAGGCGACGCCCAGGTTATAAAAAGCCATCACAACGTGGGCGGTCTGCCCAGCGTGATTGATTTTGACGAGATAGTGGAGCCGCTGAGAGACCTTTTTAAGGACGAGGTAAGGCAGGCGGGAATAGAGCTGGGCATACCCTATGAGCTGGTTTGGCGTCAGCCCTTCCCGGGGCCGGGACTGGCAATCCGCATTATGGGAGAGATAACTCGGGAAAAGCTTTCGATCCTTCAGGAGGCCGACGCCATTTTCCGTGAGGAAATTGCCGGTGCCGGACTTGAGCGGGAGGCGAACCAGTATTTCGCCGTGCTTACAGGGGATAGAAGCGTGGGCGTTATGGGGGATGCAAGAACCTATGACTACACCGTGGCTCTCAGAGCGGTTACCACAAGTGACTTCATGACTGCGGACTGGGCACGGCTTCCCTATGAGCTGCTGGACAAGGTTAGCAGCCGCATAACAAACGAGGTGCAGCATGTCAACCGCATTGTGTACGACATCACCTCAAAACCACCAGCCACGGTGGAGTGGGAATAAGGGAATTTTATCTTAGTGCCTAAAAATACGGCTCTACAGCCGGAAAAGTGGCGATATTAGGAGAATTTCTTTCCTAGTTGATAGCAGATTGATAGCACTTGTCAAAGCCATGCTTACTGATTTTATTTCAGTGTAACGGGTGGTTTGCAAGTGTACGGAATAACTTATCTATAAGAAAAGGTCTTACCGATTTTTGCAAGTCGGTAAGACCTTTTTTCATTTGTCTTTTTTTAGCTCATCCGCCAGCCAGTCGCTGAGCTGCTGTGGCGGCACCTTTGCCCAAATGCGGGTGGTATCGTACTCCGGGTAGCGGTAGCGCCAGCGATCATATTCTTCTTGGGTGATCTTCCCGGCCTCCAACTTGGCAGCTTGATCTCTCCACGCACTCAAAGAGCGGCTCAGCTCAGCGGCATCCTTGCCCTTGGAAGCATCCACTCGGAGGTGGACTTTTCCATCACACTCAACGACCTTTAAGCCGTATCTATCCTCCAAGGTAAAGAGCGTGTGCATTAGTCCAATATAGGAGTCTATATCCGGCACAGACAGAGCCGAAGGAGACACGTCAAGCATATTAGCCAGAGCTGCGGTCATATCAGCCTTGGGTGTTCTTGTCCCGGTTTCATATTGTGCCAGACGCACATCGGCAGACTTTTCAGGAAAGCCCACCTGAATACCAAGATATTTTTGTGTCATACCCCGCAAATTACGGAAAAAGCTGATTCTCTCGCCAATCGCCATTATAGCCAACTCCTATCAAGTGTACAGATTATTTATAGTATAGCAGATTTGTTTAATGCAGTCAAGCGGAATTAAATAAATTTGTTTAATATTTTTTTGCAAACCGCTTGACTAAAACAAATAAGTTTAGTACAATAAGGTTAGTTAAACTAATAAGCTTAGTCATCAGCAACCATAACAACAAAGGAAAGGACAGTTTTTCGCCTATGGCAGGACAAATTTTCATGCGCGTGGATGAGGTTGCCGCAGAGTTGGGGGTCTCCAAGCCCTACGCCTACAAGCTCATTAAAAAAATGAATGAGGAGTTGAAGCAGACCGGGTGCATCACAATTTCCGGCAGGATTGATCGCAAATTTTTCTATGAAAAGTTCTATGGAACAAGAAACAACTCTGAAAGGAAGGAAATCCAAGATGGCAGCATTTAAGAACAAGGACAACGGAACTTGGTATGTTCAGTTCCGCTATACCGACTGGCGGGGCAACCGTCAGCAAAAGCTCAAGCGAGGTTTCGCCACTAAAAAGGAAGCGCAGGCGTGGGAACGAGAATTTCTGATGGAGAAACAGGCTGATGTGAACATGACCTTTGAGAGCTTTGTGGCACTGTACGAAAAGGACATCAAGCCTAAGCTTAAGCTCAACACATGGCTGACAAAGGAGAGCATTATCCAGAAGAAGATCCTCCCGTATTTCAAGAAAAGAAAGCTCTCGGAAATTACCGCCAAGGATATTATCGACTGGCAGAACGAAATTCGGGGATTGACGGACTGCCATGGAAAGCCCCTCTCCACCACCTATTTGAAAACCGTCCACAATCAACTCAGCGCCATTTTTAATCACGCCATCCGCTATTATGGGCTGCAAGTTAACCCGGCACAGCGGGCGGGAAATATGGGGACAGAAGAACGGCGGGAAATGCTGTTCTGGACACGGGAGGAATACACAAAATTCTCCGAAGCGATGATGGACAAACCAATGTCGTTCTACGCTTTCGAGGTGCTCTACTGGTGCGGTATTCGTGAGGGTGAACTGCTGGCGCTGACCCCCGCTGACTTCGATTTTGAGAGACTCACCGTCAGCATCAATAAGTCATACCAGCGGCTTAATAAGCAAGATGTCATTACCACACCAAAGACAAAAAAGAGCAACCGTGTCATTCAGATGCCGCAGTTCCTGTGCGATGAAATTCAAGATTATCTGAGGCAGCTCTATGGAGCTGAATCGGGCAGTCGCATATTCCCAATTACCAAAAGTTATCTCCATCGAGAAATGGACAGAGGATGTAAGGAAACCGGGGTAAAGCGCATTAGAATACACGATTTGAGACATTCACACATTTCACTTTTAATTGATATGGGCTTCACAGCTCTGGCAATCGCTGACCGTGTTGGACACGAGAGCATCGATATTACTTATCGTTACGCCCACCTATTCCCGACAAGACAGATCGAGATGGCAAGCAAATTGGATGCACTAAAAACTGAGAAAGGGGCTTGAAATTATGTCGCTGAAAAATCGAGACGAACACAACCGGTGGAGGAACAAGACGGTTGCATTTCGGGTGTCGCCGGAGGAAGATGAGCAGCTTGAAGTTTTCGTAAAGCTATCCGGGCTGACCAAACAGGACTACATCACCCGGCGGCTACTGTGCAAGGATGTAGTTGTTCAGGGCAATCCAAGGGTCTACAAGGCGCTCCGCGATCAGCTCGCGGCTGTGCTGGATGAGCTGCGCCGCATTGAAGCTGGCGGCAACGTAGATGATGAGATGATGGATACGATTCAGATGATTGCTTCCATCATGGACGGAATGAAGGAGGATACTGCCTATGATGAATGACACAGAAAAAACGACCGCCCTCGTACCATCTGTTGGCGCAGATGGAGGGCAGTCGCCTCGCAATTCAACTGCACAAAGTATACCAGACGAGAACGCTGAAATCAATCCCCCGGAGGAAGATTTGCGGGAACTTTACCGTCGGATGCAGCGCATGACTGACCCCCACTACCTGCATACAGTCTCCATGACGGAACTGTACCAGACTACTTATAAGAGCAGACCGCCAATCATCGACGGCCTGCTCTACTCCGGGGCATATATCATAGCCGGAGCACCGAAAATCGGCAAATCCTTTCTTGTGGCACAGCTCGCCTATCATGTCAGCACCGGTCAAAAGCTTTGGGAATATGATGTCCGTCAGGGTACGGTGTTATACCTTGCTCTTGAAGATGATTTTGGTCGTATTCAAAACCGTATGTTCATGATGTACGGCGTTGAGGACACGGACAAACTCCACTTTGCAACCGTTGCCGGAAAGATCGGGAACGGATTGGATGAGCAGCTAGAAAACTTCATGCGTGAGCATCCTGACACCAAGCTTATTATCATCGACACCATGCAGAAAATCCGTGAGGCTGGCGGTGAGGCATACAGCTATGCCAGCGACTATGAAATCATCGGGAAGCTGAAACAGTTTGCGGATAAATATTGTATTTGCGTGCTGACCGTTCACCATACCCGAAAGCAGCCTGCCGGGGACAGTTTTGAAATGATCTCCGGGACAACAGGCTTGCTCGGCTGTGCAGACGGTTCGCTGCTGATGCAAAAGAAAAAGCGCACTGATTTGGATGCCACTATCGATGTTGTCGGGCGCGACCAGCAGGATCAAATTCTCTACTTAAAGAAAGACCCAGAAACGCAAATCTGGCAGTTGGAGAAAACGGAAAATGAGCTGCACAAGGAACCACCCGACAGAGTGCTTGAAGCTGTATCTACGCTCGTTTCACCCAATCAGCGCGAATGGACAGGCTCTCCGTCCGAGCTTGCCGACGCTGCCAATTTGGACATGGCGGCAAATACACTCACCAAATATCTGAATGTCAAGTCCGGCAGATTGTTGGACGAGTATCATGTTAGCTACGAAAACAAGGCCAAGCACACAGGGCGTCAGGTCAAACTCACCTATATGGTGATCGACGTCGCGCACTACGAAGTAATCTCGTAATCTCAGGCGCGACGGTTGCGACGGTCGCAACGGTGAATATGACACCGCCAAAACAACCGTCGCCATCGTCGCGACCGTCGCGGCGTACCCGCTGGACTAATTTCGGACGATATGACAGGAGCGTGCCACGCTCCTGTGTCTGGCAGACAAGGCAAAGAATTTTAGGATAACAATACTCCATTGCGCGCCCCTCGTCCCCGTCGAGAAATCCGTAGATTTGGAGACGGACAGGCAGGGAGATCAAGCAAATCTTCCTGCCTGTGGACGACGGATGATTGAACAATTTTATTGTGAAAGCAGACGGTGTCCATGCCGCGGAATTGTGATGTGGGTACCACATGCAAGCCGTGGCAGAGGCTTCCGCAGAAGCCGCACACCCCGCACCCCCTCGGAGAGCCCACGGCACTTTGCAGCCGCAGGATGAAAGTGTCATAGTGGGTTATTACACTTCCGCAGAAGTGCATCCCCGTGACTTACAGTGTCCATACAAATTGAAAATCGGAGGTATTTTGCTTATGGCAAGAGGCGATGGTGTGAATCGTACCAGCGCAAGAAATATGAATATGACAGCTAAAGACATCAGCAACGCGCAGCGCCATAATGAGCGCGAAAAAGAATCCTACACAAACCAAGATATTGTACCTGATCGTACCGGCATGAACGTTCACTTTAAGACGCCAACCGGAAGCTATACAGAAATGTTTGAGCAGATGGCGGCTGACGGCGTGATCTCCGCTCGCGGGCTGAAGCCAGACGCCAATCTTTACGGCGAGCTGATCTTTGATGTAAACTCCGCCTACTTCCACAATCACGGTGGATACGACTTTGCAAAACAATTTTACACCGATGCCTACAAAGCTGCAATCAAAATCGTAGGCGGTGAGCAATATATTTTGTCGGCGGTCATGCACGCCGATGAGCGTAACCGGGCGATGTCCGAGGCATTAGGGCAGGATGTGTACCACTATCATTTGCACGTCGTTTATATCCCTGTTGTGGAGAAACAAATCAAGTGGTCAACAAGATGTAAGGATCAATCACTGGTCGGTACAGTCAAGGAAACCATCATGCAGGTTAGCTCCAGCAAAAAGTGGTTGTCAAAACCTGCGGTTGATGATACCGGTACCCCATTACTTACAAAGAACGGAAAACCGGTCTTGAGAAAATCCTACTCCGTCCTGCAAGACGATTTCTATGACGCTATGAAAAAATCTGGATATGACGATGTGGAGCGCGGCGAACGCGGCAGTTCTGAGGAGCATTTGACCGTGACACAGTTCAAGGTTGAGCAGGAACAGGCACGGCTGACCGAGTTGGTTAAGCGTTCCGAGGAGAAGGAGCAACAGGCGGCAGCCTTGAATAAAAAGATTGCAAAAATCCAAAAGCAGCAGACAGCTATTGATGCAGTGGATCAGATCGAAGCAAAAACCTTGCCACTAAGTTCAAAGGTCATACTGGAACGATCTGAGTACGAAAGTCTTGCGGTAGCAGCGAAAAAATATGTCGTTCAGGAAAAGAAGGAATCAATATTGCAGAAGGCTCTGGATGCAGCACACAAAATGATCGCAGGTCTCGAAGCCAAGGTTGCAGCGCTTACCAGGGAGTTGTCCGAATATAAGTCCGTCCGAAATAAACTCAATACAGCGGGGCTGGAACAGGAAAATGAAGCGCTCCACGGCAAACTACGCAGCTATGAATCCGTCATTGAGCGAAATGGCCTTTGGCATTTATTTGGCAGAAATAGGGTCAAAACGCACACAAGGGAAGATGTCCGGTAATTCCTGTGTAGAGCCGAGAAAAGCGATTTTTATCCGTTAGGGGTGGTCCGAATGAGCACTGCATCATTTGGGCCCTCTCCGATGGAAAATCCGTCAAGTTTTACGGCTGTTGAGCCGACAAAAACTCATCAAAAATGGAGGTATTTATGAAAACAGGTCTTTCCAAGAAACAAAAGGCAACAAACATCTATTTTAATGAGGACAGCTCGATGATTGAGGTCTGTACTTGCAACACTAATCTCAAAAACAGGCTCACCAAATATGCTGGGCAATATCCCGGTGAGTGCAGGCTGATTGATGATGACGAAAACGGCTGCCTGACTTTTGAAATCAATAAGGGACGTTTCGGGTTCAAACTGACCGCCCCGTACAGTGAAAAACGCCGCAAAGCTGCGGGGCAGCTGGCAAAAAAAGAAAATCTAAGGAGGAACGAGAGATGAAGGTTGTATCATGCGAGTTTAATATAGACACAGTCTGTGTGGAGCTGCGGCTGGACGATGGGACGCTGATTTCGATTGATACAATCGCCGCGGAAAACGAAGTTGCAGAGAATATGTACCAGCGGTCAGAGCTGGATTGGCTAATTTACAATAATCCGGCGGAGTATGCAACTTTGATACTGGATGGAGACCCGGAAACATATTTGAAAGCCGTCACCATTTGCAGACCATTTGAAAGCTAATAATAGTGCCGCCTGCGAAAACAATTCGTGGGCGGCACTATTTTCTATATAATTGAAAACGAAGTTTTAATATGCAAATCAACGCATTGCATTTATACTCGAAATGTGCGATAATATGTACTGAAAATACAATGCGAGGTGTATGACTATGCCAGTTAGCTATAACAAGCTATGGAAGCTTCTGATCGATAAAGGTATGAAGAAGGTCGAGCTAAGGGATGCCGCAAATATAAGCTCAGGTACGCTTGCTAAGCTTGGCAAAAATGAGAGCGTCACGACGGATGTATTGGTGCGTATTTGTCATGTTTTGAATTGCGATATAGGGGATATTATGGAAGTCCTGCCTGAACAAAAACAGGCTTAAGGTGATGCCGATTCAGGAAGGAGGTCGCGCCATGCAGCAAACGCCGTTTCATGCATATTACACGGCAAGAGTATTGGATAGCCTGTCGGACGACGACAGGTTTGTTCCTGTGTTCGCATCCTCCGATATTCAGGTTTATCCGTTCCAGATCGCAGCGGCCAGCTTTGCCTTGCGCTCCCCCTATCAAAAGGGTGCGATATTGTGCGATGAGGCCGGTATGGGAAAAAGCCATGAAGCGATGCTTGTCATATCGCAGAAATGGTTAGAGGGGCAAAGTCGAATTCTATTGGTAATTCCAAATGCCGACTTACTTCGGCAGTGGACAGAGTTGATTGACCGGTATTACACGCTTTCCTATGTGGTGCTGACAAGCCGCAAGGAATGGAATGACCTGATTTCTGATGATACAGCTAACGCATTTGAGCAGAGTGCCATCGTCATCACCACCTATGACTTTGCCGCCGATAATGAAGCGGCTGTCTCTGCTGTGCGCTGGGATTTGACCGTATTTGAGGAAGCAAACGCCCTGTCCTCGGTGTATCAGGAGGACAATAAGCAAGCCAAAGCACTGAAACGCATTGCCGGGGACTCCTTTAAGCTGCTCCTAACAGGCACACCCATCGAGAAAAACATCATGGATTTGTACGGGCTTATCTGGTTTATTGATGAAACTGTGCTGCCTGACGAACGCGAATTTCTCGCACGTTATCTTCGCCGCCCGGAGCATTACCCGGAGCTGGTCGAGCGCATCAGTAAATTCTGCTTCCGCACTCTGCGCTCTCAGGCGAAAGTCTATGCTAAGGTGCCGGAACGGATTCTCATTACTGACGAATATATGCCATCCCAGCCGGAGCAAAGGCTCTACAAGCTGCTCTATGCCTACATAAACAAGCCGGACAAGCGCGCGTTCCCAGAGATGAAGCAGTACGATTTAGCGCTTCGACTGCTTAGCCTGCAAAGCTCCTCCACTGCCGCGATTTTGCAGACCATTCGTGGCGTTATCAAACGGCTGGAGACGATGCCGAATGCGCAGGACGAACTTACCCAGTGGCAAGAAATTCAACTGGCCGCCGAAGAAGTCAAGCAGGATACTAAGGCAACAAAGCTGCTGACCGCGCTACAACGCGGCTTTGCCTTGACGAAAAAATGCTGCGCAAACAAAAAAGCAGTTATCTTTACCGAGAGCGTGGAGACGCAGAAAATGCTCTATGCGCTGCTCTGCCCAAAATATAAAACCCTCCAATACAACGGTTCTACCGACTACTCCGCAATTCAAAATTTCAAGGAGAGCGGCGAAATCCTGCTCACCACAGATAACGGCGCAAAGGGCTTTAATTTGGAGGAAGCCGCCTTTGTTATTCATTACGATCTGCCATATAACACGCTGAAAATGGAACAGCGAATTGACCGCTGCCAACGTCTTGGGCAGGAAAACGACGTGCTGTCCCTTACCTTTATCAATAAAGATAATTTTTCCGACGTGCGCAAGCTGGAGCTGGTCAACAAACGCACGCTGGTGACGGACGGCGTGTTCGGCGTCAGCGATGAGGTCATCGGCGGATTTACGGAAAACCTCGACAAAGACTTTCAGGTGCTTGCTGAGCGCAGCCGCACCAAGGTACAAATAGAAGCCGAGCATCAGCAGACACTTTTACAACATGAAACGCAAAACCGGCAGCTTGTCTCTGCCGCCGAGGACGTGCTTTTCACCACCTTCACTCGCGAGCTTGCAGACAAGGTAAAGCTCACGCCCCGCTATATCAGCGAAAAGGCGAATGAGATAAACGCCGCGCTATGGAGCATCGTCAAGTGGTTTTTTGAACGCTATAACGCGACCCATGACGAGTGCTATTTTGAAATTGATGAATCCGCCAAAACGATTACGGCGACAAAATATAAAGCCCTGCCAACCCTGTTCTACTACTGGGACGGCAGCCGCAACAAGAAATATCAAAGCCTTAAAGCCTACGGCGTGGCAAAGGATTTCAAACCACACTACGGCAGAATCACGCTGACCAGCATCATTGGGCGCGGTGTGATTCATGAGATGGAATGTGCCGATACCGGAACGCTGACGGTACAGTCCGGTATTGAGCCATGCAAGATCGCACTCTATACGGTGGGAATTACATCTCCTATCAATCGCACAACACAGGAACATACCGTTCTTTGCGGCAAAACGGATTCAAGCAAACCGCTTTCGGAGAATGAGTGCCGAATGATTCTCACTTCACCGGTGACGCGCTATGCTGAAAGCGAACACGCAGCTCCCCATTGGCTGAAAAGCAGCGGAAAGCCCCATGAGTTAGACCGGCTTGTACCAAAAGACGAGCTGCTTGCGAAGCAGGCGGATAAGCTCTCTCCTGCACAGGCGGAGGAAGTGGACAAAATGAAGCTCCGCACTGCGTCGAAGAAAAATGCCCTTGCCCGTGAGCTTACGGAGCTTGACACACAGGTAAAGGCGGCGGAAGCGGAGCGCACCGCAGTCACAAATGACCGTTTGAAGCTGCTGGTGCTGGAAAAGAAAGCAAACCGGCTCCGGCAGGAGTACCTGAAAAAGCAGGAAAGCCAGTTTTTAGATGCCATGAGGCTGGATTTGGAACTGGAGCGTCAGGTCAAAGAATTTACGAAAAAAGAAAAACTGACCGCAAAGGTCACGAGAGAATTTGTGGTGGAGGTGGCTTCTTTATGAGCAGTATTTTTTCCTTCGATGACAAGCGGACATGGAATAAATATGACACTGTACAGCAATTCAGAAAAAACACTGAGTATGTCCGAGCATTTCATATGTGTCGGCCATTAGACCTCAGTGAATATCAAACGGCAGGAATTATTCCCCCAACTCGTGAGCGAATGTACAAAAGTACACTTACCTTGTTGGGTCAGTATGTTTCAGAGCATGATTTGAAAAAGGCCTTTGACTCGCACTGGAATGATTATTATGCAAAAGGTGTTTATTTTGGATTAGATAAGAATTTTCTTGTTCGGGAATGCGGCCATTATTTGATTTATGGCAGTGAATTTGTCTGTGGGATTGCGGGAGAATTTTGGTGTCAAGAGAAACTCAAGTCTTTTGGAAAGCCAACTATTATTGTTGCCAAAATACCCATAAAGTTGATTAGTGATAGTATTGTACAGGAACTGATAGAAAAAATAGCATGTGATTTTGATGATTGCAAAACTGTAGATTTTGGCTTTAGAATCACAGAATCATTGAAGCCTCAATACATTGAAGAATTCGAATTTCCGACAAGAATTCCAGATCCCCTTCATAACAATCTCAATTATACCTATATTGGAGGAAAAGACTAATGCCTAATACAATAGATGGACTTTCGATGAACCTTGAAGGGGCGAACATGGACAAGCTGCGCACTGTGTTCCCCGAATGCTTTGCCGAGGGGAAGCTGGATATAGATAAGCTACTGTCCCTTTGCGGCGAATATATCGATAACGACTTTGAGAAATATAAGTTTGAGTGGAAAGGCAAAGCAGAGTGCTTAAAGCTGGCGCAAAAACGTTCTACCGGCACGCTGCGCCCCTGCCCGGAGGAAAGCGTCAACTTTGACGAGACGCAGAATCTTTACATAGAGGGCGACAATCTGGAGGTTTTGAAGCTGCTCCAGACCGCCTATTACCGCAAGGTCAAGATGATATATATTGACCCGCCCTACAACACCGGCAACGATTTTGTCTATGCCGATGATTTTGCCGACCCCATGGCGCGGTATAAGGAGGTTACGCAGCAAACCACGAAGTCTAACCCCGAAACCATGGGGCGCTTCCACACTAACTGGCTGAATATGATGTACCCCCGCCTGCGTCTGGCGGCGAATCTGCTGCGGGATGACGGCGTGATTTTCATCAGCATTGATGATGCTGAACTTTACAACCTCAAAAAAGTCTGTGATGAGGTTTATGGTGAAGAAAACTATGTCGCCACATTGGTATATGACAAAAACCGAAAGAATGATGCAAAATACTTCTCAGTCGGACACGAGTATATGCTGGTCTATTTCAAGAGCGCTGCTACGATTTATGAAATGGGCATCGTGCTGAGAGCAACCAAAGAAGGCATTGACGAAGTAAAGGAAGAATTTGAGCGGCTGCGCAAACTGTATAACGATGACTGGGCAAAGGTCAATGAAGGCTTAAAAGCCCGCTATGCCTCATGGCCGGACGATGATGGCCGTAAATCGCTGGCGCGTTTTACCCGCGTTGATGAAAAAGGCCCTTATAGGGACGATGGAAACATTAGCTGGCCGGGTGGTGGCGGTCCGAGATATGATGTGATTCATCCTGTTACTGGAAAGCCGTGTAAGGTTCCCTCAAGAGGTTGGGTATATCCAAACCCGCAAAGGATGCAAGAAGAAATCGAACGAGGCCGTGTTGTATTCGGGAAAGACGATACTACTACGCCAAAAATTCGCACAAATCTATTTGAGCAGGATAAGGAAGTGCTTCGCTCCGTTCATTTTAGCTATGCGCAAACCATCGCCCAAGAGTTTAACAAGATGTTTGATGGTGTACGTATCTTTGAAAATCCCAAAAGCGTAAACGACATAAAGAAACTGGTTGAATATATAACTGCAAAAGATGATGAAGATATTATCCTCGACTTCTTCTCCGGCTCTGCAACCACCGCCCATGCGGTCATGCAGCTCAACGCTGAGGACGGCGGCAACCGCCGCTTTATCCTTGTGCAGCTTCCCGAGGTCTGCGATGAGAACAGCGAGGCCTACAAAGCGGGCTATAAAAATATCTGCGAAATCGGCAAGGAGCGTATTCGCCGAGCCGGAGGAAAAATCAAGGACACAACCAGCCAGATTACTATAAGTCATGTAATTTCACCTGATACAACAGATGAACCATGCATTGACACACCAGATTTCCATTTTGAAAGAAACTTTCATGAAAAATATAAAGGTGAAATGAAGCTTAATATAAAGAGCCTTTCACCGGCGAACATTGACATCGGCTTCAAGGTTTACAAGCTGGATACCTCTAACCTGAAAACGTGGGATTCCGAACCGATTGCCGATGATGATCTCCTTACCCTCTATGACCGCATGAACCAGATGATCAGCCGCGTCAAGCCCGACCGCTCCGATATGGATATGGTCAGCGAAATCATGCTCAAATTGGGTGTACCCCTGACCTACCCGGTAGGTCGAACCGAGTTGAACGGCAAATCCATCTATGCTGTGGGCGCGGATTGCCTGCTGCTCATCTGCCTTGCGGAAAACACCCAGCCCACAGATGTGGAGGCTATGGCCGAATACGCCCCTGCAAAGGTTATCATCTCCCGCGACAGCTTCACAGACGACACCGCCATGGCCAACGCCTACTATATCCTGCGTGATAAGGGCATTGAACTGAAATTAGTGTGAGGTAGGATATGAATAAAGGAAAAGTATTTATTAGTTCAACAGTTAGCGATTTTGAGGATTTGAGATCAGCATTAAAGTATTGGCTATCAGAGATGGGCTATGAGGTGTATACTTCCGAGACAAGTGATTTCCCGAAAAGCTCTGCTGAAAGCTCATATCAAACATGTCTTTCTGTAATTGAAAAATGCGATTGGTACATTCTTCTTATTGGCAGCCGCTACGGTAGCACTTTCCTTGATCCGAATACGAATCAAATGATTAGCATTACTCAAGGTGAGTACCGTGCTGCATATAAGCTGTTTACAGAAGGGAAAATCAAGAAAATAATTTCCTTTGTGAGAAAAAAAGTTTGGGTTGCCAAAGAAGAACGTTTAAACATCGAAAAAGGTCTTAGCTCAGATATAGCTATTACAGAGGCGAAGCGCATCTCATCATCCAATGCGGATAATCCTGTCGGAATTTTCTCTTTTATTGATGAAGTTAGCCGAGCAATCGAAATGGAAAAAGCACATTCTGGGGAGAGACCATATCCGCGAGGAAACTGGATAAATTTATTCAACGGGTTTTCTGATATAGTTGAAACTCTGCGCATTGAGCTCAATTTGTCAACCAAGCTGTCCAGGCTTATTTATGCTGCAAATGTGACCGAAGAAATAAAAGGTAATCTCAAAAAGCTAATCGTGAAGAATTCACAAGGTTATTACGGAATGTTTGGTAGGGTCACCCCGATACGTGATAAATGTATAAAACAACTACAGTCGAACAATAAAACCAACGTTTCTCTAACTGCTACAGAATGCCAGATTATATCTGGGACTTTTATATCCTCGATGACCCTAAAAGATTATTTTGTTAAGGAATGTCAATTATCCGGTGCCTTTCTTGACTTTGATTCTGGTGTAAATAGATATAAACAATCTGAGCTTTCCAAAAATCTCACACTATTAGGAGAGGTGATAGAATTCATAAACTCTAACGCGCAATCGAATTTTTTTCTTGAAGCTCACTCCTATTTTATGGGTTTATTCCAAAACCACCGTGATAGTCGAGAAGATAATATACTGATTGAGTATACAAAAATTGCACCTATTTTGGCTGAACACGATCAATTAAGCAATATTGTATCTTTATCGATTGCGATACTGTCACAGCTCTACTCTGGACAAAAAGGAAAAGAATTGAACTTGTATCCTTTGAGGTTGTACGACAATTTTGAAGTTGCACCAGAAAGTAAAAGAGAATTATTTGCCTCATATGATGAGTTTTATGGGAAAGAATTATCTGACGATGAATTGGATGAATGGGTGTCAAAACTTGTAGGTGAACCGCATGAAGCTTAAATTCAAAAATCAGGACTTCCAAACCGATGCGGTCAACGCCGTTGTGGATCTGTTCGCTGGGCAAGAAAAAACGCGCAGTACCTTTTCTGTGGTGGAAGAAAAGCAGCTTTCCATGATGAACGAGCTGGGCATCGGCAACGCCTTATACATAGAGCCGCAGACATTATCGGACAACATGCACGCCATACAAAAGTGCAACCATTTACCAATGACTCCAAATGCCGCAGATATGCAGTTTTGCATTGAGATGGAAACCGGCACAGGCAAGACCTATGTCTACACCAAAACCATCTTTGAGCTGAACCGCAAATATGGCTTTACCAAGTTCATCATCGTGGTGCCGTCCGTGGCGATCAGGGAGGGCGTGTATAAGTCCTTTGAGATTACGGCTGAGCACTTTGGGCTGCAATACGACAATGTGCCAAACCGGTATTTTATCTATAATTCCGCCAAGCTTTCGGATGTGCGGCAGTTTGCCACCAGTGCCAACATTGAGATCATGATTATCAACATCGACGCATTCAAAAAGGCCGAGAATGTTATAAACCAGTCGCAGGACAAGCTGAACGGTGAGACCGCCATGCGCTATATCCAGGACACAAATCCCATTGTCATTATCGACGAGCCGCAGAGCGTGGATAACACCACAAAATCCAAGGAGGCCATCGCTTCCCTGAATCCGCTGTGTGTGCTGCGCTATTCCGCTACCCACCGGGAGAAAATCAATCTACTCTACCGCCTGACCCCTGTTGACGCATACCAAATGGGACTGGTCAAGCAGATTTCTGTTTCCTCAAATCAGGTGGCAGGCGGCTTCAATCAGGCCTATGTGCGGCTGATCTCCGTATCGAATGACAAGGGCTTTCGCGCGAAAATCGAGATTGACGTAAAAAGCAAGGATGGTGCGGTTGCCCGCAAGACGTTGACCGTCAAACCGGGAGACGACCTATTTTTGCTCTCCGGTGAACGGGAGCTATATGAGGGATATTCCGTAGCGGGAATCGACTGTACACCGGACTTTGAGCACATTGAGTTTGGCAATACTGAAGAAGTGGCTTTAGGAAAGGCCATAGGCGATGTGGACGAAAACATCGTCAAACGCGCACAGATCCGCCGAACGATTGAAGCACATCTGGATAAAGAACTGCGCTATACCGACAAGGGCATCAAGGTGCTATCCCTGTTCTTCATTGACAAGGTGGACAAATACCGCCACGAAGATGGCACACCGGGCGTCTACGCCAAGATGTTTGAGGAATGCTATACAGAGCTTTTGTCAAAGCCGAAGTATGCGCCGATTCGGGATCGCTTTTCCGCCGATGTGGCAAAGGTTCATAACGGATATTTTTCTCAGGATAAAAAAGGTCGTCTGAAAGATACGCGCGGCGATACGCAGGCGGACGACGATACCTATAACACCATCATGCGGGACAAAGAGTGGCTGCTTTCCTTTGAGTGCCCGCTGCGCTTTATCTTCTCCCACTCCGCGCTGAAAGAGGGCTGGGACAACCCGAATGTATTTCAGGTTTGCACGCTCATCGATCAGAAATCCACCTTTACCTGCCGCCAAAAGGTTGGACGAGGGCTGCGCTTGTGCGTCAATCAGGATGGCGAGCGGATTGAGGATAAAAACATCAATATTCTGCACGTTATGGCAAACGAGAGCTTTGCCGACTTCGCCGAGACACTGCAAAAGGAAATCGAGGACGAAACCGGCGTGAAATTCGGCATCTTGCAGCTTGACCTGTTCTCCGGCATGGTTTACGAGGACAAGCACGAGGTGGAAAAGACGGTGACCACCCAGCAGGCGCAGCAGCTTGTAGAGGCGGTTCAGGCAATCGCGCCGACAGCGGACAGCAAGCCAACCATCGCCGATTTGCGCCGTGCCATCGCAGAGCATCAGGTGGAATTTGCAGCGGAACTAACTCCAGTTTTACCGAAGGTACAGGAAGCTCTTGAACAGAGTTCCCCGGAAGCTGCCGCTTCTGTCGAAGCACTCTCTGACCTTACCTATACCGAAACGGTGGTTGAAGAAAAAGAAGTTTCCTACGAGGACGCACAGGAGCTGATGACCCATTTTGAGCAGAAGGGGTATATCACCAGCAGCGGCAAAATGAAGGATACCATGAAAAACGCTCTCAAATCGGGAACACTTGACCTACCGAAGAAATATGAAGCGGCACGGGAGCGCTTCGAGCAAATTATCGCCAATGCCGACCGCAAGCCGCCGGTACGCGATGCTTCCCGCGATGTAGTGGTGCGCATCAACAAGCAGGTGATGATTTCCCCCGAATTCCTTGAGCTGTGGAGCAAAATCAAGCAAAAAACAGCCTACCGTGTCAATATTGACACAGATAAGCTGGTGGAAAACTGTATAAAGGCATTGCGGGATATGCCCGCGATTCCGAAAACGCGGCTCATCTCCCAGACGGCGGATATTCATATTGAAAAGGCTGGCATTTATCATACTGAGCGCGAAACACGGACGACAGACATAGCCGACTCCTATCAGACACTGCCCGATCTTATCACTGCAATTAGCGATGAAACCCTGTTGACCCCTGCCACGGTGAACCGAATTTTAATAGAAAGCGGATGCTGCGGCGATTTCCTCAACAACCCGGAAGCGTTTCTGGAAAAAGCAATGGAAATCATCCGTAACAACCGCCATGCGCTGGCGATAGACGGCATTAGCTATGTGAAGCTGGATGGGCAAGAATACTTTATACAGGAGATTTTCGACTCCGCCGAGCTGATCGCTAATCTTGACCGGAACGCCGTCAAGGTAGAGCACAGCGTGTATGACTATGTCGTCTATGACAGCAGCTCGATTGAGCGTCCCTTTGCCGTGGCTCTTGACAACGACCCGGACGTGAAGATGTTTTTCAAGATTCCTGACCGCTTCAAAATTGAAACACCCATCGGCACCTATAATCCTGACTGGGCGGTGTATCTTACCAAGAACGGCGAGGAAAAGCTGTACTTCATTCTGGAAACCAAGGGCAGCACCAGCTTCATGGATTTGCGCACTCGGGAGCAGTTAAAAATTCATTGCGGTAAAAAACATTTTGAAGCACTGGCAGACGGGATTCAAATGCAGGTTGCAACAAATTGGCGAGAAGTCAAAGCTTCGATTTAAACGTTGGAATTTAAGGCTTTCGCAAAATAAAATAATATGTTATAATACATACAAGCCACCCGTGTTGCCATATCAAGCGTAACCAGTGATAGTCTGAGCCTGATAGATTTTTGATAGCAAAAATTCGGATAGACCATAGGATAAGTATAATCTGTATCAAATCAAATAACGCCGTATCAAATCCGCTATACAGAAAAGTTTAGAAACGGATTTAACTCGGCGAGTGGGAGTAAGTTTTTCTGCTGCCAATTACCCCAATTTTCTGATATAATAGACAGAGCTTTGAATTTGCCAAGGGAGATACGGCTGCATTACTCAAAGCATTTGCAGTTTGAATGCAATTAACAAGAAAAGAGGGGTGCTGATTATGAGTTTTCTAAGTTTCTTTAATAAGGCGAAGCCTGCAAAATCCAATTCGGCGGCAAAAAAAGACGCAGATACACATTCCAAGCAAGGCGGATTTGTGCTGGGCGTGGAGGATGTATTTCCGCTTAAGGAGTCTGAAAATGTTGTTGTGGTTGGAAAAGCTAACGGAACGGTTCACGTTGGAGATGCTGTATATATTTCCAATGTGGGTGACGACGAGGGAGACATTTTTCTTACCACAGTTTTGGGTGTTGAAATCGGCAAAGGTGAAAATGTGAGCCATGCAAGGGATTGCTGCGTCGGGCTTATGATAGAAAAAGGTAAGAACCAAAAAATTAAGTGCGGAACGGCAATATATACACGCAGCATATCCTCAAAAGATGTTCATGATGCCTATGTTTCGGCAATGAATAATGTTTTTGTCCTTAAAAATGAATTGAATTTTACGCCGGAGCAAGAGGATGCACTGAGCGCTACCGACTGTCATGAAATTCTGTACTTCGTTAACTGGATAAACGAACAAAAACAGAATCGGGATAAAGAGACGCTTAACCATGACAATGAAAAGGAGAAGGCGCTTGTAAACATTCTTGCCCGAAAACTGCTGACGGCAAAAAGCGTATACTGTGTGTTTAGCAAAATAACAAACGAGCCCTACCTTTTTTCGCAAACCACAAACCAGGAGGACGGCGCATATTGCTGCACACCGCCAATAATAATGCTTATTACTAAAGCATATGAAAAAGTTTTGGCCCCGCAGTATCCCGAGAGCGATTTTGAGGTTCGGGAAATTGCTAACGGAGATGATGGCTGCGGAATACATAATTTTCTGGGCTCTGCGTTCTATCTAAACGGGGCATGTCAGGTTGCGCTCAACAATGGGCAGATTGCGATTTCTGCCGAAATGCTTGTCCCGAAACCCGACTACAGCGATATTCCGGAAATAAATAGACCGGTTATGAATCCCGAACTGGAACGATGGCTTTTGCTGATGGCGCAATTGGGAGATATAGATACACCGGATAAAGAGATTATATATGTAATATATGTTGGATTCATGCAACAAGAATTGGTAGGAGCCCAACTTCTTATACCAATAAAGCATGAGGGTGAAATTCCTCCCGGAGATGAGAACGGTAAAACAGTTTTGAAGGAGGGAATCACTATTTCTTTGGCAACTTTAGAGGGAAAATATGATAGACCGGCAGTTAGAATGTATACTGACTGGAAACGTCTTAATGCCGGAATGGGAAATGGCTGGGAAGGCTTGATACAATCCATAGATGGAATTATAGAAAAATATGACTGTGCCATTAATGTTGCAGATGATGAGAAAGCAGGGTGCTATATAAGTAAGGAAATGTTTAACTCCGCTTTAAAAAGGATGTGATTTGTATACAAACCCTTAAAATACGAAAGGACGCAGTTCAACTCGTTTTTAACATCAGCAATCATCGCTGTCTTACCTATACCAAGGGGACTTTGAAATGAGAAATTATAAGGAAGAATACGAAAAAAGAGTAGCCTTTATAAGGCAAACGCTGCTTGAAAGCGGTGCCAGGGGCGTTGTTTACGGAAACAGCGGCGGCAAGGACAGTGCGCTGGTGGGTATATTGTGTAAGGCCGCCTGCAGCGACACCGTGGGCATTGCGATGCCCTGCGCCTCAAAACGCAATTTCCAGGAGGACATGGCGGACGCTCAGGCGGTGGCAAAGCAGTTTGAAATTGAGCAGCGCAGCCTTGACCTCACGGCGGTTAGGCAGGAGCTTATGGAGCGTTTGTCGGGGATTACCGAGCTTTGCGGCGGCGCTGTGGCGAACATTGCACCGAGACTGCGGATGATAAGTCTATATGCCGTGGCCGGCAGCGAAAACCGTCTTGTGGCAGGAACCGGCAACCGAAGCGAAGCATATATGGGATATTTCACAAAGTGGGGGGACGGTGCATATGACTTTAACCCCATAGCCGATCTTACCGTGACGGAAATATACGAGTTTTTGCAATTTTTGGATGCTCCGCAATCTATTATTGATAAAGCACCCTCGGCGGGGCTTTACGAGGGTCAGACCGATGAGCAGGAAATGGGCATAAGCTACAGGGAAATTGATGATTTTTTGCTTAAGGGAGTAGCCACAAAGCCGGCAAGCGAGATACTCGGGCGCTTCCATGCGGCAAGTGAGCACAAGCGGAAAATGCCATTAACATTTAAGTAAGGTATACATGCAAAAAGGGCTTGAGATGATTTTTCTCAAGCCCTTTTCGTATGTGCAATTACATATCCCTGGCTATCATGCCCCGGCACAGGCGGCATATAAATATGGAAAGGAGGTGGTGCTTGCAATGATATATTTTAAAAAAACCAAAGCTGCGCCAATAGTCATGCTGGTTTCGCTGGCGGCTTTTTTCACCATGGCTTTGCTGCGATATATGAACCACGACAGTGAGCCGCCCAGAACGATTCCGTCGGCAAACCGCGTTCAGACCGCTGAGGATATGGCTCTGACCTATATTTTTATGGATAGGCTGCAGGAACAAAGCAATGACTTTTATGCCCCTTACTACACCATAAATCCCACTATTTCCTACTATATGACGGAGGTAAAGGAGGTAAAGGAGCGAGGGGCGGGGGTTTACATTACGTTTTCCACGATGCCTTATATCGGCCCTCACGATACAGTGGGTGAGGATGAGATAACATTTTTTGTAAGGCGCACGGGAGAAATAACGCCCGGGGGATTTAAGCATTTGAAAAGCTATCCCCTTCCGGAAAATCTCAGCGACATAGAGAAGGGCGAGTTACCCCCGGCGTCGGGGTGAAGACGTAGCGCGCGTTTGTTGAGACAGCGGAGGAATTCTTTATAGTGCGGTGACCAAAAATTCTAAGTGAACTACTTTCTGAGAATAGCGTCCATGGCCTTGCCTTTTGAAAGCTCATCAATGAGCTTATCAAGATAGCGGATTTCCTGCATGAGCGGCTCTGTAATCTCCTCAACTCTAACGCCGCAAACGGTTCCTTTAATCAGCCTTCGGTTTTCGTTCATGGCCGGTGCATTGTTGAAAAAATCCTCATAGCTCAGGGACGTTTCAAGAAAGGAGTCTATTTGCGCTTGACAATATCCCGTAAGCCAGCAAATGATTTCATCCACCTCAGCCCTTGATCTGCCTTTCTTGACCGCCTTGTTCACAAGAAGGGGATAGATTTTCCCAAAGCTCATTTTATATATTTTATCATTGTCCATTAAAAATTCCTCCATGCTCCTACCAAGTCAAAAGTTGAACCAGGGGCAGCATTCGTATTCCTTTGGTAAGGGGTTACTAAAGTCAATCCATTCGAGATTTTTCACAAGCCTTGAGGGCTCATTGGGGAAAATCCATTTGTTCAGGTACTCGATGAAATCGGCTTCGTTATAACAAACCACCCCGCCCCCGATTCTATACTTTTCCGCATACGGGCTTTTGTGCAGCCAGGAATCACAAAATTCAATGCAGTAGTTGTCCAGATTGTCTGCAACAGCATCCGGAACGGAGTAAACAATCCTATCACCATCGGCGCTTAGTATAACGTTTCTCATATTCTATCCCTCACAGCGTCAAAAAAGTTTGCCGAAAAGTTTATTTTTTCTTATCCTACCACAGGGGCGGCTTAAAAAGAAGCGCTTTTCCCAGTTTTTGCTTTTCCTAAGCGTGCGTCGGTACAAGCTGAGGGGAACCTTCGCAGTGGGGACGCGTCATAACTATTATATAGCAAATAAGGGGGATATGACGGTGAAAAAAGCAGTTTTAGCAATTATTTTTGCGGCAATGATACTTTCCCTTTGCGCCTGCGGAAAAAGCGGGAATAGTGAAGATGGAGCATATTCGCTAATTTCAGAGCCTTTGCCCCTTCCTTCCGAGCTTTCAGACATGAGATTTTTGTCCATGGTGAAGGGTCGTGCCTTTTATTACACGGCGGCAAGCGAGCAAGGCGGAGAGAACAACGCCGAGCAAGGGGCGAAGCTTTATTCCGCCGATCTTGACGGAGACAATTTGAAGAAGCTTGATAAGTATGAGTTCAAGATTGAAACGCAAGAGCAATTTGCCCGGGGAGAAGTGCTTAGACTTTGTGCTGCCGACGGTGATTCTTTGTGGGTATATGAACGGGTGTCTGTGCCTATCTTTGAGCTGCCTGAAGATTTTGACGGAAGCGACCAGGATAAATGGCAGTACCAAATCAATTATGACCAAAGCTTTTTTGTGCGCAAAATAGGCCCGGAGGGCGAAGAGCTTTTTGTTCTTGACCTGCAGAAGCAAATGGACGAGAGCCCGATTTATATAAACGATATTTCCGCCAGTGAGAGCGGAGAGCTGTTTTTGTGTGGAAGCGAGGGCAGAGTGTGCTGCTTTACCACAGAAGGGAAGCTTAAATTCAAGCTGTCCCAAGAGCTTAACCTTGACCGCCTGGTAAGTCTTTCAGATAACAGGATGGGCGTTAGCGCAATGACGTATAGCGGCAAGGACAGGTTTCTTATGGTGATAGACAATGAAAACGGCACCTGGGAGCAGGGATCGAAGCTGGAAACAAACTCTGCAAGCTTTTTTTACCCTTCCGCCGGCTCGTACTACTTTTTATATAATAACGGCACCCGGCTTTTGGGTTACGACCTTAAATTAGACAAATACAAAGAGCTTTTAACGTGGGCGGATTTTGGAATAGAAGGGCTTTCCGTTCGGGACTGCATGATGGATGAAGAGGGTAAAATCCATGCTATTTGCAGCACATATGACTCTCAGGGCAACATGGGCTATGAGCTTCTTTTGTTTGAAAGGCAAAAAGAGGGCGAGCCGCAGGAAGGCAAAAAAATAGCGCTTACCCTGGGTGGAATCAATATCGGCTCAGACATTCGTGAGCAGGTAATGCGCTTCAACAAGGGCAGCGAGAAATATAAAATTGAGATTAAGGACTATGGCGAGCTTACGGTGGGGCAGGACAGTGCCGAGGCAATAAAAAAGCTGTCCGTGGATTTAATATCCGGTAATGTTCCGGACATGCTTGCCCTTGGCGGCCTGCCTTGGGAACGATATGCCGCAAAGGGAATGTTTGAGGACGTTTATCCCTTTATTGACAGGGACAACGGCATGGAAAGGGAGGACTTCCTCACCAATATTTTAAAAACCGCAGAGATAGACGGCAGGCTATACCAGGTGGTGTCATGCTTTAACGGTGCGACAATTGCAGGCTCACGGTCGGTTTTGGGCAATGAGCCGCTGTCTGCCGTCAGAATGCTTGATATCATAAAGAGCAATCCCCAGGCAAGCCTGCCCTTTGGCTTTGGCGCTGACTACGGCTCGGTTTTTTTGCTGATGCTGTCTGCAAACATGGATAGCTATATTAATTGGGAAAATTCGGCCTGCAGCTTTGACAGCGATGAATTTAAAGCGCTTTTGGAGCTTACGGGGACGATAGCTAATATTGAAGGCACCCAGACGCAGGTGATGAATGAGGCACAGCTGCTGGATGAAAAGCTGCAGCTTTTTACGGTTACTGAGTTTTATCCTTTTTTTGATATAGGATACAAAAAGGCCCTGTTTGGAGACGAGCTTTGCTTTAAGGGCTTTCCGGCCCAAGACGGCGGGCATTCCATTGCCATCTTTGAAAATGCACTTGCCATGAGCAGCTCCTGCAAGGATAAAGAGGGGGCATGGGAATTCCTGCGGACGTTTTTGGAGGAGGAATACGGCAAATTCATGTCGTTTATTCCGATAAATAAGGCTGCTTTTGAATTTAAGCTTGATGCGGCAATGGAGCAGCAGTTCAAAATTGAGGACGACGGCACAAAAACCCCGAATCCTCAGATCAGAAAGCCCCTTTTAAATGGAGGGGTCTACGAACCCATGGCACTTTCCAAGGAGGAGGCGGAAACGGTTCGCAGCATGATTGAAAGCATTGATAAGAGTGCATACCTCAACGAAAGCATATTGGCAATAATAAACGAGGAGCTTAATGCCTATCTTCAAGGCGCAAACTCTGTGGACAAGGCCGCTTCGCTTATTCAAGAGCGCATGAGCCTGTACATTGCGGAGCAAAACTGAGGAAAATGGCAGCTTGGGGCTATAACTGACATAGATAATACATTGCGGTTCGAGATTGAATAATCCTAAGATTTTTTGTGGAAAATCTTGGATTATTTTTGTTAAAATGGAAATGCTCATGAAACACGAAATTTACCTATTTATGCAGCAGGAAAATATACATGATAAGTTATAAGTACATAATAAACAATAAATGAGTTTAGGAATTGGTGAAAACAAAGAAAAACAAAAATTGGGAAAAAAGCATTGAAAAAAGTAATGCAAGGTTATATAATGCATTTATTGAAACGGCGTTTCAATAAATATGAACAAAATGTAAAGGAGCGGGATGATGTTGGATGTAAAATTTGCAGATATTGTCGAGGCTTACGCAAGAGTTAAGCCATATATCATGCAAACACCTCTTATTTATTCTCCGGCGACATCCAAGAGAACTGGAAGCGAAGTCTGGTTCAAAATGGAAAATCTTCAAAGTATTGGTGCTTATAAAATTAGAGGCGCCATAAACAATCTGATGTCCATGAGTGATGAAGATTTAAGACGGGGCGTTGTTGCAGCCTCCGCAGGCAACCATTCCCAGGCGGTGGCCTATGCAGCAAAGCTGAAGAACACCTCTGCGGTTGTATGCGTTCCGGAATCAACACCGATGAACAAGCGTGAGGGTGCGCTAAAGCACGGCGCAGAGCTTGTGGTTTATGGCCCCACATACGCCGATGCAGAAAGAAGGGCGCACGAGATAGAAAAGGAGCAGGGAAGAAAGTTCGTTCACGCTTATGAAAGCCACGATACTATTGCCGGACAAGGCACAGTGGCCTTGGAATCCCTGCTGGAAAAGGATGATTTTGATGCAATCCTCGTGCCCACAGGCGGCGGCGGTCTTCTCTGCGGTGTGGCAATTGCAGCAAAGGGGATTAATCCCAACATCAAGGTGTATGGCCTTCAAACAGATACATCTGCACCCTGGGATAAATCCTTCCACCAAAAGGAACTGAACAATGATTGCCCCTTCTTGCCAACCTGTGCAGATGGATTAGAAGGTGCGATTGACTGGCCGGATGTCGAGCTTGCGCTGACCTGTGTGGACGATATTTTCGTAGTTACAGAGAACCATACCCGTGAAGGCATCAAGTGGATGGCACAAAATCACCATTTTATGATTGAAGGCGCATCCGCAACGTGCTTGGCTGCCCTGTTTGAGCAAAGAGAGGAATTAAAGGGCAAGAAGGTTCTTTGCATTATAACCGGCGGCAATATTGATTTGGACAAGTTCTGCGAAATCTGTTCCGAGGAATATTAAAAATATTTAAGGGGTAAAAGAATGGGAAAGAATAATAACATTCGAAAGTACATTTCTGTATTTGTATTATCATGGATCTCAAGTTCACTATACTTGCTTCCATACGTTAAATATGTTTTTTACGACGCCCTTAAGGCGGGATTAAACGCATCCAATGAGCAGGTTGGACTGCTGCTTAGCGTATACGCAATCGTCTGCGCCCTGGGATATATTCCCGGTGGCTGGATAGCTGATAGATTCTCGGCAAAAAAAATTATCATCGTTTCCACCCTTGCAACCGGCGTTTTGAATGTAGTTCTGGCGTTTGTAATGAACTACACAGTCGCATTGGTAATCTGGGGACTGCTTGGATTGACAACCTCCTTTGCATATTGGGGCGCATCCATAAAGGCCATCAGAATGCTGGGAACAGCTAAAGAGCAGGGCAAGCTGTACGGCTTCTTCCAGAGCTTTGAAGGCCTTATGAATACCGTCAGCGCATTTATAGCCATGGGCATATTCACGCTGTTTGCCTCCCAGGTTCTGGGACTTAAGTACACGCTTATTTTCTACGGCGTAATGTGCGTTCTGTCTGCCATCGCACTTCACTTCGTTTATAATCCTGTTGACACAGGTGAAGATGATGAAGAAGACAAAATCAACATTAAGGATATCGGCAAGGTGCTGAAGATGCCCCAGACATGGATGCTGGCATTTATTCTGTTCTCCATATACGGCGTATACTCAGGCTCAACAATGCTAACTCCATATGTAACGGATGTCGTTGGTATCGGCGTTGGCGCAGCAGGTATTATTGCAATTTTCCGTACATATATCGCACGTTTCCTGTTCTGCCCTGTGGGCGGCGCAATTGCAGACAAGAGTGGAAAAACATCAAAGTGCATTCTTTGGATTGGCGTAGCCAGTGCACTGTCTATTGGAGCATTCTTGTTTATAGGACCTAACTCATCCAAGCTGCTTGCAGTTATCCTTATTATGGCAAGTGCGGCAATAGTTTATATGAACTACGGCATTATGTGGTCTATTTCTGAAGAGGCTAATATTCCCCGTCATCTTTACGGAACAGCAATCGGCGTTGCATCAATTATCGGATATCTGCCCGACTCCTTTATGCACGCACAGTTTGGTAAGTGGCTTGACGTATACGGCAATGATGGCTATCGTTATATTTTCATATTCCTTATAGTCCTTTGCGTAATTACTGTTATTGCCGCTACTTGGGTGATCGCATACAACAAGAAGAAAAAAGCAATAGCATAATATTTTTAGAAATAAATAATTGTATGTGAATTTGTTAGTTTAGCGCACAAGGCTCGAAAGTACTATAGACCTTCGAGCCTTTGTGTACCGATTATTGGAATCAAAAAACAGGAGAAAGATGAGGTTTATACAATGGATAAACTCATTTTGCATCGCTCAAGATGCAAGGGCTGCGGATACTGCGTTAAAGCATGTAATAAGCAGGCCATAACATTAGATGGACCTATTAACAGTAAAGGGTATCAAACTGCAAATGTAGATGAAGAAAAGTGCGTGAAGTGCGGTCTATGCTATGTGGCTTGCCCTGACTATGTGTTTGAAATACAGGAGGCGTAAAATTTGAAAAAGCAACTAATGAAGGGCAATGATGCAATTGCAGAAGCTGCGGTTAGGGCTGGAATGAGATTTTTTGCCGGATATCCCATAACTCCTCAAACGGAGATTTTGGAGTATTTGTCGGGAAGAATGCCTCAGGTAGGCGGCGTTTTTCTTCAAACTGAGTCAGAAATAGCTGGAATTTCCATGGTGTACGGTGCTGCTGCGACGGGCACCCGTGCAATGACAAGCTCCTCCGGACCGGGATACAGCTTGCTTCAGGAAGGAATTTCATATATTACATCGGCACATCTTCCCTGCGTAATAATTGACGTTATGCGTTATGGAACAGGCTTGGGCGAGATATACCAGGCTCAGGGTGATTATTGGCAGGTCGTTAAAAACGGCGGACACGGTGATTATCATTGCCCCGTTTATGCACCGGCCTCCGTTCAAGAGGCGGCAGATTTAACAATGCTTGCCTTTGATAAGGCTGAACAATACAGAAATCCTGTTATTGTTCTTTCAGATGCGTCTATTTCACAGATGATGGAGCCCGTGGTTTTGCCCGAGGGCAAAACAGTTGATCCTGATTCATTCACGTGGGCTGCAAAGGGCTACGGTGCGAATGAAAAGCACAAGATAATTACATCTGAGATGTATTATGACGAAGATTACGACAATTTTACAGTCAACAAATATAAGGAAATTGAAGAAAACGAACAGCGCTGGGAGGAAGTATCCCTTGAAGATGCGGAATATGTTCTTGTGGCATATGGTATTTCTTCGAGAATTTGTAAGGAAGCCGTGAAAATCGGACGGGAGCAGGGGCTGAAAATCGGTTTAATCAGACCCATTACATTGTATCCTTATCCGGAAAAGGCTTTTAAAAGCTGCAAAAATGTTAAAGCGTTTATCTCCTGCGAGTTATCCGCACTTTTGCAGATGGCACAGGACGTTGCCTTGGCATCCAATATGCGTGCGCCTATATATGGCGTAAGCGGCGGAATGAACGTTTTTGATAGCGGTGATATAATTGCAAAAATTCATGAAATTATCGAAGGAAAAGCGGAGGAGGTGTACAGCGCAAAATGATTAAACAAAAACCAAAAACTCTTATTGTTGACAATAAATATTGCCCCGGCTGTGGGCACGGAATTATAAATCGACTGGTTGCGGAGGTCCTTGAAGAAATGGGCGTTGAGGACCGCACAATCGGTGCTGTAGCAGTTGGCTGCGCTTGTCTTATGGTGGATACTTTTAAGGTTGACTGGATACAGGCGCAGCACGGACGTGCTGCGGCCGTAGCTTCAGCGGTGAAGCGCTGCCGTCCGGACAGCACAGTTTTCACATATCAGGGTGATGGCGACGCCCTTGCAATCGGATTTTCCGAAACAATGTATGCGGCAATAAGAAACGAAAACATAACGGTTATTTTCGTTAATAACAGCAATTTCGGGATGACCGGCGGTCAAATGGCGCCGACAACACTTCCTGGGCAAAAGACGGCCACAAGCCCTGCCGGACGCGATCCGGCAACAACGGGTATGCCCCTTAATGTGATAGAAATGATGCGCACACTTGACGTAGCGTACCTTGCCAGAGGTAGCGTAAGCAGTGTGGCAAACATTGCAAAAACCAAGCAGTACATAAAAAAGGCGTTTGAAGCGCAAAGAGATAAAAAGGGCTATTCATTTGTGGAAATTCTATCACCCTGCCCAACAAACTGGCATATGACGCCGGAAGCCGCAGTGCAGCACATTGACGCCAATGTTAAGCAGTACTATCCTTTGGGAGAATTTGCTTCAAAGGGAGGGGAAATTAAATGACCAACATAGTATTTGCCGGATTTGGCGGACAGGGAGTATTGACCGCCGGACTCATCGTTGCAAAAACCGGTATGGATCTTGACAAGCATGTAATCTGGATTCCCTCTTACGGCTCCGAAATGCGTGGAGGCACGGCAAACTGCAACGTAAAAATATCAGACGACGAAATTGCAAGCCCGTTTATTAAGGAAATCGACGTTTTGCTGGCGCTCAATTCTCCCTCCGTTGAAAAGTTTGAAAACATGGTAAGACCCGGGGGAGTAATGATAATAAACAGTAGCATCATTAAAGAAACCGAGTTTCGCTCGGATATAAATGTTTATTCTTTGGCTGCGACCGAAATTGCCGCAGAGCTTGGAAATGCAAGGGGGACAAACATTGCGATGATAGGTGCGCTTGCAAAAACAGGTCTTTTGTTTTCCAAAGATGAAACAGGCGAGGGAATTGAAAATTTCTTTGCAATGAAAAATAAGAACAATCCCAAGAACAAAGCCTGTTTTGAATCAGGCTTCGAAAAGACCGCGGAAATTCAAAAAGCAATAATATAGGTGCAAAATGGCTGAGTGCAAAGCGGGACATACCCCTCTTTGCACTTAAAGCAGTATGCCATATCTCTTATACTTGGAGGAAACACAATTGAATATAAAAAAACTATTGGCGCCGAACCGGATATGCGTTGTGGGCGCAAGTGAGAAGGCGGGATTTGGCGGTGACACCTGCAAAAATATTATTAAGCACATGGAGGATGGAAGCTATTATTTCGTCAATCCGAAAAGAGACGAAATTTTCGCAAAGCCCTGCTACCACTCCGTTGCCGAAGTTCCGGAAGATTTTGATTTAGTAGTTATCTGCACACCGCTCCAAACCGTGGAGGGTGTGTTGGAGCAGGCAGCCGCAAAGAAGGCCGGCGGAGCAATTGTGTTTGCCAGCGGATATTCGGAGATAGGCACACCGGAAGGGAAGAAGGCTCAGGCGGATCTGGTTGCGCAGTGCAAAAAATACGATATTGCACTTATGGGACCTAACTGCGCGGGCTTCGTAAACTATGTAAGCATGAAATATCCCTTTGCGTTTCTGTCCCAGGACAGGGATCGCAGGGGCGGTGTCGGCCTTGTGTCACAGAGTGGACAAATTTGTCTTTCAATGATGGAAAGCCCTTCGCTTAAATTCTCTTATGCAATTTCGGCAGGAAACAGCGCCGTTGTGGAGATGGAGGACTACCTTGAATACCTTGTCCACGATGAAAGCACCAGAGTCGTTGCAATGTACTTGGAGGGAGTAAAAAACCCTCAAAAGTTTGCCGAGTCGCTGGCTTATGCTGCAAAAATAAGAAAACCCGTTATCGTGTTAAAGGCAGGACGCTCAGAAAAGGGCAGCAAAATCGCAGCTTCACACACCGGCAGCCTGTCCGGTGCAGACAAGGTGTTTGACGCTGTATTTAAAAAATTCGGAGTTATCCGTGTGGATGATATTGAGGAGCTGGTGGCAGTATCCCAAATGTTCGATATTATGCAAAAGATTCCCAAGGGAAAGCGTATAGCCTCCATGAACCTTTCCGGCGGCGAAACCAGCGTATGCGCTGATGTGGGCAGTGCCTGGAAAATTGATTATCCCGATTTTATGCCGGAGACCATTGCAAAGCTGAAGGCAATGCTGCCATCCTATGCAAGTCCCGCAAACCCGCTGGATATGACGGCAACCTTATCTTATGATGTTGAGGGCTATGCAGAGGTTTTGCGTACGGTTATGAAGGACGAAAATATAGACATAGTTGCCATGGGATACACGCTGCTTGAAGAAATAACAGACCCCGCAATCTTCTATATGACCCAGTCAATAGAAATGGTCGCCGGCGAGCCGGACTCTAAGCCCATGGTTATGATTCCCTTTGTTGAGGGCAGCCGGAATCCTGAATATTATCAGCGCCTGGCGCAGGTAGGCGTGCCGGTTTTGCCGCCGACTACATATGCCTTCAAATGCTTAAAATACCTGTCTGATTTTGCCGCATACAATCCGCATGAGCGTACCCTGGAGATAGCCTTGAGAAATAGCGGTGCCAATAATGAAAGAGTTTCTCTTTCCGAGCATGAAAGCAAACGGCTTATAGAGAAATACGCCATAGACATACCCCGGGAGGCAGTTGCAAAAACAGCGGAGGAAGCTGTCAAATTGGCGCAAGAGATAGGCTATCCAGTTGTAATGAAAATAGACTCCAGAGATATCATGCACAAGTCCGATGCAGGCTGTGTAAAGTTAAACATCACAACAAATCAGCAGGTTGAAATTGTGTTTAACCAGATAATTGATAATGCAAAGGCATTTGACCCCAACGCAGCAATTGGCGGAGTTCTTATCCAGCAAATGATGGACAAGTCCAGCGAGATTATAATCGGCGTAAATAACGACCCGCAATTCGGCCCGGTTGTCATGTGCGGCATGGGAGGCGTATTTGTGGAGATATTTAAAGATGTGTCCTTGTATCCGGCTCCGCTGAATATGAAGGAAGCAAAAGAAATGCTTACCTCGCTTAAATCCTACAGACTTTTAACCGGCTATAGAGGGTCGGAAGCCTTGGATGTAGACGCCCTGTGCCGCACCATCGTGCAGGTTTCCAAATTAGCGGAAGAAAATAAAGATATACTCCTTGAATTGGATTTGAACCCGGTATTTGTGTATAAAAACGGTGTAGCGGTGGCAGATGCGTTGGCAATACTAAACGGTGATAAATAAAGTGCTTTAAGGGGTTATTTGATTGAAAAATAAAAAAATACCCTCCAAAATGGACATGACGATCGTTATTCCCACCATAGTGACTACATTTTTAGTTGTCGCCTTACTGGTTTGGGGCGGTGATGGGGCTAAAACAGTTATCAGTAAAATATATGGATATCTGGTAGAGAAGCTTGGTTGGGTATATATTGCGGCGTGTGTATTATCCTTCGTCTTTTTGGCGTGGGTTACCTTTTCAAAGTATGGCAACATAAAGCTTGGGGGGAAGGATGAGAAACCGGCGTATTCCAATTTCGCATGGGGAGCCATGATATTTTGCTCGGGCGTAGGCTCCAGTGCGGTTATACTCGGCTTTTTGGAGCCGCTATACTATGTTCAGGCACCGCCGTTCCATCTTCAGCCATTTAGCGAGCAAGCCTATGAGTATGCACATCTATACGGCCAATTTCACTGGGGACCCAGCGCCTGGGCATTTTATATCCCTGCAATTGTCGCAATGTCACTTATAGTTTATAAGGAACAAGGCGATAATTTGCGCTTGAGCTCCGTGTGCACATATGCTGACGGAAGCCCAAAGCGCAAATCCATGGGCAAGGTTATAGATGTTTTGGTCATGTTTGGCATTTTGGCCAGCATTTCAACATCCTTTGGCCTTGCCGTCCCTGTAATTTCGCTGCTGGTGTCTAATTTGTTCGGTATTCCCAACAACATGCTATTGAAAATTGCTATAATAGTAGTTTGGATATGTATTTTTACCACCAGCGTGTATCTGGGCCTTGATAAGGGGATTAAAAAGCTAAGCGATATAAACGTAATAATTCTTCTTGCCTTTTTAGCGCTGTTTTTTGTGCTGGGGAATCCGTCGCAAATACTTAAAGCCGAAGTAACCAGTGTGGGTTTATATTTTCAAAATTTTATAAGAATGAATACCTGGGCTGACCCCTTTGGGGATGGAAAGTTCCTTAATATGTGGACCATATTCTATTGGGGCTGGTGGCTGGCGTTTATGCCCATGATGGCGCTATTTGTTGTAAGGATATCAAAGGGCAGGACTCTAAAAAATGTTATTTGGCAGCAGCTTATTTGGGGCTCACTTGGGTGCTGGGCCTGCTTCTCGGTGTTCGGCGGATATAGCTTGAACCTGCAAAAGAGCGGCGTTGACCTGGTATCAATATTGAATAATGAGGGGCAGGAGGGAGTAATTACCTATATTCTTGAGCATATTCCCGCCTCCGGTCTTGTAACCGCAATTTTCCTGCTTCTTATTTTCATCTTCCTTGCAACTACCATAGACTCCGCAGCCTTCATTCTGTCCAGCAATAGTGTAAAAAAATCGGCCCAGCTTCAGCCGGCCAGAAGCATAAGGTTTTTCTGGGCCATTATCTTAGCGGTGCTTTCAGTGGGACTGCTGGCAATTGGCGAGCTTAAGGCAGTGCAGACCATCTCCTTGATAGCAGGCCTTCCAATGGTTTTCGTGCAGTTTTATATTTGCAAAATCGGAAAAAACCTAGTTATAAAGCACGGCAAAAACGACCCAAATCAAATACAATAGCTGCCCGGGCAGTTGGTATATCATTAAAAATAAAACGGGGGTATATTATGAATTACGACGATAAGCTTACTGAATTGGGAATAAAGCTTCCCACACCGTATCCTGCCGGCGGAAATTATGTTACCATCAAGTCATTTGGCGAAAACCTGCTATATACATCAGGTACCGGCGGAGATGTTGGAGATTTCTATCCCCAGGGAAGTATAGGCAGGGAGTTTACCATTGAAGAAGGACAAATGATTTCAAGAAATGCCATACTGAACATTTTGGCCGGAGTCAAGGAGAAATACGGCACTTTAAATAATATTAAGAGCTTTGTGAAAATGACTGTGTTTGTTAACAGTGCCGAAGGATTTTATGAGCAGCATTTGGTAGCTAATGGTGCAACAGACGCATTGGTTGAAATTTTCGGCAGAGAAGTGGGGCTGCCCACCCGGTCTGCTGTGGGAATGTACGCCCTGCCGGACAGAATGCCGGTGGAAATCGAATGCTTGATAGAATTGAGCAAGTAGTTAAATTGTCTCCTTGTTTATTGAATTATTGTTGTTAATGTAGTAATATTAGTTCACGAATTGATAATAGATGGCAAGGAGTGATATGGTGAGTGAGAATATAAACAAATCAGGCGACAGCGCCGGCAATGCCGCAATTGATAGGGCGATGAAGATTTTAGATTATTTATACTTACAGGAAAAGTGTGCTGGGGTAAGCAAAATTGCGAACGATTTGGTACTCCCAAAGGCAAGCGTATTTAGAATATTAAATACGTTAGAGGAGTGGAATGCAGTGGAATGCAGCTCCGAGGGCTACCGTTTAGGCAAAATAATGCTAAAGTATGGCCAAAAGGTTGCTTCAAACATTAACGGAATTGATTTATTTAAGCCTGTAATGTCAAAAATAGTGGCTGAGGTAAACGAAACGGTCAATTTAGGCGCCTTGTACGGGGCAAATGTCTGCACGATATTTAGCATGGGTGCGGGCATGTCAGTGCTGTCTCCAAGGCAAATGCCAATGAGTCCTCTTTATTGTTCAAGCATGGGGAAGGCCTTTTTGGCGTACTGCGATGATGAATACATAAGGGAGTATTTTTCGGATAAAAGCATCGTGCGAAGAACGGAAAACACGGTTGTTTCATACGAGGCTTTTGCTGAGCAGAGGGCGCAGATATTAGATGGAGGCTTTTCGTTTGATGATGAAGAGTACGAGCTGGGGCTTTACTGCATTTCTGTTCCCGTTGTGGATAAGCATAATACAATCAAAGTGGCGCTGGGTGTTTCGGGGCCCAAAAGCAGATTGGTGACGAAAGAATCCCGAATCAAGGAATTACTCCAGGAAGCGAAACACAGCGTAGAGGACTATGTTGATTTGGTTACATTCATATAGGGTGATGATGGATGTGCAGAAAGACATATGACGCATAAAGCTCTTAGAGCGATATAAAGAAAAACACCTGCATGAGAGCTAAGTTGGGCCTCCCAAGATAAAAAAGACAGTAAAAAGAAACCCCTAACGTATAATATCAAAGGATTACACCGTCTGGCTCTGTTTTTGAAATGGAGTCAGGCGGTATTTTAGTGAGTAAAACTCAAAATTAAAAAATGGGATGTAGTCGTCAATGAGCTGCCTGGCTTGCCCGAAAGAGAGAACGTTCTGTCTGGAGGTACATTCAGCTTTGAACATAGAGAAAAGGTTTTCACCCAAAGCATTGTCTAAAGGGATTCAGCGCCTCGACATGGATGGCATAATGACATATTATGAGATTAGCTTAAAATATGTCTGCGCTGTTCGTTGAAACCCTTGACCGCTGTGGAGCTGCAACTCCCCGGTGACCTCTTCTTTTTCTACAGCGGCTCGCACTGTGCCGGCACAAGGTTAAGCGTTTGCGGTTAGCTAGTTTTTGTAGGCAACAATGCTATTATCAAAGAGGTAACGGATAAAAGACAGATAGAGAAAGCCCTGTGCCGTAGGAACATAGGAAAAAATCTGTAATTGTTTTTTATTTGGACCTTATGTTTATATATGCTTTCTTTTCTCCACAACAATGCCCCCTACCGTAGTTCTATTGTCCTACGATAGGGAGCTTCTTGCAATGTCCATTTTTTGAGGTCAGGTCAACGTCTTTGTGGGTGTCTTTTTTGCGGAGCCTACTTTAAAATACCATCGGATAATTACCTTGTATAATCATATTCAACAAATCTTCTTATTTTGTCCTCAGAGGGAGTACCACAGTTGTATTCACTTGTCAGCCAAATATCAACTAGTAACTCTATCAACTTGTGTCCCGTTGTAAAGGCTCCGAAGCAGGCAATATTAGTGTTGTTGCTTTTTACTGCTCTTTCCGCAGAATAAGCATCAGTAAGTAATGCGGCATATGCACCTTTTACCTTGTTCGCAGCTATGCTGACACCAATGCCCGTCCCACAAAGCAAGATACCTCTATCAGCTTGTCCGCTTGCAACATACTCAGCAACAGCTATTGCAGTGTTTGCATATATTGGGTCGTTGCTTCCAAAGTCTATCACCTTATGCCCGAGTTTGTCCACATGTTCCAGCAAAAGGTTTTTCACATTGTAAGCGTTAGGGTCGCAGCCAATTGCGATTGTGTACATTTTCATTTCCTTCCATATGGTTGAAATCTAGCATTTTTTATTTTTATTTAACATTGAAATAAGCGCAGTTCCTATAACAATGATTATTCCCAAAATTATCTGCTGTGACGATAGCGAGAGATTTAAGAAAGTCATTCCGTTAAACAATGCAGCAAACAGTACCATGCCTATTACAGCTTTAGTCATGGAACCTTCCCCGCCGTTCATGTTAATTCCACCTAGTATCACACTGCCAATAATTGTTACTAGCAGTGGATCGCCAATTTTTGGATCTCCTGCACCCAAGCACATTACCGCAAGAAATCCGCCTACACCGGCTAGTGCTCCAGACACTATGTATACAGATGAAATTGTCTTTTTAACATTATATCCTGCATAGGCTGCTGCCCTGGGATTGCTGCCAATTAGCGCAACACGTCTTCCCCACACGGTCTTGCCAAGAAAAATGCCTACAATAATTACTGCCAGCAGGGTTAGAATAATGGAGATGGGAATAATCTTGTCTGGTGACACTGATATTCCTGTTGCATATGACATCTTAAACAACTCCCTTGGAACGCCGGGTATACTTTTACCTTTTGACAGGACAAAGGCAACGCCTCTTGCGACAAGCTGAGTTGAAAGGGTCACTATAAACGGAGTCATTGATAAATATCCGATTGAAAAAGCATTTATCAACCCGAATATGATTCCTGTGAGTATTGCTGCCAGAAGGCCAATTAGTATTATTATGCCAACAGGCAGGGCTGCGAATGTGTTGGAAATACCAATCATGCTTAACGACGATGTAACGGAACTTAGTGCAAGTACCTGTGCTACTGACAAGTCAATTCCGCCTGTCATCAAGACAATTGTTTCGCCACTTGCAGCAATTATAAAGTAGGAATTCATTACAAAAAGGGTTATTATATTATTAAATGTTAAAAATGACTTATTAACGCAACTGAAGATAATAATTGAGATAATAAGCATGTAAAGCGCCGGCAAGGTAAATACCTTTTTTGCAGAATTGCTTATTTTTATTGCCCGAGTCGCCGTTGCAGTTTTCATAGGTAATCCTCACACAAACTAGTTAAGTTTTTTCTTATTCCCAAGAGCTTTGCTGATTTAAATAATCAGCAAAGCTCTTCTGATAAGTGATTAGTTAAATGCAGTAAATACGTAAAGATCAGTTTGAGCAGCGATTTCTTCTGGTGTGAAAGGGACGGTATCTACATAGTGTTTAACTGTATCGGGAGTGCCGCCTTCCATAATGGTAATAATTGCATCATAAATTGCTTCGCCCATTAAGTCCCACCTGATTACGCAGTGAACATCAACATAGCCCTGCTTGCAGAGTTCTGGTGCTGGAGGCTCGCCGCCGAGGGATACCACGATAACGTGATCTTCTTCACCAACCTTATTCCACCGGTTGATTTCCTTAAGTGCGGTCTCAATAGCTCCGTCCATATGTCCGGAAGCATCATAAATTGCCCAAACATCGGGGTATTTCTGAAGTGCATTTTGAAGTCCGCTTAGAGCTTCTTCAACATTCCAGTTTGTTTCAATCTGTACTACTTTCAGGTTGGCATAGCCGTCAATTACACTATGAAAGCCTTCTGACCGTGCAATTGCATTAGTGTCTGCTCTGTTTCCGACCATCTCAAATACAACGTGATCTTCGCCGTCATCAAACTTTGCGATTTGTTCTCCGCATAGTGTTCCATCAGAAAGCGAATCATAAAGGCCTGCAAATTGAACGGCGGGGTGATCAACCCATCTATCATATAGCATTACGATAGTGTCCTTGCTGTCTGCATAATCCAATGCTGATTGAATTGCGTTCATGTCAATGGCGCACACTACAATTGCGTCTACGCCTTGGTCTACCATGGATTTAATCTGCTGAATTTGCTTTGTTGAATCATTATCTGCATTTTGCTCAATGATCTCAACTCTTCCGTTTGACTCGTTTGCTTTTTTGTAGAGTCCGGATACTTCCACCCCGCGGGCCGCAAATCCTGCATCAGTAGAAATGCCAACTACGATTTTCTCTTGTTCGCCAGTTGGCTCACTAGTGCCGGGTGTTGTGTCGGTCGGAGTAGGTTCAGCCTTTGTGCAGCCAGTAAAAAGTGAAACTATAAGAATTAGCGATAGGAATGCTGCAATGGTCTTTTTCATACATGTTCTCCTTTTAATGTATTTGACATTGCTTGTAAGCGCAATGTCTTTTCCTGTTTTAGTTTAAGGGCTTGTCTGTGGCTTGATAAGGCTTCTATTGCAATTGCCACAAACAATATTCCACCCCTAACTACGTCATAATAGAATCCTGAAACCTCTAATAAACTGAGCGCATTTTCGATTAGCGTCAAAAACACACAACCTATTACAGAGCCAATTACAGAACCCTTTCCCCCTGCTAGCCTTGTGCCGCCAAGAACCACTGCAGTTATTACAGTAAATTCAACACCGTAGCCTGAGTCTGTTTGTACCATACCTAGGCGACCAGAATAAACCAGCGAAGCAATACCTACACAAAATCCGCAAAAGACGTATGCTAAAATTCTAATTTTATTAATTTTAATCTTAGTCTCTCTTGCTGAGATTTCCGAATCTCCTATAGCCAATACATATCTTCCAAATTTTGTATACTTTATTATAAGAGTGCCAAGAACCGCCATTACAACCATAAGTATTATTGGGAGAGGAATGCCAAGTGGTTGGGACATTCCGGCAACTCTGTACGCAGAATCAATAACTCTGACCTTTGAGTCAATTAAGAAATAGGCCACACCGCGGCAAATTGTCATCGTTGCAAGAGTCGCAATCATTGGGACGATTTTGAACTTACTTACTAAAAATCCGTTTATCAAGCCAACTACGATGGCCCCGATAACAACAACTATAAATGCAACTGCAGGCGGTATTCCCTTCGTGGATTGAACATAAATCAACGACATCATTAAAAATACACTCATACCCACCGAAATATCAATTCCTCCGCTGGAAATTACAAAGGTCATCCCCACTGCAATGATTGCCGTAAACGTTGACTGAAGCAAAATGTTTCGGTAATTCATAAAAGAATTAAATGCCGGCTCTAATATACTTAGAGCGACTGACAAGACTATTACACCTAACAGTATTGAAAACCATTGATATTGAAATACTCGTTTAAAGCGAGCAAGAGTATTTGGTTTCATAGAAATCTCCTAACTTTTGCACTAATCTGTAGATGTTGCAATACTAATAATCTCTTTGGCACTAAATTCTTCTCTTTGAAGCTGTGAAACAAATTGCCCTTTGCGCATTACAATTATCCTGTGTGATAGCTCCATAAGCTCATTCACGTCTGATGAAACTAAAATTACCGCACATCCGTTTTTGGCAAGATTGGAGATTAAAAGGCTAATTTCTTCTTTCGCTCCAATGTCTACGCCTCTGGTCGGATCATCAAAAATGCATATTTTAGGGGTTTTGTATAGCCATCTTGCTAGTATCGCCTTTTGTTGGTTGCCTCCGCTTAGACTGCTTATTGGATCTTCTATTGATGTATAGGAAACACCTAAACATTCTGCTGAACGTATAGCATTTTCCTTCTCACATCTAAATCCGAACAGTTTTAGAAAGCGCTTAATAAAATCCTTTAAAAATACAGATGAAATATTTTCTTTAATTGGTCTAAAGGGAAAAATTCCGCTATTTCGCCTATCCTCTGGGACAAAAGCTATTCCACTGCTTATCATTTCGGACGGTGTCCATGCATCAAGCTTTTTTCCAAATATTTCAATATTACCGGATACATGTCTAGTTCCAAAAATTGATTCCACTATTTCTGTACGGCCTGCACCCATTAGACCTGCAATTCCCAATATTTCACCTTTTTTTACATGGAAGTTAATATTGCAAAAGGTATCGGAATTAAAATCATTTATCCTTAAAGCAATTTCGTTGCTGTTAGTACCAATGTCAAGCTTTCTTTGATGCATTTCCCTGCCGACCAAAAGTTCCTCAACTTCTTTTCGCTCCATTTCAGCAGTTATTCCACTGCCAACCTGAATGCCGTTCCTTAATACAAAAATTTTGTCGCTCACCTCGTAAACCTCGTCAAGAAAGTGAGTAATAAATATCATTGCAACGCCATTTTTCTTTAGTGAACGCATTACGTCAAAAAGCCGTTTACGTTCAGGGAACGAAAGGGAAGCTGTGGGCTCGTCAAGAATCAGAACTTTTGGTTCCTGATATAGCGCTTTTGCTATTTCTACTAATTGGGCTTCACCAGGCCCTAACATTTCCAATGGCTGATTTAAATCAACATCCAGCTTTACCATATCCGCATATTTTTTTGCGTTCTTAAAGCAGTCTTTCCAATTTATTCCGAATTTGGACATTGGTAAGTTCGTGATACAAATATTCTCAGCCACACTTAAGCTAGGAAAGATACTTAGTTCTTGGTGGACCGCAACAACTCTATAATCGCTTGGCAATAGTGTTTTTTTGCTTTTTCCTTCGAAGAATATCTCACCGTCGGTGGGTTCGATCAGTCCAACCAGCATGTTTTTTATTGTAGATTTTCCTGCACCATTCTCACCGATTAAGGAAATAATCTCTCCAGCCATAAGCTTTATGCTGACGTTGTCAACGACTTTTTTTTGAGAATATGCTTTTTGTATGTTTACCGTTTCAAGAATAGGTGTATTGATTACCATAATTCTCTCCTTAGGGCTAACTTAGTGATTATTGTTTTATAAACTTTCTTCAACTATTTCGTTGATTTCTTCCATTCTTGGACGTAAGTCGTTGTATAGCGCCTTATATATTTTGAAATATTTATCATATTGCTTGGTGTTTTTTAGGTTGGGTGTTACTGGCGAAGAGAATTTCACCCACGACATTGCCTTGTCCAAGGTTATTGTATTGGTTCCAAGGCCAGCCAGTATAACATCCCCGAAATTCGCCTCAATGTCCTGTAACGGTGTTACTACCTCACAGCCCGTGACATCCGCAAAAATTTGCTTCCAAAGAGGCGACTTAGCGGCTCCTCCAGAAACTACAAGCTTATTAGACAAATCGCTTTTTTTTATGTTTTGCATAGTATCCTTTAGCGAGTATGCAACAGCTTCTAAAAAAGCTCTGTACAGATGTGCTTTTGTGTGGTTTAGTGTCAAGCCGAAAATTGTGCCCTTAGCGTTGGTATCCCATATGGGGCTTCTTTCTCCCATAAAATACGGCAGAACAATTAGACCATCGCTACCAGCGGAAATCTCTTTGGCCTGCTCGTCCATAAGCTCATAGGCGTTTTTCGAGCCGGCTTTCTCCTCAAGCATTTCTTCAAAAGCTACATTGTCACGCAGCCATTTGTTTATTGCGGCTGCTGTTGCAGCTCCTCCGAATATGAACATTTTTTCTTTCGGGTTAATTACGTAAGGCATACTTATCAAACGGTTTTCAGTTGAAAGTTCGCTTTTTAGATAACCCCAGGTCATAGAAGTTCCTATTATGGCAACGTGCTGTCCGGGCGTTGTAACTCCAAGGCCTAGGGTTGCAACGACACAGTCTACGCCTCCGGCACATACCGGGGTGCCCTCATCAATTCCCAGCCTTGCCGCAGCCTCTTTTGTTACTCTTCCGACAACTGCACTAGACTCGACTATTCTTTCAGGGAGCTTTGACTTATCCATTCCCAACTTTGCAATAAGTTCATCAGACCAGCACTGCTTGTCAGCATCAAAGAACCCGCCGATATTTCCTGCGGAGGTATAATCGATTGCCACTTTCCCAGTGAGCTTTTGAATGCAATATGAATTAGGAGGCAAAAAGCATCGTGTTTTCTCCCATTTTTCAGGCTCATTATCCCTTATCCAAAGCATTTTCAAATAGCCATAGTAAGGGTCGCTGCCATTTCTGGTTGTTTTAAATAGCTCCTTGGCTTCGACACTTTTCAATACATTCTGACTTTGTACATGGGAACGGCGATCCATCCAGATAATACATGGACGAACTGGATTGAAATTCTTATCGCAGGGAACACCAGATCCTCCATAAAGACCGCTAATGCAGATTCCAGCTATATCCGAAGGAGAAATTCCGGAAATTTTTACGGCATCTGAAATTGTGTTATAAACTGCGGTCTCCCAAACTTCTGCATTTTGTTCTGCCCATAGAGCTTTTGGAACGGAAATGCTGTAACCTTCCCAAGACTTTGAAATAAGCTCGCCATTTTCATTCATTATTATTGTTTTTGTTCCTGAAGTTCCGATGTCAGTACCTATTAAGTATTTCATGAGTTGCCCTCTGTATCAGTTTAGTTCCTTGCAAATAATGTCAAATTGCTCCTTTGTGGGAGGGACATAATGGGTTCGATAATCGGCCTCCAAATAACTGACGCCATAGCCTTTTATTGTGTTAGCTATGAGTAGCTTTGGCCGACCATCATGGTTGCTTTTTAATTCTTCTAGCTTTTTTGTTATTTCTTCTACGTTGTGGCCATTACAATCATCAACTTCAAAGCCGAAAGAACTAAATATATCTTTAACGCTGTGTATTGGCATAACATTTTCGCATTTACCGTCGTTTTGATAGTTATTTCTGTCAAGAATAACAATAAGGTTATCTAGCTTGTACTTCACTGCGCTCATTACTGATTCCCAGACAATGCCCTCGTTCATCTCGCCATCACCAAGCAAAACAAACACATTCTGAGATGTTGATTTTATTTTTAGACCGAGCGCCATGCCGACAGCGTTGGATATACCACCGCCCAAAGAGCCGCTTACACAATCTATGCCGGGAATTTCAATGCAAGGGTGACCTTGCAGCATGGAATTGATTTTTCTAAAACCGGAAGCTTCATGGCTGGGGACAATCCCTTTTTCTATCAAAATTGAGTACAATGTGGGGACGCCGTGACCCTTGGAAATTACGAATCTATCACGAGAGTCATCATTATAGTTGTTACTGTCTATGTTCATTACATTAAAATATAGAGAACATAAAATTTCAACCTCTGACATTGAAGCTCCGGGATGTCCGCTTTTGGAGTCATAAATCATTTTTAGAGTGTTGTATCTAATTTTTTTGCATAATTTTTTCATATTTTATTTTCCCCTGCACATACTCAAAGCATTTCTTTAAAAGCTGTTCTTATATTTTCACTGGACAAACCGTATTTCTTTATGAGTTCGATAGCTGAGCCCGATTCCGAGAAGTGGTCTTGTAACGCCACTGCTTTAATTTTTATATCGGGATAATTTGATAAAACCTCAGCAACGCTTGAGTATAGGCCGCCATAAATATTGTGCTCTTCGCAGGTTACAATGTTTTTTGTCTTTGCTGCAGCGGTCAACAGTGCCTTGTCAATTGGCTTTATGCTTCTCATGTTGAGAACGCCACAGTGGATTCCCTCTTGCTCAAGTTCATATGCGGCTAAAAGTGCCTGCTTAACCATTAAGCCCGTAGCAATAATTGTTCCGTCATTACCTTCTTTAACTACAACGCCTTTTCCACAAGCCCATTCTCCGGAGGGGACATCGCCAAAGTCAGCCCTGGGTATTCTGACGTAGCAGGGGCCGGGAGTATTTAGGGCAAGCTCGATAGCTGCATAAACTTCACTTGGCTGTTCCACCACAAAAACTTTCATATTTGGTAAGCTTCGCATAATTGCGATGTCTTCTGTTGCCTGATGGGTTGCGCCGTCTTCTCCGACGTTAATTCCACCATGGGTTGCAATGATCTTTACATTTAAATTTGGATAGCATATATAATTTCTGATTATCTCCCATGCACGACCGGTTGCAAACATTGCATAAGCAGCAAAAATTACTCTGTATCCAAGCGATGCTAAACCGGCAGAAACACCGGCGGCATTTTGCTCAGCAATTCCAACATTAACATATCGCTGTCCGTATTCACCGATAAAGTTTTCTGCATTAAATGACTTTCCAACATCGCTGGTTACAAATACTACATCATTATTTTCTCTTCCGATTTTTGCATACGCTTCTCCGAGACTGTTTTTAAAGCTCATAGTGTGATGGGTCTCCTTATTTACTAGAAATTTGCCACATTACAAACTACAGATAAACTTTTATAGTTTGTAGTCATGTTGAGATAAAAAAGCACACAATTTCATGGAAATTAGTGATACTTGATAAGTCGATGTTAGCTCACTTCTAGGTAAATGTCAATTATCTTGGCGCAAATTTTAATATTATTGGGATATTGCACAAGTTCGCCTACCAATAATTTATACTTTCAGCATTTGTTTACTTTGGTTGCCTCATCACATTTTTCTATCAAACTACGTTTTAATGGATTTCTTAGGACCAAATCTGTAAATAAGCTTTCAATTATGCACAGACTTACCACCCTTTTTGCCATAATTTCACCTTTTAGTTCTTCTATAAATGCAGAAGTGTAGATGCTGATATCGCAATTTTTCACCAGCGGAGTAGCCGGATAATTCGTTATAGCAATTGTTTTTCCGTGGGACTTTTTGATGCATTTTGCTACATTGATTATCGGTTTTGTTCTTCCGGAGTGAGAGATAAAAACAAAAACATCCTCGGGCTTCATGTTTGCCGCTGCCATCAACATTAAGTCAGGATCATTGAAACTGTGGCAATCATAGCCAATTCTTGTAAATTTGGCAGCTGCGGCAAAAGCCACTGCCGAGGCATCGCCTATTCCACCGAAATAAATTCGATTGGCGTGGTTCAGTGCTGCTAGTGCCTTATCATATGCAGTGTAATCAAAAATTTCTAAAGTATCTTTTAAAGTTTGAATGGTAAATTCAAATACTTCTCTAACCACATTTTCTTCTTTACTTATATTTTGCTTGTTGGAAAGCTCTGAAATGTAGTTTTTGTTTTCTACGTCTTTAAAATCTTTTTTTAAATTTGCAAAACCGCTATAACCAATCCTTCTGGCGAATCTAATGAAGGTTGGCTCACTACAGCCTGCCTTTTCGGCACATTCAGAAATTGTGTGAGATGCGATATATTCTGGGCTGCTTAGTATAAAATCGGCGGCCTTCTTTTCAGCGGATTTTAACGAATCGTAGTGAGAGTTTATTTTTAAAACACAGTTTAGAGGGATGTTGCTTTTAACGTCCATTTTTTACTCCTTTTACTGATATTGCTAGTTGTAACTATTATTATATCAAAAGTAGATGTAATTTCAACACCATTATGGCTACAATTATTTATTTAAAAAACGAAATCAGGATTGACAATTACTGGCTTTACTGCTAGTATAATGACAAAAAACAGCAACATTAGCTTAAATAAATTATGTTTAAAAAAATGAAAAACGTAATTTTTGCCGCTTCGGAAAGTAGTTTTTTACAAGATGCTGTTTTTTATAAATAATTATTAGCTGAGGTATTAGAACGTGCAGGATTATAATTGTATAATTTCCGAGGTGAAGAGGGCGTTACAAATTGAGGCTTCATCCATTGACAAACTATGTCAGCAAATAGACAAAGACGTTGTCTTTAAAATTGTAGAAACTATAGGTAATTGTACAGGAAAGGTAGTCCTATCTGGTTGTGGGACATCCGCAATGGCGGCAAAGAAGATATCACATTCTATGAACTGCATTGAACGACCGTCTGTGTTTATATCCCCGTCTGATGCAGTACATGGTGGACTTGGTTGTGTTCAAAAAGACGATGTTTTAATACTAATAAGCAAAGGTGGTAATACCTCTGAGCTTATTGGTGTGGCAGAGGCGGGAGTAAAGAAAAATGCCATAGTAATAGTTGTTACTGAAAATGGAAATGGAGTTTTAGTAAAATACGCTGGTATAGTCTTGCTAATAAAGGTAGACAGAGAGCCATGCAAATTCAATATGCTTGCAACCGCAAGTACCTTGGCGGTAATATCCGTGTTTGATGCAATTTGCATCGCTCTGATGGAGTATACAGACTATACAAAAGAACAATTTAGTATTATTCACCCAGGGGGTGCTGTTGGCGATAGACTATTAGGTAGGAAGGATTGTAAATGAACATGAAGGCAGCTGTATTCAAGAATATCGGAAACATTCAAATTGAAGAGGTCCCAATGCCGACGTGCCCGGCGAATGGATTATTGGTAAAGGTTATTGCCTGTGGAATATGTGGAGGCGATGTAAGGAATTATCACAACGGCTTAAAGGGCGGTGTTACCAATCAAATTATGGGGCACGAAATTGCCGGTGAGATTGTAGAGGCGGCAGGGGATGTTTCAGGGTTTCATGTAGGAGATAGGGTTGCTTTAGCTCCCGACGTAAGCTGTGGGCAATGCTGGTACTGCAAGCGTGGGTTGGTAAATCTTTGTCAAAACCACAAAATGCTGGGAACTCATTTTCCGGGTGGCTACGCACAATATATTGCACTTCCTCAGGAGGTGGTTCAAAGGGGATTTATAGAAAAAATTCCCGATGACATGAGCTATGAACATGCCGCTTTTGCAGAAACCTGCTCTGCTGTTATCGCCTGTCAAAACTATAACAATATCGGATTCGGTGACAGAGTGGTTATAATCGGGGATGGGCCTGTTGGTTGCCTGCACATTGAGGTTGCACGTGCAAGAGGAGCCTCCACTATCATTATGGTAGGAATGGATAAATTGGAACTGGCTAAACAGTTTAATCCAGACCACCTATTAAATAATTCAGAGCCTGATAAGGTCGTGGAAAAGGTGATTGATATTACCGACGGAATCGGAGCAGACGTCGTAATCTGTGCTGTGCCTTCTGTGACCATTCAACCATATGCTATCAGGATGTTGAGAAAAAGAGGAAAAGCGATTATTTATGGTGGAGTTCCAAAGGACAAGGAACTGTCACAGTTGAATTCTAACTTAATACATTACAACGAGTTGTCAATTGTTGGTGCTTTTTCATATCCCTCAATTGGGTTGTATGATGCAATTCAAGCTATACATTCAAAGGTCATTTCGGCGGACAAATATATCAATGCCAAGCTACCCCTTGAAAGGGTTGTTGACGGAATGGAAATGATTAAATCCGGAAAAGCCTTGAAAGTAATACTTATGCCTTGGGAAGGAACTAATTAATTTTTATAGGAGAAAAAGCTATGTATGAAATTGACAGCAAATTATTAGACCTAGAAGAAAATGGACAGCCTATTAGCGTCAGCCTAATTGGTGCTGGACAAATGGGAAAGGATATCGTAGCACAAATTAGTAAAATGAAGGGTATGCGCTGCAATATAGTTGTGGATATAAATATTAATTTTGTTTTAGATGCATACAAACAGGCAGGATATGCCGATTCGGAAATAGTTAAAACAAACGATATCCACGAGGCAGAGTTGGCAATACAGAACGGTAAAAAGGTTGCTACAACGAACTATAAAGTGGCGGTAGAATCCACGTCTGTGCAGTGCGTTATTGACGCCACCGGTTCTCCCGAAATGGGAGCAAGAGTTACTATGGACTGCATTTTCCATAAAAAGCATATCGTTATGATGAATGTGGAGTGTGATATTACTGTTGGACCGCTTCTGAATAAGCTTTGCAGACAAGCGGGAATTGTTTATTCGCTCACGGCGGGAGACGAACCTGGCTCAATAGTAGAAGTATATAGGTTTGCAAAAGCTCTTGGCTTTGAAGTGGTAGCAGCCGGAAAAGGAAAGAACAATCCGCTTGATATCTATGCAAATCCAGGTATGAAGGAATGGGCGGATAAAGCTGCCGCAAGAGAAATGAGCCCAAGAATGCTAATTGAGTTTGTTGATGGCTCAAAAACGATGATAGAAATGGCTGCAGTGTCAAATGCAACAGGCTTGGTTCCTGATATACAAGGTATGCATGGTCCGAAGTGCAATGTAAAGGAACTAACAAAGGTATTCTCACTAAAGGAGCAGGGTGGTATCCTGAACAAAACCGGTGTTGTGGATTATGGGATTGGCGATATAAATCCAGGTGTTTTTGTTGTGGTAACAACCGATAATAAAAGAATTATCGACGGCCTGGTTCAAAGAGATATGGGCAACGGCCCAAATTACCTTTTATATAGGCCATACCACCTTTGCTCTATTGAAACACCCATAACAGCAGCGCAGGCTGTCATTTATGGGGAATCTACTGCTAATCCTATGGAAAAGCCTGTTTCTGAATGTATAACAATTTCGAAAAAGAAATTGCAAAAAGGTGAAAAGCTTGATGCAATAGGTGAGTATTGCTATAGAGCGTCAATTGAACTACACGATGTTGCGAAAGAAGGAAACATGCTGCCTGTCGGTTTGGCAAAAGGGGCGATTATGAAGGTTGACGTGGATGTAGACACAATTATTACATATGATATGGTCGATTTAGATAACAAGTCAGTCTTACTTCAATTGAGACGAATGCAAGACCAAATTATGTAAGTAGCTTTATTGATAAAGGGAGTAGGCTTATTTGAATGCATACTCCCTTTATAAACTAGTAAGGGAGTTTATTGGGATGCTATTACTGGGAGTTGATATTGGGACCACGGGAGCAAAGGCTCTGGTTTTCAATGAGGCGGGAAGTATAGTCGCCTATTCCTTCAAGGAATTTGGCATTTATCATCCGCAAAAAGGCTATGCCGAGCAGGATCCGGAATTAGTATGGGCTGTTTGCAAACAAATAATATGTGAGGCAACAGCTAAGTCGGGACCCAATATTGCCGCAATTTCAATTTCAGTTCAAGGCGATGCAATAATTCCCGTTGGATTAGACAGAAAAGCGTTGGCAAATGCTCAGCTGGGCATGGATTATCGTGGTGTGGAGGAAACGGAAGAATGCGCTAAAATATTTGGCGAACAGTGGCTTTTTGACAATACAGGTATGCGGCCGCATCCATTAAACTCGCTTATTAAAATTTTGTGGATAAAGAAAAAAAGCCCCGATTTGTTTGAGAAAACCTATAAATTTGTTACATTTTCTGACTTTCTACTGGCAAAACTGGGGAGCGATGAGTATGTTATTGATCTTTCAATGGCCAGCAGGACAATGGCTTTTGATTTAAAAACCTGTTATTGGTCAGAAAAAATATTAGGACGGATAGATATCCCGGTTGAAAAGCTTTCTAAACCCGTGCCCTCAGCGACGGCAGTTGGAAAAATAAGTGAGCGTATCGGAGCAGAGCTTGGAATTAACAGCGGAGCACTAATTGTTGCCGGTGGACACGATCAGGCGTGCGCTGCTTTAGGTTCGGGAATCATAAAACCGAGTTTTGCATTAGACTCCCATGGAACGGCTGAAGTTCTGTCAACCCCACTTAATGAAGCCATAACAAACAGCGTAATGTTTAATAGCTACTACCCTTGTTATAGCCATGTAGTACCTGGTATGTACTTTACTTTTGGCCTAAATCATGTAGGAGGGGTGCTGCTTAAGTGGCTTTCTGAGCAGGTATGCGGATTAAATAGTAGCTTAGAGGGCTCTCCATATGATTATTTGCTCAATAATTGTGTCGATAAACCCTCGCATTTAATGGTTTTGCCACATTTCAATGGAAGTGGAACACCGACTTGCGATTTAGAGTCAAAAGGAGCAATATTGGGACTGAATATGTCTACAAATAGGTTTGATATAGCAAAAGCAATTATGGAAGCACTTTCGTTTGAACTCAGAATAAACATAAATACAATGTTAACGGCCGGAATACAAATTGAAAATTTAATTTGTGTAGGAGGTGGAGCAAGATCAAAGGTGATTTTGCAGAATAAAGCAGATATTTTATCTATTCCTGTGTCCACCTTGCAAATTAGAGAGGCCGCTGGTTTAGGGGCGGGGATGCTGGCCGGCTTGGCGACAGGAGCTTTTGGCTCTGTCAGAGAAGCGGCAAATATTGTAAAAACACAAGAAACATATTATCCGCGAGAAGAGTATAGTAGGTGTTATGAAGAACGGTTTAGTATATATAAAATGCTTTATCCCCAATTAAAAAACGTCAACAGCGTTATATGAGACAAAGAGTTTAAGGATCAATGTTAATTTAACAAAATACTATAATTATCTTGATGTAAGCATAATGTCTAAAGAGCAGTCAAGACGCCTATTTGCAAGAACCCTGCAAATAAGGAAGTTATATAGTTGTTATAAGGGAATAATTTCATTTTCAAAAACGATATTAAAGCGAAAGACAGTATATCTACAGGCAACAAAGAGATGGTAGGCACGAAAGTGCCTACCATCTCTTTGTTGCCTGTGCTTGGATAAAAAGTGTCCTCAAGTACGGTAAGGAGGCCAAACTTTGGCCGCTTAAGCAAAGAGGTAGTGTCAAGAATTATGCGCAAATTAGTTTGCAGTCTCTGTCATAGATGAGGT
>CAZAIU010000009.1:0-72325 GCA_964485265.1 uncultured Oscillospiraceae bacterium | reverse complement strand
TGTTGCCAGCGGTGGATTTTGAGTCCACTACGTCTACCAATTCCATCACACCGGCGCGTGACAACGGTTATTATAACCCAGTAAAAAGAATTTTTCAAGTATAATTTTCCGTTGTCGTAAAAATTGCTTAAATATTAAATGTGTGCGCCAAGGGACCCGAGCCCTTACCCAAATCAAGACCTGCTCGAAGTGCACCAATAATGTATGCTTTGGCGTTCACAACGCTTTTTTCAAGGCTTAGCCCGTCGGCAAGACCGCATGCTATTGCACTGGAGAGTGTGCAGCCTGTTCCGTGAGTATTGGGATTGTTGATTTTAGGGCTGCGCAGCCAAAAGCACAGTCCGTTGTGAAACAGCAAATCGTCCGCTGCGTCCTCCATGTGACCGCCCTTGATAAGCACAGCTCCCGCAAGAGCTGCGGATATTTGCTTCGCTGCTTTTATCATGTCGCTTTCTGAGCATATTTGAAAACCGCACAGTGCTTCTGCTTCAGGAATGTTTGGAGTTATAACAGTGCCTAGAGGCAAAAGCCTTGTTAAAAGTGCCTGCATAGCATCATCGGAAAGCAGGCGGCTGCCGCTTGTAGATACCATGACAGGGTCAACAACTATTCTCTGTGCCTTGTATTCTGTGAGCTTATCGGCAATAACCTCGATTATTTTGGCACTGGATACCATACCGATTTTAACAGCATCAGGACGAATGTCTGTGAAGATGCAGTCAAGCTGCTGGGCAACGAAATCGGGTGTGGCTTCCATTATGCCGTAAACGCCTGTGGTGTTCTGCGCCGTTAGTGCGGTGATGGCACTCATGGCGTACATTTTATGAGCGGTAATGGTTTTTATGTCTGCCTGAATACCGGCACCGCCGCTGCAATCGCTTCCTGCTATGGTAAGAACCTTTCTCATGTATGCTCAGTCCTCCGTTTTAACCGTTCTTGCTGCAAGGCAGCGCATATTTTCGGTTGCGGATTTGATGTCTTCCTCTGCAAAGAGTGAGGAAACAAGAGCAACACCGCAAATACCGGAGCCGTGCAGTTTTAGAATATTATGCGCGTAAATCCCGCCGATTGCAACCACAGGAATTGAAACCGAGCCGCAAATTTGCTTCAAAGTGTCGTATTCCACAAAATCTGCGTCTTTTTTAGTTGAGGTTGTAAAGACCGCACCAACACCAAGATAGTCGGCACCTGCCTTTTCCGCTGCGACTGCCTGCTCTACGGTTTGAGCGGATACCCCCAAAATCCTGTCCTTGCCGAGCATGGCGCGGACATCATGGGCTGCCATGTCGCTTTGTCCCACATGTATTCCGTCCGCTCCGCAGGCGAGGGCAAGCTCAACGCTGTCGTTAATGATAAAGGGTACCTTGAAGCGCTGGCAAAGTGTCTTGATTTCAACTGCTTCGGCTAGAAACTCGTCATAGGACAAATCCTTTTCCCGCAGTTGTACCATGGTTGAGCCGCCTTTCAGCACTTCTTCAACATCGTGGGAAAGGGAACGCCCATTAAGCCAGTGCCTGTCTGTTACGGCATAAAGCAGTAAGTCACTTTTATCGCAGTTCATATTTTGCGCCTTCCTCCAAAGCCTGTGGGGTGAGCTTATAAATCTCGTCAATCAGATAATTTCGGTAACTTGAGTTACCGAAATTATTTTTTTCTATAGTCACAAATGCCTTTTCACCGCATAGTCCCATAGCACAGACGGCGCTAGCTGCTGCTTCAAGAGTATTTTCGGGGTTTGCAGTGATGTAGGCGGCGGTCATGGCTGTGAGCATACAGCCGCTGCCCGTAATTTTTGCCATCATGGGGCAGCCGTTGCGTATAATAAATGCTTTATCAGCGCTTGCAACTATATCTATTGCCCCTGTTATGGCAATTACTGCTCCTGTTTTAGCGGAAAAGCTCTTTGCAAAGGCTATAACGTTTGCTAGTGTTTCATCAGTGACTGCGTCTGCAACATCGGCATCAACACCCTTTGTACTGCCAGAACCCAAAGCAAGGGTTTTGATCTCCGAGATATTACCGCGGATTACTGCAAAGCTAAGCTCATCCAGAAGCATTTTCGCGGTATTAGTACGCAGAGCAGAGGCGCCTGCGCCAACCGGGTCAAGGATTATGGGATGACCAAGGGCGTTTGCTTTTTTACCTGCAAGGAGCATGGACTTTATTGTGCGCTCGTTCAAGGTGCCGATGTTTATATTGAGACCGCCGCAGATGGAGGTTATTTCCTCAACCTCTCCGCAGTCGTCTGCCATAATGGGGGAACCGCCGCAGGCAATGAGTATGTTTGCGCAGTCGTTGACTGTAACATAGTTTGTAATGTTGTGTATAAGGGGCGTTTTTGAACGTACGTTTTCTAAGTATTTACCTAGCATTTTTATTACCTCCGAAGATTTTGTCTGTTATTATGCACAGAAGCGATACGATTATCATTACAGGGAAAGTGCTGCCAATGGGAGTGTCAAGGTGCAGGAAAACGCGGTATACTGCAAAGCCCACCGCCCACAAGATTAGATTTCTCCATGAAAAGCTGCTGTCAGTGCTGTCTGATTTTAAAATGAAATAATCCGTAATAAGTATTGCCACCATCGGGGCAAAAACCGAGCCGATAAGGTACAAAAAGCCTTCAAACCTAGAAATAGGAGTGAAAATCGCAAGTGCCGTACCTAACACGGCAACAGCCACAGCGGCCCACTTTTCGTTGAGCTTATTTGAAATTGAAACAGAGCTTACTCCGGCGGAAAATGCGTCTAGGAAGGTTGTGGTAACGGTTGAGAGAATTATTATAAGAAGTCCTGCGATACCAAGCCCTGCCTTTACCATGATTAAAGCAATATCGCTCTCGCCGGTGAGCATTGCAGCTCCCATTCCGATTACATACATCCAGCAGCTAACCGCAAAATATACGCCTGCGCTTGCAAAGGTGACGGCTTTTTTCTTTTCGGCTGTACGGGTGTAGTCGGATATTAGCGGCAGCCAGGACAGGGGCATTGCAACCGACAGCTCCACTGCAGCGCCGAAGGACAGACCCTCACCAGAGGAAACGGCAGGTGCACCGCCCTTGAATACGACAATGCTCAGAATAATGGTGAGCAGAAACAACGCACCCATGGCAATAACGTTCAGACCTCCGAGGTTTTTAATACCCACCAAAATCCATAGGACAATGAGCGCTCCGATAACCAAGGACCAGACCCAGTCACCGCCCAGACTGAGGGCAGAGCTTGCTGCTGCGGCACCGCTGACTATCATAATTGCCGTCCAGCCGATAAGCTGCAAGACATTAAGGGAGGAGAACAGCAGAGAGCCTTTTTGCCCAAAGCTGATTTTCACAGTTTCCATTGAGCTTTTTTCTGTATTTGCGCCAATTAGTCCTGCAAGATACATAAGAGCACAGCCGATAAGGTGACCGAGAATTATTGCACACAGTCCTTTGGCAAAGCCTAAGGGTGCAAGATAAGTTCCCGTCAAAATTTCTGCGATGGACACAGCCGCACCGAACCAGATGAGGCTGTTTGAAAATACGCCGGTTTTAGTTTTTTCCATTTCTTCCTCTTTCCACGAACAGGATACAAAAAGCGGAAAGAACCCCATTCGGTACTTTCCGCTAAAAAGCAAATCAGTTACTTCCTACGTTGGCATTATCCAAATCAGGTGTAAGGGTCGAAGTTCGATTACTTCCTCTCAGCCTGCTTACAAGCTCCCCTGTTCGTATTTAATTGTCACTTATTGTAGACTCCTGTGGTGAGTTTGTCAAGAAGCACTGTTATTTTTCTAAGGCTGCTGCATAAAGTTCATTTTTAGAATAGCCGGTGTCCTCTGACGCAAGACGTGCTGCCTGCTTGAGAGAATTGCCCTCGCTGCGATAAAAAGAGACGCGCTCAAGCGCCTGCTCAAGGGTTATTTCGGGCTGGGCAGAGGGCTGCTTACCGCTTATAACAAGCACATATTCACCCTTGGGAGGGATGCTTTCATAAAGCTCAATGGCTCCGTCGATGGTGGTACGAATAGTTTCCTCGTGAAGCTTTGTGAGTTCCCTGCAAAGGGCAAGCTCCCTGTCTCCGCCAAAGGTGTTTTTAAGGTCTGTAAGGGTAACTACGAGTTTATGGGGTGCTTCATAAATTATCATGGTGCGCATTTCGTCCTTCAGACTTTCCAGATGCTCTGCACGGGGCTTTCTGGCTGTGCTCAAAAAGCCCTCAAAGGTAAAGCGCTGAGTGGGAAGTCCCGATAGGGCAAGAGCGGACACGGCGGCACAGGCACCGGGGACAACACATACGGGCACATCGTTTTGGGCACACAGGCGCACCATGTCCTCACCGGGGTCACTGATTGCGGGCATACCCGCATCTGAAACCAGCGCAACATTTTCGCCGTTTATCAGGCGTTCAATAATTTTTTCTCCGCTTTGCACACGGTTATGCTCAAAATAGCTTATGAGCGGCTTTTTTATTTCAAAGTGGTTTAGAAGCTTTATCGTGACTCTTGTATCCTCAGCGGCAATAAAGTCAACACTTTTGAGTGTTTCAACCGCACGGGGGGAAAAGTCACCGAGGTTTCCGATAGGAGTTGCTACAAGATATAGTATTCCGCTCATATTAATCATCCATTCCGCTGCCTTGCGCCAGCACAAATTGAAATGCAACATCTCATCTTATCACGCAAGGCAAAGAAACGGTAAGATGATTATTTTATTTATTATTGAGACTAGCGTGAAAAAGCTTTCACGCTAGTTCTCCTGACAAAGTATTATTTTTGCATGCAGGGGAGTGGGGGGCGTATTTCCCTCTGCGGTATATTTTTTGTACCTCATCGCTATCTTTTCCTAAGCAGTCTGTAAGAATAAGAGGAGCTTCGATTTTTAAGCCTTTTTTCCCGCCTCGCTTGCCCTCAATAAGCACAAGACTCGGCACTTTTTCCGCACTGTAGCTTACCATGCGCAGACGCTTTGGCTCAATTCCAACAGCGGTCATCTCACAAAAAATCTCACTGAGGCGCTCAGGGCGGTGGACAAGCGTGAAGCTCCCACCATAGCGCACTGCCCACCTCGCGGCGTTGCATAGGTCAGACAAGGTGCAGAAACGTTCCTCTCGGGCTGTGGCTCTGTGCTGTGTCGGAGCGCTAATGCCTGAGCTTTCCGGAAAATAGGGTGGGTTTGACACCACAAGGTCAAAGCTTTCTGCTTCAACAAGCTGTCTGTGCTCCCGCATATCTCCTGTGATTATTTTGGCTCTGTCCTCCATTTTGTTGCAGCGAAGATTTTCACGGCTCAAATCGGCAAATTCGCTTTGAAGCTCAATTCCCAAAAGCTCGGCGTCAATATTCTTTGCGGCAAGCAAAACACTCAGAACGCCTGCGCCACTGCCCAAGTCGAGACATCGGCGAACACGGCGCATGTTGACAAAATCGGCAAGAAGAACAGAGTCTGTAGAAAGCTTGAAGGAGCATTCGGTTTGCATAAAGCGCGGTCCATCAAGCCAAAGCTCATCAAAATTAGGCATGTATTTTCACCTTAAAAAAGTTTACTGTTTGGTTTGTATAAAGCCAAAGAGCCTGCCGCATAATAATCTTTGCGACAAGCTCTTTGAAAATCGGATCTTATTTCTCGATGATCGCGCCTGACGGGCAGGTGTCGATGCAAGCGCCGCAATCGAGACAGGCGTCCTTGTCGATTTCGTAGTGGTCATCGCCCATATGGATGGCCCCTGCGGGACAACTGTCTGCACAAGCTCCGCAAGCGATGCAATCGCTAGTGATTTCAAATGCCATTGCTTTATCCTCCTTGGTAGAGTAGAAATGATAATCTCACTTTTGCATTATAACATATAGTTGTTTTATTGCAAGCAAATTTCTACGCTTGAATACCAAATTTGCAAAATAACGCGAAAAGAAAAGATATTCAAAGAAAATCAAAGCAATGACCGGATATTTTCAAATGACGGCTGACGAATAGTCAGTAAAGGTCAAAATGGCGTTTGCAAATTTGACCTTTACTGACTATTATAATACCAGAAGGTCAAAGATAGTCAAAGTCAAATTATAAATATAAATAAGAGGTGACGGCATGGCGACGAGTGATTTAATTGCAAGCTTTATTTTGGACGCATTGGAGAATGCCGGAGGAATGGCGGAGCTTCAGCGCTCCAATTTGGCAGAGCGTTTCAGCTGCGTCCCAAGTCAGATAAATTATGTTATATCCACAAGGTTTTCACCGGAGCATGGCTATATTGTGGAGTCGCGCCGAGGAGGCGGAGGCTTTATCAGAATTACAAGGGTTCAGTCAAATCCACATCGGCTAATCATGCACACGGTGAACTCCGTGGGTGACAGTCTTGACCTTCGCACAGCAGCTGCCTTTGTTTCAAATATGCTGGGCACAAATTCTCTGGATGAGAACAGCGCAAGGCTTATTTTGACTGCAATAGGAGACAATGCGCTGCGCCCCATAGCTCCCGAGCATCGGGATTTAGTTCGTGCATCAATTTTTAAGCAAATGTTAGTATGCATACTTGCGGATAATTAGTCAGCTGAAAAACTAATGCGGCGCTTTTTAGCGCTAAAATCAAACACTTAATATTTAAGGAGGTTACTACCATGAAGTGCGATAAATGCGAAAACGAAGCTATGCTTCACTATCAGTCAGAAATTAACGGAGAAAAGAGTGAATATCATCTCTGCGCCGACTGCGCAAAGGCAGAAGGCTTTGGCGAACTGCTTGACTTTAAACCCCGGTCCATGTTTGACGGCTTCTTAAGCGATTCATTCTTCAGCCGCCCCATGAGCCTCATTGACAGCTTCTTCAGCTCTCCCTTTGGAATGCTGTCTGACGGATTTTTCGGAAGCCGAATGCTTGCACCCACAATTGCACTGCCTAGAGTAATGATAAAGGTAGACGATGAGGGGAGCAAGGGCGAATGCTCCTGCAAATCGACGGAAACTGCGGAAAAGAAGTCCGATAATATACCCGAGAGTGTTAACGATGAGCTTCGCACAAAGCGTGAACTGCATCAGCTAAGGCATGAGCTGAAGTGCGCAATACGGAACGAGGAATTTGAAAAAGCTGCCGAGCTTAGGGATAAAATTCGGGAGCTTGAGAAATAATCATAGAGTGTCATCCGGACGGCAGCGTCTGCCTGCCGTTCGGCTTTTTTAAGGCACGAACGCATTAAGGAGGAATGTATATGCGAAATCAAGACAGATTTACGGAAAGAGCACGAATGGCTCTTTCAAAAGCACAGGAAGCAGCGCAGAATATGGGCCACAGCTATGTCGGGACGGAGCATATCCTCCTTGGCATTGCATCAGAAGGTGAGGGTTTGGGAGCTAAGGTTTTGCAGGACAACGGACTTGATGAAGCCTTAATTACAGAGCTTTTGGAGAGATTCGTGGGTCGGGGCGCTCCCGGAATACCCGCGCAGGGACTTACCCCCGGCGCAAAGCGTGTTATTGAGCTTTCAATAATTGATGCAAACCGTTTGGGTCATAGCTACATCGGCACGGAGCATCTGCTTATGGGACTGCTTAGGGAGCCTGAAAGTGCGGGCGCAAGGCTTATTGCGTCCACAGGAGTTGACCTTAATAAAATATACACAGATGTTGTAAACCTGTTTCACAGCAACGATTACAGACCCCAGACAGCCCAGACTGCCGGCACAGCGGCTGTGGGAAGAAACAGCAAAAAATCCGACACCAAAACCCTTGACCAGTACAGCGTTGATTTGACTTCCGCCGCTGCAAACGGAGAGCTTGATCCTGTTATCGGACGCAGCAATGAAATTTCACGTGTTATTCAGATTTTGTCCCGCCGCACAAAAAACAACCCTGTTCTTATCGGCGAGCCGGGCGTTGGTAAAACCGCGATTGCAGAGGGGCTTGCTCAAATGGTTGCAGCTGGGGATGTGCCCGAGGATTTGCGCTCAAAACGCATTATCTCACTTGACCTTACAGGTATGCTTGCGGGCACAAAGTACCGAGGAGATTTTGAGGACAGAATTAAAAATGTTCTCAAGGAGGTTCAAAAGGCAGGGGATGTTATCCTTTTTATTGATGAGCTTCACACTATTATCGGCGCAGGCGCAGCAGAGGGCGCTATCGACGCCGCTAATATTATAAAGCCTGCTCTTGGCAGAGGCGAGCTTCAGGTCATCGGCGCGACCACCCTTAACGAATACCGCAAGTATATCGAAAAGGATGCGGCATTGGAGCGCAGATTCCAGCCGGTTACGGTCAATGAACCCAGCGAGGAAGAAAGCGTTGCCATAATAACAGGGCTACGTGACAAATATGAGGCACACCATAAGCTTAAAATCACTGACGAGGCGATACGCGCCGCCGTTACCATGTCAGGACGGTATATAAATGACCGCTATCTCCCCGATAAGGCTATTGACCTTATGGACGAGGCTGCTTCACGAGTCCGTATGAAAACCCTCACGGCTCCCGATGACCTGAAGGAAATTGAAAAGCGTATCGATGCGCTGATTTCCGAAAAGGAAGCAGCGGTTAAGGCACAGGACTTTGAAGCGGCTGCTAAGCTGCGTGACCGCGAGAAGCAGCAGCGTGAGGAGCTTGACGCCGCACGCAAAAAATGGGAGGAAAAGCGCGTCGGAACCCATAAGTGCGTAACCGAGGAGGACATTGCCGAGGTGGTTTCAGGCTGGACGGGTGTACCCGTAACCAGTCTTACAGAAACCGAAAGCGAAAGACTTCTTAAAATGGAGGAAATACTCCACAAACGTGTTATTGGCCAAAATGACGCTGTTTCAGCGGTTTCACGCGCAATACGCCGGGGCAGGGTAGGGCTGAAAGACCCGAAACGTCCTGTAGGCAGCTTCCTGTTTCTGGGACCTACGGGCGTTGGCAAAACCGAGCTTTGCAAGGCTCTTGCAGAGGCTGTGTTCGGTGATGAAAATGCGATGATACGTGTGGATATGTCCGAGTTTATGGAAAAACACACCGTGTCAAAGCTTATCGGTTCACCTCCGGGGTATGTGGGCTATGACGAGGGCGGACAGCTAACCGAAAAGGTTCGCCGCAAGCCCTATTCAGTAATATTGTTTGACGAAATTGAAAAGGCTCATGAGGACGTTTTCAACATTATGCTCCAAATTATGGATGACGGTGTTTTGACCGACTCTCAGGGCAGACATGTTGACTTTAAAAACACCATTATTGTCATGACCAGCAATATCGGCGCAAGGAACATTACGGATAAAAAGGTAAATTTGGGATTTAGCGACAGCGAGTCAAAGGACGGCGGCATAAAGGACATTGAAGAAATCCGCAGCCTTGTCATGAAGGACTTGAAAAACACCTTCCGCCCAGAATTTCTCAACCGCATTGACGATATCATAGTGTTCCATCAGCTCAGCCGCGAGGATATTAAAAAAATTGCCGGCAACATGATAAAAACCGTGACAGATCGTCTCGAGGGACTGGGAATTGAGCTTGAGGTTTCCGAGGAAGCCTTGGATAGGCTTGCAGAGGAGGGCTTTGACCCAGTTTACGGTGCTCGTCCGCTGCGACGCAAAATCCAGAGTGTAATCGAGGACGCGGCGGCTGAAAAAATGCTTGATGGCAGTCTGAAGACAGGCGAAAAGGCACTGGCAGTTATAGAAAATGACAAAATTATGCTTAAAACAGCATAGTTTATCATACTCTCCCTTCCAATTTATAGACCTATGTGGTAGAATATCCGACTAGCGGGTATTCTACCACAGCTTGTTGGAAACATGTCTTTTAACAAAAGAGTTGACGAATTGCGGTACTGCAAATAAGTGTTTTCGAGAAGTGAATTCCCTAAATCATAATAATTTCATATCAAAACAGAAATATTCTTTCGCAAAATTTGGAGGAAACCATGGAAAGCAAATACCAATCGGTGATAGACTATATGAGCGATATAGACTGCTTCAATTCCTACAACCACATAAAGCTAACAAAGCTGGAGGACGGCTATGCCGAGGGTAGGGTTGAGCTTGACTGCAACAGCATGAACCCAAACGGCAAGGTGCACGGCGGGCTTTTGTTTGCGGCAAGTGACTATATTGGAGGCTTTGTTGCCTGCACAGACAAAAAAGCGTGTGTTACCGAAAGCGGGAACATCAGCTTTCTGCGTCCTGCCTGCGGTGACTACCTTGTTTTAAAAGCAGCTCCGGTAAAAATTGGCTCAAAGGTTGCCGTTGTGGATGTTTGCGCCTATGATGATAGAGAAAAGCTCGTTTCAAAAGGAACGTTCACATATTTTTTCATGGAAAAGGATTTTTAGAAGCAGGAAAGAAGCTCAGAATTCAGTTATACGAGTTATTTGCGCACTTTTGCGCGAATGCACAAGCATAGGGACGGTCTTCGATTTACTTTATCGAAGATCGTCCCTATGCTGCGCTAAGAGATTATTTTGTTTGTGCACGGGGATGCGGCTTTTTTTCATCTGTAAGCCCAACTAAATAATCCATACTGGTTTCAAGCGCGATAGCAATTTTGCGGCATTGCTCAAAGGTGTAATAGCGCTTTCCGCTTTCGATTTTTGAGTAGTAACTTTGGTCAATGCCTGTTAAATGCTGCATTTGTATCTGTGTAAAGCCTTTTTCTTTTCTCAGCTGCCTCAATCTTTCCATTGTCATCACCAACTCAATTATAGCAAATTCCACTATTTTAAATAGGGTTAATTTGACCTATAATTAGCTTGATGTTATATAAATGGAATACTTGCCGCAGCACTTGCAAAAGAAAAAATTTGCATAAGCTTCCCGAATTTGCAAATCAGCGCATTGGAGATTGTTGAAACAAAGTGTTACTGCCTGCTAAAAAAAATCAAGACCATCATCGAAGATGACAGTCTTGAAGACGCGGAATGCTTTAAAAAAATAGAAGAGGTTATGCACTTATTTGAAGAGTTTGGCGGTGCTGACGGGTCGCGACATGATTTCGGTTAGAAAATCGGGAAGGACTCTGCGCTGCGGTATAAGCGTAAACTTATATTCTTGCAACACCGGTTTCTCTTGCAGCTCTTGAAACGGCGGCGGCAACCGTAGGTGCAACACGGGGGTCGAAGGCTGCGGGCAGAATAAAGTCGGCTGTCAGCTCGCTGTCACTAACAAGCCCTGCAAGGGCAAAGGCTGCGGCAAGCTTCATTTCGTCATTTATCTGGGAGGCGCGAACATCAAGAGCGCCGCGAAAAATCCCCGGGAATGCCATGACGTTGTTGATTTGATTTTTAAAGTCACTTCTTCCCGTTCCCACAACGGCGGCTCCCGCACACTCTGCAAGGTCAGGCATAATTTCCGGGACGGGGTTTGACATTGGGAACACTATCGGACGCTCTGCCATGGATTTTATCATCTCGGGTGTTACGGTGTTTGGAGCGGAAACGCCGATGAAAATGTCGGCTCCGACCATTGCGTCAGCAAGGCTTCCCCTGATTCCGGAGCGGTTTGTAATTTCGGCAAGCTCCGCTTTTGAGTCGTTTAAATCCTCGCGACCCTTGTAAATGGCACCCTTTCGGTCACACATAACTACGTCGCCCAGTCCGACCCTTTGAAGAAGCTTTATAATTGCAACGCCGGCAGCACCTGCTCCGCAGGTGACGGCACGGACATTTTTTAAATTCTTGCCGACAATTTTCAGCGCGTTTATTGTGGCTGCAAGGGTCACAACGGCGGTTCCGTGCTGGTCATCGTGGAAAATGGGAATGTCGCTGATTTCTTTAAGGCGGCGCTCTATCTCGAAGCAGCGGGGAGCGGAAATATCCTCAAGGTTGACACCGCCGAAGCTTCCCAAAAGCAGGGAAACTGCGTTGACAAACTCGTCAACATCCTTTGTCCTTAAGCACAGGGGCACTGCATCCACATTGCCCAGTGATTTGAATAGAACACATTTGCCTTCCATAACAGGCATAGCTGCCTCGGGACCTATATCGCCCAGACCCAGCACTGCGCTGCCGTCAGTGATAACCGCAACAAGATTATGACGATTTGTAAGCTCATAGCTTTTGTCGGGGTTGTCTCGTATTACCTCACAGGGACGGGCAACTCCCGGGGTATATGCAATGCTCAGGTCCTCTTTATTTTTGACGGGCATTTTTGCTGCATAGTCTAGCTTACCGCCCCATTCATAGTGCATTTGCAGCGATTTCTCCATGTAATCCATCGTGGTATGCTCCCTTATACTTTCTTACGATAAAGGATACACTAAAATGACCAATTTTTCAATAGCTTTCTATATATAATGCTAAACGCGGCGGCTTTTATTGCAGCTGCGTTTGAGGGTAGTAATGAAGCAGAATTTCTTTATAGGTAAATCCGTTTTTTGACATAACGTTTGCTCCGTATTGGCTCATTCCCAAGCCGTGACCGTAGCCTGTGACAGTGAACAGAAAAACGTTGTTTGTATATTCCACAGTAAATGCAGTGCTTCTAAGGTCAAAGAGGGAACGCATTTCGGAGCCTGTTAGCGTTACTGCTCCGATTATGATACTTCGCACTCGGGAGCTGTCGTCAAGCTCAACGCTGCCAAGCCATTCGGCGGGGTTTTCCGAAAAGGTAGCCTCGGGCTTTAGCAGCAGTATTGTGTCCTTGAAATCTCCCTGAGACACCTCTACGGTTGTGACAAAATCGGGAACATCCTGCGCGGTTTCGGGACTCTCCACGCTTATGAGATAGGGCACATCTCCCCATAGCTCGCTGCCGGACTCTGTTCTTCCGGCAGAGGAGGAATGGAAGCTTGCCAGGATGGGAGATTTGGCGTAGGTCAATATCTGACCGTCTGTTGCGCTTACCGCAGCCTTGATGGTTTCCAAGTTTGCCTCATATTCACCGCCCCATGCACCACGCAATGTGCCCTCGTCGGCATAGGCAAGGCAGCAGCCGGACTGTGTGCAGATTGCAGCATCGGGATGCTTTGGATTTTTGTGCTTGGTGCAGTACATAATATATGTTCTGGCGGCAACAGCCTGTGCTTTTAAAGCCTCTGAGCCGAAAGAAACAGGCATTTCCGCAGCTAGAGCCATGGGTAGATAGTCCGCCATGGTGACCTCGCGGATTGCTCCGTTGTCGGAAACGGAAAACACGGTTTCGGAATCGGTCTTGCTTTCATAGGCTTGTACCGTACTATCCGGCACAGGCGAGGCTTCAATGGGCTGAGATTGTATCGGCATGGGCGGCTCATATTCAACTGCCTCCTGTCCCTGGGCACCCTCTCCTAAAAACAATGCGGGCATAATAATAGCGGCCAGTCCCAAAAGCATCGAAGCCCATATAATTCGCTTCATTTTCATTTGCGCTCCCTTCATCTTAGGCAAACAGTTTTTTACCTTGGTCAATAATGGTTGACGATGTTCGAAAATAAGTATAAAATAGCATGGCTATAGACTGTTACTAAAATTATATTTTGGCAGGATTGTTAATATGCAAAAAAAATCATTAAAAATTTGTGGATTAACCGCTATTATGGGCGTGTTCGGCGCATTTATACGCTGGGTTCAGAGTCTTTCTGCTTTTGAAGAGGGAACAGGGCTGGCAATACCAAATGCACCGTGGAGCTATGTGCTGTTCATCTTTATGCTGGCTACACTGACTGTTATTATTTTTATGGTTCGGTCCTTTAAAAAAGACCGTTTTTCCGCTGACTTTGCCACGGCAATGGCATATGAAAATCGCTTTATTGATATCAGTGCAATTTTCATCGGCGTGATTATGGCGGTCGGCGGAGCGGCAGAGCTTTTCTCGTCACTTAAGACAGACCCGATGAATATATTTGGCATTATAACAGGCGCTTTTGCGATAATATGTGCGGCATGTATTGCCTCTTTTTTGCGAAGCCCCCGTCGTGATCATCCGGATACCAGAGGCAGAAGCATGTCTGTAATTGTAGTACTCTTCCTGTGCTACTGGCTGATTTCTACTTACAAAATGTTCTCATCAGACCCCGTGATATGGCACTTCGCTCCCAGACTTCTGGCAATATCTGCTGCAATACTCGCATATTATTTTGTTGCAGGCTTTCCGTTTAATAAGCCCAGACCCATGCTGTCGGTTTTCTTTTGTCTGCTGGGTGCATTTTTGCTCATAATTACCCTTGCTGACTCTTTAATGATTGGAGAACAGCTTATTGCATTTTCTATAGCCGCAATGCTGCTTTTAGTATCCTTCGTTATTCTGAGTAATGCCGGAAAGTCTGTTGAGTATAAGCAAGCAGAAGATTAGATTTTAAGCTTAAAACCAAACTTCTCACTTCCGCATAGAGCACAGTTCATAAGAATGTTTTGAGGGCATCATCGTTTCATGAAACGATGATGCCCTCAATTTGTATTATACAGAATTTAAATGTTTTCATCCAAAGCTTTTATGCAGTCCTTGCACACATTCTTGCCTTTATAGACAATCACATCACGTGCATTATCGCAAAAAATACAGGCAGGCTGGTATTTGCGGAGAATAATGGAGTCATTGTCAACATATATCTCCAAAGAGTCCTTTTCCGAAATGTCTAAGGTGCGACGAAGCTCAATAGGAAGAACTATGCGGCCAAGCTCATCAACTTTTCTGACAATTCCTGTTGATTTCATAAGATTGCCCTCCTTTAAATATTAGGATAAATGGCTGTTTTGTATGGTAAAGGTTAATGTCAAAATTCGACATACCCATATCTTTGTGTGTATAAGATTATAACATTTTGTCAATATAAGTCAACCATATTTTTGAAAATTTATCAGTTGTGTACAGTATTTGTTATTTTTCACAAATCAAGGCAAAGGAGATAAACATAATGATACTTAGCATAGTAATAGTTTCCTCAATAGTGATATCAATTTTTGTTGCAGGACTAAACGGGAAGCTGTCAATTCTAACTGCGGCGTGGACTCAAGGTGCAATGGATGCCGTTACCTTGTGTATTTCTTTATGCGGGACGATATGTCTATGGTCGGCGGTGATTGAGCTAATGCGCCAATCTGGACTGTCGGAAAAGCTGTCTAAGCTGCTGCGTCCGATTCTTGGAAGGCTGTATCCCTCAGCAGGAAGGGACAGTGAAGCCATGGAGGCACTGTCGCAAAATGTGAGTGCAAATCTTCTGGGTTTGGGAAATGCAGCCACACCTGCCGGTATTCACGCTGCAAAACGCTTACAGCAGCTATCGGGACAAAAAAGCGCTTCAAATGAGCTTTGCCTTTTGGTGGTTATGAACACGGCATCCATACAGCTTCTGCCAACAACGGTTGCAGCACTGCGAACCTCCATGGGGGCTATAGCACCCTTTGATATTTTGCCTGCCGTGTGGGCGTCGTCTGCGCTGTCGGTGTCGGCAGGGATTATTGCAGCCAAGCTGTTTGAACACTTTGCCAGAGTATGAAGCTTGTAGGAGAGCTTGCCGTTCCGCTGATTTTATGCTACATATGTATGCACGCCATATTGAAAAAAACGGATGTATTCTCCGCAATGACCACGGGAGCGCGGGACGGGTTGAAGGTGGTTTGGGGAATAATTCCTGCGCTTGTAACGCTTCTGCCGTGCATTTATATGCTTCGGGCCAGCGGCGCATTGGATGCACTTTGCAATCTTATAAGAAAGCCGGTGTCCTTCCTCGGCATACCGGCAGAAACTGTGCCGCTCATGCTGCTTAGACCACTCAGCGGAAGCGGAGCACTTGCTGTTGCGGGAGATGTGATAAAAAGCTGCGGAGCTGATTCCTTTGCTGGGCGCTGTGCAGCCGTCATGCTCGGCTCCACGGAAACAACATTTTATGTAATAGCAATTTATTTCGGTGCAGCGGGCATAAAAAACAGCCGTCATGCAATACCAGCAGCGCTGGTGGCTGATTTGGTGGGCTTTGTATCGGCGGCTTTTTTTGTAAGGCTTTTTTTCGGGATGTGAGAATAGCAAGCAGCCGGACAATTTGTCCGGCTGCTTGCTATTCTTCGGTTTTGGGCTGAGCTTTCTTAATCTTTATGTCGAAGCCAGAGCTTATTGCTCCCGTTGGACAGACCGATTTGCACACGCCGCAGCGAATGCATTCGGGACTGTTTATGTTTTTTGTTACTTCGACATTCATTTGGCAGCGCCGTTCACAGGTCTTGCAGCCCACACATTTTGACTTGTCAAAATGCATTTGGTAAATGCTAAAGCGGTTAAAAAGGGAATAGAACGCGCCGAGAGGGCAAAGATATTTGCAGAAAGGTCGATATATAAAAACCGACGCTATAATTACCGCAATCAGAACAAGTAGCTTCCAGTTGAACAAAAAGCCCAAGGCTGCCCGCAGTGACTCATCCATGGATACCAGAGGCAATGCCCCTTCAAGTATTCCTGCAGGACATACCCATTTGCAGAAATAGGGTGGAGCCGTTCCGAATTGGTTCGTAAGGAAGACTGGGAGCAATATGACCAGAACGACGGCAAGAACATACTTAAACATGCGCATTGACCGGTCGGCTTTTGGAGAGATTTTTAACTTTGGTGAAGGGATTTTATACAGTAAGTCTTGTAAGAAACCAAAGGGGCACAAAAAACCGCAGATAAGCCGACCCAAGACTACGCCGAAAAGCATAATAAGCCCAATTACGTAAAAGGAAAAGCCAAACCGCTTTCCGCCTAAAACAGCTTGCAGAGCGCCGATGGGGCAGGCGCCCAGCGCGCCGGGGCAGGAATAACAGTTTAATACAGGAACACATATTGCTTTTGGCATACCAGTGAATATTTTGCCTTTGAAAAAGCCGATAACGTAGCCGTTAAAAAGGGCAGCGGCAATAAGCTGAATTGTAAGCCGTTGGCGCTCATGCTGCTTTTGTGAGGTGTTTTTCATCAGCCTATACCTATACATTCAAGGCAGATGCTTGCGGCCTTGCGGAATACCACAAGATGCTCTTCCCGCAGCACTCCCGCTAAAATAAAAGCAAGAGCAAATATTATGACTGCAAGTCTTAATATATTGATTTTTTTCATATACTTCTCAACCCACTACGTGTGTTTTCATTTGCCCAGTGCTTCAAGCCTGCCGTTTATCAGCGCAAGATAGGAGTCGGCAATGCTTCCGCTGCCCGTGGCAACCCCAACCTGAGCAGCACCTACCGGATTTCCCTTGCTGTCAACAAAAATTGTTGTGGGGAAACCGCTTACATACTGCACAAGGCTTACATCCAACTCGTCATTTGCTTCAAGCACTGTAAAGCTTAGATCAAGCTCATCAATGATTTCCTGTGCTAGCTCTTTCTCATAGACTGCATCGCAGCAAACAGAAATCATGTTGACATTTTCCGGAAGTGCTTCGTATAATTCCTGCAAACCAGGCATTTCATCTATGCAGTAGCCGCACCATGTCATCCAAAGATTGACCATGGTTAAATCGTAATCTGTAAATATATCCTGAGTTATTGTGTCACCGCTCATGGTGTTTGCTGAAAAGCTGCTCATGCTGCCGAGAAAGCTGCTTTCGGGCTTGTCCTTGGAAGTGCTTTCGTCTGCTTCAGATGCGGAAAGCGTGGGCTTAGGTGCTACAGCATCGGTTGGCTTTGGCTGGCTTTTTACCGTGCATCCCGCAAGGGTGCTAAGTACCAACGCCATTGATATAAAAAGTGCAGTTAATTTCTTCATAAGACCTCTTAAATTGGCGCAGCAGGGAGAAAATTGTCATGCTGACTATTCTATCCCTGCTGGCTGACTTTATTTTGGGAGCGCAATGCCCTTTTCACGGCTTGCCTGAAGAACCTTCAGCATCCAAGCCATGTTTTGCCCGAGGGTACGCATGATAGCCATGCCCTCGGTATCCTTCTTGACCTCCTCTGCATTGTGACCGTAAACCATGTTCCAATAGACAGAGGGTATGGTAATCATCTTGTTTATTCCAAGATACTTATTGAGCTGGTCGTAGGTAGCTGTAGTGCCCGCACGTCTTGCAGCACATATACACGCGGCAGGTTTGAAGGCAAAGTAATCGTTGTGTGTGTAGAACAATCGGTCCATAAAGGAAATCATTGAACCATTTGCGGACGCATAATAAACCGGAGAACCAAAGACAAAGCCGTCACAGTCCTTTGCCTTTTCAAGCGCAATGTTTACATTGTCGTCGATGTAACAACGGTGATTATCTCTGCATTTTCCGCAGGCAATGCATCCGCCCACAGGTTTAGTGCCGATGTGGAAAACTTCTGCTTCAACGCCTTCTGCCTCAAGCACCGAAGCAATTTCCGAAAGAGCGGTATATGTAGAGCCCTTTGGGTGAGGGCTGCCGTTTATGAGAAGTACTTTCATATGCTCTTCTCCAGATAGCGGTATGAGGATTTAGCGAATCCGTTCTTTTCATAAAAGCTGATGTCGTCTGAAATGGTGTGGAGCTCAATGCGGCATATGCCTTCCTTTTTAAGCTCATGGGCTAGCTGATCCATAGCCATGCTTCCGCAGCCCTTGCGCTGATAGCGGGGATGGACAAATATCTCGTCAACATAGAATATATCGCCCTTGCTGGTTATGTCTATTCTGCCAAAAAGATAACCTATGGTTTCGGTTTCCACTATAAGCGCGTAGCCGCGTCTATAGTCACCGGAGAGAAAGGCGGTAATACGTTTTTCCGCACGGTCAAGCTGCCAACGCTCATTCCACGGTGCCTCAGCGTACACTGTGCACATCATCTGAGCGGCACTGGGAATATCGTTCTTATTGCATTGCTGTAAAAATAGCATACAATCACCTCCGAATATTTTATTACAAAAATGCGAAGCATTTCGTTTTTAATACTGCTAAATAAAGTGAAATTATCTCTTATAAAAAACATGACAAGTAAACCATGTATTTTTCCATTGATATTATAGCACATTTACCTTGAAAAACAAAGCTTTTGAGAAATTTAATTTTCTCTCAAAAAATGATACAATTCGACTGCATTGCAAAGTCAAAAATACTGTTTGTTATTTGACTAAGCTTGCGGTGCAAACGATAAAAAAACATCCGGCACAAGCAGTGCCGGACGTTCTTATTGCAGATTATTCGTGGCAGCAGCCGCAGCTGTGGTCTGCACCGGCATTGACCGGTTCTTCATCGTAGTCGATGCTTTCCATGTCAAACTCAAGCATCTCTCCGCAATTGGGGCACTGAATTTTTCCGAGTGCGAGAACGTCCTCGTCAACGGTGATTGTATTTTCGCAGGCGGGGCAAGTCACTTCGTAGAAGATGGGCTCATCCTCACAGCAGCAGTGGTCGTGGGAGTGACCGCAGCAGCAATCGTCGTCATGATCGTGACCGCAGCAGCAATCATCATCGTAATCACCGCAGCAGCAATCATCGTAATCGCAGCATTCGTCATCGTATACTATTTCTTCCACAAGAGCAAGGTCATCGGAAATAGCGTCGATTTCATCTCCCAGATCGGCTGCCGTTTCTTCAAGGTCGTTTAAATCTGCGGCAACAGCACCCAGAATGTCGATTATTGCATTAAAAAGCTTGTCCTCTTTTGTTTCCTTGCCCAGACCCAGACCTTCGGCCAGACCCTTGAGATATGCTACCTTTTCTGATGTTGTCATGTTGTAACCTCCTTTAATGTTGTGTGAAGCACCGAACATTTCGGCTTTGATATGTTCGGTGCTGACTTTGTTGGTATATTGTTATTTTAACCCTTGGCGCGTTCAAGATATTCGCCGGTGCGGGTATCGATTTTTATGCGGTCTCCGATATCGAGGAAAAGGGGAACCTTGATTTCAGTACCGGTTTCGAGAGTTGCGGGCTTTGTTGCGTTTGTAGCTGTGTTGCCTGCAAAGCCAGGGTCTGTTTGAGTGATTTCAAGCTCAACGAAATTAGGAGCTTCAACGGAAAATACGTTGTTCTTATATGAGGATACTGTGCAGACCATGTTTTCCTTAACAAATCTGAAGCTGTCGGACAAGATGCTCTTGTCGATAGGGATAAGCTCATAGGTTTCGGAATCCATGAAGTAGTAAAGATCGCCATCGGCATAGCTAAACTCCATGCTCTTGCGGTCTACATATGCATTTTCAAACTTTTCGGTGGGGTTAAAGGATGTCTCCGTAACACCTCCGGTGATAACGTTTCTCATCTTGGTGCGGACAAAAGCGGCCCCCTTGCCGGGCTTAACGTGCTGGAACTCAATTACCTGCATTACCTTGCCGTCCATTTCAAAGGTAACGCCATTTCTAAAATCGCTTGCAGAAATCATGACAGGTCCTCCTATATGGGATTTGAATTCGCAAAAATATATACGAAAACATAAAATGTATCTTAGCCAAACTATTTTACACTATTATTACCAGTTTGACAAGGTTGTTTTTGTTTATACGCGATTTTTTTATAGAATAATTAAATTTTTTGGCGCTTTTGTCAGTACCTCACAGCCATCGGCGGTGAGGTAGACCATATCCTCGATACGCACACCAAATCTTCCGGGCAGATAAATTCCCGGCTCACTGGTGACAACCGCTCCTGCGGGAAGCTGTCTTGTCTCTCTTAAATTGGCATTGGGATTTTCATGAATATAAAGACCGACGCTGTGACCCAAGCCGTGACCAAAATACTCTCCGTAACCTGCGGCTTCGATTACATCACGGGCTGCCTTATCCATTTCGCGGCCAACAACGCCCGCCTTTGCCGCAGCAATTCCGGCAAGCTGCGCCTTTAAAACAACATCGTATACTCTGCGCATTTCGTCATTTACGCTGCCTACAGCAACTGTGCGGGTCATATCGGAGCAGTAACCGTTTATCTTGCAGCCGAAATCCATGGTTACAAAGTCGCCGTTTTCTATTTTCTTGTCAGAGGGAACACCGTGGGGGCGGCTGGAATTTGCACCGGATACACATATTGTTTCAAAGGCAAGTCCTTCCGCACCGTTTCGTGCCATTTGGTATTCAAGCTCTGCCGCAAGTTCCTTTTCGGTAAGACCAGGCTTTATTATACCCAAAACGTAGTCCAAAGCCTTTTCGGCGATTCGCTGAGCTGCAACCATGTTGTCTACCTCCCAGCGCTCCTTGATTTCACGAAGACCGGAAGTGATGCTCTGAGCCGGTATGAGCTTTACACCGAGAGTTTCCTGAAGGCGCAAATATTCGCTGTAGCTGAGACTTTCGTCTTGAGCGCCAAGCTGTGCAACGGAGCTGTCGGCAAGGATTTTTTTGATAATATCATTTTGCTTGTTATCAGTGGTGCTTTGTAGAACCTTTGCGTCCTTTACATATTCGTTTGCAGTCTCAATATAGCGGGAGTCGGTGATGAAATACGCACTGTCGCGCAAAATCAGCACCGCACCGTCGGAGGTATGGAAGCCCGAAGCATAAAGACGGTCAAGTTCGTCGGAAAGGAGCAGTGCGGAAAGTCCCTCTGTCTGCATTGCCTGCTGAATTTTTTTGATGTTAGCCATAGTTTTATTCCTCTAATTAATTTATTTCGATTTATGCCTGTACGCAAGGCGGAAAGGAGCTTCTGCACCGTAACGTATAAGGTGCAATGGGTTTTTCATGCTGATTGGACGAACTGCAATGGTAGTGATGCCTGCTCGGACACCACACAGCACATCCGTATAGATTTGATCGCCAATAATGGCAGCGTTTTCTTGTTTAACGTTTTTAGCCTTCAAAACCGAAAAAAGTTTTGATGTGTCGGGCTTTTTGGCATGACTGACATACTCCAGAGACAGGTCCTTTGCAAAGCGGACAGGTCTGTCGCCCTTGTTGTTTGAAAGAATAAAGGGACATATGCCGGCTGTTCTTACGCTGTCTATCCAATTACGCAGATGTACCGGAGCACTGTCAATTGAGTATGGAGCAAGAGTATTGTCAAGATCCATCAGCAGAAGGGTTATGCCCATATCGGCAAGGCTTTGGGGGTCAAGGTCATAAATTGACCTTATCATTATATCGGGAACGGGAAAATTCATGGTTTATATCCTTTTATATTGAGTCAAGTGCCTGAGCAAGGTCAGAGATTATATCGTCGGTGTCCTCAATGCCTACGGAAAGACGGATGAGGTCTGCGGGGACACCTGCTTTTTCAAGCTCAGTGTCAGACAACTGACGATGTGTGGCATTGGCAGGATGCAAAATGCAGCTGTGGGCATCTGCAACGTGGGTGGCGACAATAGCGATATTCAGCTTTTTCATAAATTTCTCTGCCGCTTCTCTGCCGCCCTTTAGTCCGAAGGAAACCACGCCGCAGGAACCGCTGGGGAGATATTTTTCAGCCAGTTCATGGCATTCACTGCCGGGGAGATCGGGATAATTGACCCAAGCAATCTTGTCGTGTCCGTTTAAAAACTCAGCAGCAGCCCTTGCACTTTTGCAGTGCTGTGCCATGCGCAGATGCAGGGACTCAAGCCCCAGACCCACTATGTAGGCACTTTGTGGGGAAGCGGTGCAGCCAAAGTCACGCATAAGCTGAGCCGTGCATTTCATGATGAATGCGCCGCCAAGACCGAATTTCTCTGCGTATACTACTCCGTGGTAGCTTTCATCAGGTGTGGTGAGTCCTTGAAACTTTTCCCTATGAGCAAGCCAGTCAAATTTACCGGCATCAACAATTGCACCGCCAACGGTAGAGCCGTGACCGTCCATATATTTTGTGGTTGAGTGGGTTACAATATCCGCCCCCCACTGGATAGGACGGCAATTTATGGGGGTGGGGAAGGTGTTGTCAATTATAAAGGGCACGTTATGGCTGTGAGCCGCTTTTGCAAAGCGCTCAATGTCTAAAACAATAAGAGCCGGATTCGCAATGGTTTCTCCGAAAACCGCTTTGGTGTTTGGACGAAAAGCAGCTTTAAGCTCCTCGTCGGTGCAGTCGGGAGTAACAAAGGTGAAATCAATACCCATTTTACGCATGGTAACATTAAAAAGGTTGTAGGTTCCGCCGTATATTGTGGAGGAGCAGACCACATGGTCGCCGGCGCTGCAAATATTGAAAACCGCAAAGAAGTTTGCGGCTTGACCGGAGGAGGTGAGCATTGCGGCACTGCCGCCTTCAAGCTCGCATATCCGCGCAGCAACATGGTCACAGGTGGGGTTTTGCAGGCGGCTGTAAAAATAGCCGGATTCCTCAAGGTCAAAAAGCTTTCCCATATGCTCGCTGCTGTCATACTTGAAGGTTGTGCTTTGAATGATGGGGATTTGCCGAGGCTCGCCGTTATTGGGCGTGTAGCCTGCTTGAACGCATTTTGTTCCGATATTGCTCATATTCTATCCTCCGTTTTTCGTGTTGTGGTATGGGCGCAGCAGCTATGACAGCACAGCAGAGCCCACGATTCTTTCGTTTTTTGCAAGGGGCTTTGATATATCGCAATCTCCGGCACTGGAAACTACTTTGCCGTCGATAAGGATTTGAACACTGTTTATGCTGGAAAGACTGGTAAGGGAATTTACAACTGAATATATCCATAGCTGTGCAAGCTTAGGACTGCCTTCGCATGCTGTATAAAAGCTCTCTGAAAGGCTTACCGAACAGATACCGTCCTGAGTGTATATTGAAAGGAGCACTGTGCCCTCCGGCAAAGCACTGTCAAGACGGTCGTGCTTTGAACCGAGAAGCAGCTCTCCCATAATGACGCGTTCTGCGGAATTGTCCTCATCAAGGCTTATACTGCGGTATTCGAAGCTCAGGTCACCTCCGGCTTTTTTGGGAAAATACAAACGAATATCGGCTTCTGTGGGACTTTGAACGGTGTTGTGAAGCAGCACATCATCTGAACGAAGTCTGCTGCATATAATTTCATTTCCCACGCAAATTGTTACACAGTCAACACCGGGAAGTGAACACATGGTGAGCGTTATACAGTAATCAACTAAGGTTTTGTCTATGCCTGCAAGTGAGCTGTAGCCAGAACTCATGCTAACAGTTACCTCGCTGCCGGTTTTGCGCGCAGAGAGGATTTTTACACCGTCGGGAAACGAACTCATCAAGGTGTCATCTGAAGGATAGCTTGCCAGTGCGTAGACAGCACCCTGAACCTGATCAATGTCCGGTGAAAGAGGGTATTGCTCGGCGCGGATAAGCTCACCGCTTGTTTGATTTTCCGGACGCAGTATTCGGAACACCGACAGGTGATCGGCGCTGCTTCCATTGGAGCCGGACTTCTCACAGGAGCAAAGAAGCAAGCACAGACAAAGGGTAAGAAATGCAATTGTTTTTTTCATGATATTTCCTCCCCTGCGGTATAGGCGGGGAATATAGCGGTAAAGCGGGTGCCCTTTCCGTCGCATCTTTCCACCCCGATGCTGCCCTTGTGAAGCCTTACTGCATCGTAAACAATGGAAAGACCAAGACCGCTGCCGCCTGCTTCGCGGCTGCGAGCCTTGTCTACCCTGTAAAATCGTGAGAATATATGGGGAACGTCCTCCTCGGGGATTCCTATTCCGCCGTCCTCGACTATGAGATATATGTTGTCGTCCATGGGATATAGTTCGATTTTTACAAATCCGCCGGGCATGTTGTATTTTATGCCGTTTTCGGCAAGATTGAACACGATTCGGTAAAGCAAGTCCTCGTTTCCGTAAACAAAGCAGCCCCGGGAAAGCTTTGTTTCGATTTCCACCTGTCTGTCCTTAGCAAGAGGAGACAAAAGGTGGAGTGTTTTTTCAACAACACGCTTTAGTTCTATTCTGTCGCGGCTTAAATCAATACCGCTGTCCATTTTCGTAAGATTCAGCAGTTTTTCAGTTGTTCGTTGCAGGCGCTCTGCCTCATTGCCGATGTCGGTTACAAACTCACGCATTGTGGTAATATCCATGTTGTCGGCATTCACAATGCTGTCTGACAGCAGACGTATGGAGGCAAGCGGAGTTTTCAGCTCATGGGAGGCATCGGAAACGAAGCGCCGACGAAGCTCCTCCGTGTCCTTTAGCCTTTGAGTGAGGTTGTTGAATTCCTCTGACAGTTCTGAAAGCTCATCATGACCGCGAGTGTTTATTCGGTAGTCGTAGTCACCCTCCGAAACGATTTTTGTTGCCTTTGCCAAATCGGTTATGCGCTGTGTAAGAGCACGGCTGAAAATAAACAGCAGGATTACGGCGGCAACTGCCAGAATGGTGGTGATATTTCGAAGATTTGTTTGAATTTCGTTAATAAGCTGTGCTTGATTTGAGTCGTATTCGTAGAGATATACGGCTCCCGTGGTGCTTCCGCCGCTGTTTTTAACAGGCATGGCTTCACGAGTTTTGAATGCTCTGCCGTCATACACGCAGTAACAAACCACCTCGCCCTTAAGCGCCCTGCTGACTTCTGAAAACATTGCATAGCGCCCCGCTGCCGGATCAAGCTCAGCAGTGTCGTATAGGATTTTTGCGTATTCGTCTGTCACTATGACACGAGTGAGGGAACGAAGGTCCAGCAGCAGCATGACCTCGCGCACAGCCTCGCTTGTGAGCGTGTCCTGCGTTGATAGGGCAGAGGACATCACCTGTGCTTGACTTTGGAGGGAATTTTGCTTTGAGGAAAACACCAGGTCACGGGAAACTATAGTTGGATAAGTGTTGAGCATTACCAAAAGTCCCGCTATAAGCACAAGAAAGGTGAGAGCAAATTTGAGCTGAACGCTGTTTGTAAAGGAGCGTATATTTGATAGCTTGTCGGTTAGCTTTTTCATGGGCGGGTTCTCCCAAGGGACTTTTTGTTTATTGACTGATTATTGTAGAGCATATTTGTTGAAATGTCTAGAAATAATTATAGAATTATATATAAAGCAGCAAAAAATTTATTAAAAAGGCTACATAAAGGTTATATACATACTGTTGCTATATATCAGCCTATGCCTCGGAAAAGAAGTAACCCACTCCCCACTTGGTGTTGAAGCATTTCGGGTCGGCAGGGTCAAGCTCCAGCTTTTCTCTAAGCCTGCGGATGTGAACGTCTACCGTTCGCACATCCCCCTGGTAGTCAATGCCCCAAACAATATCCAAAAGCCGCTCACGGCTGTAAACCTTGCCGGGATTTCTCATTAGAAGCTCTGCAAGATTAAACTCCTTGGCAGTAAGGTCAACAGGGACGCCGTCCCTTTCGGCAATACGTCTTGAGGTGTCAAGGATGATATGGTTTCGCTTAATCTGGGAGCTTTTGTCGGCAGTGCTTTTTATTACGCTGCGTCGAAGAAGAGCACGCACACGTGCCTTCAGCTCCAGAATATTAAAGGGCTTTGTGATGTAATCGTCAGCGCCGTATTCAAAGCCGATAAGCTTATCTGTATCTTCGCTGCGGGCAGTCAGCATTATTATGGGAACGGTTGAGTTCTCACGTATGCGCATACAAGCCTCAAGACCGTCAACCTTGGGCATCATCAAATCGAGAAGTATAAGGTCATAGCCGTTGTTTTTTGCCATTTCGATGGCTGCCTCACCATCGTAGCAGGCATCGACCTCATAGCCCTCGTTTTCCAAATTGAATTTAATGCCCTTGACAAGCAGCTTTTCATCATCGACTACAAGAATTTTCATTGTGTGCCCTCCTTATTGTGATTGACCGGTTACGGTTTAGGAAAACTGAAGGATGCTATTGGTATATTTACATGAATGCACTTACTACTGGCTACTGAACAAAGCTTCTCATTGCACGGCTATCAAATCTCGGATGTCTTTATACTTTTCTTCGCCAATGCCTGAGACCATCATTATTTCCTCCGCAGACGAAAAAGCACCGTTTGCCTCACGATAGGCAATTATCTGCTTTGACAAAGCCTGTCCGATGCCCGGCAAAGATGACAAAACCTCCGCAGAAGCTGTATTTATATTGATTTTATCTGTTACGGCCAGGGCCTCGGAGATATCGGATGAATTGCCATAAGCTGCTTTGCCCTGTATATTATGGATTATAACTGTCTCCCCACGGAAAAAACCATTTCCACAAAAGGTGACTGCCGCCGCCCCTATTATGAACAAAGATGTCATTGCAATTGAGATAATTTCGGCTTTTGAAGGCTTCAAAATGTATCACCATGCTTCCCAATTTTACTAACCGGAGATATTTGTTATTGCTTTTCGCGGCAATTGTCCTTATAATAGACGCGGTATTTGTATCTTTTTAGACGACTATGCAATATGATAACATATTTTTCGGGAGTTGAACATGAAAAAGATTAAGATTTTGCCCGTAATTTTACTTGTCTCGATTTTCCTGTCAGTTTTCTCACCTGTCAGCGCAGATGCAGTGGAACAGCCGAGCCCAGGAGCTAACGCCGTGGTTTTGATGGACACCGTCACCGGAAACGTTTTATTCTCCACCAACGCAGACACAAAGGTCTTTCCGGCAAGCACGACAAAGATTATGACGGTTCTCCTTGCGGTTGAGGCGGTGGAGCGCGGAGATGTAGCGCTTTCCGACTATGTTACTGCCAGTGACAACATTGCGTTTGACATGATAGAGGACGGAAGCTCGGTGGGAATTGTCGCAGGAGAAACGATGACGCTTGAAAACCTCATGTATTGCGCGATGGTGTCATCTGCAAACGAAGCCTGTAATGCGATAGCAGAGTACATAAGCGGCAGCATCCCCAGCTTCGTCGCTAAAATGAACGAGAGAGCAACTGAGCTTGGCTGCACAGGCACCAACTTCACAAATACCCACGGTTTGCCTGACGAAAACCACTATACCACTGCTCAGGATTTCTCTATTATATCTTTAGAGGCTATATCACATCCTTTGTTCATGCAGATATCCAACACTGCATCAATTACCATTCCTGCAACGAACAAATCAGAGGAACGCAGACTGAGCAACACTAACGGACTTATTAACAAGGATTCTGTTAATTATCCCGGATACTACTATGACGCTGCTGCCGGTATAAAAACCGGACATACCGAAGCTGCGGGCTATTGCCTTGTTTCTACTGCAACGAAAAACGGAATGACGCTGCTGTGCGTTGTTATGGGAGGAAAGGCAACGGAGAAGGCCGGCGGCTTTGAGTACGGAAGCTTCACCGATTCAATTATGCTCTATAATTGGGCATTTGAAAATTACAGCTATCGCGACATTTTAAAAATAACTGCGCTTGTCGAGGATATACCCGTGAAAATGGGCAGTGACGCTAATTTTGTAACTGTGCATCCCCAAACCGCGGTTAAGGCTCTTTTGCCAAACGATGAGGATATAGACAGCTATGAGCAGAAAATAACCATATACAGTCAGCAGGAGGGCAAGGAGCTTATGGCTCCTGTTGACGCAGGCGAGGTTCTGGGTGAAATAACCATAGAACGTGATGGAGTTGTATACGGCTCGTCTCTGCTTGTTGCAAATTCCTCTGTAGATCTTAGCTACGGAAAGTACATTAAGAGCCAGATCGCGGTAACGCTGAAAAAGCCTGTTGTCATAATTGCTATTGTAGTTGTTCTTGCGCTTTTGGCGCTGTATGTTTATCAAGTTGTAAAGTACAATACTGCAAAAAGAAAGCATAAGCAGGATGTTGCACGCCGCCGCAATGCAAGTGCGCAAATTGCGGATGAACGGGAAGTAGCCCCTAAGGCTGTTTCTTCACGCCGCAGTGCGCCTGCAATGAAATATTATGATGACGGCGATTTGGACAAGCCCGACTTAAATTACGGAAGCTCTGTGTCAACCGCGAGCCGTCAGGAGGAAACACAGGCTGAGCGGGATTATTTTGAAGAGTTCTTCGGAAAGAAATAATAATATTCGCCGGACCGGCATTGCTCGTCCGGCGAATATTTACTTATAATGCAGGAGGGAAATATTCATGAACAAAAACACGTATGCTTTTATTGGTGCTGGAAACATGGGCGGTGCCATCATCAAGGCTGTTTGCAAGACTATTGCACCGACTGATGTAACCATATTTGACAGAGACTTAAAAAAAACTGATGAGCTGTCAAAACAGACCGGTTGCTGTGTAGCTTTAAGTGCGGAAGAAGCGGTAAATAAGGCTCACTATATTATACTTTGCGTTAAGCCCAAGGTGCTGCCTTTGGCTTTGCGAGATTTGGCTCCTGTTTTGAAAAATTCCTACGTCAGCGGAGATAAAAAGACTGTAGTATCAATTGCTGCGGGCATTGAAGTGGGGGCTATAAAGGCTGTGCTTATGGAGTCTGGACTGGAGCTTCCTGTAATAAGACTTATGCCAAATACTCCGGTTGCTGTCGGCAAGGGTATGATTTTGGTTATGCCGTCTGAGGATACGCCCGAGGAGGATATAACGATGCTGAATACTGCTCTTTCCGCAAGCGGTGCGGTTGAGCTTTTTGATGAAAGCATTGTTGATGCCGCAACACCTGTGTTTAGCTGCTCTCCGGCATACGTTTACATGTTTATTGAGGCGCTTGCGGACGGCGGAGTTATGTCCGGAGTACCCAGAGACAAGGCGCAGGCATTGGCAGCGCAGGCAGTTATGGGCTCGGCGGCAATGGTTCTTGAAAGCGGCAAGCATCCCGGTGCGCTTAAGGATGAGGTGTGCTCTCCCGGAGGCTCCACTATAGTTGGCGTGGAGGAACTGGAAAAGGCAGGTTTCCGTGCCGCTGTTGCTTCAGCTGTATTTGAGGCATACAAAAAAACAACGCAGTTGGGTAAATAACGAAATGCCGTAAACCGTGTCCAAATAGGACACGGTTTTTTGTTTGCAGCCATGCTGTGTTAAGAAAACGTTAAGTTTTAGTTGCAATATCCCATGCGGTCAATTATAATAAATTTCAATTGCACTAACAAGCTGCTTTGTTACTGTATAAAAGAGAGAGTATTGGAGTTGGTATTATGAATTGGGAGACTATCGCATTTGTCATCTACTTCCTTGCAGTTATCGGCATAGGAGTAGTAATGTTTGTTAAGACACGCGGCGGTGACGACAAGGAATATTTCCTTGGAGGAAGACAGATGGGAAGCTGGGTAACTGCGCTTTCGGCTTCTGCTTCGGATATGTCTGCATGGCTGCTTATGGGCTTGCCGGGAAGTATACTTGCCTTTGGCTTGGGTCAGGCATGGATTGGTATCGGTCTTGCCATAGGAACTGCGCTCAACTGGATTTTGGTTGCGAAAAGATTGAGACAGTTTTCTAAGGCGGCTGACGATGCTATCACAGTTCCGCAGTACTTATCAAACCGCTTTAAAGCAACCAGTCCTGTGCTGCAAATCATATGTGCGGTGATTTTTTTGGTATGCTTCACCGTGTATGTGGCATCTAGCTTCGTTGCGGGAACAACAGTTTTTACAACCGTGTTTCCTCAGCTTGCCCCCAGCTCGGCTATGCTGATTTTTGCACTGATTATTGTTCTTTACACCTTTTTGGGCGGCTTCAAGGCTGTTTGCTGGACGGACTTGTTCCAAGGGCTTCTCATGCTTATAGCACTTCTGGCTGTTCCTATAGTTATAGTTGCAACTTTGGATATTAATCCGGCGGCATTGGACATTATGGTTACCAATGCAAAGGACGGCACACAGTACGTTTTTGTTAATAATCTGTTTTCTGCAAGCTGGCAGGAGATCGCCTCCGGCTTGGCTTGGGGTCTCGGATATTTTGGTATGCCCCACATTCTTGTTCGCTTTATGTCCATTGAAAAGCCAAGCATGGTTAAAAAAAGCGCAACAATTGCAATAGTTTGGATTGTTCTTTCTCTTGGCGCTGCTATCCTTATCGCCTATTTCGGACGTATTCTGGTGGGCGAGGAGCTTCTTTCAGAGGGGTTGCAGAAAACCGTATTTATTAAGCTTTCAAGAATGCTGTTCCCAACATTTATCGCAGGGATACTGATGGCGGCTATTATTGCTGCCTCCATGAGTACGGCGGACTCTCAATTACTCGTTGCGTCCTCCTCGTTCACGAGCGATGTCTATAAGCCTCTGTTTCGTAAAAATGCCTCTGACAAGGAAGTTCTTTGGGTAGGACGCATTGTGGTTCTGGCAGTTGCCGTCGTTGCTTTCTTTATCGCAAGCAGCAAGGGTGAAGGGGCTCAAGCCATTATGGACATGGTTGAAAATGCTTGGGGCGGATTTGGCGCAGCCTTTGGTCCGACGATACTCTTGTCACTGTTTTGGAAAAGGTTCACATATAAGGGTGCTTTGGCAGGCATTATTGCCGGCGCTGCGGCAGATGTGCTTTGGCTGATTTTCCTCAGCAGCTCTACAGGAATTTATGAGCTTTTGCCAGCGTTTGCTATTGGTTTGCTGGCTGCGGTGATAACTGCGAAGCTTGACAGCGCGGCAAATAAAGATAAGGCGGAAAAAATATACTCTGAGTTGAAGAACACTGTTGAATAAAACTGCAAAAAAACAATGAAAAGCTTTTTCAAACAATTAGTGTCCCACAAATAAGTATGTTTTTAGGGCATCGTCGTTTTAATAAACGATGATGCCCTAATGTTATGTTGTATTTCTAAGCTCATAGGCAAAAAGGAGCCTATACATTTCAGCTTAACCTCATACTAAACACAATTCAAAATCAAAACTAATCGTAAAACTTTCCTTTGAAAAAGTTCTCATTTCCAAGTTTTTTTGCTGTCATCCTAAACAAAACGCAGCCATCCGGACATACAATGTCTTTGCTATATTTGCTGTTGCCGCCGATGTTCTCTAAGTCTCCGCCACTTCTGACAGCCTCCATGACAGGGAACATAACCGTCATGGCTTTAGAGCAAATGCCCTGTCCCTCCGCATTTACAGGACAGCCATAGGTGCAGGTGTACTTATCTCCGACTTCCTCTCCATTACGGCAATACCGCTCTGTGTGGTCACTGCGGAGCAATCCGATTACCTCGATTTCCCATTCGTACTCTTCGTTATACCATTTTTTCATGACTAATCTCCCAATTTCGATTTATAGTTCTGCTAAGCAATGTTATTTGAATCTGCTGAAAGGCTCATGGCAATTTATATGCCGCAGGCTATATATCCTTTATATCGGGAAGAGAATCATCGTTTTCTATCCAATCGGTAACATTAACAATTTCGCATTGTGTTTCGCTTATACGGCATACAATCTTTTCTATGCCTGCGTTTAGAATAAAGCGGCGGCACAGGGAGCATGGAGACGCAGGAATAAGCTCGCCTGTTTTTGCGTCCCGTCCTACAAGATAAAGGGTTGATCCAAGCATATCCCTTCTGGAGCAAGAAATAATTGCATTTTGCTCGGCATGTACGCTGCGGCACAGCTCATAGCGCTGACCCGCCGGTATGTTGAGCTGCTCACGGGTGCAATGTCCCATATCTGAGCAGTTTTTGCGTCCTCTGGGCGAACCGTTGTAGCCTGTGGACAGAATTTCATCAGCCTTGACTATAATGGCACCGTATTTTCGTCTCAAGCAGGTGGAGCGATTTAAAACAGAATCTGCAATGCCGAGATAGTAATCATCCTTAGTTGTTCTTTTATCCATAATAATCATCCATTCCGCCGTCTTGCGTCGGCACATATTGTAATTAAACTACTCATCTGAATCTAAGTGATGTATGTTTCAGACATTATTGCCTAATAAACAACAACTGTTGAGCCAATTGGTATGCTGTTGTATATGTAGTTGATGTCATCATCGTACATTCTTGCGCAGCCGTGGCTGACAGGGAAGCCGATGGAGGCATCCTTGATTTTGTTGGAGTTAGGATAATACAGACGTGAGTGGAACGCATAGCCCGTTCCCTTTTTGAAGCCCACAACGGGCTTGCAGGTATAACTGCTGGTTGTCCAGCCTGCTGCAAGCTTGTAGGTGATATCGTATACACCAACGGGAGTGCCTGTTCCGGAGGCTCCCGTGCCTGTCAGACATTCACGTATCAGCTTCCAACTGCCCTTTGTGCCTTCAAATATGTTTACCCTCTGAGTGGCAAGGTTAATCCAGAGAAGATATGAGGTTTTGCTGGAATAGCCCTTCGAATTTACAAAGATTTCCTTTTCGTAGTCCTCGTAATCGTGGTCAAGCGCCCATTGCAGAGTATAGTTTCCTTTGTAGGTGGGCGTAACAAGCTTTAAGACGCGTTCTTCATCCAGCTTGTGGCTGTTATCGGTAAGGCTGGCGACAGCGGCGGTTATTTTGCTGCCTGTTGCGTTTAGTGTGAGCTTGTCTACGCTGCCGCTTCCGTCTAGGGTGAGGTTTCTGCCGTCAACAGTTAGCTGCGAAGCTGATCCGTTAACTGTGAAGGTGTTGTCAGTGCCTTTGATTGTGCCTGATTTAAGAGTGTTGTCAACATAAAGAACCAGAGCGCTGTGTTTCCCAGGAAAACTCAAGGTATCAACACTCCCGGAGCGGCATTTGTGAACTGTATTGTAGGTTCCGTCAATTGTGATATTGTCAATGCTCAGACAGTCTAAAGTGAGCCAGTTGCCGTTTCCGGAAACATTTGCTGATGATAGGTTTTTATCACTCCAAACCATAAGCTGGTTGGAGGAGCCTGAAATCGTTACGGGAGAGCTGACGGCTCCGTTTGCGGAAACTCGGTTGCTGTCACCGGAAACCGAGACCGTTCCTGCACTTCCGCTTACGATTAGCTCAACAGCTTGTGAACTGCCCGAGACCTCAAGGTCTCCGAGACTTTCAATTTTGCCCTTGCCTGTGATGCTCAGCTGATTGCTGCTGCCGCCAACTATAGTGCTGCCGACTGCGCCAATGCTGATGTATGAAATAAGTTTGTTGCGGCTGCCGATAAGCTGTATGCTTCCGATTGCTGGTGAGGCTGTACTTTCTGAGGCATCCTCTACTACAAAGCTGTTGCCGTTACCGCTTATTTTGATTTCGCCTATTGAAGCAAGGCTGTTAGGCGCATTTACAGTATTGTTTTCACCTAGTATAATCAGCTTTTCAATTTCGCAGTCTTCCTTGAGGGTAATGCAGTTGTTGCTGCCGCCGATGATAAGACTCTCGTGCTTGCCGGAAAGAGAAAGGTAGATTTTTCTGCCGGTTACCTCAACGGAGGAAACGTTGCCACCGGATACCACGGCACTTCCGCTGCCGTGAAGCTGGAGAACGCCTATTTTAGTTTCTCCGGAGGGAGCAAGACTGAGATTATAGCTTTCGCTTGCAACGGCAAGCCTCTGGAGCTGACTTCCATTATCAACAGTGAGGGATGCAAGCTCGTGGGACAGCAGCACAATGTCGGAGGCAGTCTTGACCCCTGAAAGTGTGGCGGTGTCTGATGAGCAGTCCATCCAGAGGGCACCGTTAAGAGTGCAATTATATAGGGAAATGCTGCCGTTTACAACAGTGCCGCCATTTAAAGCAGAGCTTAGCCCATAGGAGTCGGTATAATTTGCCGACACGCGGTACAGTACGGTTAGAAATTCACTGCGGGTAATGCTGCTGTTTGCATTCAAGCTGCCTGCAAAGCCCTGAATATACTGTTTTGAAATGAGAGCAGCCATAGCGCCGCGGTTTTCAGCCTTAACAGACGCTGCGTCGGAGTAGCTGTTTAAAATTGACAAATCGGGGTCGGCTGGGATAATGCAAAATGCCTTTGCCATCATGGAAAGGGCATCTTGACGGCTCATAGGTGTGTCTAAATCGCCGGTGCTTGAAGAGATTAGACCCATGTGAAGAGCCTTTCCTGCCGCGTCAAAATACCATGCGTTGGGAGTAATGCCGAGGGATGATGGGTCGGTTGTTTCAGCAGCGTTTAGAACACGGCATAGAATGGTTATCATCTGCGCGGTGGTTATGGGAGCGTTAGGGCGGACAGTATTATCCTCAAACCCGGAAATTAGCTTGTCCTCAACTCCTTTTTTCATTGTATCCTCAGCCCAATGACCGGAAATGTCTGTAAAGTCCTCCCAGTTGACGGCTGAGACTGCTGGAGAAAGAGTAAGGGCAAGAATAAGTACCAAAGCGATAAATAAATTCTTCTTTTTAATCATTATGTATGCTCCCATGATTTTGATATTTGCTTTGCATTTGCCTATATATAGTATTATAATGATTGGAACTAAGTCAATAACAAACTGATATCAAATCGTTAAAATTGGAAAAGGAGCCGAAATGAAGCGCAATTTTCAGCTTGAAACCGACGCTGTGATAGATTCTCTCGGCGTAGCCCGCAAGAGCTTGCTTTTGCAGTGCTGCTGCGGTCCGTGCAGCTCATCGGTTTTGGAATACTTAACTCGTTATTTTGATGTAACTGTTTTGTTTTATAACCCCAATATCCAGCCCCTACAGGAATATGAAAAGCGGCGTTTCTGGCTGCGGGAGGTGACAAAAAGGTATCCTCAAAATGTTAGTGTGCTGGAATGCGATTATGAAGGCAAGCGCTTTGATAAGGCGGCGCTTGGCCTTGAGTCACAGCCGGAGGGGGGGGCTAGGTGCACGGAATGCTTTAAGCTAAGGCTTTCGGAAACAGCTAGGAGGGCAAAGGACAAAGGCTTTGACTATTTCGGAACAACACTTACCGTAAGCCCACATAAGGATTCGCAGCGGATAAATTCTATTGGCTTTGAGCTTGAAAAGCAGTATGATATTAAATGGCTACCGTCTGACTTTAAAAAGAGGGAGGGGTATAAGCGCTCCATAGAGCTTTCGCGGCAATACGGACTGTACAGGCAGGAATACTGTGGCTGCTTGTTCAGCAAGTCCTTGCAAGAGGCTCCGAAACAATAAAACTTCGCGCGGCTCTGACTTAAACCTTTGCAGAGACGCAAAATTAGAAAGGTTTTGAAAAAATGAGTAATAATACAAAAAAGCTTATCTATGCAGCGCTTATAGGTGCGTGCTACGCTGCTCTTACAATGGTTCTCGCTCCCATAAGCTACGGCGGACTGCAATTTCGCATTTCCGAGGTTCTCTGTGTGCTTCCGTTTTTATTTCCGCCTGCGGCTGTGGGCTTAACTATCGGATGCATAATTGCAAATGTTATGAGTGCTGCGGGTATACTGGACATAGTGTTTGGCTCTCTTGCAACGCTGCTTGCAGGGCTATGCACTGCCGCGATTGGTAAAAAGGCTCGAAAGCTCTTGGCAGCGGGCCAAGGCAGCGGCATCATAAAAAATGGAATGACAAAAAAGGAGCCGTCTATCGGCTGGGTGAGATGTATAGCTGCTTGTGCTATGCCTGTGCTGTTCAACGCACCGATTGTGGGGGCTGTACTTTCCTATGCTTTTTCAAGAAGTGCCTTTTGGGAGGGCTTCGTTATTTTCGGAGCGCAGGTTGGAATAGGCGAGGCAGTGGTGATGTTTGTTTTGGGACTGCCACTTATGAGGTACTTGCTTAAGAGCGCCTTTTTAAAAAATTTTATCGAAAAACTACAGTGATACGCAGCTTTTTTTAATGCGCATCGCAGTTAAGGGTACAGAATACACAATTTGCTGTGTGCTGCTTAGGGATTTCAAAATAGTGTTGACACAGGGAGTATAAATACTGTATAATAACGTAGTTTTCTGGCGGCTTATTATTGGAACATTTGCTTTGATTGCCGTTTTAAAATGAAACTGTCAACTACTGCGACTTGTTTGTTGTTAACCCGAAGCCGGTTTGGGGATGCCTGATCACAAATAATGCCGTTGTTGAGTATATACCATCGGCGCAGCGTGCCGTTGCGGTATATGTGATTAAATCTGTATAATGTCCGAAAAGAGGACAAAATACCACGAAAGGAAGGTGTACGAAAAATGTCAACTGTTCGTACCTATCAGCCCAAGAAGCGTCATGCTCAGAAGGAGCACGGTTTCCGCAAGAGAATGTCTACAAAAAATGGTCGTAAGGTTCTTTCTCGCCGCAGAGCAAAGGGCAGAGCGAAGCTCTCTTACTAGGATTTTTTGTCCGCATTTTTCACCGCGTTGGGTTTTCGTCATCCTCTTAATAAAAAGCGGTTTTCCCCGCATAATACCGGTTTTTTAGGGCGGATACCATCCGCCCTTTAGGTGTTTAGATTGCATGAAGCTGTTTGGTCAGCTTCCATTAACAGACGAAAGGATTGTGAGCCTTGGAATTTTCAGTTTCAATGAAAAAAAATCACGAGTTTCGCCGTCTGTACGCAAAGGGGAAAAGTGTTGCCACAGCATCACTTGTGGTATACTTTAAAAGAACCAAACGTCCGACAAATCAGCTTGGACTGACGGTCAGCACAAAGGTTGGAAAAGCTGTTTGCCGAAACAAGGTTCGCCGCAGACTTAGGGAGATATACCGGCTGAATGAATCGAAGCTCCAAAGAGGATTGGACATGGTCGTTGTTGCACGAGTTAAGGCTGCGCATGTTTCTTACGCACAGCTTGAGCGCGATTTTCTTTTTGCCTGCTCGCGGCTGGGAATCCTTTGCGACGAAACTAAAAACGGTGAAAGCAAATGAAGAAGCTTCTTATTGCACTTGTCAGGTTTTATCAAAAGCACATCTCATCGCATACTCAGCCCTGTTGCAGATTTGTGCCTACCTGTTCACAGTACACATTGGAGGCAATTGAAAAATACGGAGCCGCGAAGGGCTCGTGGCTTGCTGTGAAACGCATTTCAAAATGTCACCCTTTCCATAAAGGTGACCACGATTTTTATGATCCGGTGCCATAGGCGTGATTTTTAAACAAGACTGTTTTTAATCTCCCGTGATGTACCAAAGATTGTAACCGATAGGAGTATTAAATGTCATTTACTGAGATCATTACCTACCCCTTTGCATGGCTGTTGCTGACTCTGTATGATCTTACAATGAATTACGGCTTGGCCATAATTCTGTTTGCCGTTGTGGTTAAGCTCATTATGCTGCCCTTCCAGATGAAGAGCAAGCGCAGCATGATGCGTACAACACGTTTAGCTCCGATTATGAAGGAGCTGGAAAAAAAGCACGAGGGCAACCGACAAAAATATCAGGAGGAGGTTGCGAGACTCTATAAAGAGGAAAAAATCAACCCCATGTCGGGCTGCCTCTGGTCTCTTATCCCGTTCCCCATCCTGATTGCACTGTACAGTGTTATTCGCCAGCCCTTTACCCGGCTTATGCGAATGTCCGTGGAAAATGTTCAAGCCATCACCGATAAACTTGTCAACATGGGCTTGTATACTGTGCCCGAGAGAGCTGATGCGTATTACGAAATCACTCTTTCCAACATAGTTCATGAGCATTTTGCGGATTTTCAAGGTATATCCGAAAAGCTTGTTGACCTCGACTTCAACTTCCTTGGAGTGAACCTTGGCTTGCGTCCTCAGTGGAACGTTTTCAGCTTTGATTGGAGTGATCCCGCAATTTGGGGACCGGCGCTGGGACTGTTCCTTATTCCTGTTGTTTCCGCACTGCTTTCCTATTTTTCAATGAAAATCAGCAACGGCTCAAACCCCGCGGCTGCCGAACAGCAGCAGAGCATGAAGGGCATGATGCTGATGATGCCGCTTGTCTCTCTGTACATCGGCTTTGTTATGCCTGCCGCTCTTGGTATCTACTGGATTGCAAACAGCCTGCTTGCAATTATTCAGGATTGGATTTTAAACAAGCACTATAACAAAATTTTGGATGCAGAGGATGCTCAGCGCAGAGAAAAAATGCGTTTGCGCGATGAGGAGCTGGACAAAAAGCGCCTTGAAACAGAAAAGCTTCGTGAGCTGGGAGCAACGGAGCGCAACAAAAACACAAGTAAGAAAAAAATTCAGGCTTCCGAAAAAGCTCAAAACGAAGAACGTCTTGCCGCACAGCGAGCTGAGGAGAAAGCACGCCGCAGAGCGGAGCTTGGACTTTCTGATGACACTCCGGATTCTCAGGTGGGTACTCGCCGTTATGCAAGAGGAAGAGCCTATGTTGAGGACCGATTCATAAACCCTGAGGGTGCTGAGGAAGCCACGAAAATGGCCGCTACTCTTTCCGACATTGATTCTCAAGTGGATGAGGAATATGCCCAAGAGACAGCAGCGTCTGAAACTGACGGTCAAAATGATGAGAACTGATTTATCCCTTTCATACCGATATTTAACTTTGGGAGATATACTATGCTGAATTCTATTGAAGTGACAGGAAGAACAGAGGAGGACGCAATAGCATCTGCACTGCGCCAGCTCAACCTTCAAAGAGACGAGGTTTCTATTGAAATCATTGAGCGTGCCAAGTCCGGATTTTTACGAATAGGTGCCTCTCCTGCTGTGGTTCGCGTAAGCTATGAAGTGCCGGACGAACCAAAGGAACAGCCTGTTGAAGAAAAGGTTCGTGAGTTCCTTAATGGACTCCTTGAGCGTATGGGAACACATGCCGAGCTTGAGATGAAGGTCAAGGAGGACGGCTCAATTTTCGTAAATCTCAGCGGAGAAGGAATGGGAGCTATTATCGGCAGACGTGGTGAGACCTTGGATGCTATTCAGCATCTAACAAACTATGCTGTTAATCGCGGCACAGAGGAAAGAACTCACATAAGCATTGATGCCGAGAATTACCGCAGCAAGCGTGAGGAATCCTTGGTTCATCTTGCAGAAAAGATGGCTGCAAAAACTTTGAAGTATCATAGAAGCATGGCATTAGAGCCGATGAACTCCTATGAGCGTCATGTAATCCACACTGCTTTGCAGGACTATGAAGGTGTTACAACCTGCTCCACAGGAACAGAACCTAACCGCAGGGTGGTCATTTCCTGCGAGAAGAGCAGAACCCAGGAATAATGTGAGAGCGTCCACCGTTTCGGCAGCCTTACGGTTTCTGAAGCGATGGAGTTTGAGAGATTTGAGAGTAGTTTTATTTGGCTAGGAGCCGTTTAAGTGGGTGAAGAATATGTCAACATTTGAAACCGTAAGAAAGCTGCTTGCAAGACAGCTTGAAATCGATCCGGAAAGCATTACTGAAAAAACCAAGATACTTGAGGATTTGGGTGCAGACTCACTTGATTTAGTCGAGCTTATTTCGACCCTTGAGGAAGGCTATAACATTATTATCACCAATGATATTTCCGGAGAACTGGCGACGGTGGGCGATATAGTTGCTTTTATTGATAAGCAGCTTGCGTCCGGCGGATTGAAGTAACAAAAAAAGAGCTTTTCAAGGTGCCACCTTGAAAAGCTCTTTTTTATGAAATGCTTGAGGAAATATCGGGAGGTCTGCGCGATCTGAGGTTACGCATAAGCTGGATGCCAAACTCTTTTATAAGCTGACGTATAAAATGCTTCATCTCGGGGTCAGCGTCTTTCATGGCGGTAAAAATGGCTGTGAAGTTTTTGCGCCATTCGTGGGTTATTTCTGCAAAGGTCTCAGCATTACCTGCATCCAGTACATCGAAAAGAATTTCCACAAAACGCTCCCGCTCATCATCCGATAAGGCGTCAAGCCAATCACGAAGACTACGGTTAATATAGTCTGCGCCGTCGGACACATCCTCGGTGGTTATAAAGTGCCCGTTGCTGATTTTCCACGAAAACGGGTCATGCTGCATAACACCTATGCGGCTGCTTTCAACCACGCCGTAGCTTTCGTGACCGTCCAAAAGCATGCCGACAAGGGAGGATTGAGGGATAGTTTTTTGTATTTTATCTTTTATGCGTAAATAGCCCTCGCGATCGAGAACTCCGTCCTTGAAGCCGGGGCCATCATGGTCGTAGACATGAATTATGCGGTTTTGCAGGGGTGCAGGTGCTGTCATGGCAGCATATACTGCAAGATTGCCGCCCTTGGAGTGTCCTCCGAGCAGTAATCTTCCGTGGAGCTTTTCAGAAGTTGCAAGCAAATACTCGGCTGCTCTTTCTTGAGAGGGCACAGGGCTTTTAAATGCCATGCTGAAGTCTTCCTTCCAGCCGACAAGAGTGTCATCTGTCCCTCTAAAGGCAACATAGTTCAAATTACGATCTATAACAAAGCAGACAGCGGAAAACTGCTTTCCCTGAGAAGCATCAAATTCGCTGATGTAGAAGCACATTTCTATTTCCCTAAAGCGCGGACTTGCAGCAAGTGCCAGCAAAAGCTGTCTGTTTTTTTCCGGCTCACGGGTGTTCGTAAGCATTGAGTCAAAAAGCTCGGCACGAAGTGTGTCTGCTATGTAAAAGGGAAGAGCTGCGTCTCTGCCTGCCGGAACAAGATTATCAAAGCGTACGTATGAAAACTGAGATAGCACCAAACTGTCCAGAGGGCAGAAGGGCTTTTCGTCAAAGCCGCTCATTTCTGAGCCAACATAGTCGATTATGTTTTTCGTAATATCACCACCAACAGTTATGATACGAATTTAATATGTTCGTTCCTCAATTACAATTATACTAGTAAGTAATAATAATACAATAAGTTTATTTATTAAAACTGTCTGGGACAGTTTTAATGGCGCGGAGCGCCGGTATAATATATTTAATAAAACAGATGCTGTTTTATTAAATATATTCATTATGGTATGCTTGTAAAAAACAATGAATCAACCTTCCATTCGCCGTCAGCCAATACTGTGCAGACCTCCGCAGAAAACTCGGAATCTTGTTGTTCATTCTCGGATGTGTATGAAATACTTCCCTTGACAAGATATTTAGCGTTTCCTTCATCAGAGCTTTTTTCAGTGATGTCAAGCGCATCAATGGTTGATATTTCGTAATTTTCAATTCTCTTCATAAGGAAATCACATTGACGGTTTTCGAAAAACCTTTCTTTGGCAACATAAGTAAAATAAGGAGAGAATCTTGCATATAAGGCAGCGTAAAATTCATCTGATGCACTGTCTGCGGCACAGTCCTTATATTCAGTCAAAACCGCCTCATCTACAGAATACAGCGAATAAAAAAGCTCCGAAATAAGTTGTTCTGCGTCATTTCCCTTACTATTGCAGTCAATTAGCCAAAAAGCAGAATTGCCGCGAGAAAAAACGTAGTCAGTGATTTTTTTGTCTCTTAACGCATCCCTTCTATACTTGCCCAATTGTTCAATGCTCTTATGGTAAATTATTTCTCATCACTATAAATATCGTATACCGTCAAAATTGTCAACGTTTTAGCGCGAACATCACACATATCAATGTGAGTCCATCATTAAAAGGTCTTTATATGTCAACAGTAAATTTTAATACTGTGCAGCGCCCGTTTGGTTTGATGAATAAAACAAACCTATGCGATGTTTGATACAATATGTTTCGTCTGCCAGAAAAAAATCCCTTGTGCTTTTAGTGCTTTCGGGGTATAATAACTAAATGTTCAAAGCAAATTATTTTGTAGGACATCCAACTTAAGATTATTTCCCTGTCAGACACAGGAACAATACCATTATATCGAAAGGGGCTGACATCATGGTTAAAATCGAAAACGAGCTTGGAATGGTTAGCATCACCAGCGAGGTATTTACTAATATCGCCGGCGATGCGGCAACAAACTGCTTTGGTGTCAAAGGCATGGGCGCACGCTCAAAGACCGACGGACTCGTTCATTTGCTCCGCCGCGAGTCAATGTCCCGGGGTGTAGGCGTTCGCTTCAATGAGGACGGCAGCATTTCCATCTCGCTGCATATTGTCGTTGATCACGGCGTCAACCTTAAGGTTCTTGCTACCAGCATTATGAACGAAGTCAATTATAAAGTATCCACTGCAACGGGAGTACCCGTAAAGAATGTGGATGTCTATGTTGACTCAATGCTGATAAGCTAACCAGCCGATGATTGCAGTGTGGCAATTCCCACACATTTCTCCCCGGAGGTGTTAAAATTTTGAGAGAAACTATCGACAGTGCAGCATTTACAGACATGCTGCTTTGCGCAGCCGCAGCGTTAGAGGTCAACAAACAAGGCTTAAACGAGCTAAACGTTTTTCCGGTGCCGGACGGTGACACAGGCACAAACATGAGCATGACCATGGGTGCCGGTGCAGCAGAGCTTCGCCGCAAGAAGCCCGAGGGTGTTGGCGAGGTTGCAAAGTGCACCGCCTCAGCACTTCTCCGCGGTGCCCGCGGCAATTCCGGAGTTATACTATCCTTGCTTTTCAGAGGGCTTTCTAAGGTTCTCAAGGGCAAGGAAACCTGTGATGCCTACGACTTCGCCCAAGCAATGACCGAGGGTGTTGAGTCTGCATACAACGCGGTTATGAAGCCTGCTGAGGGCACCATCCTCACAGTTTCACGTCTTGCCGCAGCAGCAGCAAGCGACTTTGCCGAAACCGGCAACGACTTAGAGCTTCTTTTTTCCTGCGCTTTGGAATCGGCAAAGGATGCACTTGCAGACACCGTAAATCTCAATCCCGTTTTGAAGAAAGCAGGCGTTGTTGATGCGGGCGGCAAGGGCTATGTAATCATTCTTGAGGCAATGCTTCAGTCTCTTCGAGGTGACGTAACCCCCGACTCCTACGACATCAGCGAGGTTGTAGTGCACGAAGCAGCAGACTTTTCCGATTTCGACACCGGCGATATCACCTTCGGATATTGCACCGAATTTATTGTCGGAAAAGAAAACGATAAATCCGTCGATGATCTCCGCAGTTTTCTGCAAGACCTTGGTGACTGCGTGGTTGTCGTGGATGATGAAGAGATTATCAAAACCCATGTCCATACCAACGACCCGGGGCAGGTTCTCACCGAGGCTCTCACATATGGCTCTTTGCTCAAGGTGAAGATAGAGAACATGCGGGAGCAGCACTCCGACCTGACCGACGGGGTCGCACCCGAAGAACCTGACGAAATCGTATCTGCTGAACCCGAGAAGGAATTCGGCGCAGTTGCTGTTTGTGCCGGTGCAGGAATCGCTGCACTGTTTGAGGAGTTGGGGGTTGACAACATAGTAACCGGCGGACAAACCATGAATCCCTCCACAGAGGATATCCTCAAAGCAATTGAAGCAACTCCCGCAAGCACTGTTTTTGTGTTCCCCAACAATAAAAACATCATTATGGCTGCTGAGCAATGCGCTCCTCTCACGGAGAAAAAGGTCATAGTAATTCCCACGAAAACAATACCTCAGGGTGTATCCGCTATGCTTAACATGGATACATATGCGCAGAGTGAGGAGGAACTGCTAGAAATTGCCAGTGAAGCAATCGAAAGCGTTCATACTGCACTTGTGACGTATGCAGCCCGTGATTCCGATTTTGACGGCTACGAAATAAAGGCCGGCGAATTCCTTGGTCTTTTTGACGGAGCACTTTTAGGCAGCAGCAGTGACCTCACCGTTATTGTTGACAAGCTTTCAAGCGCCCTCGATGATATAGACCCGGAATTTCTCACCGTATATTACGGCGAGGATGTAGTTCAGGAGGATGCCCAGAGCGTAAGCGACCGTCTGGCGCAGGCAAAGCCGGACGCTGAGGTCAGCACAATAAACGGCGGTCAGCCCGTATACTATTACATGATATCCGCTGAATAAAATAACATTCAATAAATAGAAGGCTGCAACAAACCTTAGTGAGTTTGTTGCAGCCTAAAAAATTATCCCTCAGACTTTGGCTTTGGCTTATTGTAATGCCTGCGTTTATTTTTATTGGGATTTGTCTGCTTGTTTTCATTGTTATTTTGATTTTGAGGAGCATTCGCATTAGCTGCCTTAACAGGCACCTTGCCTGCCACAGGATGAGCCTTTGCAGCAGCCTTATTTTGCGGTTTTGCAGCCCCTCTACCCGCCTGCGGAGCATTGTTTGCCCTGTTGCCGTTTTGGTTTTTAGGTTTATTGGGTTGGCGCTTACGATTATCGGACTTTTTGACCTGGTCATCTCCGGTCAAACCGTCAGCCCTTTCAAAGCCTTGCTTGCGAGAAGCTGCTTCCTCTGCAAACAGACTCGGAGCCTGCCACGGGTCATCCTCGGGTTCGGGAATATCCTTAGACTTGGATACATAGTTTAAAACCGATGGCATCGGATCTCCGGGCTTTGGTCTGCCCCCGGGTACAGCAGCAACCTCATCTGCATCAAAAAGCTTTATTTCCTGGTCACCCTCGCCGTCAAGTCTGACCTTTACCTTTTGCCGCAGAATACTTGTTTGAACCACATTTCCGTAGCCGCCGGTAGTCTGAACGAAAGCACCGTTCTTTGGAATCGTCTTAATTAAATCCTCATAAGCATCCTGCTCATAGCGTAGGCAGCACATAAGTCTGCCGCAGCTTCCCGAAATTTTCGTCGGGTTCAGAGACATAGACTGCGTCTTTGCCATCTTTGTTGATACAGGCTGAAAATCGCTCAAAAACTGACTACAGCAATAGGGCTTTCCGCAAATGCCCAGTCCTCCGAGCATCTTTGTTTCATCTCGCACACCAATTTGCCGAAGCTCAATTCTTGTGCGAAAAACTGCCGCAAGGTCTTTGACAAGCTCTCTGAAATCAACTCGTCCGTCCGCTGTGAAGAAAAATAAAATTTTGTTCCCTTCAAAACCGCACTCCACGTCAACAAGCTTCATTTCAAGGTTATGCTGTGAGATTTTTTCTTTGCAAATCGAAAAAGCCTCTCTTTCAAGCTTTTTGTTTTCTTCAACTGTTTTCATGTCCTCCTGTGTGGCAATTCGAATTACGGGACGCAGCGGAGGAATCAAGCTGTCATCCGGAACTGGGTGATTTCCCATGGCGCATTCGCCTATATCAAGTCCCTTTGAGGTTTCAACAATAAGCTTATCGCCTGCTTTTGCTACAACGCTGTTAGGGTCAAAAAAGTATGCCTTTCCGCGGCAATTAAATCTAACACTTATTACATCTGTCAAGTCGGTATCCTCGTTTCAAATGGTTACTGAGCAACAATGCTTCGCGTACAAAAATCTATACGAGGGCACTGCGCCAAAAAGAGTCAACGTTCAAAATAAATCACTGCTGTGCCGTGGAAACACACAGCATCCCTAAAACATGCTTTGTTCCCACATTCATTTTTAAATATTCACGGGCAGTCTCAAACCGATCAAGCAATAAAACCGCATCGCTGCGTTCAATACCAGAAGTTTTCCGACGCATACCAATGTGGTCACATAATATCATTCGCACAGCGTCAACAAAATCTGCCGTCTGCTCGCTGTCCATATTCTCACATCGGCTGAAGAAGGTGCAAATCCCAGCCTTATCTGCCTTCCCAGCCAATTTAATATATTCCTCAGCTAACGGATTTTCAGCTCTGTCCGCCTGCGCTGCAATTCTTATGGTAACGCATCGCGAACGAATGGTCAAAAGCATTGCTTCCGCGCTGTCAGCGCACAGGATAAAGGCAGCATATTCAGGCGGCTCTTCCAAAAGCTTTAGCGCAGCATTTTGCGCTGCCACATTCATTGAGCCTGCATCCTCAATAATATAGACCTTTCTGTCTGCAAATTGGGGACGCACCCAAGCATCCGACGACATATTACGAATTTGCTCCACCTGTATTTCCCGCTTTTGCTTGCCCTTATCGTCAGTTTTCCTGCCGAGAACTATAACATCCGGGTTTACTCCATTTAAGGCTGTTTTACACTGGCGGCAGCTCATACAGGGTGTTTCAGACGATGCCGCACACACTAAGGCACAGGCAAGCTCAAGGGCTTTTTTCTCTCTTGCCGACGTATCCTGTGAAGCAATAATATATGCATGGGAGAGCTTTCCACCCGTTGGGGCTCCGTATCCGCTCATAGCTTAAAAAACTGCTCAACTCCAAGCACAAAAACAACTGCTCCGCCTATTTTTATGCTGGAGGGAAGCTTAAACCTTCCGCTGATAGCGGCAGTGGAGACATCCTCAACTCTTTCAGTTGTGTTTTCGCCGATAATCTTAACAACGGCTCTAACCTTTGCATCATCTATGCCGGAGAAGATTACTGCATTTTCCTTGCTCAAAAATCCACCGTAGCTGTTTGTTACAGTTGCGGGATATCCCGCCTTAGACATTGCGCTCGCAACAACGGGCGCATCCGATGTTGATACTATGGCAAGAACAAGCTTCATCTCGGAGCCTCCCAAATAATTCGTTTTCAATGCAATATAATTATTATAAGTTTGTTTTGCAATCTTAATAAGCTCAAATATTAAAACAAAAATAATATCACATTTATCATTTTACCCTTATTTTTTATCTACGTCAATGTAAACTTCTGAAAGCTGATTATTTTTCAATACTATTTTTGAAGAAATTTTATAGCCTTCGACAGCGTTATATTAATAAAACAGTTTCTGTTTTATTAATAAATAATATAACGGCGCTACGCGCCATTAAACACAGGAAAGTCGTCTTAGACTTTTCTGTGTTTTTTTATGTCAAATTTGCAGAAAAACATTTGCTATTAAGAGGTTTGTCGGTTGATATCTCAACGCGGTAAGCAGCGCAGGGTTTAAAGCCGACGAAAAACACAGCATGTCATTTCACACATCTCACATGTTTATTTTATTCGTTAAAGCGAAAAAGCGGCGAAAACTGGCAAATAGACTGTAAATTATTATAGTTTACAACTTGTATGATACATGTTAGAATGAAAAACATCAGATAGTTTTTGATTGCTGAGTTTTCTACGGTTTTTTATTGGCAACTACAGATGTATGAGGATTCGGCACGCAAAATATCCAGATTACAAATCATAATCTTCAAGGAGTGAAAATCATGGCAAGAAAGCTGAAAACAATGGACGGCAACACTGCTGCCGCGCATGTGTCCTATGCGTTCTCGGAAGTGGCAGCGATTTATCCGATTACTCCCTCATCCACAATGGCTGAATATGCCGACAAGTGGGCTGCTGCCGATCAAAAGAACATTTTCGGACAGAAGGTCAATGTTGTTGAAATGCAATCTGAAGGCGGCGCAGCCGGAGCGGTTCACGGCAGTTTGACTGCTGGAGCACTTACCACCACCTACACGGCATCTCAAGGTCTTTTGCTTATGATTCCAAACATGTATAAAATTGCAGGCGAAATGCTTCCTGCTGTAATACATGTTTCCGCACGTTCTCTCGCAACTCATGCGCTATCTATCTTCGGCGACCATTCTGACATCTATGCTTGCAGACAGACGGGCTTTGCAATGCTGTGCGCAAACAGTCCTCAAGAGGCAATGGATTTGGGTGCGGTTGCACACCTTGCCGCTATTCGCTCAAGCGTTCCTTTTATGCACTTCTTTGATGGCTTCCGTACCTCTCACGAAATGCAGAAGGTTGAGGTTTGGGACTATAATGAGCTTGCGGAAATGGTCGATTACGACAAAATTTCAGAGTTCAGAACCAAGGCAAACAGTCCCTATAACCCCGCGCTTCGCGGAACCGCACAAAACGGAGATATTTTCTTCCAGGTGCGAGAGGCGTCAAACCAGAAGTATACAGCAGTTCCCGAGGTCGTTGAGGACTACATGAATCAGGTTAACGCACGCATCGGCACAGATTACAAGCCCTTCAACTACTACGGTGCTCCTGACGCAACTCATGTTATCATTGCCATGGGCAGTGTTTGCGAGGCAGCCGAGGAGGTTGTTGATTATCTTACAGCAAAGGGTGAGAAGGTCGGACTTGTAAAGGTTCACCTTTATCGTCCATTCTCCGTGAAGCATCTTATTTCTGTGCTGCCTAAGACAGTTAAGACTATTGGCGTCCTTGACCGCACCAAGGAGCCGGGCGCTGTCGGTGAGCCCCTTTATGTTGATGTGGTTTCAGCTCTTGCAGGAACTGAATTTGCCGGAGTTCGTGTTTTCGGCGGACGCTACGGTCTTTCCTCCAAGGACGTTACTCCCGGTTCCATCATCTCTGCTTACCGCAACATCCAGTCTGAGGCACCGATTAACAGCTTTACAATCGGCATTGTTGATGACGTTACACATCTTTCTATCCCAATTACCGAAAATCCCGACACAACACCTGAGGATATTATATCCTGCAAGTTCTGGGGGCTGGGCTCTGACGGAACTGTCGGCGCAAACAAAAACTCAATTAAAATTATCGGCGATCACACCGATTTGCGTGCACAGGCATACTTCCAGTATGACTCCAAAAAGTCCGGTGGCGTGACTATAAGCCACTTACGCTTCGGAAAGAGCCGCATAAAGTCCACCTATTATGTTTCCAAGGCAAACTTTGTTGCCTGCCACAACCCCTCATATTTGGGCAAGTATGACATGGTTCAGGACGTAAAGCCCGGCGGAGCATTTCTTATTAACTGCGCTTACACCGTAGACGAGCTTTCTGAAAAGCTGCCAGCAGCCGACAAGAAATACATTGCAGACAACAAAATCCGTGTATACACTGTTGACGCTATTCATATTGCACGCGAGCTGGGACTGGGCAACCGCACAAACATGGTTTTGCAGGCTGCATTCTTTAAGCTTGCAAAGATTCTGCCTGAGGCAGACGCTGTCAATTACATGAAGGACGCTATCCGCACTACCTATGGACGCAAGGGCGAAAAGATAGTAAACATGAACATTCAGGCAGTTGACGCAGGCATTGAACAGGTTCATGAGATGGCAATTCCCGCTGACTGGTCAAATCCGGCTCCCGATGCATCGGGCACAAAGCTTGAGGGCGGACTTGAGCATGCCCGCGGTTTCATTGATAACATTTTAGCTCCAGTCAACTCCATGCGCGGCGACAGCCTGCCTGTCTCAACCTTCCTTGACGTTGCAAACGGCACTGTTCCCAACGGTACTGCTGCCTTTGAAAAGCGCGGAATTGCAGTTGAGGTTCCCATGTGGATTGCTGAAAACTGCTTGCAGTGCAACCAGTGCGCTTATGTATGTCCCCATGCTGTAATCCGTCCCTTCGTATTCAGTAAGGAAGAGCTAGAGAAGGCACCGGAGGGCACTGTAACTGTTCCCATGAAGGGTAAGGGCTGCGAGGAGTATCAGTTTGCGATGATATCCTCCGTTATGGACTGCACGGGCTGCGGATCCTGTGCAAACATCTGCCCGGCAAAAGAAAAGGCTATAAAGATGGTTCCTCTGGAGGAGAGAACTGCCGAGCAGGAAGTTTACAATTACGCATACAAGAATGTTTCTGAAAAGGAAGTTCCTTTTGCGGAAAACACAGTTAAGGGCAGCCAGTTCAAGACACCGCTGCTTGAGTTCTCCGGCGCATGCGCAGGCTGCGGCGAAACGCCTTATGCAAAGCTTATAACTCAGCTTTTCGGCGATCGTATGTACATTGCAAACGCTACCGGCTGCTCCTCTATCTGGGGCGGCAGCGCACCCAGCTTCCCCTATACCAAAAACAAGGAAGGACGCGGTCCTGCTTGGGCAAACAGCCTGTTTGAGGATAACGCAGAGTTCGGTCTTGGTATGCTACATGCTGGCAAGCAGCGCAGAAAGATGCTTGTTGAGGATATAAAAGCACTGGCAGAGTACCCCGACACTCCCGCCGACCTGAAAGCGGCTGCCGATGGGTGGCTTGAAACCAGAGATGATGCCGATGCCTCAAAAAAGACAGGCCCTGCGTTTGAAAAGCTGCTTGACAAGAGCATTGAGCAATGGGGCGAAGGCTGTGAGGGAACAAAGGCTCTCAAAAAAATCAAGGCAAATATTGAAATGCTGGTAAAGCCCAGCTTCTGGGTGTTTGGCGGCGACGGCTGGGCATATGATATCGGCTACGGCGGACTTGACCATGTTCTGGCTACCGGCGAGAACATCAACATTATGGTGTTCGACACCGAGGTATATTCAAATACCGGCGGTCAGGCATCAAAGGCTACTCCCACCGGCGCGGTTGCTCAATTTGCAGCGGCAGGCAAGGCTGTTAAGAAAAAGGATTTGGCTCAGATAGCCATGTCCTACGGCTATATCTATGTTGCTCAGATATCCATGGGTGCAAGCTATCAGCAGACACTCAATGCACTCATTGAGGCTGAAAGCTATGACGGTCCGTCTCTCATCATTGCATATGCACCCTGCATAAACCATGGCAACAAAAACGGTATGGGTAAGTCAATCACCACCGAAAAGCAGGCTGTTGAAAGCGGCTATTGGAATATGCTCCGCTTTGACCCCAGAAAGGAACAGCCCCTGACTGTTGACAGCAAGCCCGCGACAGCAGGGTATCAAGACTTTATTAATAACGAGGTTCGTTACACCTCCCTTAAGCTCAGCTTCCCCGAGAGAGCTGAGGAACTGTTCAAAAAGGCGGAGGAACAGGCAAAGGCTAGGTATGAAAGCCTTGTTAAGCAGCAGGATGCTCAAAACAAATAATAAAGCAAAATGCCTAAGGGTGTAATTCTGAATGCAGCGAAGAATATTTTCAAGATTTTTCGCGTACGCTTAGATGACAGATTAACAAAAAACCTCGCCGAAAGGCGAGGCACAGTAGAAGAATTGAGCGGATGGCTTTATGCTGTCCGCTCTTTATCGGTATATGCTCCGAGAGCTATTTGTATTGTCAACGGACGAAAGACTGCCGTCAAAAAAGCAAATATGCTAAACTGTCAACGGGCAGAAAGCTGAGATACATTTAGCATTGTCGAAGATTCTTCAATAGGAATTATTAACTTGGATAATGAAATAAAATAACCATGTCATATGAGCATTCATCGCGTAACGAGCCACAGAAGGATTTATTCTGTGGCTCGTTTAATAACTTAATATGAACTCTCGTCATTCGGTGAGGTTTTTTGTGGTTGAACGCTGCAAGTCTATAGTCTGAAGTCCTTTGGATAGCACTGGATTGGTTTTTCTTTTTTAAGAAGACTCTCAATTGGAATTTGTATTGGGTTTTCCGGAAAATGGTCCTTTTTTGAGCACACGGCAACGACACTGCCATCTAAATCTGGGTAAAGGTGGCAGAAAACATCTGCGGTGGGAGCGATGATTTTGCCTTTTTTTTTGTAAAAACGAAGGGTTTTCAAGTCACCCTGTCCGGTAAGCTTGAAGAAGCTTTCTCTAAGTGTCCATATTTCAAGGAAGGAAAGTTCCTCCCGTTCCTCGGTGGTTGTGAGCCGCTCAATCACAGAGAGTTTCACATTTCTGTCCAGAGGCTCGGTGTCAATTCCCACGGGATTTTCCGACAATGCGCAAAAAACATGAGTTTTACTGTGACTTATGGAAAAACTAGGCTCGGGTGTTTTTGTGAAAACGGGGCGGCCAAGAATCTGCTTTTCAATTTTTGGGAGCAGTGCCCGACCTGTGTAGTCGGCATAGGCGGCGGCAAGCAGAGATGTACCGAATGAGGAGCCACGGCTGCCGCTTAGAGGGGGGTATAGCGCGGAAGCTTCGTCAATTTGCCGTATGTCGGCGTAGTATATGCGCATGGAGATACCTCCGTAAACTCAATAGGTTATTTCTGAATTTATCACTGATTTTGAACAAAGCTGCATGATATGAAAAAATGATACAATATCCATTTAAAGACATTGTATCACAAGGTGTTGTGATTTTGTACTACCAATTTCAAAAATACTGTGATATAATGACCGTCGGACATTATATATATTTAGCATTTATTTTTACAACGCCGATTTTTACGCTGATTTTGGCTATGACTCGAATATAAATGAGGGCTTGTAAATTTATATGTGGAGGTGTGTCGGTTGAAAAGGCTTGCATTTATTATCTTGGCGCTGACTTCCATATTTTTTGTGTTTACAGGATGCTCTATTGATGAGACGGACGAGCTTTATAGCCTGCCGCAGCCTCCGGAAGAGTATTTACAGCTTCAAGAGCTTATTGACAAGGAAATACTGGGCGGATGGGAATATTCAGCTCCAACCATCGGCTCTTTCAGGCAAAGTGTACAGCTTTCCGATCTTGACGGAGACGGAGTGAATGAAGCGTTGGCATTTCTTACGAACAAGGAAACCGGGCCTAAAATCTGTGTCTATCGCAATGGACCGAAGGGCTATGAGCTTGCTGCAACAATAGACGGTGAGGGGACCTCTATAGGACGCGTAGAGTATGCCGACCTTGACGGAAACGGAATGACGGAGATACTCACTTCATGGAAGGTAAGTGCGGATATGCGCCTTTTAAAGGCCTATTCCGTAAAGGACTGGACCTCCAGTGTTCTTCTTACTACGAGCTGCACGGATTTCCAAATCGGAGATTTGGACATGAACGGAACGCCTGATGTGGCGGTTTTGAATTTTGACCAGAGCGGCGGAGCAGTTGATATGTTCACCGTTGACAAGAAGGGTGAAATTCTGCAGAGCAGCGCAAAGCTCTCTACTTCGCTCCAATCGGTTGCCCGCTTCCGAGTTGCTGCAATTTCAAACAATATTCCGGCTGTTTTCGTGGAGGGGCAGTATCCCGAGGGGGATGAGCTGTTTAATCTTACGGACATTTTTGTTTTTACTGAAGGCAAGCTGAAAAATATTACGTTGGAGGGTGACACTCAGGACAGCCGTGCAAAACGGCACTATCCTGTTTTTTGCACGGATATAGACGGCAACGGCTCCATGGATGTACCTTTTGCCGAAAAGCTTTATGCGCAGCCCTCCGTCTCTGCCGTGAACTATGTGTTTGATTGGTTCAGCTATGATGAGACGGGAAACAGTGTGTTTTGCGGTTCGACCTATCATAATTACAGCGACGGCTGGTATTTTATAATTCCCGATGAATGGCGAAATGGACTTACCGTCAGAAGAGACACTGCGCTTTCAGGGGAGAGAACTGTTGTAATCTCTCATGTTGACCAAGAGACAGATAAGGTAACAGATATTTTGACGATTTATGTCCTGTCCGATGAAAACAGGGTTGACAGGGCAAAAATATCCGGACGCTTTGTGCTTGTGAGCAGCGAAACCGTGATATATGCTGCAAGGCTTTCCATGGAAGAAGGCGAAACTCCCACAGAGGAACAGCAAAAGGATATTATAAATAGATTTCATTTGATATACACCGAATGGATTACCGGCGCAGTTTAGGAGCCTGTGTCCATTTGATAAGGGCTTTTAGGAAGCTATACGAAAGGAAGAAGCCATTATGAAAAAGGTTTTGGTTTTAGAGGACGAATCCAGTATCCGAAGCTTTGTTGTTATAAATTTGAAGCGTTCGGGATACGAGCCTGTGGAGGCGGAGACGGGAGAGCAGGCACTGGAGGAGCTTAAAAAAAATCCGGATATAAGAGTGGCTCTGCTGGACGTTATGCTGCCGGACATTGACGGCTTCGAGGTTTGCAGACGTATTCGTGCCTCCGGCTCAAAAATAGGAATTATTATGCTTACCGCCAAAAGTCAGGAAATGGATAAGGTTACAGGACTAATGACAGGCGCTGACGATTACGTTACCAAGCCATTTTCTCCTGCGGAGCTTACGGCACGTATAGACGCTCTTTACAGACGCACAGGGGGAGACGTGGAGGAAGAGTCTACAAGCGGAGAGCTTGTGAGCGGACCTTTTAAGCTAAACACACGAAACCGAACCCTTGAAAAGAACGGCACAAGAATAAGACTTACGCAAATCGAATATTCAATTATGAAAATGTTTATGGATAATCCCGGGAAGGCTCTCTCCCGCGAGGACATCTTAAATGATGTTTGGGGCAGAGACTATTTCGGCGAGCTTAAAATCGTTGATGTTAATATCCGCAGACTTAGAATAAAGATAGAGGATGATCCCACTATTCCGTCCTATATCACAACGGTATGGGGCTATGGCTATAAGTGGGGGTTTTAGACACTCTAATTTTTGCTTAAAAGGACGGTGAGAGGATTTGAACCTAAAAGGAATTAAGGGCAGATGGATGGCAAACGGAATTGCCGTTGTTATTGTGTTTATCCTTTTGGGAATAATCGCTTTCTCCGTTGCAATTTATAACTATTACTACACTGCGGTGCGTACGGGTCTTGAAAACAAGGCACAGACAGCAACAGAGTTCTTTACTGCCTATGTATCTAAAACCTACCTTGAATACTACCAAAGTGCTTACCGCTATACAGAATCCTTTGAGGACAAGGACAGCCTTGAGCTTCAATTTGTAAACAGCCGCGGACGTGTTGAGGTATCAAGCTACGGTATATCCGCCGGTTCCTCACCCGGAACAGCTGACATCCTCAATGCCCTTGAAACGGGAAAAATTTGCTCATGGCAAGGAAAAAACTCGGCAACAGGGGAGCGAATACTGTCTGTTTCCGCACCAGTGCAGTATTCAGATGGCTCAATTGTTGGAGTAATGCGATATGTTACGAGCTTGAAAATGGTTGACAGGCGAGTGATGAGGATTTCTGCACTTGCCTGTGCGGTGGGACTGCTAATTGTTGTAATTGTCGTATTTTCAAATATGTATTTTATAAGAACCATCACAGAGCCCATACATGGTCTTACAGTGCTGGCAAGGCAGATTTCGGAGGGAAGCTACGGGATACAGGCAGAGAAAAAATATGATGACGAGATAGGCGACCTTACCGATGCAATAAACGAAATGTCTGCTAAGATAAGTCAGGCGGAGCGGGTGCAAACGGAATTTATTTCTTCGGTTTCCCACGAGCTTCGAACGCCGCTTACAGCGATAACCGGTTGGAGCGAGACGCTTATGTATGACCCGGAGATAAAAGGGGACTCACAGCGAGGGGTAGCCATTATTTCAAAAGAGGCTGCAAGGCTTACAAAAATGGTGGAGGAACTGCTTGAATTCACCCGCATACAGGATGGACGCTTTAATCTCAACATCGAACAGCTTGATGTTGAAGCGGAACTGGAGGATTCGATTTTCGCCTACGGTGAGCTTTTGAGACAGGAGCACATTGAACTCAACTATACTCCTAGTCAGCAAGGCTTACCACTGATTCCCGGAGATCCGGAAAGACTGAGACAGGTGTTTTTAAATATTCTGGACAATGCGTCGAAATACGGAAAGTCCGGTAAGGAAATAGATGTATCCCTTGAAAAACAGGGAGAATATGTGGTGGCTTCGGTTCGTGACCACGGACCCGGAATACCACCGGCTGAGCTGCCGTTTGTTAAAAAGAAGTTTTATAAGGGCAGCTCAAAGGAACGAGGCAGCGGAATCGGTCTTGCCGTCTGCGATGAGATTGTCACCCGTCACGGCGGCGAGCTTGTTATAGTCAATGCTGAGGGCGGCGGCGTATGTGTCATGATTCGGCTTCCCATATCACGAGTGTGAGTTGTCTTGACAGCGGTTTGTTTTGCAGTTAATACTGAGTGCAGGCTGTGAGGTATTTTAAATTATATCCGAAAGGAAAAATAAATGAAGAAAAAAGATGATAAGGATAAAGCCTTTCGCACCTCTATAGGCGGTCAGGCGCTTATAGAGGGAATACTTATGCGAGGTCCAACAAAGCAGGCGACGGTGGTACGCACCGAAAACGGGCTTGTTACAAAGCTTGAGGAGCCGAAGTTTTTACGCCAGCGCTACAAATTTTGCGACCTGCCCATAATCAGAGGCGGAATTACCTTTGTGGAATCAATGGTTTACGGCGTAAAAGCGCTTACTTATTCCGCTGAATTGATGCCGGAGGAAGAGCAGGAGCAGCCAAGTAAACTGGACAAATGGATAGAAGATAAGTTCGGCATGGAAAAGGCACAGAAATTCATAATCGGAATTGCGGTCTTTCTCGGTATATGCCTGTCTGTGGGACTGTTTATACTGTTGCCTACCTTCCTTGCAGGCTTTGTAAAGCACTTTACTCAATCCACCGTGCTATATAACATTACAGAGGGTGTTCTGAGAATTGTAATTTTTCTGATTTACATGTTCTTCTGCACACGCATGGAGGATTTAAAGCGAGTTTTCCGCTATCACGGTGCTGAGCATAAGACTATTTTCTGCTATGAAAAGCGTTTGCCGCTGACAGTGGAAAATGTGCGAGAGCAGTCGCGCTTCCATCCCCGCTGCGGCACTAGCTTTTTGTTCGTTGTCATGATAATCAGCATTTTGGTATTCTCCTTTGTGCGTTGGCACAATGTTTGGATAAGAATGGGACTGCGTATTTTGCTGTTGCCCTTGGTGGTTGGCATATCCTATGAGATACAGCGTTGGGCAGGCGCACACGACAACTGGTTGTCTGCTATGCTGTCTGCTCCCGGCAAGGCACTGCAAAGGCTTACAACCGCAGAACCTGACGACGATATGATAGAGTGCGCTATTGAGGCATTAAAGCTTGTTATTCCCGAGGAAGAGGGAACTGACGCATGGTAAGCGACCCATGCAGCAATACCGAAAGGATAGATTTACGCAATGCCTAGGACATATAATGAAATCTATATTGACGCCCGCAAAAGGCTGAAGGAAATGGGCATTGATGCTTACAGTCTTGAAGCCAGATTTATTGTTGCTCACGCGGCGGGCAAGTCTATGGACTGCTTTATGAGGGAGCTTAATCTGTATTCCTCCAAAGAGGTTGAGGACAGGGCATTGGAGCTTGTTGAAAGGCGTTTGGATGGTGAGCCGGTAGCGTACATCACAGGAGACTGGGAATTTTACGGTTTGCCCATGACAGTTACCAGAGATGTACTTATCCCCCGCGTGGATACGGAGATTCTGGTGGACACAGCGGTGAATGTCTTGCGCGGACGAAAGATGGACGCAAGAATTATTGACCTTTGTACTGGTAGCGGATGCATTGGGTGCGCTATTGCAAAAGAGCTTCCCGCTACTCGTGTAGTTCTTGTGGACAACAGTGTCGCGGCTCTGGGGGTTGCAAAGCAGAACACTATCAGAAATAAGCTTGGACCGCGGGTATCCTGCGTTGAGGCAGACGCACTTGCTGTTCCGCCAATGATGCTTGGCAGCTTTGATTTAATGGTATGCAATCCGCCGTATATACCTACCCGTGAGATAAAGGAGCTTGACGACAGCGTAAAGCGGTTTGAGCCTGCCTGTGCACTTGACGGCGGCAATGATGGGCTTGAGTTTTACAGGACTATACTTTCAAAATGGCATAATGTAGTACGCTTGGGCGGAATGATGCTTTTTGAGGTAGGTGCAGGACAATCGGACGATGTCGCACAGCTAATGCGTGTTGCGGGGCTTAACAATGTTGGTGTTGTAAAGGACACAATGGGCATTGAAAGAGTAGTATACGGAAGCATTTGAGCGAGATTGCTTTTACAGCGATTTTTAGACTTTTTACGTGTAAAACATAATATGAGGTGAAGTAATGGCTGATAAGAAGAAGGTTCCGATTACCCTTGTAGGTCAAGCAGAGGATAAGAAAAAAGCACTTGAAACAGCTCTTGCGCAAATTGAAAAAAACTATGGCAAAGGCGCAATTATGCGTCTTGGTGATGATATTCCCGTAAATGTTGAGGCGATTTCCACCGGCTCGCTGTCCCTTGACCTTGCTCTCGGCATTGGCGGCGTTCCCCGAGGACGTATTGTTGAGATTTTTGGGCCGGAGTCTTCGGGTAAGACCACCCTTGCCTTGCACATACTTGCAAGCGCCCAGAAGAGCGGAGGAGAGGTTGCCTTTATCGACGTTGAGCATGCACTTGAGCCTGCTTATGCAAAGGCCCTGGGTGTAAATATTGACGAGCTGCTTATTTCTCAGCCGGATACAGGCGAGCAGGCGCTTGAAATAACCGAGGCACTTGTTCGCTCCGGTGCTTTGGATGTTGTTGTTGTGGACAGTGTTGCGGCACTTTTGCCCCGCAGCGAGCTTGAGGGAGACATGGGCGATTCCAGCGTGGGAGTTGTTGCAAGACTTATGTCACAGGCACTGCGCAAGCTGGCGGGAACGATTTCAAAAACACAAACGATTGTTGTTTTCATAAACCAATTGCGCGAAAAGATAGGTGTTATGTACGGAAACCCTGAGACTACTCCCGGTGGCCGTGCTTTGAAGTATTTTTCCAGCGTGCGCATAGATGTGAGACGAATTGAGAGCTTGAAGAACGGTTCGGAATTATACGGAAACCGCACGAGAGCAAAGGTTATCAAAAACAAGGTGGCTCCGCCCTTTAAAGAGGCTGAGTTTGATATAATCTATGGAGAAGGCATATCCAAATTAGGCGAAATAGTGGATATGGGAATTAAGCTTGAGCTTATCGACAAAGCTGGAGCTTGGTTTACCGTTAATGAAACAAGAGTTCAGGGCAAGGAAGCTGTTAAGCAGTATTTAAAGGACAATCCAGAGGTCTGCGATGAGCTTGAGCGGAAGATAAGAGAGAATGCGGCAAAACTGATTTCCTCGGGCAAGGACGATTCCAAGGCCGAAACAAAGGCTGCGGGAAAGGCTGTTGATATCTCCGCAGACGATTTCGAGGGTTAAGCCTATTCACTAAGACTAAGCGAGCACGGGATTTGCGTTATAAGTGAAATGTATGCTGTGCAGTACACAGGGGTCATATTATGAAAATTACGGAGCTTAGAGAGATATCGGCAGGGCACTTTGTGGTTGGGTTCTCCGATGGCTCTGAGATGAAAACGAGTCTTGACATAGTTGCAGACCTTTCACTTTTTAGAGGGAGGGAGCTTTCCGATGAGGAACATTCACAGCTTTTTGCCGCATCACAGCTTTCTAAGTGCAAGGAGCGGGCTCTTAAGCTCGTTGGAGCAAGACCCATGTCCTGCAAGGAGCTTTATGATAAGCTTGTTGAAAAGGGCGAGATGCAGGAAAACGCTGAGATTTGCGTTGAATGGCTTTTAGATCGGCACTATCTTGACGATGCGCAATATGCTCAGACAATAGTGAGGCACTATTCGGCAAAGGGCTACGGCGTACAGAGAATAAAAAACGAGCTGTACCGACGGGGCATTGCAAAATCTCTTTGGGACGATGCACTGGAGGAAATGCCGGAGACTGATGACACGGTGTACAAGCTGTTGCTCCGCAAGCTGAAAAGTGACGCACCGGATAGAGTCGAGCTTAAGCGTGCAACAGACTCGTTGTACCGGCGGGGGTTTTCATGGGATGAAATTAAGGCGGCGGTTAATAAATTTCAAGCTCACTATACGGATTAGTAAGTTTTATTATCACGGTTCTGCGTTCGACGCATGGAGGTATTATGGCAAAATATAAGGTGGCACTCATATCCTTGGGCTGTCCGAAAAATTTGGTTAACAGTGAGCAAATGCTCTATTTGCTCTGCGAGGCGGGTATGGACATAGTGCCTGAGCCAGAGGGTGCCGATGCTGTTGTTATCAACACCTGCGGCTTTATCGAGTCGGCAAAAAGCGAAGCGATAGATACAATAATACAGATGGGCGAGCTTAAGAAAGCGGGAAAACTCAAGAGTATTATTGTTACCGGCTGCTTGAGTCAAAGGTACAGAGACGAAATTATTAAGGAGCTTCCCGAGATAGACTCTGTTTTGGGCACCGGCAGCTACGATGATATTGTTGAGGCAGTGAAAAGCACCTTGAAGGGAACGCCTGTTGCCCTGTTCGGTGACATTGACGCGCCTGTTACTGAAACGGGACGAATAGTTTCAACAGGCCCTGCGTGGGCGTATATCCGCATTGCCGAGGGCTGCAACAACCGCTGCGCCTTTTGTGTTATTCCGTCTATCCGAGGCAAATACCGCAGCCGCCCCACGGAGGATATTGTTGAGGAAGCAAAAGCTCTGGCTCAGACCGGAACTAAGGAGCTGATAGTTGTTGCTCAGGACATTACACGCTACGGTACGGATATTTACGGCAAGCGTTCGCTTTCCAAGCTGCTGCATAAGCTTTGTAAAATTAAGGGCATATCATGGATCAGACTTCACTACCTGTATCCTGACCAGTTTGATGACGAGCTCATAGAGACAATTGCCTCCGAAAAGAAAATATTGAAGTATATCGACATACCAATTCAGCACATAAACGATGATATACTAAAGCGGATGAACCGCCGGGGTACCGGTGATGACATCAGGGCACTGCTGAAAAAGCTTAGAGAAAAAATTCCCGAGCTTGTTATTCGCACAAGCCTTATTGTCGGCTTGCCCGGAGAGGGTGAGGATGAGTTTGATGAGCTTTGCGGTTTCCTCCATGAAGCTAAAATCGAGCGGGCGGGCGTATTTGTATTTTCTCCCGAGGAGGGAACTCCGGCTGCGGAGATGACAGACCGCTGCAATGAGGACGAGGCAAAACGCCGTCAAGAAATTATTATGGATCTTCAGGCAGAGATTATGGACGAGTGGAGCCGCTCTTTGGCGGGAAAAATCATCTGCGTGCTTTGTGAGGGCTATGACGATGAGACGGGCTTGCAGTTTGGTCGAAGCTGGGCTGATTCCCCTGATATTGACGGAATTGTATTCTTCTCAGGCGAGTGTCCAGCGGGAGAATTTGCAAACGTGGTTATAGACGAGATTGCCGACGGTGAATGGTACGGCAGACAGGTTTAATTTAGCGTGATTGCTTTTTGAAAGGACTTGACATTATGACTACAGCAAGTAAAATCACAATGGCGCGAGTTGCGCTTGTTCCTGTTTTTATTATTCTTGCTATATTAAAGCTTGATTATATTGCGCTTGGCGTTTTCATTATTGCTGCTGCAACCGATTGGATTGACGGTCACGTTGCACGAAAATACAATCAGATTTCCACCTTTGGCAAGTTTGTGGACCCACTTGCGGACAAGCTTCTTGTTATTGCCGCACTTTTAATTTTCGTTGAGCGGGGGCAGATGCCTGCTTGGGCCTGCTTTATTGTTGTAGCCCGTGAGTTTGCTGTTTCCGGCTTGAGGCTTGTAGCTATGGAAAACGGTACTGTTATTGCTGCGGGAACATCGGGAAAAATTAAAACCGCATCTTCACTGATATGTGCCTGCATTATGCTGCTGCCCATACATAGCTTTGCTCTTTTGCCATGGCTGACTGTGGATGTGCTGTGTGTGGCGGTTATTGTGTTAACAACAGTGTATTCCGGAGTGGAATATTTTGCTGTAAACAAGGGTGCTATGGACTTGTCAAAATAGGAAATATTTTTGTTTGACACAGCTTTTGCTTCGTGTTAATATACTGGGTATATAATCGAGCTGTGAAAGGGAAAAGTAGAGCACATTTGGTGTTACAGAGATTGCTGCCGTTGGCTGAAAGCAGCATAGACACTCAGGTGCTTGAAGTGCGCCCCGGAGCTTTGGAGGGAGGAAATGCCCTTCCGTTCGACCGCGTTAAGGTTTATGCCGGTGCTTGCCGGTTAGTGATAAACGAGAGTGGAACCGCGATTTTTCGCCTCTCATGGGTGTTGTGCCCGTGAGAGGCGTTTGTGCTTTTTGTATATTATTAGGAGGTATTTTATGTTTGAGGACCTGCGTGAAACCATTGAAGCCTATAAGGCACGCGATCCGGCTGCACGTTCAACCTTTGAGATTTTAACACTTTATCCGGGGATAAAGGCTACCATTTCCCATAAAAGGGCAAACTGGTTTTACCGCCATGACATGAAATTCATGGCGAGATGGATATCCCAGCGCTCGCGCAAAAAAACCGGAATAGAAATTCACCCAGGAGCAACTATTGGAAAAAGGCTTGTTATTGACCATGGCATGGGAATAGTAATCGGAGAAACAGCAGAAATTGGCGATGATGTGCTGCTTTATCAAGGAGTTACCCTTGGCGGTACGGGCAAGGACACAGGGAAACGTCACCCTACTATTGGAAATAACGTGCTTATTGGGTCGGGCGCAAAGATTCTTGGACCGTTTAAGGTGGGAGATAATTGCCGCATTGCCTCAAATGCTGTTGTGCTAAAGGAAATTCCACCCAATTGCACTGCTGTGGGCGTTCCGGCGAGAATTGTGAAAATGGATGGGCAGAAGGTTAATTATGTTGGAGACGTTGATCAAATAAGCGTTACTGACCCCATAGCAAATGAGCTTGTTTCACTGCACGAGCAAATTAACGCTTTACTGGCGAAAAAGGCAGAGGGTAACTTTTAATCTTGTTACGACAGTCATTTTTTAAAATACTATTGTTTTACAAATATTTTTGGAGGCAGCACAAATGAAAATTTTTAACTCGTTGACCATGCAAAAGGAGGAATTCGTTCCCATTGAGGAGGGCAAGGTTCGTATGTATGCCTGCGGGCCTACGGTTTATAACTTTATACACGTGGGCAATGCGAGACCTATAATCATGTTTGACGTGTTGCGCCGTTACCTTGAGTATCGCGGCTATGAGGTTACGTTTGTCCAAAACTTTACAGATGTTGACGACAAGATTATAAAGCGTGCTAACGAAGAAGGCACAAGCTCTAAAGAGGTTTCTGAAAAGTATATCGGCGAATATGAAAAAGATACGGACGGCTTGGGTGTGCACGCTGCTACAATTCATCCAAAGGCAACGGAAAATATTGAGGAGATAATAAGTCTTATTGAAACACTTATTGAAAAAGAGTTTGCCTATGAGGTCAACGGTGATGTCTACTACCGAACCGCAAACTTTGAGGAGTACGGTAAGCTGTCTCATCAGCCTCTTGAGGATTTGCAGGCCGGAGCCAGAATTGATGTTGCAGACGTTAAAGAAAACCCGATGGATTTTGCCCTGTGGAAAGCAGCGAAGCCCGGTGAGCCCTACTGGGAGTCACCATGGGGACAGGGCAGACCCGGCTGGCACATTGAATGCAGCGCTATGAGCAATCGGTATTTAGGTAAAACAATTGATATCCACTGCGGCGGACAGGATTTGATTTTTCCTCACCATGAGAACGAAATTGCCCAGTCGGAGGCTGCAAATGGTTGCAGGTTTGTTAATTATTGGATGCATAACGGATTTATAAGTGTTGACAATAAGAAAATGAGCAAGTCACTAAACAATTTCTTTACGGTGCGGGAGGCAGCCGATGCCTATGGCTATGACGCAATAAGAATGTTTATGCTGATGAGCCACTACCGCAGCCCCTTAAATTATTCCGGAGAGATATTAATTCAGGCACAAAATGCCCTTGAAAGATTGTCAACTGCGAAGTCTAACCTTGAATTCTTTAAGAAAAACGGCGTTGAGGGTGATATGTCAGCGCAGGAGGCTGAGTTTGCGGGGGCACTTGGACGCTACCGCGAGCGTTTTTGCGATGCCATGGATGACGACCTTAATACTGCTGATGCAGTGGCTGTCATTTTTGAGCTCGTTCGCGAGATAAACGCCGCTGTTAGCCCGTCTGCGAATCCCACAAAAGCTTTGGCTAAATTGTGCGATGACATTTTCACAGAGCTTTCTGAGGTTATTGGTTTGCCTATTGATAAGGCAAAGGATGACCTTGACGGTGAAATTGAAGCGTTAATTGAGGCTAGGCAGGCGGCAAGAAAGTCCAAAAATTTTGCTGAGGCTGACCGTATTCGTGATGAGCTAAAGGCTATGGGCATAGTGTTGATGGATACTCCTCAGGGAGTTAAGGCTGTAAGGAGCTAATTAGGGTTAAATTCACGGTTGGCAAACGGTCCTTTTGTAGGATAAGCTTTTAATGCTGTTCCTTCAAAAGGGCCGTTTGTTTTTTTGCATAGCTGCTTACTGTTGTTACTCCGATGTTCAATAATAAGAACTCCCTCATGAATTTTGGTGTAAAATATAACCACTGAGAATATTTTTTATATATCTGTAAGGAAAGTATTAGGCTATTTATTGACCGTGAAAGGATTTAGGAGTAATATCTAAACGAGACGCTGAATTTTTGCAATCTACTTAGGCAAATAAAATTTTGAGGAGACTTAAAATGAAACGTTTTATACTGTTTTTGCTGTCTGCAATACTTCTACTGACATTTTGTGCCTGCGGAAAAAAGCCTAACTCTGAGTCTGATTTAACACCAACGCAGAGTATTGACGATGCTTCTAAAATCAACGGCGAATCAAATTCAGGTGAGGATAAAGCCATAAGAACCGTATATGATAACAGCCTAATTTCTGAGCTGTTTTCTATGGACGGTTCTTATGAGGATTCTGTAGGAAATAGTTATACATACTCTTTTCACGTTCCCCAACTAGAATCTGATGCGCCTGATGCTGTGTCAATAAATAAAGTGTTGGAGGAGAAGTTTGGCGGATATGTAAATGAGGAGCTCATTACTATTGGAAATAAGGCAAGTCTTGTGTTCTTTAATATTTCTTGGGAGAGCTTTTGGCATGACAGCATGGTTTGTATTGTTGTGAAAGCCGAGAATGACTGGAATTGCACAGAATACAGCACAGTTTGCTTTGACTTTGCAACCGGAAAAGCTGTTTCAAATGAAGAACTGTTGGGTTTGGTAGGAATAACTACCGAAGAATTCCTTGACTGCGCCCGGAAGGCTGCTGCGGATACCTTTGACAGCATGTCCAGCGGTTCCAAGGAAGCTGTTGGGAAAGACTTTTATGATGAGCAACGAAGCTGGACATTGTCTGATGAGAACATAAATACAGACATGATGCTTTATTTAAACGATGCGGGAACGCTGACTGCTATATTGCCCATTGCATCTTTTGCCGGTGCTTCTAGCTATTATTATGTTATTGACTTAAAAATTTAGCTAAGGCGTATAAAAAAATGTTCCTTGCTGCACAAACAACTTGCACCTAGGAGAGTGCTACATCCGCTCGTAAGTAAAAAGGTGAGGATTTAGTGTCATGCCGATAAGGATGTTTTAGAATGTCAAAAAAGCCGCTCAATGAACAACAAAGGTTCGTTGAGCGGCTTGCTTATGGAGAGTATATTTCTATTCAAAAGGCGGAATATTTTTTATGACACCTAGTTTAATGCTCATTTTGTTCATACTGGTTCTTTGATATAAGAATACATTTTCATATCAATAACTTGCCCATTTTTAACTGCATTGCTTCTAAGAATGCCCTCGCAAATGAATCCGCTTTTTTCAAGTACACGACATGAAATTGTGTTATAAGCAAAAGGCTCTGCAAATATCCGTATGATATCCGTATGTGTAAAAATATATTCACAGGTTTGCTTAACGGCACTTGTTCCAAGCCCTTTTCCCCAAAACGGTTCAGCAATATAGTACCCCATTTCCGCAGTCCGAGCATGAATGTTGTCTTTACGAAAAACGCCAATACTCCCAATAACTCTATCATCGACAGTAATTGCAAATGCATAAGTTGCATTTTTATCGGCTTGTAGCATTGCAATAATATAATCCTGAGCATCTTCTTCGGTATAAGGATAAGGCAAACCATCTCTTAAATTGTCCTGAATTTTATTATTATTCAAAGCTGTTGCGAGATCAACAGCATCTTCAATTTTCCATCTACGAATTTGACAGTCCATATTTTTTCCTCACAAGCTAATATAAAAGTTACTCGCCATGCAATAGGTTCTCAAATACAGGAGAATGTTTTTCAAATCCATCATACCAAATCAAATAGCATTCGTATACAAGTACGTACATTTTTTGCTAATACAATTTGATATAAGACCAGTTTGGGTTATATTCTACAATGTAATCGTAGGATGAGCTATCGGCTAAGCTATTATCATGTTTTGATGGATTTTCAAAAAAATCCCTTGCAGTATCATCAGAGAAATATATAAAGCCTGCATTTGAGAAAAAGCTTTGGAAGGTCGAGAAATAAATTGCTATGCTGTTGTCATATTTTCTATATGCTATTTCATTATTGACGGACAATGGAAGGACTGTTTTTATTTTATGCGCAGACCATGATGTGTCATCAGCAGTATAAAGAACGGGTAGCAATTCCTCCACAGCGGCTTCGTATGTTCTGTTCATAAGCTGAAATCTTATATTTTCTATGGGCATGTAAAGCCAGTACATGGACAAGAGCCATAAAACAATTGCGCAGTCCAGCATGATTAAAGCTGTTTTGTATTTCCGTGGGGAAACTGACCTTAATATGTCAACAAAAAGAAGTACAATGCCTGCAAAGAGCAGAATAAGTCTAAGGCTATAAAAAGAAAACACTGTTGCTGCCATTACAAAAAGGCGTAAAGCTATGGCAAAAATTTTTTTAATTCGGCTTTTTGTATCACTCATAATCGTACACTTCAGATTGAATAAAAAGTAAATATATGTTCTAGCACTGCCAATATAGAAAAGCTCCTTTGCTGAAAGACAAAGGAGCTTTAAGTGATTTTTTATGCCGCAGGAGAAACCGCCGGAGAGTGGGAAGGGCTAGGCGGCGTAGGCTCAACCGGAGTAGTGGGCGTTGGCGTTACAGGCAACGACGGAGACGGCGGAGTGGGTGTCGGTGATTCGATTCCGGGGCTAGTTCCGGGTGAACCTGTCGGAGAACTGGTTGGGCTTGTGCTCGGTGATGCAGACGGCTCTTCAGAGGGAGACGGACTTGGTGATTCCTCTTCCTTCAAATCTCCGAAGATGTTGGTAGGCTTGATATAGGTTGGTGTTTTAAAGGTCTTATATGGAAGCCCTTCGTGCATGGGAATCATGATTTTTTGCCAGATTTTTGCTGCCGGGTTGCCGGAAACATACATTCTTGCAGGTGTATCGTAGCCGGTCCATACTGCTGCAACATAGTAAGGTGTAAAGCCGACAAACCAACGGTCGCAGTAGTCGGTACTCGAGCCTGTTTTACCTGCGTTGGGCATAGAACCTAAATAGGATTCATAACCGGTGCCGTAACGGGCTGCGTCACTTAGCATATCGCTTATAGTCCAAGCGGTATTTGCCTTGAAAGCAACGATTGTATCCGGTGAATTGTCAAGAACCATTGTTCCCTCTGAGTCTAAAATGTGGGTGTAGGTTCTTGCATGTGTGAACACGCCGTCGTTAACAAAAGCAGTGTAAGCCTGTGCCATTTCACGAACAGTAATTCCGTTTGTCAGCTGACCCAGAGACAAAGGTGCATAATCGCAGTCGGACTCGACTAAACTCGTCACGCCTAAACGCTCAGAAAGGTACTGGTAGGAAACTGCTGGAGTGAGCTTGTCAAGAATTTGCGCCGAAACAGTATTCAGAGAATTGATAAGAGCATTGCGAATAGTAACGATGCCGCTGTTTCCGCCGCCGGCGTTGCTTGGCCACCAAGTGGTGCCGTTAAGTGAAATTGTGCCCTTTGGAACATCATTTACCAAATCGTCCGGTGCGATAAGACCTTGATCTATTGCCGGTCCATAGGTGGCAATAGGCTTAATTGAGGATCCGGGCGGTCTTAAAGCGTCAACAGCTCTGTTGAAGACAAGGTTGCCGGATTTTTCGCCGACTCCGCCGGAGAGAGCCAATACCTCGCCGGTATATGGATCCATGAGCACAACCGCAGATTGAAGCGATTCGCCTCGGGGAGACTTTGACTGCGGGAAGTTTGCGGGGTCCTTATAAATGCTGTCAATAAGGTTTTGAGCATCCATATCAATGCAAGCGTAGATTTGCAGACCGCCTGTATATATGAGATTCATGGCTGTGGTTTCGTTGATTCCCTTCTCTTCCATGAGATCTCTTGCAACATCCGCAATAACGGTGTCTACATAGTAGCTGTTTATAGGCATAACATACTCTTCGCCTTCTGCGCGTTTGTACACAAGCACTTCGGCTTCGGCTACCGCTGCGGTGTATTCATCGTGGGTGATGTAGCCCTGATCGTACATTTCAAAGAGTATTAGCTTTGTTCGGTCCTTATTGTTGGAGCTGCTGATATAGGGGTCATATTTAGAGGGGTTGTTCGTAATGCCGATTATACTTGCACATTCAGCAAGAGAGAGATCCCATACGTCCTTATTGAAATAGGTTCTTGCCGCGGTTCCGACACCATTGCAGCTTTCACCCAGATATATGACGTTGAGATACCATTCCATAATCTCTTCTTTGGTGTACATTCTCTCGAATTTTAGGGCACGGAAAATTTCCAAAAGCTTTCTCTGAACGGTTATGTCATCTTCCTTTGTGAGGTTTTTGATAAGCTGTTGTGTAAGGGTTGAACCGCCAAAGTCGTTTTTCATGCTTAGGAACATGTTGCCAAATGCGCCTACCGTTCTATACCAGTCTACACCCTTGTGATCGTAAAAACGCTTGTCTTCAATGGCTACAGCGGCATGCTCCATGTTTGTGGGAATGTTTTCATACTCAACCCAAACACGGTTTTCCTTGCCATGAAGAGATGCCAGCTCGTGAGCTACACCATTTTTATCTGTGTAGAGGATGGTGCTTGCAAGGTTGACTGTCATTGTTTCAAGGGATACGTCTAAATCATCAGAAAGATTTGTTTTTACGTAGTAGGCAAAGATGCAGGTAAACAAAAGACCGGTGGTTATGAAAATCAGGAGTATGGTAGCGATGACCTTGGCAACGGTTCTCAAAACGCCGCTGACGGTTCCCGCGGTTGCCTCCGCCGCGACCTTGGCGGTTTTTTTGGCTTTGTTTTTGTCCATATTGTGAAACCTCCATTGGGCTTTTATATGCTTTTCCGGCTCCATATCGGAATGCACGGTGAAATTTCAGACCAAATTTACGACATAATATTAATTATATCACAACTTGTATCAAAACAGTAGCATATTTTTAAATAATTTTATTTACAGAGAGGGTTAATTACTAGCTATTTGGAAATAATTTCTTTAGTAACTTGTTTCTAAAGGAGGAACTATACATGAATTCTAAAGCAAAGGCTGTTGTTTTGGCGCTTAGCTTTATCTGTGCTGCTGCGCTTGCTGCAACGGCAGTTATAAGCAAGGTGAGCGCAGACAATTGCAAAGAGGCTACCTGCTTTCAGCAGGTGGATGAAAACAGCTATGTTTTAAGAGACTACGAGGGTTATGTTGCTGTTTTTGTTGAAAACGACCCCAATTGTCCCATGACTGTTACAGACATACAAATTTCAACCTTGAGGGAGCTTGATCAAAGACTGCTTCAGACGGGAATGAAGGTTAAAACTCATGAAAGACTGGTTATGACCCTTGAGGATCTTGGCTCTTAACCTTATATTATGATTGATTTTTACTCGATTATGATGTAGAATGTGCCCAAAAGTCGACAGCTTGATCGGCGCTTTTACTACAGGAGGCACACTATGAGTGAAGAGTTTGGAAATGACTTGGTTACCATTACAGATGATGACGGGAATGAATATGTTTTAGAGCATCTGCATACACTGGAGTACAAGGGTAGTTTTTATATGGCGTTTCTCCCGACAGATATGGACGAGGACGACGAGGACTACGGAATTATTATTTTAAAGGTTGTTGAAGAGAACGGTGAAGAAATTCTCGGCTCTGTTGATGACCAAGACGAGCTTGAAGAAGTTTATGAATTGTTCGCGCAAGTACTTTTTGACGAGGACGAGGATGAGAATGTTCCCGAATAGGAATATATTTCTTCAATGCTTTTATTGATTTTTGTGAGCGTGTGTTGTATAATTTGATTGGTAAGTAAGGCAAGGCGCATTGCTCTTGATTTGGCTTACCTATGGTTGCACAGCGGTTTTACGGAACCTGCTGTGTGCGTGAGGGGTCTATTTAAACCCACATTTCTCATAAGGGATGCCATATTCTTCTGTGAATTGCAGGCCTCCCGGGACGGCTTTGACCGCGCTTGGATGTTGGAAGCAGAGAAACAGAAGAGAGGCGACCCACCTGCATTACGTGCAGGTTCTAACTGGATCCCCACGGCAATGGCGGGCTCGACCGGCGCATTTATGCGCCGGTCTTTTTTTGCGCTTCAGCGGTTTGGCTGAAGCGCTTTTCGCATTTGTGGGGTTCTTTCACGGAACAAGACATTTTTAGACAAATTTCTACAAATTTTTTAATTGTGCGACATTTTATGACATATTTTGCAGAACTGAAATGCTAGTATGCAACGTGTTCTGCGATTCGGATGAAGACTTTCTATAAAAAATTGAAAAAAATTATTTATATGTATCAGAACATACACATTAGCAGCTAAGCGAACTACGGGTGAGGAGGGATTATATTGAAAAAAAACTTTGTGGTGCTGATTTGGCTGAGCATATTCGTAAGCTTGCCTTCGGCAGGGCAAACGATGCTGTGAAGCTTGCTTTTCTTGTACCTGAGCAGCAGACGCTCATTGATCAATTGGACTTGAGCATGGTTTCAGAGGTTAAGAGAGGCTCAAAGGGGGAGGTTGAGGTGAAGCTGCTCAACCGAGTTGATCTGCTGGAGCTGCTTTCCAAGATGCTGGAGACGAATATGCCAAGGGAGAATGAAGCGGAAAGCTTTTTTGCTGCAATGGACAGCGCGGCTTCTAAGCTGAGTGATACATCGGCATGAGATTTGAGACTTTTTCCGATAAGCAGGCGCTTACGCTTACATGGTGGAGCGATTCTTCTCCGTATGCAGATATGGACGCAATTATATGTGACGGAGCAGTTAGAAGCGGCAAAACGCTTTGCATGGGGATTTCCTTTATATGCTGGGCTATGCGCCGCTTTAGCGGAATGCAATTTGGAATGTGCGGAAAAACAATTGTTTCTCTTAGACGAAACGTTGTGAATACGGTTTTGCCTGTTATGAGGGATTTGGGGTTTGTGTGCGAGGAAAAGCTTTCTAAAAATCTATTTACTGTGAGCTTTGGCGGTAGGACAAATACATTTTTTCTTTTTGGAGGCAGGGACGAAAGCTCTCAGTCACTCATTCAGGGAGCAACCTTTGCAGGGGTTCTGCTTGATGAGGTTGCACTTATGCCGCGAAGCTTTGTTGAGCAGGCATGTGCAAGATGCTCTGTTACCAGCAGCAAGCTTTGGTTTAACTGCAATCCGGAGGGACCGAGCCATTGGTTTTATGTTGAATGGGTTAAGAAGTGCCAAGAGCGAAGGGCACTGTATGTGCATTTTACTTTAGAGGATAATCCGGCGTTGTCCCGAAAGATAATTGCTCGCTATAGAAGAATGTATTCCGGCGTGTTTTACCGACGGTTTATTTTGGGCGAATGGGTGACCTCTCAAGGCAGAGTATATGACTTTTTTGATGAAGGCTATGTTATGGACTGCCCTGAGGGTGAAATGAGCGAATATGCTGTGTCCTGCGATTACGGCACTGCAAATCCGGCCTCCTTTGGTCTTTGGGGAAGAAGGGGCGAGGTGTGGTATCGAATGCGAGAATATTATTACAGTTCTCGCACTGAGGGCGTTCAGAAAACGGACGCGGAATATGTGGAGGATTTGAAAGCACTGTGCAGCGGCTTGTGCTTGATCGCAGTGGTGGTTGACCCATCGGCGGCAAGCTTTATTGAGGCGCTGCGCCGCGAGGGGTTTCCGGTCGTTAAGGCGGAGAACGATGTTTTAAGCGGAATTCGTCTGACGGCAGATTTACTCAAGTCGGGAAAAATTGTGATTTGCAGTGACTGCACAGATGCTATACGAGAATTCTCCTTGTATTCGTGGGATGAAAAGAGAGAGGGAAGGGATGCTCCTATAAAGCAGTGTGACCACGCAATGGACGATATCAGGTATTTTGTTACAACGATTGCGGCACCCCGTAACGGAGACTTCTTTGCGGCAACCTTTGTGGAGCGGGGTTAAAAAACTATATTTGAATTTTGTTTGGAGGTTTTAAATTGAGGATTTTTGGACGCCTTAAGGGTAAGCCTGCCGGTGTGTGTACGCAAATCAGGGATACGCAGCAGCATCCCTTTGGGATGCTTGACAGCTATGTGCCGCTTGGCGGCGGTAACATTCGCCTTTACAGGGCAATTCGCGAGGCTGTGCCTGTTTTGGATGCTGCGGTAATGAAGCTTATTAGGCTTACCGGCGGGTTTGAGGTCGTTTGCAGTGACAAAAGGGCGCAGAGAGAGCTTGCGGAATTTCTGCGCACAGTAAATGCCGGCAGAGCGCAAAGAGGAATTAACGCTTTTTTGGACAACTATCTTGACTCGATGTTTACCTGCGGGCGAGCGGTGGGGGAGATTGTAACAGACGGCAGCACAGATATTGCGGCTGTACTTTGTGGGAATGTATGTGATGTGCAGGTTAAAGAAGGGGCTT
>CAZAIU010000008.1:58770-73430 GCA_964485265.1 uncultured Oscillospiraceae bacterium | reverse complement strand
CAAACACCCCTGATGTACCTTCTGATACATCAGGGGTGTTTGCCGCCTATTTAATGGATAACTGTGGAAAATCTATATAAAAAGCTTGCGCTTTTATCACACTACTGCTTGGGAATTACCGTTACCTCAGGCTTTGATTCCGGCTTTGTAACGCTGCTTGCCGGAACATCCTCGTCAAGAGTTATCTGAACCTCCTGATACTCACCTGCTCGGTATACGTTTAAAGTCACTACATCGCCGGCATGGAAGTCCTTCTTTTTGTTTGTAAGCTCAGAGGAGCTTTTGACCTCTTCGCCGTTTATGGCAGTAATAATGTCGCCTACTTTAAGCCCCGCTTTCTCGCTGCAGCTTCCTGCGGCAACAGAATATACATATGCGCCTTCAACCATGTTGTAGTACTGGGCAACGGCACTGTCAACAGTGGTAACTGTGATACCGAAGTTTGCCTTACCGCTGACATATCCGTTTTCTATAAGCTCGTTCACAATGGATACAACGTCATTGATTGGAATTGCAAAGCCAAGTCCCTCAACGCCGGTAGAGGAATACTTTGCTGTAACGATGCCGATGACCTCACCGCGCTCATTGTATACAGGGCCGCCCGAGTTGCCTTCATTTACAGCAGCATCAATTTGGAACATGTTGTTTGTTATGGTTGCGCCAGTGCTGCTGTTAGAGGTGGTAATCTCCCTGTCAAGTGCACTCACCATGCCGCTTGTCATTGTAAAGGAAAGCTCGCCCAAGGGGTTGCCTATGGCATATACAGTTTCTCCAACCTTCATGTTCTCACTGTTGCCAAGTGTTGCGGCAGAAAGACCGGTTGCTTCAATTTTAAGCACTGCAAGGTCGTTTTGCTCCTCAGCACCAACGATTTTTGCCTTATAGGTTTCACCATTGTAGAGAACCACTGAGATGTTGTAGCCGCCCTTATAGGCATCCTCAATAACATGATAGTTTGTAACAATATATCCGTCACTGGAGGCTATAAAGCCGGAGCCTGAAACCGGCACCGAGGTTTTCATGCCAAAATAGTTGGTGTAGGTAATTTCTGTCGTAATTGCCACTGCCTGCGTACAGCCAAGGCTGTATATCTCAGAGCCGGTGAGTGTTTCACCGCTGCCCAAGGGCTTGACAGTTGGAGCGGGGGATTCATCAGCAGGTGCAACACTGATTACGCCGTTTTGGGTATAGTCGGCAGTGCCGCCGTCTGAGCCGGAGATTTGGCTTGCAACTATAGCACCGCCGCCCAGTCCGCCGAGCAGGGCACACACCAAGCAGGCGCAAACCAGCTTAACCATCCCATTGCTTTTTTTCTTTTCCTTAGGCGGCTTGACCTTTTTGGGGGGCGTCTCCCTTTGCGGCGGAGTATAGTAGCTTCGGGGAGTTGTTGGTATTTCATCGCTTGTTGCATAGCTTGCATCCATGTATGAGCGATGGGGAATGCTGTCTTTTGTGTAGCTGTATTCCGAGCTGTCCGAGGAACCGCTCGAGGAACTCCCGTAACCGTTATTATCATTATTCATATTGTTGTTGTCCTGCTCGTACATATAACGACCTCCATATATCATTTATGTCTTTTGGGGACTTGTTTTTTACAATACTAAGCTTAGTATTCATTTGTGACAAGCAAATGAACAAATGCAAAAAATTCTTTTAACATTCTACGACAAAAATATGTCCGTATTCACTCATTAGTTTTCTGTTTACAAATGTCTTGTCTGACTATATAATACTGGGAGTAATATTTTTCGCAAAATGCCCGTATACATTTAAATTGGCTTAACCGTCATAATTTATAACAATTTTCGCACAAGCCGCGAAACTTTGCGGCATCACATTATGACTAAGCCCTTTTGCGGTCATTTTGTGTATCGAGCTATACAAAGGAATGGTCTAAAATATGCAACGGAGCTTTAATGTCATATTGTGTGAGCTGCGGCAGGAAAACGGTTTGAGTCAGCGCAAGCTTGCTGCCGACCTAAAAATTAGCCAAGCGCTGCTTTCCCACTATGAAAACGGCACCCGTGAGCCCGGGCTTCCGTTCATCTGCCGCGCCTGTGACTATTTTGGTGTTTCGGCGGATTATATTCTGGGCAGAACAGCTATCTGTGAAATAAGCGCCCCGTCCTCTAACCTACAATATGAAAACGAGCTTCTCGCTTTGCTTTCCAATGCTGACAGCAAGGTTCAAGCCGCTGCTGAAAAATATCTTGAATCAGCAAAAAAAAGAGTTAAAGCAAGACTTAAGCGCACAGACAGCGAGCTGAATACAGCGGAGCTTTCAGCACAAATGGCAATTGCCGAGCTTGAGCTTCTTCAAGCACTCTCCTCTACCGAAAACTCTAGCATCTTATAATACAACAATTTTACCCTCTGCGCAATATTGTAATCTCATCCTTTATATATAATTTTTATAATCGGAGTAATTAGCGTGAAATGACTTTCACGCTAATTACAAGATTTAATATAATAATTATCTTATCACTCAGTGCCTTGCATGATGAGATAAACAATTTTTGTTTTAATTTGTGCCGACGCAAGGCGGCGGAATGGATAATTAATATGACAAACCAGAGCAAAATACGCAATTTCTCAATAATAGCCCACATTGACCACGGCAAATCAACTCTTGCCGACCGTCTTTTGGAGCTATGCGGCGCAGTGGACAGCCGTGACATGGAGTCACAGGTTTTGGACAATATGGACCTTGAGCGTGAGCGCGGCATAACTATCAAGGCCCGTGCCGTGGGGCTATCCTACAAGGCAGATGACGGCGAGACCTACACCCTAAATCTTATTGACACACCGGGACATGTAGACTTCAACTATGAGGTGAGCCGTTCTCTGGCAGCTTGCGAGGGCGCTCTTTTGGTAGTGGATGCCTCTCAGGGAGTTGAGGCGCAGACCCTTGCAAACACTTATCTTGCCATGGGTCACGACCTTGAAATATTGCCTGTCATCAACAAAATTGACTTGCCTGCCGCTGACCCCGCACGCACAAAAGCCGAAATTGAGGACATTATAGGTATCATCGCCGAGGATGCTCCCGAAATCTCCGCCAAGCAGGGAATAAATATCGAAGCTGTTCTGGAAAGCATAGTAAAAAATATCCCTCCTCCTAGCGGAAATCCCGATGCACCTCTCAAGGCACTTATATTCGACAGTCAGTATGATGCCTTCCGCGGAGTCATAGTATATATGCGCATTATGGATGGCTGCATCCGCAAGGACATGGATGTTAAGCTTATGGCAACAGGCGCAGACTACAAGGTTTTGGAGGTCGGTCACCTACGTCCATTGGGTCTTGAGCCTTGCAAGGAGCTTTGTGCCGGTGATGTGGGCTACTTTACCGCCAGTATAAAAAATGTTGAGGATACACAGGTAGGCGACACTGTAACCACCCTTGTATCCGGTGCGACCGAGCCCCTGCCCGGCTATTCTCCCGCTCGTCCCATGGTATACTGCGGTGTTTACACCGAGGATGGCTCAAAATATCCGGACCTGCGTGACGCACTTGAAAAGCTTAAGCTCAACGATGCTTCCCTATCCTTTGAACCGGAATCATCTGTTGCGTTGGGCTTTGGTTTTAGATGCGGATTTTTGGGTATGCTGCACCTTGAGGTCATTCAAGAACGCTTGGAGCGTGAATTTGACCTTGACCTTGTAACCACACTGCCCTCAGTTATCTACAATGTCACGAAAACCGACGGCAGCATGGTGCGCGTGGATAACCCCCATAACTATCCCGAGGTTGTCTCCATTCTTGAAGCAGCCGAGCCTTATGTTAAAGTAACAATTATCACTCCCCAAGAGTTCGTTGGCAACATTATGCCCCTTTGTCAGGACAGGCGCGGAGAGTATAAGGACATGCAGTATCTTGACTCCCGTCTTGTTGAGCTGCACTATGAAATGCCCTTAAACGAGATAATATACGACTTTTTTGATACGCTAAAAGCACGCACAAAGGGCTACGCTTCACTGGACTATGAGTTTTCTCAGTATAAGCCCTCCGAGCTGGTTAAGGTAGACTTGCTTCTAAACGGCGATCAAGTCGACGCTCTGTCATTTATCGCTCATAAGGACAAGGCATATCCGAGAGCACGGAGGCTCTGTGAAAAGCTTAAGGATAATATTCCGCGTCAACTTTTTGAAGTTCCCATTCAAGCGGCCATAGGCGGTAAGATAATTGCCCGAGAAACTGTAAAGGCAGTGCGTAAGGACGTTCTTGCAAAGTGCTACGGCGGAGATATCACACGAAAGAAAAAGCTTCTTGAAAAGCAAAAAGAGGGTAAGAAAAAAATGCGCCAGCTCGGCACTGTTTCTATCCCCACCGAGGCCTTCCTTGCTGTTTTAAAGCTTGACGAATAAAAAATGGGCGACTTTATTGTCGCCCGTTTTAAAAAGATATTTTTTTATCCGTTCTCTGCTTTTTATAATACTCCCTCAAGTAGCAGTTTGGTTCCAATGCCTATAAGCACAAGCCCTCCAACAATTCCCGCTCCCCTGCCGCTTCCCCGCGGGAGCTTTGCGCACAGCAAGCCACCCAAAAGACATACCGCAAAGGTGGTTGCTGCAATAATTGCGCATGGCACCCAAACACTGCTTTCTGTGAAGGCAAAGCTAACGCCGACAGCCAGTGCGTCAATGCTTGTTGCAACTGCAAGCAAAACCGTACGGGGATGGCTAAAACCACCGTTGGAGTTTTCACTGCAATCTGTGTCAGATTTCTGGCGGATAGCATCAATCAGCATTTTGCCCCCCACGAACGCCAGCATCAAAAAGCTTATGTATGGTCCAAGACTCATTATTTTATTGCTGACCGTGCCGGCAAGAAAGTAGCCCAATAGCGGCATCAAACCCTGGAACACTCCAAAATAGGCGGCCTGCCACATGGTGTTTTTTGTCCTGTTACAGGGATTTGAAAGCCCCTCTCCAACAGTTACTGCGAATGCATCTACTGAGAGACTTGCGCCCAAAAGTATGTCGGTCAGTATTTTTCCAAACATAATTTCCTCCGTGACTGGATGTGATTTTAATATTAGAACATAAAAAATATATGCAAAAAGCGCTGCAATTAGCAAAGAACGCTGGCGAGTGCGGTGAAATACCTGTAGGCTGTATTATAGTTGACGAGAATGGAGCAGTTATCGGCAAAGGGCAAAACACGCGAGAGAGCAGCCGAAGTGCCTTGGGTCACGCCGAGCTTATGGCAATCGACGAGGCATGCCGTTTTATGTGCGACTGGCGCCTTTCCGGCTGCACAATTTATGTTACCCTTGAGCCTTGCCCAATGTGCACAGGGGCTGTCATAAATGCCCGCATACCCACTGTTGTCTTTGGTGCACGGGAAGAAAATTACGGCTCCTGCGGTAGTGTTATCGACCTTTTTTCCGAGCGCTACGGTCACCGCCCTGCCGTTTACGGCGGAGTCCTTGAAAAAGAATGCTCAGCACTTTTGCAGGAATTTTTTAAAAAGCTGAGATAGCCTTGTATAATTTAAAAACATCTGTAGCTTGCCGAAAACCTGAATTAAGTTTTAATAGCGCCGTTTCCCTTGCGGGAAACGGCGCTTTATTGAAATGTATATAATTATGCCTTGGGTGTTCCGTCAGGATTGAACAGGGGCAAGGGTGCAAGAAAAATAACATCATCGCGCTTTTGTGCCTCGCCCTCGGCAAGCACAAACATCTTGCCGACTATAGTTCCGCCCGCCTTTTCAACAAGCTGCTCCATCGCGTTTAGAGATTCACCTGTAGAAATAACATCGTCGATAATGAGGATACGCTTTCCGCGCATTTGCTCGGCATCAGCCTTGTCCAAAACAAGCTTCTGTGTTTTCTCGGTGGTGATAGACTTAACCTCAACCTCAAACACGCCGGTCATATAGAGCTTGGGTGCTTTGCGTGCCAAAAAATACTTGTTTTCACCGCTCTGACGAGCCATTTCATAGAGCAGCGGTATGCTTTTTGCTTCCGGTGCGATTATGTAATCGTACTCAGGTGCAATTTTGAGCAGTTCGGCAGCGCAGTGGACTGTTAGCTCCACATCGCCGAAGATAACAAATGCGCCGATATAAACATCGTCGGAAACGCGGCAAAGCGGCAGCTCGCGTTTTAAGCCGGCTATGTCCATCTCGTAGGTTAGCATTGGTTGTATCCTCCTAAAATTCGTTTAAAAAGTATTTGCGTTTTCCGTTTTCGGCTTCACGCAGCATAATAAGTGCGCTGTCAAAAGACAACGCTACTTATTATACAATAACTTTATAAAAAATCAATAGTTAGCCTGTTAAAAAAACTGTATTTTCAACATTCTTTTCCAAAATATGCTATCTTTTAAAATAATCTACTATTACCGGTAAGCCATCAAGATACCGCCTTGCCATATCAAGGGCACAGCTTGAGGCAAAGGTGCGCACCCGTGCTCTGCCGAAGCCGCCGCTCAGTTTGGTTACATAGGTTTCATTCTCGGCTGCAAGCGCAACGAAAACCGTTCCCACCTCATGAACTCCATCCCCCTCAGGTCCTGCAAGACCCGTGGTGGCAAGTCCGATGTCCGCTCCGAAAACCTCTCTTGCGTTTTCCGCCATTTCCATTGCAACCTCTGGACTTATGACGCTGTGCACCTGTATTGTGCATGGGTCAACACCCAAAATCTTCACCTTGCTTTCCTCGGAGTAGGTGACAGCACCGCCTAAAAACACCTGTGATGACCCTTTCAAGTCAGTAATACGCTTTGAAATCAAGCCTCCGGTACAGCTTTCCGCCGTGCAAAGAGTAAGTTTTTTCTCCCTAAGCTTTTCAAAAACCACCTGTTCTAAGCTGTTAACATCCATGCCGTAAATAACATCGCCCAGTTCCTTCCGAACACGCTCAATTACAGGAAGCGTCATTGCCTGTGCTTCCTCCTGAGATTTTGCCTTGGCGGTAACACGAAGCATAACCTCCCCATCCTTTGCATAGGGGGCAAGGGTGGGATTAGTAAGCTCGTTCATCATATCACGAAGCTGGAATTCAATGCTGCTTTCTCCCCTGCCCACAATGTGCAGACTGTGGGAAAAAATAACTTCATCGGACAATGCCTTTAAATACGGCATTGCGCAGACCTTAAACATTGCATTGCACTCTCTGGGAGGACCAGGCAGCATAATAACTCGCACGCCCTCAGCCTCGAAAGCACAGCCGGGAGCCGTGCCCCATTCATTGTGAAATATCGTGCACCCTGCCGGCAGATATGCCTGCTGGAGATTGTTCTCCGTCATCACATCTGTACCGATTACTTCCTTGAAGTAGCGGCGCATCTCCTGGGCAAGCTCCTCATGGAACACCATTTCAAGATTAAATGCAGATGCCAAAACCTGCTTTGTCAAATCGTCACAGGTTGGTCCTAAGCCGCCGGTGGTTATAATAATATCAGCACGTGAGCTTGCCAGCTTAACGGCCTGCGTCAAACGTTCCGGGTTATCACCCACAACCGTATGGTAGAACACATTTATGCCCAGCTCTGAAAGGTAAATCGAAATATCTCTCGCGTCTGTGTTGGTGGTATTTCCAAGCAATAGCTCTGTTCCAACTGACAGTATTTCTGCGGATAACGGATTTTTCATAAGCGTGCTTCCTTTCATATTGTGGCGTCTGCTCGCATGGATTCCCCCTGTGGCGGCGCTAAAATTTGGTTCGGCTCAATCAATTATAATGCTTCAATGTATATGCAGGGTTTCAATTAATGCTTGCAGCAGCACATTTTCCCCTGCTTAAACATCAAATCTGGCTCTTTCAATACCGGCAATTGCTTCCGCCTCCAATGACTCAACATCTAACAAAGATTCAACCTCAAGCACATCCGCAAGCTTGGGCTTAGTTCTAGGATGTCGGGGTGTGAACACCGTGCAGCAGTCCTCATAGGGCAGAATTGAGGTTTCAAAGGTGCCGATTCTGCGGGCAATGGCAACAATGTCGGTTTTGTCCATGCCAATAAGCGGACGCAGCACAGGCAGGGACAGCGGCTCCTCGGTAACACGAAGGGCCTCCATGGTCTGGCTTGCCACCTGTCCCAGATTTTCGCCCGTCACAAGTGCCTTACAGCCGTTTTGAACAGCAATTTTCTCGGAAATGCGCATCATAAAGCGGCGCATAATAAGTGTGAAATATTCCTCTGGGCATTTTTCGCGGATTTCCTCCTGAATATGCGTGAAGGGAACAATTTCCACGGTAAGCCTGCCGCAGTAGCCTGTCAAAATCTGTGCAAGCTCCATAACCTTTTCCTTTGCCTGCTCCGAGGTATAGGGGAAGGAGAAAAAATGCACGGGAACAAGGTGAATTCCCCGCCTTGCAATCATGTAGCTGGACACGGGGCTGTCAATGCCGCCGGAAAGCAGTGTTACGGCGCTGCCGTTGCTGCCAACAGGCATACCGCCTGCACCGGGCAAGGGTCTTGAATGGACATAAGCTGCATTTTCCCGTACCTCAACATGGACAACAAGCTCAGGCTCGTGAACGTCAACGGCAATGTTCGGGAACTCATCGCTTAGAAGTCCGCCCACGTACTGGGAAATTTCAATGCTTGACATGGGAAAGCTCTTGTCGGAACGACGAGTCTCCACCTTAAAGCTTTTTGCATTTTCCATATCCTCGCACAGATAGGCTTTCGCTGTTTCAAAAATTGCATCCTTGTCCTTTTCACATGCCATTGCACGTGTGACGGCAACGGCACCGAAAACCATGGACATTGCCTCAAGAGCACCGTCCATATCGCAGGTCTCAGATTTCGGCTCCACATATACGGTGGACTGTGTGGAATATACGTTAAAGTCACCGTATTTTTTAAGCCGCCGTTTTGCGTTAGCTATGAGCTTGGCTTCAAAAAAGCGTCTGTTCTGACCTTTGAGTACAATTTCGCCCTGCTTTAAAAGAATTATATCGTTCATTTCTATTTTTCCTTTTCAAAACCCGCTTTCGTTTCAGTAAGCAGTATAAAACAAAATAAGGTATAATAATCTGTTTGATTATTATACCTTATTTACATTAATTATTCAATTAGAACATTGCAACAACGGAGCCTTGATACTTCTCGTTGATAAAGTCCTTAACTTCCTTGCTCTGAAGTGCTTCGATAAGAGCAAGAATTGCGGGGTTTTCTTCGTTGCCTTCCTTGACAACAAGAATGTTTGTGTAGGTCTTTGCAGACTCGGACTCAGAATCCTCGGTTGCAAGAGCGTCAGCAATCTTCAAGCCTGCCTGAATTGCATAGTTGCCGTTTATAACAGCCATGTCAACATCAGCAAGTGTTCTGGGAAGCTGAGCTGCCTCCATCTCGACTACGTCAAGATTCTTGGGGTTTTCAACTATATCAAGCTTTGTTGCCTTAAAGCCAACGCCTTCCTTTAGCTTGATAAGTCCCTGTGCCTCAAGAAGGATCAGTGCACGTGCCTCGTTGGAGCCATCGTTGGGAACGGCAACCTTTGCGCCGTCCTTCAGCTCGTCAATTGAAGCGGTTTTTCCGGCATACAGTCCCAGAGGCTCATAGTGGATTCCGGCAACAGAAACAAGGTGAGTGTTGTTCTCGGAATTAAAGCCGTCAATGTAGGGCAGATGTGCAAAAAAGTTTGCGTCCACCTCGTCGTTTTCGGTTGCCATGCAGGGAAGTACATAATCTGTGAACTCAACTATCTCAAGCTCGATGCCTTTCTTTGCAAGGATTTCCTTTGCAATTGCAAGGATCTCAGCGTGAGGAACAGGGGTTGCCGCAACCTTAATTTTTGTGCTTGCAGGTTCAGCACCTTCTGCCGGAGCTTCACTGGGATTAACGTCTGTTTCACTGGCAGCGGGCTTTTTTGCGCCGCAAGCGCCGAGAGACAGAACAAGTGCCAGGGTAAGAATAATTGCCGCAATTTTCTTCAAGTTCATTGTTTTCTCCTCCTATGTTTTATGAAATGCGTTTATCACTCTTAACAGCCAGTTTTGTTCCCACTGACTGGAAGATTTGAACCAAAACAACAATCAATATGACGATTATCCACATGATTAGTGCATTAAACCTGTATAAACCGTAGTTAATCGCAATTTTACCCAATCCGCCGCCGCCGATTATGCCTGCCATGGCACCATAGCTTAAGATGGTAATCGTTACAGTTGTTGCACCGGAAATAAGAGAGGGTCTTGCCTCTGGGAGCATTACCTTTCGCACAATCTGCATTGTGGTCGCACCCATAGATTGGGCTGCCTCAATCACGCCCTTGTCTGTTTCTCTCAGAGAAGTTTCAACAATCCGGGAAACAAAGGGAAATGCCGCAATAACAAGGGGCGGAATCGTTGCCACCGTGCCTATTGAGGTGCCCACAATCAGGCGCGTCAAGGGCGTTGCAGCAAGCATTAAAATTAGAAAAGGCACACTTCTTAATATGTTCACAATGAAATTCAAAATAGACATAATCCATTTCGGCAGCGGTCTTATGCCGCTCTCCTCGCCGGTTACCAGCAAAACGCCAAGAGGCAAGCCGATAATGTAGGCAAAAAGCGTTGCCAAAACAGTGGTGTAAAGCGTTTCCCAAATTGCCATTAGGGTCTGGGACTGCAAAACCGCAATAGCTTCGGCAACCTTAGGTGATGCTAAAAGCTCACTCATGGTAATCCTTTACCTCCTCCGCTGTAACGTCTTTCTTGTTTCTAATATAGTTTAGCGCCTTTTCGGCTTCCTCGGGATTGTTGGGAAGCCCGATAAGCATGGAGCCAAACGCCTTACCGCCCACGTTTCGGGTATCTGCTCCCAAAATATTGACCTTAACGCCGCAGTCAATGGCAAGGGAGGCTATAAGCGGCTCATAGGAAGTTCCGCCGTTGAACACAATTCGCACGACTCTCTCGGATTTAAGGTGAGAAACAGGCATACCGTCGGGGAAAACAAGCTTTCGAGCCGCCTCGGTTTTGGGGTTTGAGAAGATATCCTCAACCTTGCCCATTTCCGCCACGTGACCGCCGTCTAATATGGCAACATGGGAACAAATTTCCTCAATAACCGACATTTCATGGGTAATGATAATTGCTGTAATTCCCAAGCGCTTGTTAATATCCTTGATAAGCTCCAAAATGCTTCTTGTGGTGGTAGGGTCAAGAGCACTTGTTGCCTCGTCGCACATGAGAACCTTCGGGTCGCTGGCAAGAGCACGGGCAATTGCTATGCGCTGCTTCTGACCGCCGGAAAGCTGGGCAGGATAGGCGTTTGCCTTATCCGGCAGCCCTACAACTTCCAAAAGCTCCATGGCGCGCTTTTTTGCCTCGGCAGGCTTCACACCTGCAATTTCCATGGGAAAGCAGATGTTTTTTAAGCAGGTTCTCTGCATCAGCAGGTTGAACTGTTGGAAAATCATACTGATTGAACGACGGGCAGTGCGAAGCTCCTCGGCATTCATTGCTGTAAGGTCAGCTCCGCCAAAAAGCACAGCGCCGCTTGACGGACGCTCCAGCAGATTGACACAGCGCACAAGGGTTGACTTTCCGGCGCCGCTCATGCCAATCACACCGAAAATGTTGCCCTCATCAATGCCTATGTTAATGCCCTCCAGCGCTACGACCTCTCCATCGGTGCTTTGAAAGGTCTTTCCCACATCACGTAATTCAATTATTGGGATTTGATTACTCATTTTCTCTCCTCTGCCGTTGAAGGACAAACAAATGCAGAATTTATCCTGTCTTTCCGGAACGGCGAAGCACGCCGTCACCACGGTAATACGTTGAATTTTAACATAATTATAGCTATAATGCAATATTTTCGCTCCAACCATTTACATGGAAAAAGCGACTAACTTTTGTAATCCTCGGATGCTTTTTTTAAGCATAGTACATTTAAAGCCAAAATGTCATAAGGCGGCATAAATAACGCAAAATGGATTTTGCCGAAGGGTTTAGAATTATTCCGACAAATTTAATTAATCAACCTACTCTACCGAAGGCTCACGGAAATCATAGGTTCGATATTGGATGGCCTCCGCTAAGTGAAAAGCGGAAATACTTTCAGCTCTGTCAAGGTCAGCAATGGTACGTGCCACCCTCAAAATTCTGTCATAGCTTCGGGCAGTAAGACCCATTCTGTCAAAGGCCATTTTCATGAGGTTTTCGCATTCCTCAGAAAGCTCACAGCTTGCTCTAAGCTGCTTTTGCTCCATTCTGGCGTTGCAGTCAAAGCCATCTTGAGCAAATCGCTTTCGCTGAATTTCCCTTGCACCGTTAACGCGAGTGCGAATATCCTCACTTTTTTCGGCAGGTTTTTTTGTGCGCAGCTCGTCAAATTCCAGTGCAGGCACCTCAACAACTATGTCAACACGGTCAAGGAGCGGCCCTGAAAGCTTGCTGTGATATTTTTTAACACTGCTTTCAGTGCAGCGGCAGCGCCCCGACGAATGCCCATACCACCCGCATTTGCACGGGTTCATGGCACATACGAGCATGAAGCTTGCAGGATATGTAACGTTTCCGCTGCTTCGGGAAATCGTAACGCTGCCGTCCTCAAGGGGCTGGCGCATAACCTCCAGAACATCTCTGTGAAACTCCGGAAGCTCGTCTAAAAACAGAACTCCGTTATGGGCAAGGCTGATTTCCCCCGGCTGAAGCTGAGCACCTCCCGCCATCGCAGAGGCTGACAAGGTATGGTGCGGACAGCGAAACGGGCGCTTCACCACAATGGGATTGTCGCGGCTTGTAAGACCCATAACGGAATGTATCTCCGTTGTTTCAAGCGCCTCGTCACGGCTTAAATTAGGTAAAATGGTCGGAAGGCGCTTTGCAAGCATTGATTTTCCAGCTCCCGGCGGACCAACAAGCAAAATATTGTGCCCTCCGGCAGCAGCTACCTCTAACGCACGCTTCACATTTTCCTGTCCCTTCACCTCGGAAAAATCAGCTGCTTTTACATCCCTTTCAGAAAAATCCGGCGCATTTACTGGTGAAATAAGCTCAGCCCCGGAAAGATGAGCAAGCAGTCCGCTAACGTTCTTCACCGGATAGACCTTCACTCCCTCGGCAAAGGTAGCCTCTGGTGCGTTGTCCTCCGGCACAAAAATATTTTTTATCTCACCTCGGCGTGCCGCAAGCGCCATAGGTAGCGCACCTCTAATGGGACGAAGCTCACCTGTCAAGCTAAGCTCTCCAAAAAATGCACAATCCTGCGGCGGCTGCTTTATACAGCCGCTTGCAGACAAAATCGCAAGGAGCATAGGTAAATCGTAGGTTGTACCGCCCTTCTTCGTGTCCGCCGGAGCAAGATTTATTGTAAGCCGTGACACCGGAAACGCCATCCCTGCGTTTTTAATTGCCGCACGAACTCTGTCACGTGCCTCCTTAACAGCAGCATCGGGCAAGCCTACTATGTCAAAGGCGGGCAGTCCTTGGGATAGAAAGCATTCAACGGATACCTCGTAACCGCCAATTCCTTTTATGCCGAGTGAACGGATTTGGGATACCACTTGAGCACCACCTTCGTTTTTTTATTGCTTCTGGCAGAACACACTGCCTTTATTCAACAGGCATCAGTGCAATATGCAGCTCATCAAGTTGCTTTTGCTCAACAGCGGAGGGTGCACTCATCATCAAGTCCTGAGCGTTTTTGTTCATTGGGAACGGAATAATTTCACGAATGCTCTCCTCGCCGGCTAAGAGCATAACCATGCGGTCAACTCCCGGGGCAATTCCCGCATGTGGTGGTGCACCGTAGCAAAAGGCGTTGTACATTGCAGGGAATTTTGCCTTAACATCGTCCTCACCCATGCGTACAAGCTCAAATGCCTTTATCATAATCTCAGGGTCATGGTTACGAACAGCGCCAGAGGACAGCTCGACACCGTTGCACACCAAGTCGTACTGGTAAGCTGTAACGGTCAGGGGGTCAACCTCCGCTGCCTCGATTTTTTTCAAAATCTCAAGACCGCCGTTGGGCATGGAAAACGGGTTATGGCAGAACTCAAGCTCTCCCGACTCCTCGCCGATTTCATACATGGGAAAATCTACAATCCAGCAAAATTCGTAGCGTTCACGGTTCATATGCTCCTCGGACATAGCACCTAGGAGCTTGCGCAGAACACCTGCTGTCTTTTGTGCAGCAAGCTTCTTGCCTGCGGTTAAACCAATAAAGCAGCCGGGCTTTAGACCCAGTGCTGCGATAACTGCGTTCTTTTTCTCCTGCACAAACTTGGAAATGCCGCCCACCATCTCGCCGTTTTCATCAAGGCGGAACCAGTATGCCTTATTTCCCGACTGAACCTCAACGTCGGCGCACAGCTTATCGATAACCTTGCGTGTCTGGTTAAACCTGTCAACAACCACTGCCTTGACACAATTGCCCGCAAACGGCTCGAACCCGCAGTCGGAAAGAATCTCGGTTGCGTCCTGTAAAACCAAATCTATGCGCAGGTCGGGCTTATCCGAGCCGTAGGTGTCCATGGCATCCATGAAGGAAATGCGCTTAAAGGGTGCTTCGGACGCAATATTATACGACCCGTACTTTGCGAAAATCGGGGGCAGAACATCCTCCAACACCGCAAAAACGTCCTCTTGGTTTGCAAATGCCATTTCCATATCGAGCTGATAAAACTCGCCGGGTGAACGGTCTGCTCTTGCGTCCTCATCACGGAAGCAGGGGGCTATCTGGAAATAGCGGTCAAATCCACTGGTCAT
>CAZAIU010000008.1:0-58670 GCA_964485265.1 uncultured Oscillospiraceae bacterium | reverse complement strand
TTTATCTGGAAGGGCAGCTCGTTATAAAGGCAGCGGCCAAGAATCTCTATTTTTTCCGGCACAACCTCAATGTCACCGGTGGGGAGCTTTGGGTTTTTACTTGCACGCTCGCGCACCGTGCCCTCAACTGAAATCGTAGATTCCTTGTTGATGTCCTTGATAATTGACATCATTTCTTCAGTTTCCACAACTATTTGAGTGGTTCCGTAAAAATCACGTACTACGACAAAAGCCAGATTACCGCTGACCTCGCGGACATTTTCCATCCAGCCGACAATTTTGACGCTCTCGCCGACGTTATTCATTTTAAGCTCGTTGCAGGTATGTGTACGGGATTGAAACATAGTTTTTCCTCTATTCATACAGTTTTTAATTTATATTTTTGTTCCGATTGGCTCAGCTGTTTTCTTTAATTATTTTTGACAGACTGCGTTCAAAAATATCAGCCTTTATCATTTCTGCCGCTGCCTCGGGATTTATCTTCGTTTGCTCGCCTGAAACCATATTCTTTACCTTGACGACCCCCGCCGCAATTTCATCATCACCGATGAAAACCACATAAGGAACACCGATTTTGTCAGCATAGCTCATTTTCGCCTTAAACTTCTTGTTCTCGCTGTAAAGCTGAGTGCGGATGCCCGCGTCACGAAGCAGCGTTGCAGCAGCAACTGCCTTGGACAAATCCTCGGTCATGGGTATTATCAACGCATCACAGGGGGCGGTTACAATATCGTCAGAAAGCATTGCCTGCTCCTCAAGAACATAGAAAAGACGGGTTAAGCCAATTGAAATTCCAACACCCGGCAGCTTCTTGTCTGTATAGTATTCCGCAAGATTATCATACCGTCCGCCGGAGCAGACAGAACCGATTTCCGGATGGTCTGTAAGCGTAGTTTCATAAACAGTGCCTGTATAGTAGTCAAGCCCGCGGGCAATAGTAAGGTCTATTTCAAAGTTTTCCTCCGGTACTCCGAACTCCGGCAAAAAGCCTGTAACCGCTTTAAGCTCTGAAAGTCCAAGGTCAAAGACTTCGTCTCTTCCCTCGTATTTTTTTAGCTTCTCCAGTTTTTCGGCACTGCTTCCGGAAATGGAAATGAAGCTCATAATTTCATCTGCCGCCGCTTGCGGCACGCCGCCCTCCAACAGCAGAGCCTTGCACTTATCTTCCCCGATCTTATCCAGCTTGTCTATTGTGTGCATGACCTCGGTCGCCTTATCTGAAAGCCCCAGAGCAGCAAAAAATCCGTTTAGCACCTTGCGGTTGTTAACGCGAATTTTAAAGCGCGTTAGCCCCAGAGAGGTAAAGGTGCGGTAAATAATTGCGGGAATTTCAGCCTCGTTCATAATGTCAAGGGCACCGTCTCCGATTACGTCAATATCCGCCTGATAAAACTCGCGGAAACGTCCCCTTTGCGCTCTCTCGCCCCTGTAAACCTTGCCGATTTGAAAGCGGCGGAAGGGAAAAGAAAGCTGACCGTAGTTTGCAGCAACGTATTTTGCAAGGGGAACTGTAAGGTCAAAGCGCAGGGACAGGTCAGTATCCCCCTTTGTAAAACGGTAGATTTGCTTTTCTGTCTCACCGCCAGCCTTTGCAAGCAGAACCTCTGACGCTTCAATTATCGGCGTATCAAGAGCAGTGAAACCATAAAGTGAGTAGGTTTTACGCAGTGTTTCCTGAATTTTCTCCATTTGCGACTGTCTTTCAGGCAGAAGCTCCATAAAGCCCGACAAAGTGCGTGGTTTGACTCTTTCCATATATTAAGCGTCCTTTCGGCAAAAAATTAAGATGTATTGAGGGCGACCTTGGGAAAAGCAAAAAATCTGCCAGCCAAAAAAACGCTCTCTCCCGAATTGGGACGAGAGCGTTTGTTAATTCGGTATAGTGCTTCCTATTTCTTCGGGTTAACTATATCTCTCCAGCTTAAATCACCGCGCTTAAGTCCCTGTATAAGAACCTCAGCAGTTGCAACATTTGAGGCAAAGGGAATACTGTGCTGGTCACAAGCGCGGGAAATAGCGACAACGTCCTTGTCGGCATCGTTTGAGCTGGGATCCCAGAAAAACAGGACAAGGTCAATTTCGTTATAGGAAATGCGCGCATTAATCTGCTGGCTTCCGCCTTGTGCAGCACTGAGATACAGCGTAATCGGAAGACCGGTAGCGTCGGCAACCATACGTCCTGTTGTGGCAGTAGCGCAAATAGAGTGTTCTGACAAAATTCCGCAATACGCGATGCAAAATTGAACCATTAGCTCCTTTTTGTTGTCATGTGCCATTAAAGCAATATTCACGGCCTTCATCCTTTCAGTTTCGTTGTTTCTGTCACTACATCGCTATATTATACATTGTCTTTGCGAAAATAGCAACACATTGTGTTCTTATTTTAACAGCGAGTTTTCAGTTTCTAGGGTAACGGAGCTGTTTTTAAAGCTAAAATAGTAATCTAGAACATCTCTTGCAATTCCTGCCATGTCAGAGCCTGCATATCCCTTTTCAATTACGATTGCAAGTGCGATTTCCGGATCCTCATAGGGCGCATAGCAAATAAATACACCATTGTTGGTAATTCCCTCGCCTAACTGTGAGGTGCCGGTTTTTGCAGCTACGGAAACAGGAAATCCTGTAAACACATCCTTCGTGTTTCCCGAGATCTGATGAACAACGTTATACATTCCTGTATGAACAGCATCGTAATACTCCTGATTTATCTGAAGGTCCCCTGCCAATACATTTTTCCGCTGATAAACACTCTCGGAATAGTCGTAGCTGCGTACGGATTTCAGTATGCTTGCTTCATAGCGTTTGCCGTTGTTAGCAAGGGCTGCACAGTAATTTGCAAGCTGCAACGGGGTAAACAGGCTATACGACTGTCCGATGGAGGCTGTTAGCGTGTCACCAGGAAACCAGTCTTTATTCTTAGTTTCCACTTCTTTTTTCAATTCCTTGCTGGCCATTTGACCGTTGGTTTCGTCAAGCTCAATGCCTGTCGGCTCGCCAAGTCCAAACTGGTGGGCATATCGGTAAAGACGGTCAATTCCCAGCGTTTCTCCTACAGTGTAAAAATAGTAGTTGCAGGAGTTTGCAATAGCCGTTGCAGTGTTCATGGGTCCATGAGTGTCGGGATAAATCCAACATTTAGGTGCAAATCCGCCATCTTCCGGTTCTTGATATTTTGTGTAGATGCCCTCGCAGGTTATCGAAGTACCGGTAGACACTATCCCCTCGTTAAGCGACGCCAAGGCAGTTACTGGCTTAAAGGTAGATCCGGGGGCATAGGCTCCCATAAGCGCTCTGTTAAGCAGCTTGCCTGTGTCGTCATTTTGCAGCTCAGTAAAATTATCCAACAGCGTTTTTAAATCGAAGGTGGGCGCACTGGCTACGCAAAGAGGCTCGCCGGTTTTGACTTTGACAGCAACTACGCCGCCGCCTGTAATCAAACCCTTTACCTTGTCGGTTTTACCTTCGGCAGTGTATTTATCGTTGTCGATTTGTCGCTGCTCGTTTGTTGTATTGATGAAGTTGTTAAGAGATATCTCTGTGGCCTCCTGAAGCCCCAAGTCAATGGTCGTATAGACATGGTTTCCTGGATTAGGATCTGTAGTATACTTTGTGCCGATTACCGTGCCGCCCTTGGTGCTGGTAACAACCGCTGTTCCGTCCGTTCCGTGGAGATAGGACTCAAAGGCTTTTTCAGCACCTGCGCGGCCAACCAAAGAATCGTAGGGATAGCCTTTGCTTTTATAGTCATCGGCATCTTCTACGGGGATCATTCCGATGTAGCCCAAAATGTGCGCCGCATAATCCGTGTTATATTCACGGATGTAGGAGGATTTAACCTTAAAGCCCGGAATATCGTTTTCCATCAGCTTAGTGATTAGGTCAATGCTCACATTCTCTGCAAAAATATACGGAGAGGTCTTAATGTTGTTGAGATACCGAATCTTTATTTCGTAACGTATACCCGCAATTGTACGCATTTCCTCCGATGAGTAGTTGTTGTCAATTTCAAACTTTTCTCTGAAAAAAGCCATCAATTCCACAGCGGTGGTGGTTTCGGGCAAATCGTTTGCTGTTAAATAGCCGTTTAGTCCCTCCCTTTGAATGTCCGTCATGTTTTTGACGTATTCAAAAGGGGGTTCCTTTGTAATGGGCATGGTATCTGTGTAGGTATTGCCCGAATCCTCAACCTCTTTAGCAAGCTTAAGTAATATTGCATTGGGGTCGTGCTGATCAAAAAGCTCGTCTGTGTCTATTAAGAGGTTGTTGCACACACGGTTTGACACCATGACCCTGCCATATCGATCCAATATGTTTCCCCGTGCGGCAACAACTGTATCGGTTGTGGACACAGTGTTCTGAGACTGTTCGTAGTATTCCGCACCCTCTACAATCTGAAGCTTGTACAGGGAAACAATATAAACCGTAACCAGCAGCACCAGCACACAGACAAGTGCAGCAAGCCTTGAAGGTTTAACTAGTTTATCCATAATTTGTCCTTTCCAACAGGATGTCCTATTTGCTTAAATCCAGTCCGGAAATCTTTCTGCATGGATAATATGCCGCAAACGTCATCGGAATTGACCATAGGACTTGCAGCCCGCCGGTTCTAAAAAGTGGCCACGGACTTGCTTCCGAAAACACCAACAAACTGAACATCTGGCAAAATGCAGCTAATACCAGCGCTGCTAGGCTAATGAAAAAAAATGACAAAAAGCGTTTTGTAATAAAAAACATGGTCAGGCAGCCGGAGGCAAATCCGATTATGGGAAACAGCACCGTGAACATTATCGCCGAATCGCCAAAGCTAAGATCACAGAAAAGTCCAAGCACCAACCCAAAAACACCGCCCCAAACGCCGCCCTCAAAAAATCCTACGGCAACAACTACAACGGGCACAAACATAGCTTTAACGCCAAGAATCGGTATTCGGGACAATATTGTATTTTGGAGAAAGAGTGTAGCAAGTATCAGTCCACAGTATACTATTGCCTTGCGTAATCTCTCAATGTTTATTATATCCAGCAGCATATTGCGCCTTCCTTAGTCAACAATATCAAAGTCCTTTATAACAAATACCCGAGTAATTGCTCCCGGTTCAGCAGCAGGAACAACAACGGCGTATTCTACCTGTCCACCTGCCTCGGTATGGACGCTTTCAACAGAGCCGATATTAAGCCCTGCGGGGAAAGCACCGCCCTTACCGGAGGTAATCAAAAGGTCATCCTCCAGTACCTGAATTTCATTGGTAAGGTTGCTCAGCTTTGCCCGGTCCTTCTGCATAAGGGCAAAATCTCCAACCACCATTGCAGCATTTCCGCTCTCACCAACGAACGCACCCACGTGCATATCCGCATCTACTATGCTGCGAACTGTTGCCCAGCCCGAGCCAAGCTCTATGACCTGTCCCACAAGGTTGTAGGCACTGTCTATAACGCAGTCGCCAACGGCAATATCGCTTTCCTTGCCTTTGTTAATCGTGAAGGTTCTGCTCCAGTTTGTGGTGCTTCTGTCTATAAGCTTTGCAGACTCAAAGGTGAAGTCCTTGTGCCTGTCCTTAAGATCAAGCAGCTTGTGCAAATGCTCATTTTCAGCCGCTGCCTCCTGAGCATCCCGAAGCTTCATCTGTGTTTCCGCAAGCTCCACCTTCAGCGCTTCATTTTCGGCAGCAAGACTGTCATAACGGAACATATATCCATATATTCCCTCAAGCCATCCAACAATACCAGTTGAAGCCTGCTTAACGGGTAACGTCATAGAGCTTGAGGCATCCTTAAGCGCAACCGCATTTCCCTCAGAACGGCTAAAGGCCATTCCTGAGAGAAATGCAACGGCAAGGACAACTAATCCTAAGCGTATTCCATATTTTTTTACGTAGGTTTTAAATTTGTTCAAAGTAAACTCACGCCTAACTTTTCAAGCATTTTTGATAATCTGCACAGAGGAAGTCCCATAACATTGAAGAAATCGCCCTCAATTCCTTCAACAAACAGCGAGCCTATGCCTTGAGCACCATATGACCCTGCCTTGTCCATCGGTTCACCTGTTGCAATATATGCTTTTATTTCTCGCTGGGTCAAATCTCTGAAACGCACACAGGTACGCTCGTAATCTGTTATTACCGTTTCTCCCTGCATAACCGTAACGCCGGTGTAAACCCTGTGAATTCTGCCTGAAAGACGGCTTAGCATATGAAAAGCGTCTGCTTCGTCACGTGGCTTACCCAAAATACTTCCGTCCAGTGCAACTACCGTGTCTGCCGCAATTATTACATCCCGCACGGCACAAAGCTTTGATACCTCCGCCGCCTTTGCAAAGGAAAGAGAACACACGGCATCGTAGGCAGTCATTCCTCTTGTGGGCGCTTCCTCGCTTACAGCGGGAATGACCTTAAAATCCTTTACTCCCAGCATAGCTAGCAGCTCTCGCCGGCGGGGAGACGCAGAAGCTAGAACAATGTTCATAGGCCTAACCTTTCAAAATAATAGGTAAATAGAATTTATTCAACGCCCCTGTAGTACAATCCTCTGGTAATTCCATTGGGGGTGTAGTCCGACTGCTCGGCAAAGCGTTCCGCAACACGAACACACTCCTCGGCGCTCTCGTTCGTGAACAGCAGCCGATGCCCCCAAACTCCCGTTTGGTCAACATCCTCCCGCTTGTCCGCCAAAAACAGCTTGTGTGCATTATAAATGACATTACGGCAGCCGAACTCCTTTATAACAGGAAAGGCCTGTCCTGTTCGGTCGTATAAAACAGAAGAATTTTCGCAGTTGCAGTGCCCAGCGCTGTTTTTTATTATACATTGGTCGCTTATCATAACAGGCAGACGACCATATACTATCAGTTCGGTGTTGATGGGCTTTTGCATATCTCTTATTTGGCTCAGCCGCTGTTCGAAGGAGGCGGTTGCCGATATGAACCCAGCTGCATTTAGCACCTGCAATGTATCAGAATTGTATACATTCAAGCCAAAATCTCCGCGAACATCAAATCCCATAAGCTTCGCAAATTTGATGTGTCCCATATTCCCCACAAGTACCTGCTCGATACCCATGGTGCGCGCTCTTTGCAGCATACGCCTAACTTCGGTTCTCTGGTCATCGGTTATTACCCTCGGCAGGACTGCCACTGGCACCGCCCCGTTTTCCGCAAAGGGTACAACTGCCGCAGGGTTATTAACAAGTATTTCCAAAGGTACATAAATATAGTCCGGAGAAAAATCCGCAAGCTTGGGCGTAAGCTGCTCCGCATTTGTTATCTGAAAAATTCTCTTTGGCTCACCCAGGACATTTATATTGTTAGGAGTAGGCGGAAGCTTACCCACACGCCTGACAGGCGGCTTTTTTCTCTCCTCTGTGAGAAGCTCTAAAAGGGAACGTCTGATTTCGTTGATGGCAGCAGCTGGAAGGAAAAGACCGCCGTCTAAAATTGTGGAAACCTCGCTGCATACATACGGCGTTCCGCCGGTTTTGTACAGCTGATCCCGAACAGTGCCCTCGGTCAATGCCTGTGTTTGAGCAATTTGGGGAACAGGACCGTTTTTCAAAACCTTGTGTCCGTCCTCATCCTCAACCGCAAAGCGAGCTTCCTGTCCCGCCTTTATAATAGAATAGAATTTAATAGGAACACGGCGAAGCTCCGCATTGGCGTATTCCCTGCGCGCGGCGGTATAGAGCTTGTTTGCTTCCTTATCGGGCTCTCCGCGAATGCCGAACATCTCAGAGCCGCGTTTGCCGGTGTAGTAGCCCTCGGTAAAGCCCTGTCGGGAAAACACCGCTTCAAGCTGCTGCATTTCCTGCTCTGTTGGCTGCTTTTTTTCTTTGATGGCACGGGAATATATGCCCGTTACGATTGCCGAGTATTCCGGACGCTTCATGCGCCCTTCTATTTTCACACATGCAACTCCCGCCTTGTCCAACTCCTCAAGACGATTTACAAGGCAATTGTCCTTGAGGCTGAGCGGATAATCGTCCATTCTTCCGCCAAGACTGTATTGCAGTCGGCAGGGCTGTGCACATGCACCCCTGTTTCCGCTGCGCCTGCCTATAAGCGCGCTCATATAGCACTGACCCGAGTGGCAGAAGCACAGAGCTCCGTGCGCAAACACCTCAACCTCAATGGGTGATTTTTGCGCGATATATGCAATTTGTGCAATATTAAGTTCTCTTGCCAAGACAGCTCTTGTTATGCCCATCTCGGCAGCCGCCTCAACACCCGCCACATTGTGTATGCTCATTTGTGTGCTGGCGTGCAGAGGAATGTCAGGAACCACACATTTTAGAATTCGGGCAAGTCCCAAATCCTGAACCAATATAGCATCCGCGCCGATTTCCGAAGCGCGGCAGGCAAGCTTTACCGCTTCGTCGATTTCCCTGTCGGAAACCAAGGTATTCAGCGTTACATATACCTTGCAGCCTCGGGCACGACAATAGCGGACGGCAGTATCAAACTCGTCGTCCGTAAAGTTTTTTGCACCCCGTCGGGCATTAAATCCGCCGAAGCCCATGTAAACAGCATCCGCGCCGTTCTGAACGGCAGCAACTACTGTCTCAGGTGAACCGGCAGGTGAAAGAAGCTCTAGCATTTGTTTTTGCCTTTCCAGCTTGGAATTTTAGAGCAGCGTTGGCGGCTCTACAGCAGCCTGTGCCGCGGTTTTTTTCTTTGCCGCAGGCTTTTTCCTCTGCTCCTTAAAATAACGGTCGGCAATATCCAATGCCGCCATTGTTGCACAATCTAGGGCAGACGCGCCTGAGTCTCGCTTTATTTCAAGAACCTTGACTGTTACAAAGCTTGCAAGCTCGTTTACATATTCAGGATCCTCGTCCGTTTTAAGCTGATACTCTCGTCCTGCGATTTCGACGATAACTGTATTTGTCATTACAGCTCCACCTCTTTCGTCTGAAAACGATAAGTTTTAGCGTTTTCATTCCGTATATTTTTGTTTACCAGACATTATAACATAAATAGGTCTATTGCTACAAGTCAAAAATAATGCTATAATGTTAACATTGTTTTCCGCAATTTGTCTATCGGTCATTTTTACCTGCCTATCGCAGATAATCGACCTCTTACATAGGATACTAACACCCCATGAAAGCGTGAGGAACAAATGGAACAAAGCAAATTTACAATTTCCGGCGGGGCAGGTCTTGCCGTTCCTGTCAGCGACGCGGACAAGCTCTTGTCGCTGGGCAACGGATCAGCCGCCTTGCTGTATCTCTATGCTCTCCGGAGTGGCGGCAGCTTTTCCCTTTCAGAGGCAGCTATCGTACTTCAGAGAACCGAAAACGAAATTCAAACCGCAGCGGAGCTTCTGGGCAGTGCCGGGCTTTTCTGTCAGGCGGGTCATCACGTGCCTTCTCCCCTGCCCGCAGACGAGCTTCCCGAATACTCAGCCTCCGACATTCTTGCCCGCACCAGTGAAAATGGTGAATTCAAAGCCATCGTTGAGGAAACTCAGCGTATAATGGGACGTACTCTCACAGGTGCCGACCTAAAGCTGCTTTTCGGGATGTACGATCATCTCCGCTTACCCACAGAGGTTATTTTCATGCTAATACACCACTGTGTTGAGGACACCCATCAGCGTCTCGGTCCTTCCGCACTGCCATCCATGCGCACTATTGAGAAGGAAGCCTACGTATGGTACAATCGTGAAATATTAACCCTTGAACGGGCTGAGGAGTTTTTGCAGCAGAAGCGGCGGCGCGGCACAGCCTTGTCGGAAATCAAGCGCGTACTGCAAATCAACGGGCGCAATCTCAGCACTACGGAGCGCAAATATGTTGAAAGCTGGCTTGACATGGGCTTTTCAATTGATGCCATTGCACTTGCCTACGACAAAACAGTTGTAAAAACAGGCTCTCTGGCTTGGAGATATATGAACTCCATCCTAGCAAACTGGCATGAAAAGGGTCTGCACACCGCTGATGACGCAGAAGCAGGCGACAGCCGCTCCTACGCAAGAGTTGCGGCAAGGCCCTCTTCTCAAGGCTCGGCTTCAGGCTTTCGTGACGATGCCGAGCTTATGCGGAAAATACTAAACAACACAAAACCAACTGACTAAGGAATTTGGGTGAACTTATGTCACACGACGGAAAAATCCTTGCACAGGCACGGCAGGCAATCGCCGACATAAAGAAAAGAAACGAGGCGGAGCTTGAGCTTCACAGGGCTTGTGTGTACGCTCGCGTCCCTGCTGTAAAGGAGCTTGAAGCACAGCTTGCCCGTTTAATGACAGGCGTTGCTGTAAATGCTCTTAAATCGGGAGCAAACGCCGGAAAAGCAGTAACCGGCGCCAAGGATGACGCACAGGCGCTTATTGCAAAACGTGCCGAGCTTTTGCGTCAAAACGGCTTTGACGCAAGCTATATAGACGAGATTTTTTCCTGCCCTCACTGCCGCGATACCGGCTACGTAATGGGCAAGCCCTGCGTCTGTCTTGAGACTCTATATAAATCCCTGTCAGCGCAAGAGCTTTCCATGTTGCTTGACTTACAGGGTCAGAGCTTTAAACACTTTAATCTGGATTTTTACAGTAGCATTCCTGACCCAGAAAAGGGTGTTTCTCCCCGTCAAACCATGTCAAACGTTTTTGAGCTGTGCCGCGATTATGCTGAGAATTTCGGGAAAACCTCAGTAAATCTTCTATTTAGGGGCACAACGGGTCTGGGAAAAACCTTTCTATCCGCAAGCATAGCCAGAGTTGTTTCGGAAAAAGGTTATTCCGTTGTATACGACACAGCGGTTTCTGTCATGGACGTTTTTGAAACACAGAAGTTTGACCGCGGAGGCGAAAACGCTGACGAGATTAACTCCAGAGTTCGCCGTTATCTGTCCTGCGACCTTTTGATTTTGGATGACCTTGGCACCGAAATGTCCACAGGCTTTACGGCAAGTGCCCTGTATACCATCGTAAATACCCGATTGCTAAACGGCGGTAAAACCATAATAAGCACAAACCTTTCCCCCGAGGAAATGCGCAAGCGCTATACTCCTCAAATTGTCTCCCGTATTGAAGGAGAATATATTTGTCTCAATTTTGCAGGCAGGGACGTTAGAACAGTAAAACGGGAACGGGGTCTCCAATAAAATACGGGACAGCTCAATTTTAGCCGTCCCGCAATAGAGCTATGTTCTTCAAGCATCAGACCGAGATTTCCAGTTCCCTAAGCTTCATGCTGTCCTTGTATACCTTAATAACGTACAGCCGTCCGCTTTCAAGAGGTCCAAAAGCGAATTCTCCGTCGTAATCGGTGGTAAATGCAGCCAAGAGCTGTTTTGTATCCTGTCCGTCAGCCTCAAAAAGAAGCGTAAGGGCTCCTTTAACAGCCTTTCCGTTTTCCTCCACCTTGCCGCAAACACAGCAGCCTTTATCCTCCGTAGGTGTAACCACCGTGTGTATTATCTCGCCCTGTGAGGGACGAATATACAGCTTTGCAAAAGCACCCACAGCACCGCCTCCATTTTTTTAGTCAAACCATAATACGAAGATATGGCTTTAGTTGTTCTTGACAAGGCAGAATATATTTAATAGAATGCACAGTTGTGACCACAAAATTGAATGCCCTGCGCTTCGGTGCGGGCATACTTTCATATAAACATAAACACAATTTCTGAAAGGATTGACTAAATATATGGCAAAGGAAAAGAATGTAGAGCAAATCACCGACATGGATGTGGATTTCACCAAATGGTACACAGACGTATGCAAAAAGGCGGAGCTTATTGACTACTCCAGCGTTAAAGGGCTTATGATTTTGCGTCCATACGGCTATGCAATTTGGGAAAACATCATGGGCGAGCTTGACCGCCGCTTCAAGGAAACCGGACACGAGAACGTCTCCATGCCAATGCTTATTCCCGAATCCTTGCTTCAAAAGGAAAAGGATCACGTTGTCGGTTTTGCACCCGAATGTGCATGGGTCACCCACGGCGGAGAGGAAGAGCTAGACGAAAAGCTATGCATTCGTCCTACCTCTGAAACACTTTTCTGCGACCACTGGAGCAATGTTGTTCATTCATGGCGCGACCTGCCCATGCTTTACAACCAGTGGTGCAGCGTTCTCCGCTGGGAAAAGACAACCCGTCCCTTCCTGCGCCATCGTGAATTTCTTTGGCAGGAGGGTCATACACTTCACGCTACCGCCGAAGAAGCAATTGCCGAAACAGAGCAGCAGCTTGAAACCTACGCGAAGCTTTGCGAAAACGTTCTCGCCATGCCTGTTGTTCGCGGCTGCAAAACCGATAAGGAAAAATTTGCCGGCGCTGAGCGCACCTATACCATTGAGTGCATGATGCACGACCGCAAGGCGCTCCAAAGCGGAACCAGTCACTACTTCGGCGATGGCTTTGCCCGTGCATTTGACATTACCTTTTCCGACAAGGAAAACAAACAGGCTCATCCCCACCAGACCTCATGGGGTCTGTCCACCCGCATAATCGGCGGCATTATCATGACTCACGGTGACAACAACGGTCTTGTGCTGCCCCCGAAAATCGCCCCCATTCAGGTAGTCGTTTTGCCTATCGCCCAGCATAAGGCGGGCGTTTTGGACAAGGCACAGGAGCTTGTAGACCGCATCAAGGCAATCGGTCTGCGCTGCAAGGGAGATTTCTCGGAGCAGAGTGCCGGTTGGAAGTTTGCGGAATACGAAATGAAGGGCGTTCCTCTGCGTATTGAAATAGGTCCCAAGGATATTGAGGCGGGTCACTGCGTGTGCGTCAGCCGCGTAAGCGGTGAAAAGACCACCGTTGCTCTTTCAGAGCTTGAGGAAACAGTTCCTAAGCTGCTTGAGGCAATTCACATCGAAATGTACGAAAAAGCCAAGAAAAATCTGGATGAACACACCTATACCGCCACAACAGTGGAGCAGGTGAAGGAAATCGTTGAAAAGGACGGCGGCTTTGTAAAAACCATGTGGTGCGGAGAGCTTGACTGTGAGCTGGCAATGAAGGAAAAGGCAGGCGTTACCAGCCGCTGCTTACCCTTCGAGCAGGATAAAGTGGGAGATGTATGCCTCGTTTGCGGAAAGCCCGCACATAAAACGGTCATATGGGGCGTTGCATACTAATCTGCTGACCCATTGCAATTAATACAATTAAAGCAGGAGAAAGGAAACTTCCTTTCTCCTGCTTCGTTTTATAAAAAACCAGGCTTTAGACTGGTTTTTGCCATTAGTAGTGTATGTTCTCCGATGTTGAACGCTTTTAAGCCGTATCAATTTCATTTTTCCCTAGTCAAGTGCGTTCAGCGACAGTTCTCCCGCCAGCTTGAACAACACGTCTGCCATGACCTTTTCAGGTGGCAGACCGCCCGCGGCTTCGCCGACTTTCGTATAAAATTCGTACAGATAATCCTCTATTGTAATTGTAATGGTCTTCATCTTTTCCCCCGCTTTCAGCTTATTTTAAATGATTATATCAGTTCAAGCAGAAAAGTCAACTCAATTGAGGTAATCTTTTTAACTCAAAATGGGTACTCTTTTATTACCTTATTTGAGTTAGGATGATAAAAATGACAATAGGAACGGCTGTGAAAAACAGAATATTAGAACTGTGTCAGACGCAGGGCATCACAATAAACAAGCTTGGAACATTGAGCGGAGTCACACAGTCAACGATCAGTAATATTACAAGCGGGCGGAATAACAGCACTACAATTACTACAATCAAGAAGCTTTGCGACGGGTTGGATATTTCAATCATAGACTTTTTTAATGCGGATATATTCAAAGATTTGGAACAGGAAATTAAATAAGCCAGGTGAACGATGAGATAAAAAAAGACAGACCAACACTTTGGTGATCTGTCAACTTGTTTGATACACCTGAACCGATGTGAACACACATCCTTCTGATCTGATTTTTTTTGCATTGCTTATAAGAATGCTGTGTTTTCAGACGTTGCAGCGCTTATGCACAAGTTTCTATACGAACATTGTCGATCCCGAAGGCTGTTACAGAGCAACGGCTTGCGGACTTTCCGCAGTAATAAATTCTTGACTTGCAATGCTAAAGTTGCTATTATTTCTTTAGTCACTACCGTTTTAGGAGGTAGCTTTATGTATGAACATAAGCTGGAAAAGGATATCCGCTGTCCGCTGGAATACGCGCTGGACGTTTTCGGCGGCAAGTGGAAATCTCGCATACTCTGCGCTCTGGCGCTGAACACCACCATGCGTTACTCCGAGCTGCGCCGTGAGCTGTGCAACATCACCGACACCATGCTTGCCAACTCCCTCAGCCAGCTTCAGGATGACCGCATGGTGTTTAGAACGCAATATAACGAGATTCCGCCCCGGGTGGAATACTCCCTAACCGAAAAAGGTCTTTCGGTAATTCCGCTGCTGTTTGCCATTAATAACTGGGGCTGCAAAAACGGCGGCAGTGAGGTTGTCGGCATTTGTCCGGACTGCCCGAGCCGAAGCTGTGCAGGCTAAAAAAAGCAGAGCAGCTAACAAAAAAATTAGCCACTCAAGAATTTGATAATATATTGAATTCGTAAAGCTGTTTGATAAAATACAGTCATCAAGAAAAAGGAGGCTGTAGCGCGAAAGAGCTTTCACACTAACTATAAGATTTAATAGAATAATCATCTTATCATTCCTTTACCTTGCGTGATAAGGTGGGCGGTTTTTATTTCAATTTATGCCGACGCAAGGCGGCGGAATGGATGATTATTATGAAGCAGCTCGATGAAAAGGTAAAAGCCATTTTTGACGAAGCATCTCTCTGGTATATGGGCACCTGCTCCGACACTCCCGAGGTCACCGCCATCGGTTTCAAGGAAATTCTGGACGATGGCAGACTCTTTCTGTGCGACGTTTTTATGAAGGAAACCCTTGAAAACATAAAGAAGAACAACAATGTTGTCATCACCGCTTGCGTAGCTGAAAAAATGCGCGGCTACGAGATCTACGGCACTGCGGAATACATAACCGAGGGAGAAGCCATTGCCAAATGGACTGAGATTGCAGGCTCCATGTCAGGCGGAAAGCTAATTCCCAAGGGTGCGGTCATCGTCACTCCTGAAAAAATCCGAAATATGTCCGCAAACACCCACAACGGCGAGGAGCTGTAGAGCAAAAGACTGGAAAATTTGCGCCCAACAGGAGAAAGGAAGCTTCCTTTCTCCTGCTTTTTATTTCATGGAGTATTTTTTCCAACCGTCATGAGTGGTTTGCTTAACTGAATACAGCGCCCTGTCCGCGTTAAGATACATTTCTTTATAGTCAACCTCCGGGTTTCCGGTTGCGCAAACACCTATGCTAACCGTAACCTCAATTTTAAAGGCTTTTCTGGTACTTTCCCGCACCTGTGACAAAATGCTCTCCGCTTTTTCAGCAATCACCTTGTCCGCAGTACCGTTAACATGGATATAAGCGCTGAATTCATCGCCGCCTATGCGCCCTACCAAATCATCGGCTCTGAATATGCCTTGAAGTATTTTGCCGATCATCTCAAGAACATTATCGCCCGCCACATGACCGAAGGTGTCATTTATAATTTTAAAATCGTCTACATCAAAAACAAACAAAGCCGCGGTAATCTCACCGTCGCGCTCCTTCATTTTACGCTGGCAGCTTGCCTCGTAGCTTCGCTTGTTAAGAAGCCCGGTAAGCAGATCAGTCTGGCTCAAACGCTTATACTTTTCTCTGGACATAAAATCGTTAATCCGCAGCTTGTAGGTTATCAGCATTGCACACATGCAGAACGCAGCCCCTGTCAAAACGGAAAATATATCGTGAGTTACACTCAATTCTGTTTTATACCTTATGGCAAGGGCGGAAAAGGTGATGGCAGTTACCAAAACAATCGATGTAATTATCCAAGGCTGCATAATAAAAATTACAGGCATAAGCACAAAAAAGCAGCTTATAAATACCTCGGGTCCATCAGGATAGGGAACAATGCCAAGAGCGATAAGGTGTGCCAACACCGATATATAGTAAAAAATGCATACACTTTGAACAACGTAATAATTCTTACCGCCGCTTTTGTCATAAATAAAAATAAAAATGGCAAAAGCAGCAAACATGGGCAGCATTATCCAGTATTCACGGGTCATTACCCATTCGTGAATTATGTATGGCGTTATAAAAATAAAGAACAGTAAAATAAAGAATCCGCCTACACTGGCTGTTTTCAGAGACGCAATATTAATTTCTGTTATTTCCCGCCTTGAATTGCGGAAATAATATCCCGTATTAAAGCCTCTGTAGGGCTTTTTGACTTTCTTTTCATCCTTTAGCATGTTTCAGCCCCGTTCTTGGCAAATTTACCAATTTTAACCTATTTCTTGTAAGCAAAGTCACCAAACCTCAAAATAGTTAAGAGTGATTTTACCATGCTTCTGGGAAAAAATCAAATAAAACAAAAAGTTTAACGAAAATTAAGTCAGCGCGAAAAGCGAAAACATGTTTATTCCCATATGAAGGAATATGGGCAGCCAAATACAGCTTGTTTTTTCATACAACCACGCAAAAGCATAGCCTGCCGGGATGTACTGGAGGGCATAAATAAGTGTTCTCCAGTCCATGCTGACAAGGGCATACTGCCAAATGTGGTAAACTCCAAAGGCAACTATTGAAGCCGCAAACGCCAAAGCACGGTTTTTCTTCACAAGAGAGCCAAAAAGTACTCCTCGAAACAGTGTCTCCTCAACTATAGGAGCAATGAAAACCGCAAGTCCCAAAACTACGCCATAGCTGCTATTCGCCATATCGGTTACAGCTTCGTTGTTTGGATTTAAAACCTCATCGCCCAGCACCCACAGCAGAAGTGCCGATACAGCCAGTCCCAGCACTGTATATATCACATAGGAAAAAAGCACCGCTGTAAAATTTCTTGCCTTGTTATCTAAAAGAATATCAAATGCATTTCGAAGATACTTCCACATACAGATGAGACAAAAGGCAAAGCCAAATGCGTAATAAATTATTTGAACCGATGCCTCGTCCAGTCCCGAGGGAAGGTAATATGCAAGCATTGCCAACAGCAAGGGCAGCACAAATATGTGCAGCGGCAAATATATAAAGCCCCAAATATGCTGAGGCTTTGAAAGCGTATCAACAAAAAACCCTATTTGTTTGTCTTGCATCAGGCGTCCACCTTCTTTTTTAATTCATACAGTAAGTTCATTGCTTCAATCGGCGTTAGAGTGTCCAGATTTATTTCTTTTAGTCTGCGGGATATTTCGTCAGCTCCCACATCACCGAAGCTCATTTGCTCGCTGGTCTGCTTTAGATTTTCAGCACATTTTGACGGTGCCTGGCCTTCCAGCTCCGCCAAGCAGCATTTTGCCCTTGAAATGACAAAATCCGGTACTCCTGCAAGCTTTGCAACCTCTATGCCGTAGCTGTCATCGGCAGAGCCGCGGACTATTTTTCTAAGAAATATAAGGTCCCCGCCCCGCTTTTTCGCAGAAATATTGTAGTTTCTTACGCCCTCAAGCTGACCTTCAAGAGCAGAAAGCTCATGGTAGTGTGTGGCAAACATGGTTTTTGCGCCCAGTCTGCGCTTGTCACAGCAAAATTCCAAAACTGCTCGTGCAATTGCCATTCCGTCATAGGTGGAGGTGCCGCGCCCTATCTCGTCTAAAATAAGCAGGCTTGAGCTTGTGGCATAGCGCAGGATATTGGCAACCTCGGTCATTTCCACCATAAAGGTGCTTCGCCCGCCGGCAAGATCGTCCGACGCTCCAATACGGGTGAAAACCCTGTCAACAATTCCCACAGCAGCGCTCCTAGCAGGGACAAAGCTTCCCATTTGCGCCATAAGCACGATAAGCGCCGTCTGCCGCATATAGGTGGACTTTCCTGCCATATTGGGACCTGTAATTATGGCTACTCTGTCTTCGGAGCCGTTCAAAAATGTATCGTTTGGTACAAAAAGCGTCTCCTTTTGAGTCTGCTCAACTACCGGATGACGTCCGCCCTTTATGGACAGAGTACCGGACATATCCACCTCCGGCATGCTGTAGCCGTTGCGAACCGCCACCTCCGCAAGAGAACACAGCGCATCAAGCTCCGCAGCAGCGTCCGCCAAGGCTTGAATTTCCGTAACCCTTTCGGCAACTCGGCAGCGAACCTCCTCAAAGCAACGAAACTCCAAATCCGCAATTTTGTCCCTCGCGGAAAGCAGCGTTGTTTCAAGCTCCTTCAGTTCCTGCGTAAAGAAGCGCTCGCTGGTTGAAAGCGTTTGTTTTCTTATATATTCCTCGGGCACATCCTCCGATGAAGCGCGGGGAATGTCGATGTAGTACCCGAAAACTCTGTTATACCCGACCTTCAGCTTCTTGATGCCCGTACGCTCCCTTTCGCGCTGCTCAAGCTCGGAAACCATCATTGCGCCGTTATCACGCACATTGCGAAGCCTGTCTACCTCTTCGCAGTAGCCCTCGCGCAGTATTCCTCCCTCTCGAACGGAAAAGGGCGGCTCATCACATATTGCACGGGCTATAAGCTCCGACACCTGTGATACAGGGTCTGTTTGCGCAATATCACGCAAAAGTGCGCTTTGTTTCCCATCCAAAAGCTTTGAAAGCCTTGGCATAACGGCACAATAATTTCCGAGAGACAGCAAATCCCTTCCGTTGGCAGTTCCATAAACTGCCCTGCCAACAAGCCTTTGTATGTCCCCCACCTCGCGCAAGGACTCGATTAGCTCGCCTCGGGTGACGTTGTCCTCATGAAGCTCGGCAACAGAGGAAAGACGACGCTTAATAGTAACTGGGGAAAGCAGAGGTCTCTCCGCCCATGAACGCAAAAGCCTTCCGCCCATAGGTGTTTTGGTTTTATCCAGCACCCACAGCAGACTTCCCTTTTTCTCGCCTGTACGCAGGTTTTCCGTTATTTCTAGGTTTCGCCTTGTTGTGTAGTCAAGCTCCATGTATCGTCCGCTTGTGAATACGTCCAGTGTATTTATGTAGCTCGTGTCAAATTTTTGGGTTTCCTCAATATAGCTTATCAGCCCTCCGGCAGCACACACCGCCGCTGTTTCGCCGTCAAGCCCTGCCTCGTCCACGCTTTTCACGCCAAATTGAGCGCAGACCCTTGCAGCGCCCTCCATGTAGTCAAAGCGCCCGTTGTCCGGCTCAAGCATGCAGTCAAGCTTTTTTGAAAGGTATGTGCAAAGGGCTTTGTTTTCCTGTGCACCCGTGCTCAAAACCGCTTCGCGGGGCATAAAGCGTGCAAGCTCGTTTTCTATGTGGGACTCCACCTGGTCCTTAAAACCCGCAACGCAGAATTCGCCCGTTGAAACATCGCAAAAGGACACAGCACCAGTGCAGCTGTCTATATATACAGAGCAAACGTAGTTGCTTTTCCCCTCCTCCAGCATGGAGCTTTCCGTAACCGTGCCGGGGGTAATAACACGGATTACGTCGCGGCTAACAAGTCCCTTTGCGAGAGCCGGATCCTCCGTTTGCTCGCATATTGCAACCTTGTAGCCCTTTGCAATAAGCCGTGCAATATATGCCTCGCAGCTATGGTATGGAACTCCGCACATGGGTGTGCGCTCATCGGGATTTTCTACCGACCTGTCCCTTGTTGTAAGCGCCAGATCCAGCTCCCGGGAGGCAATTTTGGCATCCTCATCAAACATTTCGTAAAAATCGCCCAGTCTAAAAAACAGAAGGCAATCCTTGTGCTGTGCCTTTATGTCGCTGTATTGGCGTTTCATGGGTGTTAGCTCTGCCATTTATATACCTCCGCTGGAATTTCTCTTTATTTATATGCATTTAATATGCAATCAAGTGTGTAAATAGAGCTGATTCTTATTTTGCTTTAAATCTAGTTTAAAAGCTCTCCCCGCAAAGCCCATGTGTTGCAGTCCGTAATCGCTGCGTCTGCAAAGCTTCCGATAAAGCTTTCGTCTCCGTCAAGGCGAACAAGCCTTCCGCCTGAGGTGCGAGCTGTCAAAACGCCCTGCTCCCTGTCGTTTCCATCAACAAGCACTCGGACGGTTTTGCCGATATATTCTCTGTGCTTTTCCTCGGATATGCGGTTTTGCACCTCAATAAGCCTGTCGAAGTGAACCTGCTTTTCTCCTCTGGTAAAGGGGTCAGGCATTTTGGCGGCGGGAGTTCCGACTCGCTTTGAGTATATGAAGGTGAACATCGCGTCAAAGCGTACCTTTTCTATTACCTTCATTGTTTCCTCAAAGTCCTCCTCCGTTTCACCGGGGAAGCCAACAATTATATCAGTAGTCAAAACGATATGGGGCATATAGCTACGAACCTTCTCCACCTGACTGAGGTATTTTTCCGCATCATATCGGCGGTTCATTTCCTTCAAAATCCTATTGCTGCCCGATTGCAGCGGCAGATGCAAATGCTTCTCGCACTTTTCGCACTCTGCCATTGCCAAAAACAGCTCGTCCGTTGCGTCCTTGGGGTGGCTGGTCATGAATCGTATGATAAAGTCTCCCTCTATGGCATTTATTTGCCGCAAAAGCTTTGCAAAGCTGGTTTCGCAGTCCAAATCCTTGCCGTAAGAATTGACGTTTTGACCCAAAAGGGTAATCTCCTTGTAGCCCTCGGCAACAAGCTGACGTGCCTCTTCAACTATTTCATCGGGTTTTCGTGAGCGCTCACGAAAGCGGGTATAAGGAACTATACAATAGGTGCAGAAGTTGTTGCAGCCGTTCATAATGGAAAGCCATGCCTTCACCTTGTCGGAGCGCAGGTGTGGAACTCCCTCCGCGACACAGCCGTCCCCACTGCCAAGGGCGAAAACTCTCTTTTTTGCTGTACGCACGCTGCGGATAAGCTCAGGGAAACGCCATAGCTCGTCCGGTCCGAAAACAAGGCTTACCTGAGGAAATGAGCGTTTAATTTTATCTGAAACATGCTCCTGCTGAACCATGCAGCCGCAAACGGCAATAATTTGGTTGGGGTTTTCCTTTTTTGTATGGGAAAGCGCACCCAAATTGCCAAACACGCGCATTTCCGCATGCTCTCGCACGGCACAGGTGTTTAGCACGATAATGTCCGCCCTGTGCTCGTCATCTGTCATTTCGTAGCCCATAGCAGAAAGATAGCCCCGAAGCTTTTCGCTGTCCTCCTCGTTTTGCTGGCAGCCGAAGGTATCGACCATTGCAAAATGACCTTCACCGATTTCGTCACTCAGTTCGGCGCATATTGTCAATTGATTTTCAATTTGTTCTTTTGAAATTTCTGTGCGTTTATAGCTCATTGTATTTTTCCTATCGCTTAAACCTCAAGGGTTTGTATTTGTTTTTGGGAATACCGATTTAGATATTATCATTTTTAAGTGGCAATTTCAACATTTTTAATGTATAATCGGCGCATGTAATGTTTGCTTGCTTCGCAGACTTTACAGAGTCATGTCAAAATCATTTATCCTTACAATACCAGCCCCGCTCTCAAAGGAGAACATCATGCCTGAAATAAACATATTATCCCCCCATGTTGCAGACCTTATTGCCGCCGGTGAGGTTGTTGAGCGCCCTGCTTCCGTTATTAAGGAGCTTTGTGAAAACTCCTTTGATGCCAATGCAAAGAACATAACAATTGAGCTTTCAGGCGGCGGACTTACATATATCCGTGTTACCGACGACGGCTGCGGAATGTCGCCTGAGGATGCTGGCGTTTGCTTTCTTCGTCACGCTACCAGTAAGCTGAAAAATGAACGCGGACTTGAAGCCATAGGAACAATGGGCTTTCGCGGTGAGGCTCTTGCCGCTATCGCCTCTGTTTCAAGAATTGAGCTTATCACCCGCCGCCGCGGTGAAAACGAAGGCACGCGGGTAATGCTTGAAGCAGGCGAAATTATAGAAATGTGCCCCTTCGGCTGTCCCGAGGGCACAACAATGATTATAAGGGATTTGTTTTATAACACTCCCGCTCGGTTAAAATTCATGAAGAGTGATCGTGCCGAGGGGGGAAACTGCGTTTCTGTCACAATGCGCTGTGCCCTTGGCAGACCCGAGGTTTCGGTTCGTCTAATAAAGGACGGCAAGGAGGAATTCTTCTCCCCCGGAGATGGTAAACCCGCATCTGCTGTGTATAGTCTCTTGGGGCGTGACACCGCCAAGGAGCTTTTGGAGTTTAGCTCAACGGATGGGGACATCAAGGTTTTCGGCTTTGTTGGATCTCCAAAATTTGGACACGGCAACCGCGCAAAGCAGTTCATATTTTGCAACGGGCGCTGCATAAAATCCGCACTTTTACAAGCCGCTGTTGAGCAGGCTTATAAAAACACTCTGCTTACAGGCAGGTATCCCGCCTGCGTTGTGTACCTTTCCATAAGCCCCGCCTGCGTTGATGTGAACGTTCACCCTGCAAAAATCGAAGTAAAGTTCCGAGAGGAGCGCAGAGTTTTCGATGCAGTGCATTACGCTGCGCTTTCCGCCATACAGGGCGAGGGTGCCACTGCTGAAATTTGTCTTTCTACATCAACTCAGGCAGTATCCTCACCAAAGAAAGACTTTTTTAAAAGCATGACGGCGGGAGAATACAAGGAAAAATACTCCTCCGCTCCCAAAACGCCAAGCACTTCCTCTACGATGCCAAGCACCCATATAGCTACCCCAAAATCCACATGGGAGCCCAGCAAGCCTGCCCCTGTCCCTGACCGCGGCACTGTTGTGCTTCGCGGCTCCGGCGCTGAGTGTGCGGCAATTGGTACCAGAGTTTGTGACAGTACAACTAGGTACAAAACAGCTCGTGACGATTATTCTGCTCCAATGACACTTGAGCTTTATCCCGGCGCTCCCGTTCCAAACGATTTGCATGAGGATAACAGTCAACACCATAGCAAGGCTGATTCACCTGAGAGCAAACAAGCTTCCTCACAGGGTGGGGATAGTACGCACTGTGAAAGCGGATTATGCGAGCAGTCACTTTCAGCTGTGTTGCCGGAGTTCCGGCTTATCGGCGAGGCTATGAGAACCTATATAATACTTGAAAAAGACGATACTCTTATCCTTATTGACAAGCATGCCGCCCATGAGCGCATGATTTTTGACCGTTTGAAGCAGCAGGGACATGAGATAATGTCACAGGCGCTTCTCATTCCTGTTACCATCAAGCTGTCAGCTGAGGAAATGGAGCTTATAGAGCAAAACGAGGGCATGTTAAGCCATCTAGGCTTTGAAATTGAGCCGTTCGGTGCTGACACTATGATACTTCGTGCCGCCCCTGCCGACACAGATGCCGCCGATGTTCCCGCAATGGTTGAGGAAATATGTGAAAAGCTAAAGCGCGGCGGAATTTCTGCAAATGAAGCAACCGATGATATTCTGCACACCGTTGCCTGCAAGGCAGCCATAAAGGCAGGCTGGAAGACCTCTGATGATGAGCTTTTGAGCATTGCCCGTGAGGTAACTTCGGGCAGGGTTAAATATTGTCCCCATGGCAGACCGGTTGCCACTTCCATAACCAAAAAACAGCTTGATAAAGAGTTTTCACGAATAGTATAGTGCTTGCAGCAAAAGATTAAGTCTTTTTATTCGGATATCACGTTCCCTGCGCATCGGCATACGACGCAGGCGTACATTTACCGCTTTCTTCGGGAAAAACTATTTATGCAGCCTATAGTGATAGGCTAGCAGCGGCTAAGCTTTTTTCGACAATACATAAAAATCCGCGCTGTGGGCAATTCCTCGGAGGTAATTCCATGTCATCTGGCAAAGTTTTAGTAATAACAGGTCCTACCGCAACAGGCAAGACCGCTCTCGGGGTTGAGCTTGCAAAAGCTCTTGACGGAGAGGTCGTTTCAGCAGATTCCATGCAGCTTTACAAGGGCATGAATATCGGCACAGCAAAGGTTACAAAAGATGAAATGCAGGGTGTCGCCCACCACATGGTGGATGTCTGCGAGCCTTGGGAGAGCTACAGCGTTGCTCGATACGTGGCAGAAGCCGATGCCTGCGTGCAGGGTATTCTCGGCAGGGGCAAGCTTCCCATAATCGTTGGCGGCACAGGACTTTACATTGACTCGCTTGTGCGCGGCATTGACTTTAACGACAACGCCTCTGATGAAGCGCTGCGCCGTCAGTTGGAGGACGAATATGAAAAAGTCGGTGGGGAAGGAATGCTCCGTGAGCTTTCATGTGTAGACCCAAAGCGTGCAGCTAAGCTCCACCCCTCAGACAAAAAACGAATACTGCGGGCGCTTGAGGTGTACCGCCTCACTGGTATTACCATTACCGAGCACGATGTCAAAACGCAAGCCTTGCCCCCCCGTTATGAGGCAGTTAAAATCGCACTTTCCTTCGAAAACCGCGAGGATCTGTATCAGCGCATAGACCTTCGCGTAGACCTTATGGAGCAGGCAGGACTTTTTGACGAAGTGCACTCACTTTTGGACAGTGGAGTTCCCACGAGCAGCACTGCCATGCAGGCAATAGGCTACAAGGAGGCGGCTCTTGCTATGCAAGGAGAGCTAAGCCGTAAGGACGCTATTGAGCTTATAAAGCGTGAAAGCAGGCGCTATGCCAAGCGTCAACTTACATGGCTTAGGCGTGATACTTCGGTTAATTGGATTTTATGGAATAAAAAACCAGATTTTGCTTATGCCCGACAGCTTTCGACAGCCTTTTTTATGCATACGAAGTAGAATAAAACCCTGAACATTCCCATTTTCTTGTTTTTCCGGCGGATTTGTTCAATATTACTATTTTATGGGGCGACAATTCGTGGTAGAATTATGTTCCTGCGGCGATGCCCCGAAAGGGAGTTTTATTCTATGCAAAAGACACAGAACATTCAAGACACAATGCTAAACCAAATCAGACGCGACAAGCAGATAGTAACTTTCTTCCTTATGAACGGCTTTCAATTAAAGGGCATCGTCCGAAGTTTTGACAGCTTTGTCGTCATTTTAGATACGGACGGTAAGCAGCAAATGATTTATAAGCATGCTATATCAACAATAATACCTACCAACTCAGTTGATTTGCGCGAGCCTAAGGTTATCGAAGTTACATAAACCTAAGTTTCAGTACTTATTTTCATTTTAAAGCTAATGGTTGGCGAAGCTCGCTTTCGCCAACCATTAAGGCATAGATACTTTGTTCTTTTTTTGCTCCTGACTTGCAAACCGTCAACAAATTGCTTGCAGCAAGTCTTGATTCAAGGGCATTTGGGAGGTACCCCCATGAAGCGAACTGACCTAATAACAAAAGTTGTGTCCCTGCTTATGTTTGGGGCTTTGCTCGCTTATCTTGGAGTATACATTTTTCGCTCGGCAACAAATGATGTGCGAACCGCTCCCGCAGTCTTTATTTCCCTTACCGAAAGCTCGGACGCAGCAGGAATTATTGTTCGCGAGGAAGCTCTTGTGAGCAGCAGCGATAAATATTTAAGTGTAAGTGCAAAAAACGGTTCACTTTTGGCAGCAGGAGATATAATTGCCGTTGCCTATAACAACGAAGAGGCGCTGCAGCGTGCGTCAAAAATCCGTGAGCTTGAGCTTAAAAAGCAGTATATTAGCTCTGTCCTATCCGAGAGAAGCAGTTCGGACAACCTTACCGAGCGGGATAATTCAGTAAAAAGTGCTGTAACCGAGCTTGCGGCAGCAGCGGCACGAGGTGAATCGGACAGGCTTTCCTCCGCAGTCATGAGCTTAGGCTCACTGGTAATGGAGAATACCGAGGTCAACGCAACCGAGTCTGATTTGACTGCGATAACTCAGGAGCTTTACCAACTTCGCCAAACTGCAATTAACGACACGGCAGCAATCACCGCACCAAAAAGCGGTTTGTTCTCAACCGCTCCTGACGGTTATGAATTCATTACTCCTGCTTCAATAAAGGACATTGACAGTGAAGGCTTGCGCACCCTAGCAGTTGAACCTCACGAGCTTGCCTCCGATGTGCGCGGTAAGCTTGTTTCTCCATATGAATGGTATTTCGCCTCCGTTATTTCAAAGAAGGATGCCGATAAGCTGACTGCTGGCAAAAGCGCTCTTTTGGACTTTGGCCGCTACTACAGCGAGCCTCTTACCGCAACAGTTGTGAGCATAAGCCCTGCAAAGCAGGGAGAGTGCGCAGTCACCTTCCGCTGCACTCAGGCAACAAGTGAAATGCTGTCCGTGAGGCGCGTTGCGGCAGAGATTATTTTTGAAACTCATGAAGGTATCCGTGTGCCAAAGGAGGCAGTCTATTCTGACGAGAACGGCTCCTACGTGTACACACTCACAGGACTTCAAGCGGAGAAAAAGTATATCAGCATAGCATGGGAAACCGAGGATTACTACCTCGCCGACCCCGTAAAGGACGCGGCAGCCTTAAGAGTCGGAAATGAAATTCTCCTCACCTCAAAGGAGCTTTATGACGGCAAGGTCATGAATTAGTCCGCATTTAGATGGAGTATTAATTTTGCATTTATAGCTAAAAGAGGGTGAAATTGTTTTGAGTATTACTGAAAATATCCAGTCTGTTTTGTCGCGAATAAATTCAGCAGCAACCGCCTGCGGAAGATATCCCGAGGACATTGCCCTCGTTGCCGCCACCAAAATGAACAGCACCGAAAAAGTATCCGAGGCAATTTCGGCAGGCATAAAAATCTGCGGTGAAAACCGCGTTCAGGAGCTTTGCGAAAAATATTCACAGGATGCCTACAGGGGCGCCGCTGTTCACTTTATAGGTCATTTGCAGCGCAACAAGGTAAAGCAGGTTGTGGGGAAATGTGACCTTATCCAGTCGGCAGACAGCCTTGAGCTTATTTCTGACATAAACAAGCAGGCGGCAAAGCTTGGTATTGTTCAGGATGTTCTTCTTGAAGTCAACATTGCAAACGAAGAAGCCAAATCCGGCTTTTCTTGTCAGGGCTTATGGGATACTCTGGATTTGATAGGAGAATTTTCCTGTGTTTTTGTCAAAGGACTCATGGCAATCCCCCCCATTTCCCATAAAACAGGTGAAAATCGCGTCTATTTTGCAGAGATGAAGCAGCTTTTTATTGACATTCAATCAAAAAAATACGATAATGTTTCTATGGATTTTTTATCAATGGGCATGAGCGGAGATTTTGAGGATGCCATAGCTGAGGGCTCGAACATGGTTCGGGTAGGCTCGGCGATTTTTGGTGCCCGCCCATATGCCGCGCAGCAAGCCTGCGAAAGGCAATAAAAAGCACACTGCTCCGCTTTACATTTCAGGAGGAAAAATAATGGGTCTTTTAGACGAGCTCAAGAAGCTCACCCGTCCATATAGTGGTGACGAATACGATGACTTCGGCGATGAGCTGCCGGAAACTCCGGCTGAAACTCGGGTTCCTGTTGCCGATACTCCCAAAAAATACGCGGCTTCTCCGGAACGGCGTAATCCCTTTACCGAATATGACTCCCGTCCCACCCCTGCACCCTCACCTACAAGACGAGATAAGGTCGTTGCCTTTAACACGCAGTCTGCACCTCCTCAGGTGGTTCTCTTTAAGCCGGAGCGCTTTGAGACCGCCGCGGAGATAGCAGACCATCTGCGCAGTCAGCACACAGTCGTTATGAATCTTGAGCAGACCAACAAGGACACTGCAAGACGACTTATCGACTTTTTGAGCGGCGTTGCCTATGCTTTAGACGGAAAAATAAAAAAGGTTGCCGCCAACACATACATTCTTACCCCGCATAATGTGGATATTATGGGCGACCTCATTGACGAGTTGGGCGGCGGAGATTTCAGCAGCGGACTCTACATGTAGTGCACCGTGCGCTCTCATAATACGGATTCGTCCGTTATCCTTTAAGGCTTTTGTCTTAGGATTTTCGGCGTCTCCAAGATAAAGAAAGGGCTATTGGATATGCTTACACCTCAAAATTTCAGAGAAAAAACCTTTGAACGGGCAGTTTTCGGCGGCTATGATATGGGTGCCGTGGACGACTTTTTGGACGAAGCCGCAAACGATTACGCGGCCGTTGCAAAAGAGAACATGGTTCTCAAAAGCAAGATGAAGGTTCTTGTGGAGAAAATAGAGGAGTACCGTGCAACCGAAGACTCCATGCGTCTCACCCTTCTTTCTGCGCAAAAGCTCAGCCTGCAAATCGAGCAGGAATCCCGCGACAAGGCGGAAACCTTGGTTTCGGACGCTCGTGACGAAGCAGAGCGCATTGTTCGCGAAGCATACACTCAGCGTGCCACCGAGGAAGCAAGGCTGCTTGAGGCAAAGCGCGAAAGCACACAGTACATAGAAAACATGCGTCTGCTCTGTTCAAAGCAGCTTAATTTTCTTGACAGTCTTGACAGCATGAAGCTTGAGGATTTGTCAGTTCCCGCAAGTGCAAATCACGCTACCGCTCAGTCCGTTGATGAAACTGTTCGCAGCATTGAAAGCTCAGTTGAACGTATGTCTGACAGCATTGATGCCGGTAAGGAGATAAGCCGCGTTGTTTCAAACAATGCCGAGCCTCACGCCTCTGGCACCGAAGAACCTACCCGTTTGTTTTCTGCTGCCCCCAACGCAAATGCAAGCGGACAGTTCAGCTTTGAAAATCTTCGCTTTGGAAAATAAGCGTTACAATAAAATACAACTGTCGGGGCGGGGCATAATAGGCTATAACGCTGTGCCGCGCCCCGTGCCTATTGGCTACAAATTGTATGACCCCGCGCACAATATGAACATATTCACAATCAGATAGGAGCCAAAGATAAATGTCACAGGACTACAACAAAACAGTTAACCTTCCAAACACGGATTTTGCAATGCGTGCCGCTCTTCCTAAAAGAGAGCCGGATATGCTAAAAAGCTGGTATGATGACGATATCTACCATAAAATGCTGGAGAAAAACGAGGGAAAGCCCCGCTTTATCCTTCACGACGGACCTCCCTTCTCCAACGGAAAAATTCACATGGGCACAACCATGAACAAGTGCCTGAAGGATTTTATTATCCGCTACAAAAACATGTCCGGATATCAGGCACCCTATGTTCCCGGCTGGGATAACCACGGTATGCCGATTGAGTCCGCCATAATTAAGCAGAACAAACTTGACCGCAAAAACATGTCTATTCCCGAATTCCGCGATGCCTGCCACGAATTTGCTCAGAATTTTGTCAACATCCAAATGGAGCAGTTCCAGCGTCTGGGCGTATTGGGCGAATGGGACAAGCCTTATCTCACAATGGATCCTGCTTTTGAAGCAGAAGAGGTTAAGGTATTCGGCACAATGTTTGAAAAGGGCTACATTTACCGAGGTAAAAAGCCTGTTTACTGGTGCTGTCACGATGAAACCGCTCTTGCGGAAGCAGAAATTGAGTATCAGGACATTGACTGTCAATCCATATATGTAAAGTTCAAGGTCACTGATGATTTGGGACGTCTTGGTGCCTACTGTGACCTTAACAACACCTACTTCGTCATTTGGACCACCACCACATGGACCATTCCCGGTAACCTCGCCATCTGCCTGAACGAAAATTTAACCTATGTTCTTGCAAAGGCTCCCAACGGCGAAACCTATATTCTCGCAAAGGAGCTTATGGAAAGCGTTGCAAAGGCGGCAGGCATTGAGCGCTTTGAGGTTCTCCATGAAATAAAGGGTTCCGAATTTGAGCTTATGCGCGCAAAGCACCCTCTATACGACAGGGAAAGCACAGTTATTCTCGGCGAACACGTCACTCTTGAAGCAGGTACGGGCTGTGTCCACACAGCTCCCGGACATGGTATGGAAGACTATCAGGTCTGCCAGAAATACGATTACAGCGGCAAAGCCAAAATCGGCATTGTCGTTCCCGTTGATGACCGCGGTATTATGACTGCCGAGGCAGGTAAGTACGAGGGCATGTTTTACAGCAAGGCAAACGATGCCATATGGCAGGACTTGAAGGACTGCGGTGCTCTGCTTACTTCCCAAAACATTAACCACCCCTATCCTCACTGCTGGCGCTGCAAAAAGCCCATCATATACCGGGCAACAGACCAATGGTTCTGCTCCGTGGATGCCTTCAAGCAGGACGCTGTAGCTGCCTGTGATGAGGTGAAATGGATGCCCGAGTGGGGTCATGACCGTATAGTTTCTATGGTGCGCGAGCGTGCCGACTGGTGCATTTCCCGCCAGCGTCAGTGGGGTCTGCCCATTCCCGTTTTCTATTGTGCTGACTGCGGCGAGCCTATCTGCACACCCGATACTATCGAAAAGCTATCACGAATTTTCGGTGAGCGCGGTTCAAACGCATGGTTTGAGATGTCTGCGGCAGAGCTTATGCCTGAGGGCTTCACCTGCCCCAAGTGCGGCAAAAACCACTTTGTCACCGGCACCGACACGCTAGACGGCTGGTTTGACTCCGGCTCCACCCACTTTGCAAGTCTTGAACACGATAACAGCTCGGATTGGCCGGCTGACCTTTACCTTGAGGGTGCCGATCAGTATCGCGGCTGGTTCCAAAGCTCACTGCTCACCGCTGTTGCAACCAAGGGTCGTGCTCCCTACAAGGCAGTGCTTACCCACGGCTGGACAGTTGACGGCGAGGGCAAAGCAATGCACAAGAGCCTTGGCAACAGCGTTTTGCCTGATGAGCTTATCCCCAAGTATGGCGCTGACCTCATGCGTCTTTGGGCGGCAAGTGCTGACTACCGCGTTGATATGCGCTGCTCCGAAAACATTTTCAAGCAGCTTTCCGACACCTATCTTAAAATCCGCAACACTGCGCGTTTTATTCTCGGTAACCTTGACGGCTTTGATCCGGACAAGAAGATTTCTTTCAATGATATGGAGGAAATTGATAAATGGGCCGTCACACGTGTTAACAAGCTCATAGAGCGCTGCACGTCAGCTTACGAATGCTATGAATTCTATAACGTTGTTCACGCTGTTCATAAATTCTGCGTTATTGACATGTCCAGCTTCTATCTTGACATCATCAAGGACAGGCTGTACTGTGAAAAGAGAGACAGCAAGCTGCGTATTTCTGCCCAATCCGCGATGTACGACATTCTTGACGCTATGGTTCGCCTTATCGCCCCCATTCTTGCGTTTACCTCCAATGAAATCTGGCTTTCCATGCCTCACGATAAGAACGCTAATCCCGCTCACATCATGCTCAACGATATGCCCAAGGTAAACCCCGAATATTGCTTCGATGAAAGCACGGAAGCACGCTGGGCAAAGCTTGCGGCTCTCCGCGATGATGTCAATAAGGCACTTGAGCTGGCACGAAACGACAAACTCATCGGCAAGCCCCTTGACGCAAAGGTCACCTTGTGCATCACTCCTCATGCCGAGGACGATTTTGCCTTGCTGTCCAAAATTCCTCTGGATATAATATTCATTGTATCCGAGGTTAACGTCACTCACCTTGATGCAGCCGCATCATCCGAGGGCTTTATGGGCACTTCAATTTCCGGTCTTGATGTTAAGGTTGAACCCAGCACCGCCCCCAAGTGCGTGCGTTGCTGGACTCACAGCAGCACAGTAGGCGAAAACGCCCAGCATCCTGAGCTTTGCGCTCGCTGTGCCGCCGCCCTCGCAGAGTAAAAAAGCCTTACCGGCACGGGAATTTCCCCGTGCCGGCTAAAAATCCTTTCAGGAGGTGTCCGCAATGCTATACGCCATCGCAGCGGTTATTGTTCTAATAATTGATCAGGCAACTAAATATTGGACCATCCTTAATCTCATTCCCAACGGTACTGCAAAGCCATTTATCCCCGGTTTTATAGAGCTTGTAAATGTTCACAACACCGGCGCTGCCTTTGGTATTTTTGACGGCGGTTGGGCACGTTGGATTTTTGTCGTGCTAACCTTGATTTTTACCGTAGCTGTTATCTATATGTTCTCAAAGAATATTATTTCTGGAGGGCTTGGCCGTTGGTCCTTGGTTATGGTTTTGGCAGGCGGTCTTGGCAACTGCATTGACCGAATGTTCAACGGATATGTTGTGGATATGTTCCATTTTCAGTTTATGGAGTTTGCGGTTTTCAATGTTGCCGACATTTTCATAACTGTATTCGGAATTGTTTTTTGCTGCTTCCTAATTTTCCATAAGGAGCCTCAAAAAGAGACGAAGAGCACATCGAGCCGTCCTCTCCCCCGTGCAACCGAGCGTCCAAAAAAGGGTGCTGATTACCTTACTCAGCTTCAAAAGCCTGTTATTGAGGGCAGAGAAGCAATTGAAACTGAAAGAAGGAATTCTGCGCCTCCCCCCATGGATGACGGCTTTTCTGCATGGAACATGCCTCAGTCCGAGCCAAAGGTTGCTCCTAACACTCCCCCGTCAGCACCTGCAAGCCGCAGACCCGCTGTGCAATCCGGTGGACGTCCCGTTGCGCCCGAGCCTCGTGACTTTTCCGTTTCGCAGCAGGAGCCGCCCCGCAAGGCTCCTCATTCTGAATTCACCGCACCTGCTGCCAATCCATTTACTGACACTCCCTCTAGACCCACGCCCGCGCCGAAAAAGAGCGGCAGCGAGTTCAACATAGAGGACATTATTGCGGAGTTTAAGGACCGATGATAAACACCTATACAGTAACTGCAACGGAGAGCGGCGATCGTATCGACGCTCTCCTTGCATTGGAAATTGAAGAAATAACCCGCTCTCAGGCGGCAAGACTGATTGAAGCCGGTGCTGTAACCCTTGGCTGTCAGCCAATAAAAAAGAACCACCGTGTAACAGCAGGTGAGGTTTTTGTTATTGAAATTCCCGAGTCTGAGGAAACAGAGCTTATCCCCGAGGACATTCCGCTTGATGTGGTTTTTGAAGACGATGATATCATCGTTGTCAATAAGCCCCGAGGCATGGTGGTGCACCCCGCCCCCGGTCATCCCAGTGGGACCTTGGTAAACGCTTTGCTTTATCACTGCGGAGACAGTCTTTCCGGTATCGGCGGAGAACGCAGACCGGGTATAGTTCACCGAATTGATATGGACACCTCCGGACTTCTCATCGCTGCGAAAAATGACTATGCCCACAGATATTTGTCCGCACAGCTTGCAGACCACAGCCTGCGCAGAACCTATGAAGCAGTGGTTTACGGCAGACTTCGTGATGACGAGGGCACCATTGACGCTCCTATCGGCAGACACCATCTTGACCGCAAGCGAATGGCGGTTACGGAGCGCGGTTCAAAGCATGCCGTAACCCACTACGAGGTTATTGCGCGGTACAATGGCTTTACTTACGTTCGCTGTTTTCTTGAAACCGGGCGTACACATCAAATCCGCGTGCACATGGAGTACATCGGTCATCCCCTTCTCGGTGACATGGTATATGGAAAAAAGAAAGCGGACAAGGGTCTTGAGGGACAGTGTCTCCATGCACGTGCTCTGCGCTTCATTCATCCGCGAACAGAATCCCCTATGGAGCTTACTACTGAGCTTCCCCAGTATTTTTGCGATGTTTTATCCAAGCTTGGAAATCAGATATAAATAAACTTATAATACTTTAACAGCACAAGGAGCAGTCAAACAAAATGTTTGACTGCTCCTTGTCTCGCTTTCAGTTTTAATAGCATTTATTAACATTGATTAAAGTAGGTTGTTGGTGCAGTCAGCTCTATATGATTGCCTTCACTGTCTTCAAATTCACTGACCCAATTATCTCCAATAATTCTTAAAGGAAACACAATTTTCAATCCGTTTAGCTTCTTCTGTAAAATCTCAACATTTTCAACGTCAATGCTCGGTAAGCAATTGCTTCCGTATATATGATCCTCATGCATTTTTTCAAACGCAAACAGTCCCAATCTAAATCCGTTTATATCAAATACACTATAAATATTGTCTCGAATTGTTACGGACTTTTCAAAAAATTTTTCATAAAACTTAATTGCTCTGTTCATGTCCCTAACACACAAATAAAGTGATTTTATATTGCAATTCATATTTTCGCCTCCGAAAACATCTTATACAAAATTTACCTATCTCCTTCAAAACCCCTTATTAAAGCCTGTTATGCAGTTTTTAAAAGTCAAATTTTCACTCGCATGCACTTTCATCTTTGCGGCACAACGCGAAGTCCCTGCGCATTGAGCGCGTCCTTTATTTCCTCAATTTGGGCGTAGTCCCTCGTTTCCACCTGCAATGACAAAAAGCATGAGTTAATTGCCATATTCTCATCGCTGCGGTTGTACTGGACTGAGACAACGTTCCCTCCCTTTGAAGCAATGGTCTTGGAAACCAGCTCAAGCTGTCCTGGTTTGTCTGTAAGGGCAATGCAGAGATTTATAAAACGCCCCGACTTTAGAAGACCGCGGTTAATCACACGGCTGAGTATGTTAACGTCAATATTTCCGCCTGAAACAAGACAAATTGTTTTTTTGCCCTCTATATCCACCTTGCCGAACATCGCCGCAGCTACAGCCACTGCTCCCGCGCCCTCAGCAATTAGCTTTTGCTGCTCAATAAGCGCCAAAATTGCCGTTGCCACCTCATCATCGGTAACCGTTACAATCTCGTCAACATATCTGCTGACAAGCTCAAATGTGTTATCCCCCGGGCGTTTTACCGCAATTCCGTCGGCAAATGTTGCAACACTGTCAAGCTCTTCGACCAAACCATGCTCAATGGAATTTGCCATTGACGGTGCGCCTGCAACCTGCACTCCGTAAACCTTACAGCTCGGATTGAGGCTCTTGACAGCAAAAGCCACTCCCGAGATAAGTCCGCCACCGCCTATTGGAACAAGAATTGCGTCAACGTCAGGAAGCTGCTCCAAAAGCTCAAGTCCTATAGTGCCCTGCCCTGCGATGACATCCTCATCGTCAAAGGGATGGATGAACACTCGTCCCTCCTGCTGCTCTAGCTCGCGGGCCTTTCTATAAGCATCGTCATAAACTCCGTTTACCAGTTCAACCTGCGCTCCATAGCGTTTGGTTGCCTCAATTTTACTGATTGGTGCGCTGTCCGGCAGACAGATTTTAGAGGATATTCCCTCCATTGATGCTGCCCGTGCCACACCCTGCGCATGGTTTCCCGCACTGCAGGCAATGACGCCACGTGCCTTCTCCTCTTGAGAAAGCTGACTTATTTTGTAATAAGCGCCGCGAACCTTGAAGGACCCTGTAACCTGAAGATTTTCGGTTTTTAGGTAAAGCTCCCCCTCAGACTGTAGGTTTGGAGCATAAATCAGGTCGGTTCTGCGTATTACGTTTTTCATGGTAAAAGCGGCGTGATATACCTTATCCAGTGTCAGCATTGCAATCATTTCCTTTATATAAATTTTTATTTTCAGCTTGTCAAAACACATGCCGTCAAGAAGTCTCCGCAGAATACTTGAAAAAACAAAAACCGTCTCTTATCAATTGATAAGAGACGGATATTATCCGCGGTACCACTCTTTTTGCTCATACTGAGCCGCTCACAGACGCCAAACAGCGTCCTCTTCTGTAACGGGAATGCCCGGTGATGCTTAGTGCAGGTAAGCCTGCTTTCGGCACACGACTCCGAGGTGATACGGAAATAGGAGCAGCTGCCGCCTCACACCAACCAACGGCTCTCTGAAAGCTGCGAACGCTTTTCCCTGTCCTCTTCAACGTCACTTTATTTTTTGTGCATAAACGCTCATTATTTAATGCGTGAAAGTATGGATTAAATATACAAGCTTTTAATGGGATTGTCAATAGTTAAATTTGTTAGTTTTCAGCAAAACAGCGCTGAAAATTTAGTAATTTCACAGGCGCTCATACACACAATATGTAAAGGCTAGCCCCTCGTGACAATGCTCCTCACTTTCAGATATAAGTTTCCACCCCGGCAGTGCATCTAAATTCGGAAAAAACCTGTCTGCCTCGGGACACGCCTTAACCTTCGTTACAAATGCTTTGTCACAAAAGGGGAGCATCGCTCTATATACCTCAGCTCCGCCTACAACCAAAATCCCATCGGAGCCGAGACCAGCAACAAGCTCCGCTGCCTGAACAGGAGATGTGACCGTTTCAGCGCCCTCAATCAAATAGCCCTCACGACCGCTGATTACGATGTTGCGGCGGTTTTTTAGCGGCTTTCCGTTAGGAAATGACTCCAGAGTTTTGCGGCCCATAATAATGGTTTTTTCCGTTGTCATTGAGCGGAAAAACTTCATATCTTCAGGAATGGAAAACAGCAGGTGATTATCCTTGCCGATTCCCCAATTTTCACTTACAGCAACAATTGCTTGCATATCTCAACCTCCAAACATAAAAATCTGCCGTCTACACGGCAACGGGAATTTTGTCTGAAAATTCATTGTACTCATATCCCTCCAGCTTGAAGCTGTCACGGGTAAAGCTGTAAAAATCGTTTACGCTTTCGTCCAAGATAAATTTAGGCGCAGCTTTTGGTGTTGCAGAAATCAGCTTTTCAACAATTGGAACGTGCCTGTCGTAAATGTGTGCATCGGCAATTACGTGCAGCAGCTCACCAGCCTTCAGTCCAGAAACCTGGGCAAGCATCATAGTTAAAACGGCATATTGGCAAACATTCCAGTTGTTTGCCGCAAGCATATCCTGAGAACGCTGATTTAAAATAGCGTTGAGCGTATTGCCAGACACATTGAAGGTCATTGAATATGCGCAGGGGTACAGTGCCATCTCTGATAAATCAGCAAAATTATAAATGTTTGTCATGATTCTTCGGCTTGCAGGATTGTTCTTCAGATCAAAAAGCAACCTATCCACCTGGTCCATATCACCTTCCGGGTAATGATGCTTAATAGCAAGCTGATACCCATAAGCCTTGCCTATGCTGCCGTTTTCATCTGCCCACTCATCCCAAACTCGTGTACGAAGCTCACGAACATTGTTGCTTTTTGCCTGCCATATCCACAAAAGCTCGTCCACTGCGGATTTCAAAAATGTCCTGCGCAGAGTTAAAATCGGAAATTCTTCGGCCAGATTATAGCGATTGACAAGGCCGAATTTTTTTATTGTGTGAGCAGGCCGGCCATCCTCCCAACGGGGACGTACCGGTCTGTCAGTATCCCAAACACCGTTATTTAAAATATCCTTACAGTTGGAAATGAAAATCTCATCAGCCTTGCTCATGCCAAGCCTCCCGTTTAGTAAATAGTTTTTATGCATATGAACCGGCGCTGCATAAGTACAGCTTCAGAAGAAAAATCAGTTTTTATAATTATACCGCCCTTTTGTATATGTTTCAAGGATTTGTTTTTTGCAGCAGCTATTATTAAAACATTAAACAGCAATTTTTCAACATTTTTAATTTTTACGGAATATGTGCCCAAGTGTCGGGAAAAGCTAGCGAAAGCAAAGTCTATAATTGTGCAAAAGTGCTTTTTTAATACCAAAACATTTTGGGAGGGAAAATCTTGTCAACGCAAAATTTTATTGATACCAACGATTTTACTAAAGAAGATCTTATGAAGATTGTTGAGCTTTCTCTTGCCATTAAGAAGTGCATAAAAGCGGGCTATTACCCTCAGCTTTTAAGGCACAAAACCTTAGGCATGATTTTTCAGCAGTCTTCAACAAGAACAAGGGTTTCATTTGAAACCGCAATGTCCCAGCTAGGCGGTCATGCACAGTATCTTGCACCGGGTCAAATTCAACTTGGCGGTCACGAGACCATTGAGGATACAGCACGTGTTCTCAGCCGCTTGGTGGACATTCTGATGGCACGTGTTGAGCGTCACAAAAGCGCCTTTGACTTAGCCAAAAATGCATCTGTTCCTGTTATCAACGGCATGTCTGACTACAATCATCCCACTCAGGAAATGGGCGATATTTGCACCATTCTAGAGCATCTGCCTCAAGGAAAGACGCTCTCCAATTGTAAAGTAGTCTTTGTGGGTGATGCTACTCAGGTGTGTGCTTCTCTAGGCTTTATCTGCACTAAGATGGGCATGGAGTTTGTTCAGTTCGGTCCCAATGGGTTCCAGCTCCGTGAAAACCATATCAAAATTCTTGAAGAGAATTGCAGAAAGTCGGGCGGTAGCTTTCAAATTACCGACGATGAGGACGAATCAATGCGAAACGCAGATTTCGTATACACTGATGTTTGGTATGGTCTATATGAGGCAGAGCTTTCTGAAGAGGAACGCATGAAAACATTTTATCCTAAATATCAGGTAGATATGGATATGCTGAAAAAAGCCTCTCCGGATGTTAAGTTCATGCACTGTTTGCCCGCAACTCGCGGAGAAGAAGTCACAGACGAGGTAATGGACAGTTCTTTGTCATTAGTGTTTGATGAGGCTGAAAACCGTCTGACCTCTATCCGCGGAATACTGGTATATCTTCTTCGCAATGAGCTTCAAGAGCCGGGTCAGACTGAAATTGAAGAAGTAAAGACTCAGCTTGACAAGGTGCTTAAAAGCCTTTGATTACGTGTTCAATATTTTAGCGGAGGTCATCTAAATGGAAGAAAAGAAAGTTAGTCTTTCAAAAAGCATAATGTTCACCATATGCAGTGTTATTGTTTTGGACACCTTTGTGGCACCGGCAATAATCGGCGTATCATCCATTACAATTTGGATTATAACGGCTCTTATATTCTTCATGCCCTACGGCCTTATAAGCGCAGAGCTTGGCAGCACCTATCCCGATGACGGCGGTATATATAACTGGGTAGAACGTGCATATGGCGAACGTCCTGCCGTTCTGGTTGGCTGGTTTTACTGGGTCAACGTTGCCTTTTGGATGCCCGCCGTATTTATCGCGTTTGCAACATGGATTTCCTATGTATTTTTCCCGGATGCAAATCCATGGGTGCTTGCAGGCATAGCTATTGTAATGTGCTGGATAATTGTTGCTATCGGTATTCGCGGCGTTGAGCTTGGCGTTGCCGTAACTAACGTTGCCGCTATAGCAAAGGTGGCCGTGCTTTTAATATTCGGTTTCTTAGGTATCGCATACGGAATTAAGCACGGTCTTGCAAACGACTTTTCCTTGCAAAGCTTCATTCCGTCATTTAACAATACAACGCAGTATATTGCCGCAATAACCTACAACCTGCTGGGCTTTGAGCTAATCGGCTCCATCGGCAGTCAAATTCACGATCCGGGCAAAACTATACCGAAGATGACCATTTTTGCGGGAATTGCAATTACAGCTCTATACGTTTTTGGAACCTTTGGCGTTCTTGCAGCAATTCCCGCTGATCAGGTTGACACAGCAGACGGCTTCTTCTTTGCCTTACAGGAGCTGTGCACTGTTTTCGGTGCTGCCCAGCGTCCGCTGTTTATCATTATTATTATTATTGCATCGCTCACTCTTGTTGCAAACATGGTTTCATGGTCCATGGGTGCCTGCGAGGTGCTTTCGGCAGCAGAACTAGACAAGCGCAGCCGTGTTCTCGGTCATCGCAACCGCAAGTACGGCACCAGTGACGGCTTGTACGTTGTAATGGGAATCATCGCGACGCTCCTGCTGGTGCTCAACTTCTCACTCAGCGGCGATGCAAATGAAGCGTTTTGGACGATTCTGTCCTTCAGCTTCGTAATTTTCCTAATACCTTACCTGTTCATGTTTCCTGCCGCGGTTAAGCTGCGCAAGATAGATCCGGACACTCCTCGCCCCTATTCTGTACCGGGCGGTATGACAGGTCTTGTTATAAGCGCAACACTGTGCGAACTTGTTGTTGCGGTATCGCTTGTATTTTTGTTTAAGGATGCAGGCAGCAGCTTTGCTCTTTGGACTCTGATTATCGGAACTATTATAACTACCCTCATTGGTTTTTGGCTGTATAAGTCCGGCGTGAAACATGATGACGGGGACGATGACATGGATTCTGACAGGTACTAAGCTTTTACAGCATATGGGCGGATTAAAAATCCGCCCATATTTTTTGCATTTTTCCGAAATTCTTGACATATTTATAGAAAAGCAATTGAAAAGTTGCACATTTATTCCAAAGAGAATATAATGGTTTTATATTAAAAATGGAGGTCCTATGCGTTGTCCAGCAAAAATAAGCGTATTCAAGTTATTATTGAGCACCCAATTGTTTTTCTAAAGTGGATACTTTTTGCCTGCATTATAGGCATTGTTGCAGGAGGTGTCAGCGTAGGTTTCTATTATGCTTTTAATTATGCAACCAATCTTCGCATTTCATATAGCTGGCTTCTATATCTTCTTCCTATAGGCGGCGTGGCAATAGTCCTGCTGTATCGGGTATGCGGTATGGAAAAGGACAGGGGAACAAATTTTGTTCTAAAAGCTGTACGCGAAAACGCGGCTTTGCCGCTTAAAACAGCACCTTTAGTCTTCATATCAACACTTATAACCCACCTGTTGGGCGGCTCTTCTGGTCGTGAGGGTGCAATTCTGCAAATCGGAGGTTCTATATCATCTTCTATAGGACGCCGTATGCATCTTGACGACAAGGATAGCCGCATTATCACAATGTGCGGTATGTCCGCAGCATTTTCGGCTCTGTTCGGAACACCGCTCGCGGCTGCTGTTTTTGCTATGGAAATGGTAAGCGTTGGGGTGATGTACTATGCAGCAATTGTTCCGTGCACTCTATCCTCGATTATCGCAGTTGCCTTGGCAAAGCTTTGCGGTGTTGCCCCCACCGCCTATACCATCGCCGCCGTACCCAATTTTTCTATGCTGCTGATAGTTCAGGTAATTGCCATGGGAATCTTATGTGCTATTCTATCAATTTTCTTTTGCCGTATCATGCATCACGCTCCAAAGCTATATGAAAAGTATATTCCCAATCCCATTTTGCGCATTGCCGTGGGCGGTTCATTGATAATAATACTAACTGTGATTTGCCATTCACGTGATTACAACGGTGCTGGCGGCTCTGTAATTGCAGCTGCAATCGGCGGCAGCGCACATCCGGAAGCGTTCTTACTTAAAATGATTTTTACCGCAGTTACCCTCGGCGCTGGCTACAAGGGCGGTGAAATTGTCCCTGTATTTTTCACCGGTTCAACCTTTGGCTGCGTGGCAGCGCCCCTAATCGGCTTGTCTCCAACCTTTGGTGCCGCATTGGGTCTTGTTGCAGTCTTTTGCGGTGTAACGAACTGTCCAATGACCTCCATTTTGCTTGCTCTTGAGCTTTTCGGCGCTGTCCAAATGCCAATGTTCGCTTTGATCTGTGCCGTGTCTTATATGCTTTCCGGATACTACAGCCTGTATAGCGAGCAGAAAATTGTTTATAGCAAGCTTCGTCCCGTTTACATAGACAAGCACGCAGAATAGAACATAAAAATCCCGCACCTCCAAAAGGAAGTGCGGGATCTTTGTGTTATGTGTTATGTGTTATGAGATTGCGTTGTTGTAAATTAGTCGCACATTTCGAAGATGCCGGCTGCGCCCATGCCGCCGCCGATGCACATTGAAACGCAACCATACTTCTTGCCGCGGCGCTTAAGCTCGGAAAGGAGCTTGCAGGTCAGCATAGCGCCGGTGCAGCCGAGGGGGTGACCAAGAGCAATGCCGCCGCCCAGAGGGTTGATATCCTCCATGCGATTTTCAAGACCGAGATCCTTAACGCATGCAAGTGCCTGAGATGCAAATGCCTCGTTGAGCTCGAATACGCTGATATCGTCCATCTTAAGACCAGCAATCTTCAGAGCCTTAGGAATAGCATAGATAGGACCAAGACCCATGTAGTCGGGCTCGCAGCCTGCTACTGTGTAAGCAACAAACTTTGCAATGGGCTTACAGCCGAGCTCTTTAGCCTTGTCAGCGCTCATGATAACAACAGCTGCTGCTGCATCGTTCATCTGAGATGCGTTTCCGGCTGTAACAGTTCCGACTTTGGGAATGAATGCAGGACGAAGCTTTGTCATAGCATCCATTGTCAGACCATAGCGAATGCCTTCGTCTGTGTCAAACTTCTCAACATACTTTTCGGGGTCACCGTTCTTGTTCATACGAACCTTAACTGCGTCAACAGGAATGATTTCGTTAACAAACTTGCCGTCCTTCTGAGCAGCCTCAGCACGGTTGTGGCTCATGAGACCGAATTTATCCTGCTCTTCGCGGGAGATTTCGTATCTTTTTGCAATGTTTTCAGCGGTAACACCCATCTGAGTGTATGCCTTTGCATTTTCCTCTGCAAGACCAACCTCTGCGGTAGCAAGGTTGCCGCCCATAGCGATCATGGACATGGACTCTACGCCGCCTGCGAGGATAACGTCTGCCTGACCTGCCATGATTGCGTTAGCGCCCATAGCAATGGCCTGAAGACCGGAGGAGCAGAAACGGTTGACGGTCTGTGCGGGAACTTCCTTCGGAATGCCTGCGTTGAGCATAACATAGCGAGCTACGTTGTTGCCCTGCTCAGCTTCCTGGAATGCGCATCCAAGGATAACGTCATCAATATCCTTAGGATCAAGCTGGGGAACTCTTTCGAGAACGCCCTTCAATACCTGTCCGCCGTAAGCTTCAGGTCTGGTATCTTTAAGTGTGCCACGCTTTGCTTTACCAATAGCACTACGTCCGTAGGCTACGATGACAGCTTCTCTGATTTCACTCATAATAACTCTCCTCCTTAGTTACGCAGGGGTTTGCCGTTAGACAGCATGTGCATAATACGATCCTGAGTCTTTTCTGTACCAGCAAGAGCAAGGAATGCTTCGCACTCGATCTCATGGAGCTGATCAACAGACATCTCGGTTCCGTAGGGAACATCGCCGCCGGTGATAGCACGAGCGATGAATTTGCTGATGTACTCGTCGTGATCGGACATTTGACCGGTTCCGCGAGCCATCTCGATACCAGCAAGAAGCATACCGTAGCCAAACTCGCCGGCTACCTTAATCTTCTGCTGTACAGGAGGCATATAACCTCTTGCAGCAAGTGCAAGAACTTCTTCCTTAGCTGTACTGAGGAGCTTGTCCTGAACCATCTCAACGCGAGTGTTCTTGTTGAGGTAGCCATTGTCGATTGCTTCGTATGCGGACATGTTCATCTTTGCAGTTGCAACATACTGGAATGCAGTGGAAATAGCGTTGTAACGGTCAACCTTAGCATCACCGAAGCAACGGTCCATGAGACGACGGGTAAGCTCTGTTGTACCGCCGCCGGCAGGAATAAGACCAACACCGACTTCAACAAGACCTGAATAAGTCTCTATAAAGGGAACAGCGTTAGCGCAGTGCATCATAACTTCGCATCCGCCGCCAAGTGTCTGGCCGAAGGGTGCTGCAACGATGGGCTTCTTGGAATAACGCATAGCACTTGTAGCAGCCTGCAGCTTTTTGATAAGTGCTCTGAGCTCTTCGAAGCGCTTCTCTGTACCGCAGCTCCAAATTGTGAGGAGGTCAGCGCCTGCAGAGAACATCTTGCCTTCGTTACCGATGACCATGCCCTTCCAGTCCTCTGTATCCATCTTGTCGATGGCTTCAAATATGATATCTCCAACCTTTTCGCCGATAGCGTTGCCTGCACAATGTATTTCGACATCTAGTACGCCGTCACCGAGATCACGGAGAGAGCAGTCATCATTCTCTAAGATTACGTTGGTATCAGCAAGCTTTATGTAGGGAGATGTTGCATCAGCTGCTGTGTAGAAGGTTTCCTGACCCTTTGCGAGCATGTCAAGAACCCAAGGAGCAACAGTTTCGCCCTCGGCCTGCATGCGCTCTACGGAGCGGCGTACGCCAACCTTATCCCACATCTGGAAGGGGCCGACTTCCCAGTTATAACCGGTACGGATAGCCTTGTCGATTTCACGGAAATCATCGGCGATTTCGGGAACGAGCTTTGCGCTGTAAAGGCAGATGCCCTTTACGCAATCCCAATAGAACTTGCATTCCTTCTCTTCGCCGTAAGCCATTGCTTCGTACTTGTTAGCGGACTTAAGAGCAGCCTTAACTGTGTCAAGCTCGGGCTTGCCTTCAACCAGCTCGTAATCGTGGGTCTTGTAGTTCCACTGATACTTAATGCGCTTGCCGTCAGCATCCTTGTCCTTCTTATAGAAGCCCTGCTTTGCCTTGTTGCCCAGATAGCCCTTTTCCATGAGCTCGATAACATATGCGGGCATTGTGTACTCTGCGATTTCCTTCTCGTCCTTGGAAGCGTCAATGACGTTCTTGGAAACGTTAGCGATAATGTCCATACCGACCATATCGCCTGTGCCGAAGGTAGCGGATTTCGGGTGACCCATGACCTTACCGGTGATATAGTCAACGGTGGACATGTCATAGTCGTACTTCTCGGTCAGCTGCATAACCTGAGCTGCGCCGTAGCAGCCGATGCGGTTGCCGACGAAGTTAGGTGTGTCCTTTGCATAAACACAGGTCTTGCCGAGGAGATCGCCGCCGACGTGAGCCATTGTCTCAATGGTTTCCTTGGAGGTCCACTGAGTGGGAATCATTTCAAACAGACCCATCCAGCGAGGAGGATTGAAGAAGTGAGTGCCCATGAAGCGAGACTTGAAGTCGTCGTCCATGTCTTCAACAATCTTGGTGATGGAAACACCGGAGGTATTGGATGTAACAATAGCGCTCTTCTTTGCGTGCTCGGCAATGGTCTTGAGCATGCTCTTCTTAATGTCGAGGCGCTCAACGATAACTTCGATGATCCAGTCTGCGTCTTCCATCATGTCGAGGTTGTCGGTGGTGTTGCCGATACGCATGTTTTTCAGAGAGCTCTTGCTGTAAAGAGGAGCCTGCTTGTCCTTCTTCAGCTTGGTAACTGCTCCGAGAACGAACTTGTTGCGGAATTCATAGCTATCCTCTGTGAGGCCTGCTGCCTTGTCCTTTTCGTCAAGTCCCTTTGGGGGGATGATGTCCAGCAATGCTACCTGCATTCCAACGCCTGCGAGTAGTGCGGCGATGTTAGCGCCCATGACGCCGGAACCGATAACACATGCTTTTGTTACAATTTTACTCATGAGATTGCTTCTCTCCTTTTTGCTTTCTATTAAACTCAGCGCAGACAGCGTCTACGCGGGATTTACTTTATGAGTGGTACTAATTCTGCGCTCTGTCCTTCGGCAAGGCGCTGCGTCTTTCATCCATCACGGGGCACGGTATCCGAAGCCTGAATGGCTTCGGATACTAGCTATGTATCGTAATGCTTTAGCCGTACCTCAATTCCCGCGCAAACACGGTTAGGGGTTACGGATAATTTAAAAGACAGGAATTCAGATCGTTTTTTGGGTCTAATGGCGGAAGATCAGTGCCCTCCGTCGGTCAGGAGCTAAAGTAACGATTACTTGAAGCTTGCTCTTCTCTTCTCTACGAATGCAGCAACGCCTTCATAGAAGTCATCGGTAGCGCCGCAAGCCTTCTGAGCTTCAACTTCCTTCTCAACATAAGCTTCAAAGCCCTTGAACTCGGATTCCCATACGAGCTTCTTGATGTAGTTGTAGGAAGCGGAGGGACCATAGGTGAACTTCTTTGCGCGCTTAAGAGCAGCTTCTGCGAAAGCGTCATCGTCTTCGATAACTTCGTTAATCATGCCGAGAGCCTTAGCGTCATCTGCAAATACCATCTGACCGCCGTCCATAGCGAGCTCAGTAGCCTTCTTGGTGCCAACTGCACGGGTGAGAAGGTAAATGCCGCCTGCATCGGGAACGAGTCCGAGCTTAGAAAAAGCGGTCATGAATACTGTTGCCTGAGTAGCCATTGTGTAGTCGCAAGCAAGAGCAACACCGATACCTGCGCCGGCGCAAGCGCCCTGAACAGCACCGACAACGGGCTTTGTGCTCTTAAGTATAGCCTTGGTAACGTCTGCCATCTTGGATATCTCAGCGCCGAAGCCCTCTGTGAACTCTTCTCTTGTGCCGGCAGTCTGGCCTGCGTGCATAGCGGAAACGTCTCCGCCTGCGGAGAAAGCCTTAGCTGTGGTGGAGTTAAGAAGGATAGCCTTAACGTTTGCGTCCTCCTCAGCCATCTTGAAAGCTGCAACGAGGTCATTGAGCATAACACTGTCAAAAGCGTTCATGTTCTTGGGGCTGTCCATGGAAATAATAGCAACTCTTTCTTCTACTGCGTACTTTACCTTAGTGAAATCCATAATTCTTGTCCTTTCTGATTGTTGATGTAAATTATACGTTTGCCGACAAGCAAACGGCAAACCTCTAATTAGCATTATACAAGCAAGTATCATGCCAATGCAAGATGCAAGTTTCTCTTTTGGTAAAATCCTATAATAAACCTTTGGCTTTATTTGCAATATTTACATATAGCCCTCGGGGTAAATTTCTCTGTTTTATTGTCGACCAGCAAACACCGAATTTTCAGGCACTCCGTCTGCCCGAACTGAGTATTTTTTCGCGTACAATTGTCTCGTTTTTGTGCCAATCTGTTCCACATATCTAACAAATAAACTGGCATTGCGTGGAAATTCGGCTGAACCCGCTATATTGGAATGTTCCACAAGTGTATCAGCATTGACCGATATCTGTTTGGATATTTTAACCCAAGTCCATAAAAGACGGAAAAGCTGCAAAAAGGCTTGCTTTTTAAGGGTTTGTGCATTATAATGCCCCCGTAAACAAAGGAAAATGTATTAGGCTTTATTGCATTATTACTTCTCACTTGTTCTTTCCGGACGGTGGCAAGTCAGCCGATATACAAATTTTAAGGAGTTTGAATTATGTATAACTACGATCCCGCCCAAAGAAAGAAGACACAGCGCATGCTTCAAAAGGTGTTCCCCCGCACAGAGGAAGGCTTTGCACAGCTGATGCACGCTATGCTCTATTTCCAGTACATCCCTCTCTACATCTATCATATGAAGACCGGCGTCAATCCTCTCATGCCTCCCGAGATACAGCGTGAGTATCCGTACCCTCAGGGTATTGAAAACGAAATAGTTGACGAGCTGGTGAAGGTTGCCGTTAACGAATGCGGCCGCAACGCCGGGGATGTAGCCACCAACACCTATCATGCCAAGGTTCTCCGTCTTGAGGACGCCGAGCAGATTGTCACTTTGGAAGAGGATTTGGACCTCGGCACTCTGCCGAAGAACATACTCCCCTACAGCGTTGCCACAGAAGCAATTATAAACTGTCCCGACCGTATCGGCGTTATCGACTGCGTGTGCCGTAACTCCAACGGTCACGACGGCTGCTACCCCCGTGATGTTTGCCTTATCATCGGTGAGCCTTGGGTATCCTGGGCAATGGATCGTGACCGTTACCTCAACGGCCGCATAATCTCTAAGGAAGAGGCTCTCCAAATTCTTCGCGAGTGCCACGAGCGCGGAAACGTGCACGCAGGCTTCTTCAAGGATATAGCTGCCGGCCGTCTCTACTCCATCTGCAACTGCTGCCCCTGCTGCTGCACCGCTTTGCAGGCTCAAAACTACATAGGCGCACCCATGATGGCAGGCTCCGGCTACATTGCCAAGGTGGATAACGATAAGTGCAAGGGCTGCGGTTTGTGCGCTAAGAAATGCAACTTCCTTGCAATCAACATGGTAGACGGCAAGCCCGTTGTGGACGAAGATTTGTGCCGTGGCTGCCAAGCCTGTGAAACCGCCTGCAAGTCCGGTGCCATCAAGCTTGAGGCAATGGATCCAGAGGTTCTTGCTCCTCTGGACATCAAGGTTCTCAAGGCTGCTCAAGGCAAGTAAGCCCCATGCACGAGCTTAGCATAATGAACGACGTGCTGAAAACGGCTCTCAGCGTAGCTGAGGAGCACGGCGGCACAAAGGTAACAAGGGTAACACTACGTGTAGGTGTCATGTCGGGCATCGTTCCGTATTTTTGCAGCTCGATGTTTGAGACTATTGCTAAAGACACCATTGCCGAGGGCTGCGAGATGATAGTTGAGGAAGAACCTGCTGTGTTCAAGTGCCTTGAATGCGGTGAGCTTACCACCTACGACGCTCCCGGTCCAGAATACAAATGTCACGTCTGCGGCAGCCCTTCTCTTCGCTTAATCAGCGGCTTCAAGTCCCAGATTATAAATATTGGCATAGTTTGATAATTATGCTTTTTCAAACAAAAGACCTTGAAAACAATAGTTTTCAAGGTCTTTTGTTTGCTTTTTTGCCCTGTTTTTTTAATACCTTGTTGTGATCCCGGCACATTTCCCAAGCACGTGCACTTATTGACCTCATCCTTGCTACAGCGCATCTTTATAGATTTTCAAGTAATTTTTCTGCTGAAATCCCTTATTGGCAATGCTTTTATCAATCAAATCGAGGGTATCCTTCGTATTGTCCTTAATGCTAAATAGTTTTTTCTGCCATACGTTGATTTTTTGTTCATTATCTCTTCCATGTCAAACCAAATGATATGTCTTTTTTGCAAACTTAAAATAAAAAAACCAAGAACTTCCTCATTTTTGGTTTAATACAGCACAAACAGTCATAAAACCCAAAAAACCTTGGTATTTTAAGAAACTTTTAGAAACATTTGCAAAAAGAGATGCTATAATGTCATCAGCACAGGAATATTGTCAAATTCTGTCGAGGCGTTCAGTCTTGTTGCAAAGTACAATATACCACATTGAATTTATTTACTATTTCCCACGAGGAATTATTCGGAGTATAAAAGGACGGTGTTTGTCTTGAAAAACAACCAATTGCTCCCCTTTGAGCGCAACCGTTACTACGTCGGCAAACTGCTGACTTCGGCCGATTTTCAGGTCGAACAGGTCTACGGAAACCAAAAGCGCCGCTTTCTGAACGAGCTGATGTTCGGCAGCGGGATTGTATGCGGTCTTGGCGTATATAGTCTTGATGACCTCTCCATCATGGTGGAATCCGGTGTTGCCGTTGACGGCTGGGGTCGTGAAATCGTGGTGGAAAACTCCGTCATGAAAAAGCTCTCCGCAATTGACGGGTTCGACACCCTTGAAACCGGAAGGGCCGTGCTGTGCCTGCAATACGAGGAAGAGCAGGTAAACCCCGTTTATGCTGTTTCAGGCGGCAATCAGGGCGAAAGCTACGAATATAACCGCGTGCGCGAGTGCTATCGTCTCTGCCTTTTTGACAGAAGCAAGCTTCAAAGACAGGAGGCTTCCCTTGACACTTTCCTTGGCACCTCCGTTTTGTATGAGGACAGCGATTACTCCGTTACGGTTTCAGTTCCCGTGAACGTTTCGTGTGGTCAAGCCGTTAGACTGCGTGTTAAAGTTTCTCAGCTTTCCCCCACTGCACAGCCGCTGACCCTTTTAGCACCGATTCAAGCTCCCGCACTTGTTGCCGAAGACGGAAGTCATCTCCTTACGGTCTCATTAAACGAAATACTATGTGGAGATGGCGGTTCAATCTCACAGGACTACTGGCTTACCGCCCGTCAGGTTCCCAGTGAGGATTCCACACTAATGGTCAGCGCCGAAAACATTTCTGTCAAGGTTGGCGGAATAGTCCGCGCTGCTTCCTCTGCTTATTTGCAGAAGATTACCGTTACCAACATCTCCAGTGAGGAGCTTATTGCCAGAGCCATCGGCGCTGTAAGCCTTGAGGAGCTGGAAATCGACAGCCACTCAGAATATATAGAGCTTGCAGAGTTCAATTTACAGCGCACAAAGAGCGCTTATTTGATAGAGTCAGTTGTTGAAACCGGTGTAAAGCACTATATGAAAACCAACGCTACAGATTCTTTGCGTCAGCAGTACCGCAAGTGGTTCTCTCCCTCTGTCGGCGTTCAAGCCGGCAGCACAGTCCGCGAAGCTGCGCAGGAGTCCTCATCGGCCGCCGCAGCCTACCGCGAGCCGTTGTATGCCACGGGCGTATGCGAGATACCGCTGCCCAGTAACCTTCGTCCCGGACAGATTGTATATTCGGACGAAATAGTTCATGGTCTGGGAAAGGGTCTTGTTTATGTAACTGCCGGCTTGGAATATTTTTCAGAAGACAAAAAGCTTGACTCCACCACAAGAAACACCATTTACGGCAACCCTCAATTCTTTGCAGGTGAGGATATTTCCGTTCCCCAGTCATCCATCGCAGTTAAAGTTATGAATGACAGGGGAAGCTTTGTAATAGCTGTAAAGGTTGATGCTCCCACCACCATGGTGGTTCTAAACATTCGTTGGAACGCCTTGTCCTTCCCTGTAGGCGAAGAAAGCGGAAAATTCCAGCGCATGGAGGGCAAGAGCATTGCTGCAGTAAGGCCAACCGTTGTGATGTCCACAAGGGAAAGCTACTATTTCAGCGTGAACTTCAAAAACATGGAGCCGTGCACCCTCACCTACGAGCTTACGGAAAAGGACTCCGGTCAAATCACCTCGGATGGAATCTATACCGCACCGGGAAAAGAAGGCATATACGAAATCCGTATTTCCTGTGCAGATATGCCGCTTATAACCACCTACGCCTATGCGGTTGTTAAAAAGCGCGGCGTGGAGGAATCGGAAGGTTCGGAAACCGCTGATGAAAAACGCTAGGCTTAAACAGTGACACGAAACAAGGAAGGAGGCTGCAGCTTGGTCTATTCAGCAAATAATATGATGCTTGAGGTTGTTGCAACCCTGTTTTCCGGAAAAGCAAACGATGTGGTGGTATGCAGAGACAGAAATTCACCTATCGGCGCTCAATATACCCTTATAATCATACGTGACCGAGACTGTATAAAAACCCTGCTTTCAATTCTTGAAGCATCGAATTCGAAGTCACCCCACCTTTTCAATTTCGCTCAGAATGACGAATTAATTTACGGTTTTCCCTATCAGCAGGAACGGCGTTTTTCTTCCTTTGCCAGAGGTCAAATGCAAACACCTGTATTGGGTGAAACCATTTGTACAAGTCTCGTAATGGAGTGCATAGCCTCTGCCTTGCCGTCTCCGCTTCTTTATCTGGCGCTTACTCAGGACAATGTCAACATCACAACGGATAACAGCATTTTCTTTACACCTATTTTTGATTTATCCCGGCTTGACCCGAACATATCGGAAACAGAGTGTACAGTATACTGTGCTAAGCTGATTCTCGAGCTTTTGGAGGGTGGTACAAAAAAGAAGCTGAAAAGCTGTGAGCTTATACGAAAAAAGTGCAGAAGCAATTCCTATTCCTCCTTTCCTGAGCTTTACCGCGACATAAAGCTCACGGCAATGCCCGGTAAAAAGCAGGGCATCAAGGCTCGTATAAAAGGTGTCTGGCTTCGCAGCAAGGATAATCTTTTCCGTTTACTTCTCGGTCTGTGCATCGTTGCTGTTGTTATTGCCTTAGTAATGCTGATTTCTCAAATTATTTTTGGTGACATCCCTCTTTTACGCCTTTTTAAAAACTGCTTTGAATTCATTGGAACAGAACATTTAAAGTAAGAGGAGAAAAGTGTTTTGAAAAAATTGCTTATATCCTTTGCAGGTCTTATCCTTACGGTATTTGTATGCATAAGCCTTGCCCCGTGGGCAGTACCGCAAAGTGAAAACCTTGCAGTGCTATGCGAAAGCGGCAATGCTGTCTGGGCGGTAGAAAACCGTTCTGTGTCCAGCTGCATTTACAAAATTCAAAACAACACTATTAAAAAACTATACATCTGCTCACGCGTTGAAGACAACGCAATGGCAGTTGTGTCAGCGGTAGCATGCAAAGACGGTTTGCCTTACATAGTAAGAGAGATTCCTGACAATGGCATTTGGCAACTTCTTTCTCCCAACGAAAACGGCAGGCTTGCCCTTGCAGCCACCTTGCCCTACGAGTCCGGTTTAACCGTTCTTGACATAGCCTTCGAAAAGGACAGGAGCTTCCTTACAGTATCAGATGCCGAGGGCAGCATTAAGGTTTTGACCTCAGACAACGGCATGAAAAGTTGGTCGGTTCTGCTTATTCAGCCGGCTCCTGATACCGGCAGTGTGGAGCGCGCACTGTATCGAAATGGTACTCTGTATATCTCCTTATCCGGCGGTCAGGCGCTGTCAGTAAGCGCCACAGGTGCAAAAACCATTGCATCCTACGACATTCCCGAGATTTCCAAGATCAGCTCTGTAAAAACGCCCTTCTCCATTCTTTTGGAGAGCAAGCTTTCAATATACCTAGCCGCACTTGTAATACTTGCAGGCATATTCATCCCTCTTTTTATCATCCTAATCGCCATGCGCCGCGCAAAAAGCTTTGCTGCCCGCACCACGATTACCATTGTCGGCGGTTTGACCGTTTTCTTCTTCATCGCCTGCTGCCTGATTGCTTACCTATCATATTTAAAGCTTCCGCTGGCATACCTGCCGGGGCTGATGTCAAAGCTTTTCATCTGCCTTGCCGCATTTATTGCGGTATGTGCCGTTATAACAGCATTGCTGCTGCGTAATATCACGAAATCCATTCGCATTTTATCAAATCAGATGTCCGCCGTTGCTGACGGAAACTTTTCCGCAAAGGGTATAGGAGAGCGCAGGGATGAAATTGGCAAGATGTCCCGATCACTTCAAGAGCTTTGCGTAAGCCTCTCTATTCGGGACTATGAGGTGGGCAGCACAATGCGCTCCTATCACCGCTTTGTTCCCTGCGGTCTTGAGCAGCTTTTGGACCGAGCCTCTGTTATGGAGGTCAATCTCGGTGACAGCCGCGCAATAAACGGCAGTGCCGGAATTATCACGGTTTGCAATCGACGTCAGGTGAGAAGCATGCTGGATGATGATGACTATGTATCCTTTGTAAACCAAACCTCATCATTTATGGACAGCGCTATACGTACACATGACGGCTTGCTTCTTTCCTCAGGCTACAGCATGGAGGGCAACAAGGTCTATTACCGCGCCGGCAGCGGCTGCGGAGTAAAGTCTGCTCTCGATATAATCGGCCTAACCAACGCCGCCCCCTCCACTGAGACACATCCCAATCCCCAATTTTTCATTCTTCTCCACAAAACCGTGTTTTTATACGGTATTGCAGGCAGCGAGGACAATATGTTCCCGTACCTGTCCTCCTCTGAGCTGGAGTTTTTGGGCAGCTATGCAGATTCTCTGCGCAGCGCAGGAGTCCAAATAGTAATGACCGAGCAATATATGCAGAAGCTTGATTCCCGCCACGCCACCCGTTACATAGGCTTTGTTGCCTCAGATGATGATCAGTCAGGCTTTAAGCTTTATGAGGTGCTCGACCCATATTCCGATATTGAGCGCAATCTGCGCATCAATTACGATGCACAGCTACAAGAAGCTATAATGATGTTCTATAAAAGTGATTTCTACCTTGCGAGAAACCTTTTTTCTGCGATTTTGCGCATATGCCCCTCTGATGGAATCGCACGCTGGTATCTCTTTGCCTGTGAATATTTTTTCCACAGCACCGATGGCATTGAACCTAATTTCCAACTATTCGGTGTTGATTTGGGCTAATCGTTTCAAATATGGAAATTCTGCATTTCCCGACTTAACCGTAAAAGGCAGGTGAGCCATCCTGAACAAGCTGTTTTCAACCCTGTTATCCTCAATAAAAGCAAAGCTGCAGCCTTTGGTGACCAAACTGCGGTTTTTGACCACTCCCGCCTTTTGGACAACTACGGTATTCACAAAGATTCGTCAGTTTTTCTCCAAGCTGCTGGATGTCAAGCCAAAGCACAAAAAAGACTACTACGGCATCGGTCGTTGGCTCGTCAGCAAGCGTCTTGCTTTTTCCATAGTAATTATTTTGGGGATTGTGTGTGTGGTTTTTATAAGCTCCACTCTTCCGGCACGCTCCTCCGGGCAAAAAGGTTCAATTCCTACCTACAAGTACAACTCCCTGCCTTTAAAGTTTTACGAGGGAACAGTTAATATACTCGCCAAGGATAATCATCTTGCATTTACCGGAGCAGTCGCTCAAGGAAAGGTCACAGGAAACGGTATTTTGTACGATGCAGAGGGCAACAAGCTTTACGAAGGCACCTTTGCCGAAAATCTTTTTAACGGAAAGGGTCAGCTGTTTTACCCCGAAGGCGGTCTTAAATACGAGGGCGATTTTGTTGACAACCTGTTTCAGGGCAACGGAAATTTTTATCGCTCCACCGGTACCCTTGAATATGAGGGTCAGCATATGAGCGGCAAACGCTCCGGTGCGGGAAAACTCTATAACAGCGCCGGAAACCAGATTTTCACCGGTAACTTCAGAAATGACGACATTATCTACGGAGAGCTTATTGACAAGCCCACCTCCGAGCTTTCTTCAATGTACACAGGCTCTTCCTCCGTTTACAGCACCTCTGATGAATACTGCGTCACAATGGATGAAATAAACGCTGTTTATTCCGCCAAGGACGGCTCAAATTCTCTTGACGGAGAATGGACAGTAGACTCTGTATATATCCTTTCGGGAACTGCCGTCATAGGAAACTACAGCTACGATACCGTTGATGAGCTTACAAATCTCATGGGTGCAGCCGACTATTACGGAACCGCGCGGGTAAACCTTCCTGAAGCCATTTGCATAAACACCCTTGTAAATCAGGGCAGCGACGAGTTTTTGCCCATTGCTTTAAAATCCAGCTCAGAGCTTGACGAAGTCTACACTGTTTCAAGCTATGATAAAAATGCAACTGTTTATCTTTACACCTTCATCTACGACGGATTGCTCTACACATTCTACTGTCCTCAGGCAGGCTCCAACGACTTTTTGATGTATTCCATCCGGGTTGCATGAAGCTGACGACATTAAAGAGAGGAGATGGCGTTATGCACAGCAAACATATATTTACACGTTTTTTGTCGCTTGCGCTTTGTCTCACCCTTTTCATGTCGCTTTTTTCCGCACTTTCTAATGTTGAAGCCGCAAACAAGACCTTGCTTGTTGAACAGGCGCAGCGACTGGCGCTCGCCTCCAGTAAGGAAATAACCAAAAAAGGCAACGAAATAATCCTTAAGCAGATGAAATATGTTGAGGCTGTCAAGGGAATACAAGCAAAGGTAAAGAATCTGCGAAGCTTTAGATGGACTCCCCTCTTAAGCTTTAAATTCCCCGAAAAGCTAAACCTGACAGAGGAATACGAGCTGAATATTAAGCCTCTTAACCTGCAAACGGAAATAGAAACCCTCCGCCATGAGCAGAGCGATTTGAAATTCAAAGTCCTTGCAGAGGTAAACAAGCTATACACAGAGGTTTATGTTTTACAGGAAAAAATAACCTTCACCTCTCAGCGCCTTGCTACCGCTGAAAGCGAGTTAGCCAGAAACCGTCAGCGGCTCATAACAGGCGATGCCACTCAGGCCGATATCGAAAAAATGCAGTCCTCGGTTGAAGCGCTCACCTCAGAGCTTTCCAATCTAAAGCGCAGCTTTGAGGACAAAAAGCAAAAGCTCTCCGAAATGATTGGTTTAGACGTTACCAGCGGTTACAGCTTCCGCAGCAGCTTGAAGGTTATGTCTCTGCCCCGTGAAAAGCTTGATTGGGTTACCCAGTACACCCTTGACAATGACCATAGCTTTTATGTTGCAAAGGCTGCCGCCTCTACTGCACTGCTCAATGTGAACGCATATGAGAGCCTTATGAAAAACCAATACGGCTCGAAAATGAACTACATACAAAACTTCATCAACATGTCAAAGCAGGGGCTTGATGTGGATTATTCCGCATTCCAGCTCAAATACAAGGAAATGCTCACTGCTTTAGACAAGCCTTGGGCAGGCTCCATAAGAATTCTGTTTTTTCGCTTTACCAAGGAATGGTTCAAGGGCGAAATCAGCGGTACCAGATATATTGAGGACGAAATGTATGCTGTTTATACAGCATGTATGGAGTACTCCTCGGCAAAAAAGGAAAAGGACTCAGCGGAAAAAGAGCTTAGGCAAACCGTATCCGACAGCTACGAAAATTTGGTTACGGCCTATAATGCCTATCAGTCCGCCCTTAAGCTGTCCGACAAAGCAGGTCAAACCCTTGACAAAATTATAGCTCTCAACAAATTGGGTAAGGCAGAATACAGCGAGGTTAAGGACGCACGAGACAATTATCAGGAAATGCAGCTTGAGGCAGTCAATGCTCTTGCCTCCTATAACGACCTTTTGTATGAATTTGACCGACTCACCTGCGGAGCAGTCACTATTTACATGAGCGGAGAAGAAACAGCTTCTCAATCCGGGGGCACAGGCGACAGCTTCAAGGTTCTTGACCCCATATCAGATCCCTACTACTACATCTACTCCAGTGTGGCGGACATGGTTTTCCATATCGGAGTCAGCATACCCAAGGAATTTGAGCCCTCAATAACCGCATTTGAAGCATGGATAGAGGGCACTCAGGTTGGCAAGCGCACCCAGCTAACCGAGGAATTGACCCACCTTGCTTTGGATTACCAATCCTCCTCAGAGATCACTATTCGCCTGTATGACGGGGATAATTACGTGACCGAATGTGTAATTGACGCTTCAGTTCCACGAGATGTTCTCCCTATAGAGGCAGCAAGCCCTGCCGAAGCGGAAAAGAATCCTCAAATCGGCACCTACTCTGTTGATACCACACCGTTGGACGGACTTTCCACTTCAAAGCTAACAATCAAGCTAAACCCCGATGTGGATGCAAAAAGCTACTCCATAACCTACGGAGATCACGGCAGCGTATACACCACCGAGAAGCTGCCCGTATCCGAAAGCTTCACATACCTCACACTTCTAATAGCAAGTCTTAACGATGTCACCTTAAGCTTATACAACTCCGCAGGTGAAAGCGTCGGCACCGCATTTTTCGACTCCTCAACTCAGCGAATCTTCAAAAACTCATAGGATAATCAACACCGCGGATAGGAGGGTTCCATATGAAGACAAAAAAACGCAGCCGCATAAAGACCGTAATAATAGCAGCAGTTCTGGTTGCTATTATCGGCTCCTCTACCCTTCTTGCCGGAGCTATATGGGACGAGAGCAACGCTGTCCACATCAAGGCTGATGATATCGAAAGCTCAACGCTTATAATAGGTACCCATCTTATCCACCTTTCATCTCTCACAGATGTCATTTACGCGGTTGCGCAAGACACTGCCGGACACTCAGGTCAGGACAGCATTTATTACAAGTCCGAGCTGGCAGACGGTACATGGTTTGATATCACCAGTGCAAGCTCACTGCTTGACATCACAACCGGAGGAACGCCTGTTACAAAGGATGTGATTGAGGGGCTGTTCCTTACTCACCACACAAAATCAAACGGTGTCACCTATGACTTAAGAACAAACACTCCCGTCAATCTATTCGATTTAAGCTCTCCATATGACATTTCCTCAATGGATGAGCTCTTGCCCCTAAAAAATCACTGGCAGCTAATAGTTGAGAGCGTCGGCGACACCGATGTTTCAAACAAAATTAAGGGCATACTCACCTATGACACTCAAAACGATTTCACCAATGATCGTGACAAGGAGCTTTCAGACCTTCAAGCCTATCTGGACGTTCTAAGCGCAAACAACGCCGGTACTCCTGAAAAAGACACCGTATTACAGGTAATGGAATCAGTTGACGCAGCAAGACGCGTTAACGTTCTCACCACCATGAAGGCCGTTCTTGAAAAATATATGGACGAGCTTGGCAGCCCCGAGGCTCCTGCAAAAAAAGATGACGAGGAGGAGCAGAAGGCAGAGCAATCTGAAACCGCACTTATTTCCGCCGTTTCCGAGAGTCTCAAAAATGTTGAGGACTCCTTGATTGAGTATACAGGCAAGCTTTCATCAGAGGGCACAACCGTCTACCAATTTTTCCGATTCAAATATCAAAATCAGCTTATAGCTCACGCAACTGAAAAGAACCACAGTGCATGTGACACTGACGTTGCAAACCTTCTGTATATGGCAAACATTCAAAATGACACTATTTCCAACAGAACTGCTGAGTTGGCACTTTTATCTCCCTCCATCCTTGAGGAAGCAACCAACCGATACACAAGCTCCCTTAAGACCGGTGAATCAGCCGAATATAAGGCAGAGGTTGCGAACAAGGCTGCCGGAGTCCTTCTGAAAAACATCGTCTCACAAAACACCTCAAACGTTAATGCGGCACGCAATGAGTTGGAATTTATGATTACGGCATACTGTACCCGAGTAAGCGTTGAAGAAGCTTCTAAATTCTTAAATGACCGTATTACGCTTACAAAAACCTTTTACACCTTCCCCCCCAACGACGCTTTCCATGACAATGCAGTTTCCACCATTGATCAGCACATTGAGTTTCTAACTCAAAAGCTTAGGGCTCTTAAACTTGCCGCAGGCGGCAGCGAGATGGACAAGCTCATCGCGGAAAAATCCGACCTAAAAACTCAGCTTCGCTCTGCTCTTGACAAAAACGACCTTGCAGGCGCCTCCGATATTGAAAATAAAATAAGTGAACTTGACAGTAAAATAAGCGGTTTGGAAAAAGACGCCGCAAATGAGCTTTCAGAGCTTTCTGACAAGGTTTCCAATTTGGAAAAGAGCCTTGCAGACGCGAACGCCAACGGCAACACAGCCCTCGCAAGCAAGCTAAACGGCGAGCTGGGCGCAGCAAAGGCAGACCTTGTTCTTGCCCAGTCCTCCTTGTCAGACGGAAGCCTTGCAAATCAAGTTGCCGCTCTTAAAAAGGACGGTCTTTCAAGAGTAGCAATTGATTCTCCCTCCAATGACGACATGAGCAGGCTCGGAAGTGACGTTGACGCTTTATGTGAGCTTCTCCCCATGGACACGAAGCTTATTTTCCCCGCACTCACGGAGCTTTACAACGCTATGTCCACCAAAGACGCACTGGACGGTAAAAACAATTTTGACAGCGACAAGGCAAAAATCGAAGCCGCGGTTCTTGACAACAAGGACAGCTACGACGCTTCTATGCGTGATGACAAAAACGGTGACGATTTATCAAATATTTTAGATAACTTTCTAAACGGTGATAGTGCCGCAGGCGGCGGCTCCCTGCTCGACGGAAGCAAGGGCGGCTTGGGAAGCATCGGCGGAAACAACGGTATCGGCGGAAACAGCGGTTCCGGCGGCAATAACGGTTCCGGCAGCAATGACGGTTCCGGCGGCAATAACGGTTCCGGCGGCAAT
>CAZAIU010000007.1:34879-78563 GCA_964485265.1 uncultured Oscillospiraceae bacterium | reverse complement strand
GTTCATTTTACAGCCATACAGCCCAATCTCCATAATTAAAAGTTCCGCTGCCATGGTACAGCTGACAATTGGCTTTAAGCTGTCGGAAAGCATCACGCATACGAATAAGGATTTCAGGCTGAATGTCCAGAGAGTGATGTGCTGGGAAAACACGTTTTACTTGCAGTGCTGCAATTTTCTCCAAAGAAACAAGATATGCGTTCGGATCGGTGGAAGGATAGTAGGCAAACAGTGTGTCTTTGTAGACCAAGTCGCCAGTAAAAATGTAGCCTCTATCCTTCTCCCAAAAGCACATATGACCAGGCGAATGTCCGGGTGTATGCAGCACCTGAATGCTTCTGTCTCCAATGTCAATTTTGTCGCCATCTTTCAATACCCTTGTTGGTGTACCCTGAAAGAACTCATATTTGCTGACGTCATAGCCTTCCGGCAGATTACAGCGGTCAATTACCATGTCCTTTATCTGCTCCAAGGTCAGAGGAAATTCGCCGTTAAGCCAATTCAGTTCGTCCTCATGAGCATAAAAATCCGGAAAATAATTATGGCCTCCAATATGATCCCAATGAATATGGGTGGCGACGGCGGTAATTGGCTTGTCCGTCAGCCGTTTTATTTCATCGTAAATATTGCAAATACCAAGACCAGTATCTATTATAAGACTACGTTCATGACCATTTAGAAGATAGCAGTGAGTTTCCTCCCAATGACGATACTCGCTGATGATATAAGTATCTTCATCTATTTTATTTGTTGTAAACCAATCATTCATTTCGTTAGACCTTTCAAATTATTAAACTCAACATAACGGCGCTGTGCGCCATTAAAACTGTCGAGACAGTTTTAATAAAATTAATTATTACGTTCTGGTTTCATTCTAAAAGTATTGCCTCATCAAACAATTTGCCTCCTTTCAAACCTTTTTAAAAAATAATTTATAGAAGTTGACCTTACCCCAGCAGAAAAAGTATAAAAGCAGCACAAGCGTGGAAAAATTTAATAAGGAGGCAAACTCATGGAAATTGTATTTAAAGACACAGAAAAAATTGTGGAGATATGGCTTTCAAATGAAGATAAGCGCGACAGTGCTTTGAGTGAACGCCTCCCGGATATGTATAGGGAGTTTAAGCGCAAGGGATACCTTGCTGTGGTGTACGAATCAGGTTCTGAAAGCCTTTTTGATAACACGCTGTCCTTGCTTTTGCACAACCGCGATGCTTTAGTAAAACAAGAGATTGAAGCAGAAAAGCTAATTGCTAAGCAAGCGCCGGCATAAGCAGCTTGTGGGAGCATCATAAAATCCACTTCCGCTTAACCGAAAAATGTACACCTTGTGCTGCCTGCCGTATATCACGGCAGGCGGTATTTCATTGGTACAAAGCTTTATTTTTATTCCGAAATCAGAAATGCTTCTTATTTGGTAGGACGAACCTTGCAGATGCCTTCGCTTAAGCTTCTGACTGAACTGTAGGCTCCATTAAATCCTCAATTTCGCAGTGCAGCACCTTTGCAACAGCAAGCAGCGTTGAGACCTGTGCCTTATTTATTTTATTTTGCCTCTGTTCATATAGCTGAATCATACGCAATGCAACACCGGACTTCTCGGCAAGCTCCCTTTGGGGCATGCCCTTCAGCTTGCGAGTATACGCAAGTGCTGTTTCACCGTTTTGCCAGTGATGTGCCATTCTGCCATTTGCGATATTAACGAACTTACTAATATCTGCTTCGTGCAATGTAGGGTATAATTCAAGTATATCAGCAATTTTCAGCACCGCATGTATATGCGAAAAGCGGTTGCCAGAGAACCACTGATAGTATGCAAGTATCCACCCCGACCAAAACTCAGGGCTTTTGTCAACAGCTTGAGTCGCTGGCACAGAAAGATACTTGCCATAAACACGATATATCACTTCTGAGGCAAGCTCCACTCCCGACATTCCGGCAACATACTTCGGATTCCCCTGCTCAAACTCCTTGGCAATTCCGGAAGAGAGGAAGAATGCGAAAAATTCATCTGCTTCATATTTGCAATCGCATACGGCATAATCTATCATTTCACCGAGATTGTTTATGGCATCATCTAAATAAGTCTCCTCGTAAGCGTGGGTCATCGTTTTTCCACTCCCCTCTCAGAATGTCGATTATATAAACTGCATTAATTGCCTTCAAGCGTTGGCGCTCAGACCTGAGCACATCTCTTGCCAGTGTGTCACGCACCTCACGCTTGGGATAATAGATAGCTTTCTCTGCTTGCTCATAATCAATGTAGCTCAAGTGGTTGAATGCTCTTTCAGATTTCAGCACCACTTGCTCTCCCAGCTTGCCAAGTCTCATTGCTTTGGATAACTGCTCAAGAGACAGCCCGCCGTTCAAAAATGCTGCGGCAAATGAAAAATACGAATTATCAGCACGATAACCTCGTATAACATCACAAAATCCCATATCAGGAAGGAACTCTTTCAGCAGATAGTCCCTTGCCTCAACTGCCAAATCACCGGACAGCCTAAATGTGCGATTATTTATGAGAACAGCCAGCCAGTTTAATATATTCATGTTGTCCGAAGTGAGGGAAAACACCGAAAGCCCATCCATGTTTAGGAGGTACTTGTTTGCAAAGCCCCCGCCCTGCGCAGTACACGCCCATTCCTTTGCAAGCTCAAGGCTTTCAGTGCAATAAAAGCCAACGCCGTAATCGTTATAGGGTTTTCCTTTTCCATACTCTGGACGCTCAATAATTTGCGGTGATCCATGATATAAAATCAACTCTTGCATTTTAGCACCCCTTAAGCAAGTATCGCCACAACGATATACTAATATTCATTCTTAGTATATTGTTAAGACGATACAGTGTCAATTATTATTTTTAAGAGTGCTATTTTACGACGGATGCTCTCCACCTCAAGCGCCGACGATTATTTGCCAATGCAAATGTTTTAATATCTGCAATAAGTCTGTTATACTTAAAAAATATCCATTTTCACTGTGAAAAAAGCTCCTCCGCAAAATGTCTCGACAAGCCTTGCCGCATACTTGGATGAATAATAGGTAAAGATTCAAATAATTGTTTTGTATATTTCCCGTTGTAGGCAAATCCTGATGCCCTGTAAATTTCCTCTGCAACTGTCCCATCGTGCATTACGATTATTCTGTCGCTTATACTTTTAACTGCATTGATATCGTGGGAAATAAATATGATTTGCAAGCCTGTTTCCGCATTGATTTGCTTGAGCATTTTGAGTAAATGGTACTGGGTGATAACATCAAGGCTTGAAGTTATCTCATCGCAAATTAGTATCTTAGGCTGCACCAAAAGTGCACGGCAAATATTTATACGCTGTCTTTCACCACCGCTTAGCTGCATCGGAAATTTATTAAGCAGGTCGCTGCTTAACATCACCCTGTCTAACTGTTTTTCAATTCGCTCTTTTCTTTCCATTGCATCTGAGTATCCGTTGTACTTTAATGCCTCATGTAGTGTTTTCCCTATTGTCATTGTGGGGTCTAAGGAAGATAGACTGTCCTGTAAAATCAGCTGACAGTCTCTATGGAATAATGAGCGCTGGGCTTTTTTTGCGTGCTGTGTATCTTTCCCTTTGTATAGCACCTTACCAGCACTGGGCTTCTCATAGCAGCATAGAAGTCTGGCCAAAGTGCTTTTGCCGCATCCGCTTTCCCCTACCAGCCCCAGTATTTCACCGTTTTTCAATTCAAAGCTGATATCATGAAGTATCAGTTCTTTTTTATAGGATTTCCCCACCTGTTGAGCAGTCAGCATTTGCACTTTTCCTCCTTAAAGCTTGCCTCAAGCAAAGCCTTAGTGTACTCCTCCTTCGGCGCGTCAAAAAGGCTGTAAACATCGCCGTGTTCCACCACAGCTCCGTTGTGCATGACAACAACATAATCCGCAAGCTCTGCAACAACTCCAAAATCATGGGTCACAACAAGAATTGCAAGCTCCATCTCGTGGTTAATGGCACGAAACTCCCGCATTATTTCTTTCTGTATGCTAACATCAAGGGCAGTTGTCGGCTCATCGGCAATAATAAGTGAGGGTGCCACATATATTGCGCAGGCTATCATAAGTCTTTGAAGCATTCCGCCGGAAAGCTCAAACGGGTACTTTTTTAGAACAGCCTCTGGATTGTCAAACCGAAGACGCAAGAGCACGTCGGATATTTCCTTATCAAATTGCTTTCTGGAAACCTTTTTGTAGCCCTTCGCCATTTGAAAAAGCTGCTTTCCAACGCGGACAGACCCGTTAAATGAATTTATGGGATCCTGATATATGGAAAAAATGTCATTCCCATTAAACGATATTCGGCTTTCCGCAGAAATCTTCGCTTCAGTTGGAAGCAATCCGAGTACAGAAGAAATTGTAAGACTTTTTCCGCTGCCCGATTCTCCCACCAAGCAGCTAATGCACTTATCCTTAATGTCAAAAGAAACATCATCAATGATTTGCTTCTCTCCAATTGACATTGATAAGTGTTCAATTTCAAGTATATTACCCTGCATATCTTATCTCTTAATTCCCACAACAGCTATGCGCTTGTGCGGATTTAACAGTCGGTTGGCAAGGGGCATTGCCTTTTTTTCTGCCCTATCAACGCTCTTGAGAGGAATGACTGTTATGGAAAAGCCCGCGTTTTCGACCATTTGGGAGAGGCGCTTTGCATTTTTACTCTGCATCATGGGCAGCTCTTTTTTCAGCTTATCATACGAATCATCACGTTTTGCGAATGCATTTCGGCGTTCCTGTATGCTGATGAGACATTTTCCAAGAAAAACCGAAGCTCTGTCAGCGGGGCGATTGTAATGCCAGTTTCCCTCTAACACAATTAGCCTTCCCCCCGGCTTTAGTACCCTGTGCCAGTCTGCCATTGCTTTTTCAGGATGCGGAAGCGTCCATACCAAATGCCGGTTTATAACAACATCGTATTTTTCATTAGGCTCCTGAGTATCCTCCGCATCGCCTAATGCAAAGTCAACATTCTCAAAGCCGTATCTGGTTGCTTTGTCCTTTGCCACAGAAAGCATATTTTTAGACAAATCAAGCCCCTTACAGTTATGACCCAGCTCTGCCAGAAGGAGACTTACAAACCCTGTTCCCGCTCCAACATCAAGAACATCGCTGGGCTTTTTTTCAACAAGACCGTCCAAAAGCTTGAGCCACTCTCGCTTTTCGCCCTCGCTTTTAAGTCCATGAGCATAGCAGCTGTCGTAATCCTTATATTCTTTGTTCCACAGCCTTGTGATATCACGTTTAATTGCTATATCATTCATAGTTTATTTCCTTATGCAACATACTTATTTTTCAAATACTCCCCTGTGAAATTGACGCACAGTGAGCTTACAATAATTAAAACTCCGGGGAATAGCACAATCCACCATTTGCCTGTAAGAACATAGTTTTGTGCATTACTTATCATGTTTCCCCACGACGGCACATTGATGGGAATTCCTACTCCCAAATAGCTCAGCGCCGTTTCCGTTACTATGGCACCGGCAAAGGTGAAGGTTGCAATGATTATTATGCCGGAAAGGCTGTTTCGCGTCATGTGATTAAAGACAATAACCCGTCTGGGAATGTTAAATCCGTGAGCAAGCATAATAAAATCTGTCTTTCTCAATTCAAGAAAGCGTCCCCGAATAACTCTTGCCATTGTCATCCAGCTTGTAAGACTCATAATTATAACAAGTCCCAGTATTTTATTGGGAAACACCATTTGAAAAGCAAGAACTATAATAGTAGACGGTATGCTATACACAACGTCCACAAAGCGCATCATTATGCTGTCTGTTTTTCCGCCCACATAGCCGCTTATCCCGCCGTAAATAAGACCAATAGTAAGACCTATCAGGGTTGTCAGCGCGGCAATGGATAATGAAACTATTCCTCCGTACAAAACCCTTGAAAGTACATCTCTGCCGATGCTGTCAGTGCCAAACGGATGGTCTGCATTGGGCGGCTGGAGCACACTGTATAAATCAACATCCGCATCGGCAGACCCAAAGCTTAAAAACAAAGGTGATGTGAAGCACATCAGAACAATAACAGCAAAAATGATAATCCAAACCTTGTTTTTCTTGTTATTATTTTTGGCTTTCACTTTACAACCGCCTTTCTAAGCTTTGGATTTAAAACTATGTCGATTATATCTACCGCCAGCATTGAAATTATTACCACTATCCCCGTAATGAGAATTCCTCCCATCAGCACAGGATAATCCTTTACCGGAATTGCTCCGACTATCATATTTCCAAGACCGGGGTATGCAAAAACAGTCTCAACCACTACAAAGCCGGAAAAAAAGGAGGGTACATGAGTTCCGGCATAATTTATAAAGGGCACCAATGCGTTTTTCATCGCTCCCATGTATATATGGTGCTTGGAAACATGATTTGCTTTGGCAACTGCAACATAATAGCTGTTTAGCTCCTCCTTCATTCCCTCCTGAATAAATCGGGAAAAAGAACCTACATGGCTAAACACTATTGTTGTAACCGGCAAAATAATGTGCGCAATTCTGTCTCCAACCGAGTCTGAGAATACAGAGGACAGTCCTGATGAGGGAAGCCAGCGGAGAGCAACGGAAAACAAAAAAATGAAGCCGATTGCTACAAGAACGCTGGGTATTCCGTTAATTGTAATGCTTGTAATCGTAATTGCACGATCCAAGCCGGAATTTGGATTAAGACCTGCCCACAATCCAATTGCCACAGAAAGCACTACCGTTATTAAAAAGGAAACCGTAAACAATCTCAACGTATTGGGCATACGCTCGGATACAATAAGGTTTACACTTTTGCCGTTGGCATACGAATTGCCCATACGTCCTGCAAGCATCTCCGAAAGCCAATTGTAATACCTTACCGCAACGGGCTTATCAAGACCCAAATTTGTATTAATTCGCTCTTTTTCAGCTTGCGTAAGCCTGTCCATCTGTCCCCCATAAATCGCGGCTGCCGGATCACCCGGAGCCGCGTTTATAAGGGCAAATGCTATTACACTCATAATAAAGAGCACAATTACGCTTTGTAAAACTCTTTTAAAAATGTACTTTATCATTTGCAGAAACCAATTCTATCGCTTAATTAAGCGTCCATTCCTCAATATTCCAGAAAACGCCTGCACCATGATGCCCAAGAGTTTTGTTTGTGTTAATACCCGAAACTCTCTTATTTGCACCGTATAGAGCCGTTAAGTAGCAGATAAAGTCATATGCAGGATCCTCAGCAAGTGCTGTCTGGAACTGTGCATAGCTAGCTCCCCTTGCTGACTTATCAGCGGTTACACGTGCATTTGCAAGCAGCTCATCAACTTCCTTGTTGCTGTAAAAGCCGTAGTTTGCCGAACCTGTTGTACGGAACAGTCTGTATGTGTCGTTGTCTGCATCAAAGGGGCTTCCCCAGCCAAGCACGAAGGCAGCGCATTTGCTGATATCAATTGCGCTCCAATCCAAAGCATCAACCTTGCAGTCAATTCCAAGCTTGACCCATTCGGAAACCAGATAGGTTGCCATATTTACACGAACCTCATCAGAAATTGGAGCTGTTAGTGTGAATGACAGCTTTTTCCCGTCCTTATCCCGTATACCGTCTCCGTCCGTGTCCTTCCAGCCTGCCTCGTCAAGGAGAGCCTTCGCTTTTTCTACATCGTAGCTGTATTTTTCTACTTCTGCATTGTTGAATTGGTTGAGCTGAAGCGGCGAATACGCAGTCTCTCCATAGCCATGAACAATTGAGTCAACTACTGCCTGTCGGTCCGTAGCAAAGCATAACGCCTGACGCACCATTACATCGTCAAAAATATCGGTTGCATTAAAGTTGAACATTACACATCTGTAATCTGCTGTGGGTATTTTGTGAACAGTTGTGTCCTTGCCTTTATCCAGCTCCTCAGCCTGACTTGGTTCAACATATGCCATGTCAATCTCGCCTGTGGAAAGCTGCATAGCACGAACATTGTAGTCAGGAAGATATAGACAAACGATGTTTTCTATTCCTGCCTTCTGACCGTAAAAATCGTCAAATCTGGTCATTACCAGCTTTGAATCACCCTCACTGGAAACAAATTTAAAGGGGCCGCAGCCAATCGGCTTCATATTGAACTCAGCTGTGTTTATGTCCTGACCTTCAAAGCAGTGCTCAGGAACAATGCCGATAGTAAGCTTGTCAAGCAAAGCGGGAAAGGGCTCGCTTAAAGTAATACGCAACGTTGATTCATCTACCTTTTCAACTTTACTGATAAGTACAAAGTCTTCACGCAGTGATGAGTTGACCTTTTCGTCCATCACACTGTTAAGCGTAAATACAACATCCTCTACCGTCAGCTTTGTGCCGTCGTGGAATTTAACATCATCACGAATTTTGAAGGTATACTCTAACAAATCGTCACTAACACTGTACTCTGAGGCAAGCTCACATTGGGGAACGCAGTTTTCATCCGTGGTCATTAATCCACGAAACAGCATGCTTCCGAAGTACGTGGATTCAAAAATCGGATTATATTGGTCATCCATAAATTCCGCGCCATAGATAAAGGTGTTGCTTCTATCAAACGACACCTCGTCTGCCTGAGTGTCAGGTTCTGCTTCTGAACCGTTTTCCTGTGGCTGAGTCTTTCCTGCGCAGGCGCACAGCACAGTCAGCAGCAGCACCGTGCACAGCAGCAGGGAGACAAGTCTTTTTGCTTTTTTCATTTCTTTTCCTCCTCATAATAAAGCATGAATTTATCGTATCAGCGTGAGCATTCTCACGATAATCCCGTAAAGAAATAAAGGCTCCTAGTGCTGCAATCAATTAAGCTTGCAGCATTAGGAACCTCTGTTTTTCAGTCAGTTCTTCCGTATTAAAGTTTTACGCTCTTTTTTATTTCCTCAAGGCGAACAGGCTGTCCCTCCGACACATAAAGCTTCATTTCGCCGAAATCAAGCTTCCTTATAAACTCCAGCAGTGCCATTTCCTTTGCAGTTACTTCACAAACAGTTTTCACATTTTTTTCTGACATTTTCATCACCAAAAGCTCTTTATAATTGTAAAATCAGTGCCGCAGCCTTTCTTGCAGCTCAAGAGCAGAAATAGGTACTGCACTTTATGTCGAAATGCAGTATATCAAGCCTATTTTATCCACACAAGCCCCTATGGGGGTTTATAAACTCGATATTTGTAAAAATAGCTGACATAATTTTTGATATCAGCCTGCTTGCAAATACATAGCGTTTGTAGTACAATGTTGTCTATAATACTACAGCAAAGAGGTGACAGTGTTGGCAGATAAGTACTCCATAGCCGGATATTGCCGAATATCAGTTGACGAAGAATTGGACAGGGACAACACCTCAATCGAAAACCAGAAAGCAATTATATCAGATTTTGTAAAGCTGAGATTTCCCGGCAGTGAGCTGACCTTTTATGAGGATCGCGACCGCTCGGGCTACACCTTTGCCCAGCGGGAAAATTACCAAAAAATGCGCGGTCTGATGTTTGAGAAGAAATATGACATTTTAATCGTTAAGGACTTTTCCAGATTTTCTCGACGCAACAGCCGTGGGCTTGTTGAGCTTGAGGACCTTCGGGATGTGGGCATGCGCATTATTTCAATCGGCGATAACGTGGACTATCCCAACGATGACGATTGGCTGAAAATACAGTTCCAATTCCTAATAAATGAAATGCCGGTAACAGATGCCTCAAAAAAGGTAAAAACTGTTATTAAGCGCCGTCAAAACGATGGAAAGTGGATTTGCGCCGTCCCCTACGGTTATGTGATTACCAACAGCAAAACCATGACATTTGAGATTGACCAAGCACAGGCAGAGGTTGTTCAAAAAATATATGAGCTGTACAGCTCCGGCTGGGGCTACCGCAAAATTGCAAATCACCTGACAGAGCTTCACATTCCCACCCCTCGCATGGATGAGCGAAGCCGAAAAGAAATGAAGGGTGAAGAAACCAAAATTAAAGCAAAGCCCGAATGGAGCATCGTTACGGTGGAGGGGATACTCCGCAACGATTTTTACATCGGAACTCTCAGGCAGGGCAAGTATACAAGAAAGAAAATCAACGGCTCTGACATTAAAATCGACGAAAAGGACCATATCGTTTTTGAAAACCACCATGAAGCAATAATAGATTTCAAGACCTTTGCCGTTACACAGCAGGAACTTGCAAGGCGCACAACGGATAACTACCACGGTATAAAAAAGAACGACAATATATATTCGGGCTTTCTTCGCTGCGGTGACTGCGGAGAGCCGATGTTTGCAACGAGCAGAAGCGGTAAGCCCTGCGCCTACACATGCTCGAGCTACCATAAGCGAGGCTTGAACGGGTGCACCTCTCATCATACACGGGTTGATATGCTTGACGCTCTCCTTAAAAGCTACATCAAAAGAGTGCGGGAAAACTCCTCGGAAATGATTGCTGAGCTTGAAAAGTCAATTGCCAATGAAGACACCCAAGTGCAAAGTAACGAGGATACCGTGGCATTTTTGGAAAAGCAGCTTGAGGACGCAAAAGAAGAGCTTAAAACTACCACAAGGCAAAAAATGCGTGAGCTTATGCGCAGACCCGAGGCAGAGCAGCTTATTGAAGAAACCTATGACGAAATGATTGCCGAGTGCGAAAGCCGAATTACAGGTATGCAAAATCAGATATCCATGACTGTGAACAAGCGCAACACCATAATCCGCGTTAACCGAATAGCCAGAACAGCCATTGATATATTCGATGAAATACTGGAAAAGGACAGGCTTGATAAGCGTGACCTTGAGCTGATAATTGACAGGATAATCATTTACGAGGATCACCTTGAAATAAGGCTAAAGGCAGATATAGATGCTCTCCTCAAGCTGGGCAGTATACCCGCGGAGGCTGCTGTAAATTTTGACTTGGGCACGGCGGATATCGAAAGCAGCATAGTTCGGAGGATAAAAAATCACCCGGACAAGGTCTACCGTGTCAGTGTTATCAGTGATGGCGACCCCTTGGAGATTTATACAGAGAAGGATGGCGAAGTAATTTTCAAGAAATACTCCCCTGTCGGTGAGCTGTCTGATTTTGCCGCGCAGATTTGCGAATCACTTTTTAAAACCGGTGACTGCGTTGCTGCCGTTTGCGACAGAGACAGCGTTATTGCCGTATCCGGTGTTCCTAAAAAGGAATTGGCGGATAAGCGCATCAGTGAGGAGCTGTCTGATATTTTGGACTCCCGTAAGCTTTATTCTGCTCAGTCCGGACCTGAAATTCCTTTTGTAGACGGAGGAATTCTAAACGTCTGCGTTGCCGCACCCATCTTGTCCGAGGGTGACATCATGGGCTGCGTAGTTTTCGCGGCAAAAAAGGACTCTCCCGCCCCCACCGAAGTACAGGTTAAGCTCGCTGCAACAGTTGCCTGTTTTTTGGGCAAGCAAATGGAAACCTAACTTAAGAATAATTTCATGAAGCATAGCAGCCTAATTTGACAATTACAAAGCTAATGCCGCCGCAATTCGTTGTAAATTGCGGCGACATTTTGTTATAATCGCTTTAATAAAACAGATACTATTTTATTAAAACCAAGACGGCGATGCTTCGTTCCATTAAAACTGTCTAGAAATTTAATTAAATAATTTTTTACCCGAAATAAAAAACAGCCCAATAATTGTCTAATATATGTACGTACAAACGGGAAGGAACTACATACCATGAACGAAAACGAGTTCGCCATTAGAATTGAGGAACTGAGGAAAAGGCTTTACCGCACTGCTTATCTTTACCTTAGCAGCGAGACCGACGCCTTGGATGCCGTGGACGAAACTGTTTACAAAGCATTAATATCTCTTAAAAAGCTTAAAAACCCCCAGTATTTTAACACATGGATAACACGGATATTGATAAACCAGTGCAAAAATGAGCTTAAGCGGCGCTCCCGCACAGTTGCTCTGGAAGAGCTTGAGGAAACAGCCTACAGCGAGCTTGACACCCTACCCTTGAAGGATGCCGTTTCCCGATTACCTCAGAGCCTTAAGGAGCCATTGATACTTAGATACTTCGGCGGTTTGAGCGTTTGCGAAACAGCGCACACGCTGAAAATCCCACAGGGCACCGCAGCAACAAGGCTTCGCCGTGCGCTTTCGCTTTTGCGGCTGGAATTGTCTGAGGAGGAAATGCAATATGAATCGAAACATTGAATATACGAAGCTCATGGAGCAGCTTGAGGAAACTCCACTGAAGCTTGATTACACTCTTGACCGTGCCCGAGCCAGACGAGCCGCCGAGATCCGCCGCCACCGTGCCAAACGTGCGGTGTTTGCTCCCCTTGGCACCCTAGCAGCAGTGTTTGCTGTGTTTGTGCTGCTTGTAAACATCTCCCCCACCTTTGCCTACGCCGCGGGGCGTATCCCGCTGATTTCAGACCTTGCAAAGCTTGTGGCATACTCACCCTCTCTCACCGCAGCAGTGGAAAATGAATATGTTCAGCCAATTGAGCAGGAGCAAACAGTGAACGGAATTACAGCAAGGGTTGAATATGTAATAGTTGACCAAAAGCAGCTTAATGTTTACTTTTCTCTGGACTCTGACACATATTTTGCTATGGATGCCTCTCCTGATGTATTGGGAGCCGACGGCAAAAGGCTTGACTCGTGCAGCATTTGCTCTGGTGGGCTTGACATTCCCAACGGCGATCTGCGTGAGCTTACACTTGACTTTGTAGATAAAGACATGCCCGATTTTCTGACTTTGCGTCTAAAGGTTCACGACAACGGCAGCTACGTAAGAGAAGAGCCTGTTCAAAGCGTTGAGGAAGATATGCTCTCCGGCAATGTGGACAAAACCCCTGATGCAATTGCAGAGTTTAATTTCAATCTATCTTTAGACCCTTACTACACCGCACAGGGTGAAACAATACCAGTCAACCAAAGCTTTGACCTTGACGGTCAGAAATTCACACTTACCAAGGCGGAAATCTACCCGACCCATATGCGCTTTACCTTTGACGATACCCCTGAAAATACAGCATGGCTCAAATCCCTTGAGTTTTATGTTGAAAATGAGAAGGGCGAGCGCTTTGAGAGCATCGCAAACGGAATTTCCGCAAGCGGCAGAGCTGACAGTCCCATGATGGAAACCTATATGCTGGAAAGTGCGTTTTTCTCCGAAAGCGAGCACCTTGCTCTAAAAATAACAGGCGTTACATGGCTTGACAAGGACATGGAAACCATTCGTGTTGACCTAGAAAACGAAACAGCCGACAAGCTGCCCGACGGTGTCAAGCTTGAGCAGGCAGTGAAAAAGAAAAACGGCTGGATAGTCTATTTTTCTGCACCGGAGCTTGAGGAAAATCACCACTATCAGCTTTTCGGTTGGAGCTATTACGACAAGCAGGGTAAGGAGTACTCAATAAACAGCAGCTCCAGCACCGGCGGCGGATATTACGATGATAGCAGCAACACCGCAGTTAGTTTACCCGGTCGCTTTGTGGAGTATTTCCCCTTAAAGGACTTTGCTGACAGTGAGGTGCGGCTGTCCCCCAGCTTCTCCTCCCGTGTGAGCTTGGATGAACCGATAAGCATAGAAATTAAATAGAAAATGAGGTAACGCAAAAAAGCGTTACCTCATTTTTATGATTTAAGAATGCTTAAAACAGACTCATTTGACTGGTGTCGGGCATATCTCCCAATGCTCCCAGTTCCTTAAGCTGCTCGATGTGAGTTTTACTCACCTTGGGACAGGCACTCATTACCTCCTCAACGGAGATAAACTTTCTGCCGTCCTCGCCGCATTTTTCAAGGTCTCGAGCCGCAGTTTCGCCCAAACCGGCTATTGCTATAAAGGGCGGAATAAGTGTGTTGCCCTCAATAACGAACTGTGTTGCCTTAGATTTGTATATGTCCATGCGTCCAAAGTCAAAGCCGCGAAGGTAAAATTCATACACAGCTTCAAGTGTGGTGTAGGTGTCCTCATCCTTTTTACTGGCATTTTCGTCATTTTTAATTGCGTTAAGCTTGCGGCGAACGGTTTCAATCCCCCGCGTCATCAGCGCTGCATCAAAGCTGTCACTTCTGCGGTAAAAATAGCAGCTGTAATAGGCAAGAGGATGGTGCACCTTAAAATATGCAATGCGAAACGCCATCATAACATAGGCAACCGCGTGTGCCTTTGGGAAAAGGTATTGTATCTTCCGGCAGGAGTCAATGTACCATTCGGGAACATCAAGACTCTGCATTTCCTCAACTATGCCGTCAGGCCACGGCTTGCCCTTGTGTATAGCGCCCTTACGAACAGCCTCCATAAACTTGAATGCACGCTTAGGCTCCATGCCCTTTGAGATAAGGTATAGCATAATATCATCGCGGCAACCGATTGTGTCCTTAACACTGGCAGTGCCGCCGAGGATAATGTCCTTTGCGTTGCCAAGCCAAACATCGGTACCGTGGGAAAAGCCGGAAAGCCGCACCAAGGTGTCAAACTCCTTCGGTTGCGTGTCAACCAGCATTTGGCGGGTAAAGCCTGTGCCGAATTCGGGGATTCCTATAGTTCCTGTCTTGCCGATGATTGGGTCATCATCCGAGAGTCCCAGAGGCTTAGGTGAATAGAATATTTCTCGTGTTCCCGGGTCATCAAGCGGAATTTTCTTTGCGTCAACGTCTGTCAAGTCCTCCAGCATTTTAATCATGGTGGGGTCATCATGCCCCAGCTCGTCAAGCTTAAGAAGATTCGCTTCCATGCTGTGATATTCAAAGTGGGTCGTGATAATATCGCTGTCCGGATCGTCTGCCGGATGCTGCACAGGGCAAAAGTCCGTAACGTCCATGTCCTGCGGGATAATAACCAGTCCGCCCGGATGCTGACCTGTTGTGCGTTTTACTCCCACGCATCCCTGTGCCAAGCGGTTTTCCTCGGCTTTTGTTACAATTTTCCCACGCTCGTTTAGGTAGTTTTTAACATATCCAAAGGCGGTTTTTTCAGCCAAAGTTCCAACCGTGCCTGCCTTGAAAACGTGGTCACGTCCGAAAAGCTCCTCCGTATATTTATGCGCTTTTCCCTGATATTCACCGGAGAAGTTAAGGTCGATATCCGGCACCTTGTCACCGCCGAACCCCAAAAATGTTTCAAATGGAATGTCAAAGCCGTCCTTTGCCATTTTTTCTCCGCAAATCGGACAGCACTTGTCTGGCATATCCGCACCGCAGCCATAGCCCTTGCCGGACTCAAAATCAGAGTGCTTGCACTTTGGGCAGCGGTAATGTGCTGGCAGAGAATTAACCTCCGTTATGCCCGACATGAACGCCACAAGTGACGAGCCTACACTTCCCCGAGATCCGACAAGATAGCCAGCCTCCAGAGAGTTTGCAACAAGCTTCTGAGCGGACATATATATAACATCGTAGTGTCTGTCCAGAATATCGTGAAGCTCGGTTTCAACGCGGTCCAAAACAATTTCCGGCGGATTTTCCCCGTATAAAGCGTGCATTTTGCCATAAACAAGGCTTTTTAAGTCCTCTGCGGAATTTTCAATCGTGGGGGGGTACAAATCCTTGGGCAAAAGTTCAATTTCATCGCACATATCCGCAATTGCCACAGGATTTTTTACGACCACATCGCGGCACTTTTCCTCGCCCAGATAGGAAAACTCCTGAAGCATTTCGTCAGTTGTTTTGAAGTATATGGGTAAGGACCTATCTGCATCGGAAAACTTGCGTCCTGCAAGGAGTATGTGCCTAAACACCTCCTGCTCCGGGTCTAAAAAATGAACGTCGCCTGTGGCAACAACGGGCTTACCCAGCTTTTCACCCAGCTCCACAATGCGGCGATTGAAGTTCCGAAGCTGCTCCTCGTCCTTTGCAGCGCCGCTGTCCAGCATAAACATGTTATTACATATGGGCTGAATTTCCAGATAGTCGTAAAGCGCACAAAGACGCTCAAGCTCATCATCGCTCTTATTTCTCGCAACAGCATCAAAAACCTCACCTGCCTCACAGGCAGAGCCGACGATTATTCCCTCTCTATACTGCAAAAGCAAACTTTTTGGGATAATCGGATTTTTTTTAAAGTGCTCAAGGTGGGCCTTGGAAACCATTTCATAAAGGTTTTTCAAGCCTTTTTTATCCTTGACTAAAAGAACAATATGGCGTGTTCGGTGTGTGCGCGGATTTGCATTGCGCTTTTCCCGAACATAATCCTCAAGCTGACTTTTTTCCGTTATGCCCCTCTCAGACAGCATTGTCACAAGCTTTGCCATAATTCTGCCACAAGCTAGTGCGTCATCGTCCGCCCGATGGTGGTTAAACTCCGGCAAACCCAGTCGGTTTGTAACCAAATCCAGCTTGTAGCGCTTCAAATCTGGCAAGAGCGCCTGAGAAAGCGTAAGCGTGTCCATATAAACAGGCTTAAACAAAATTTTGCTCCGCTGTGCGCAGGCAAACATAAATCCCATGTCAAACTCAGCGTTATGGGCAGCAAGAGGACGCTCTCCCACAAAGTCCATAAAGCTTCCAAGTGCCTTGTCCTCATTGGGAGCGTCAAAAACATCATGGTCTGTAATTCCTGTCAGCTCAACAATTTCCCTTGGAATCGGTCTGTGGGGATTTACAAAGGTCTGAAAATGCTCCGTAGGCTTTCCGTCCCTAAAAATCACCGCGCCTATTTCAGTTATGCGGTCGTCATTTGCGGAAAGTCCCGTGGTTTCTATATCAAAGGCAACAAATTCGTCGCTTAAGCTGCCGTTCACATCACCATAGATAGCAAGCTTGTCGTCTACATCATTTATGTAGTAGCCCTCAACACCGTAGATTATTTTAACGCCGTTTTTCTTGCCTGCCTGCCACATTTCCGGAAATGCCTGCGCAACCCCGTGGTCTGTTATCGCAATTGCAGGATGTCCCCACGCCTTTGCTCTTTTAACAGCGGCAGTGGGGTCTGTCAGTGCGTCCAGCGTAGAGTAGCGGGTATGCAGATGAAGCTCAACTCGTTTCTCCTCAGCCGTATCCTGTCTCATAGGCTTTTTGCCCATGACAACATTTTTCGGCTCTAAGGCAATGTCCTCGTCATAGCGGTTATAGGAAACATGTCCGGAAACCGTAACATAATCTCCAACCTTTAAGCTTTGAAGCTCTCCCCTGTCTTCACCCTCGCGGAAGTATTTTGACACGCGGACAGAGCCTGTGTTGTCTGTAATCTCAAAGCAAAGCACCCATGCCTTGCGCTTTTCAATCTCCCTGTTTTCAATAAAGAAAACCTCTCCCTGCACCACCACATTTCCGGACTCCGTATTAAGGGTTTCCATGGAAACGGGTTCTCCCTTAATCTGTTTTCCGTATATAGCTTTTCCCGGGGCAGGAGCATTTTTAGCTTTGCTACCCGCTTTTCCTCCTGTACCTGCCGCTGGGGGTGCGCTGGGGGAAATGCTAGCCGTGCGCTGGGGCGTTATTGTCATTGCACCCAGACCGTACTCGGCTGCAATTCTCCCCTCTATAGTGTGAAGCTCTGCCGGTGCTGCCATTCTGGGAAATACCGCCTCCACATTCATAGACATTTTTTCTTTATTTATCGTTGCAGCGACAACATAGGACTTATCAAGCCCTCCGCACATTCCTGAAAGTCCCTCACAGAAGGGAAACATTTCTAAAAACGGGGTTTTCATATCTTCGCTCATTTTGTATATATTCCTCCATTGGGTCTTTTGCTATTTCTCACTCATTATAAGTGCGTAAAGCTCCTGTGCCAAATCCTTTTCCGGCACTTTTTTTACTATCTCACCATTCTTAAAAATGACACCCTCGCCGTTACCGCCCGCAAGACCATAGTCTGCATGCTTTGCCTCGCCCGGTCCGTTTACGGCACAGCCCATAACCGCAACAGTTATTGAGCGCTTACAGTCTTTCAAAAGCTCCTCAACCCTTTGCGCCGTACCTATAAGGTCAATACAGGTACGTCCGCAGGTGGGACAGGAAATAATATTGACCCCCTCACGGCGGACGCCTGTTGCCTTCAATATGGCTATTCCCGCCTTGACCTCCTCCAAGGGGTCGGCAGTCAGTGAAACACGGATGGTGTCACCTATGCCGTCGAGCAAAAGTGAGCCTATTCCCGCAGCGGACTTGACAATACCCATATAAGGGGTTCCTGTTTCAGTAACTCCGAGATGCAGAGGATAATCCGTCATCGTGCTTAGCATTTGATACGCAGCAACTGTTTGGGAAACGTCACTGGATTTTATGGATATGCAAATATCGTCAAAATTCGCATCCTCAAGCATGTGAACATGGCGCATTGCGCTCTCGCACAGCGCCTTGGGCGTGGGCCCGTATTTTTCAAGCAAGTCCTTTTCAAGACTTCCGCTGTTAACGCCAATTCTTATTGGAACGCCGTTTTTTCGGCACGCATCCGCAACGGCTCTCACCCTCTCAGCAGAGCCGATGTTACCGGGGTTTATGCGAATTTTGTCAAATCCGGCTTCAACCGCCGCTATGGCAAGCCTATAGTCAAAATGGATATCGGCAACTAAGGGTATTTTGCAGCCTCTGCGTATCTCGGGAAGTGCCTTTGCCGCAGACTCATTGGGCACGGCAAGACGCACTATTTCACAGCCGGCATCAGCCAGTGCTTCAATCTGTGCAAGAGTGGCATCAATGTCATCGGTTTTGGTGTTGCACATGGACTGCACGGAAACGGGGGCGCCGCCGCCCACGATAATATCGCCTACTTTAATTTGCTTTGTTAGCTTTCTTTGCATTGAGTTCTCCTTATGACACTGTTGTAGAATAACACGGCTTTTCACCTCCGATTTTGCTGGCAAAAAAGCCGGAGACGCATAGGTACAGGGGGCGCTCAACGCTCCCCCCGCCCATACATCAGCCGTTATACAAACAGCTTATAAATATCATTTACCATGACAACTGCCATCAGACCCAGCAGCAGAAACAGCCCGGCAGCATGGATATAACCCTCATACTTGGGATTGAGCTTTTTCTTTGAAATGGCCTCCACAGCAGCTGTTATAACAAGGAACAGCACCCTGCCACCATCCAGCGCAGGGATTGGAAGCATGTTCATAACAGCAAGGTTAATGGCAATAAACGCTGCCAGATACGAAATGCTGTACGCCGCGGCTGAGGTGGTTTCGGCCGTCTCGCCCACATCGTTTATGAGCTCCACAATGCCTACGGGACCGGAAAGCTCTTTAAGTCCCACAGCTCCTGTTATAAGATCGGAAAGCCCCATCCAAACCATTCGCACAAAGTCCTTAGATGCATTCCACGTGTACTTCATCGCAGCACCGATGCCCTCTTCCTTGACACCGAAGTACAGCCCGTATTTCGTTGTTTTTTCGCCGTTCACCTCATATTCAACGGGGGCAAGCTTATAGTCATTAAGCTCTACCTTTTCACCGTCACGAACAACAACGATGTCGTACACATCGTCGCCGCCACGTCCCAATAAAAATCCGATATTTGACGAAAAATATACTCTTTGACCGTCAATTTCGTAAAATACGTCACCCTCCATAAGCCCTTGCTCGCCCTCGTAGGGACAATTGTCAAAGAAGCCGGTTATTGTGGGGGTCAAAAATGCTGCGGAATTTGGAACAATGAATAAAAGAATAATGAAGCCTGTAATAAAGTTCATCGCAGCGCCTGCGATTAAAATGATAAGTCTTTTCCACCACACCTGATTTGAAAAGGCTCTGGGATCCTCCGACTGCTCGTCCTCCTCCATGGCGCAGTAGCCGCCGATGGGAAATGCGCGCAAGGCATAAAGGGTTTCTCCTCTTTGCTTTTTCCAAAGTGCAGGACCCATACCTATGGCAAACTCGGTTACCTTAACGTTAGACAACTTTGCAGCCGTAAAATGACCCAGCTCGTGAGTTGCAATAAGCAGCCCGAATATTAAAATTGCTATTACTATATACATATAAACCTCCAAAACGACTATAGGTATATTATACACACTTGTCAAAAAGGTTTTGGGAATTTTCTGTTAAACTTTTTTGGGCAGGCTATAGCCTGTCGTTTACGAAGCGTCTTGCTTCAATATCGGCATTTTTAAGCTCCTCAAGGGTCGGCGTTCCGTCCTTGGCGAGAGACTCCACCACCTGAGCTACAACGTCGTAAATGCCGTTAAAGCTCAGTTTTTCCTGTAAAAACAGGGCAACTGCCGCTTCGTTTGCAGCACTCATTACCGCTGCTGCCGTTCCGCCCCGTCGTGCGCAGTCCATCGCAAGCATAAGACAGGGCACCTTCTCAGGTTCGGGGTCAAAGAAGGTCAGCCTTCCGATTTTCGCAAAATCCGGCGCGGGAGTTCCGCCGCATTTGCGGTCGGGATAGGTAAGGGCATGCTGTATGGGCAAGGTCATGTCAGCAGCGCCAAGCTGAGCTATCACACAGCCGTCAACATACTCCACCATAGAGTGTATTATGCTCTCGGGGTGGATTATTACCTTTATTTGGTCGGGGCTTACACTGAAAAGGTGCATCGCCTCAATAAATTCAAGTCCCTTGTTCATCATCGTTGCACTGTCAACACTGATTTTTGCTCCCATGCTCCAGTTTGGATGAGCAATTGCTTGAGATGGGGTTACTTGCCTTGTCTGCTCTCTCGTCATCCCCCTAAAGGGACCGCCGGAGCCTGTAAGCAAGATGCGGCTTAGCGCCTTTTCCCTACCCTGTGCCTCAAGGCATTGGAAAATTGCCGAATGCTCGCTGTCCACAGGAAGAATTTGGGCATTTTTTTCCCGTGCGCGAGCCATAACAAGTTCACCGCCGCAAACCAGTGTTTCCTTGTTTGCAAGCGCAATGCGGTGACCTGCGTCAATAGCGGCAAGAGTCGGCTCAAGTCCGACGGATCCGGAAACAGCAGTTACCACACAGTCTGAGTAGTTAACCGCACAGTCGATCAGAGCGCTCATGCCGCTGCCGACCTTTATGTCGGTATCGCTAAGCGCTGTTTTAAGCTGCTTTGCAGCATACTCATCATAAACACAGACAAACTCGGGCTTAAACTGCCGAGCCTGCCTTTCAAGAAGCTTTATGTTTCGGTTTCCGGAAATCGCGCTAACCTTGAGCTTCAAGCGCTCCGCAACCGCTAAAGTCTGAGTGCCTACGCTACCTGTCGCACCCAGAACAGAAATTGAATTTGTCATAGTTTTTCCTCAATATGTGTATGGCAGCATACAGGATATGTCCGCTGAAAAAGCTCTCTAAGCACCTCAGAGACTATTTTGCAATGGCGGGCAGAAGCAACACCAAAATTTCTATCATGGGTGCTGTAAAGTGCATGCTGTCAAATCTGTCCAGCATACCGCCGTGACCGGGTATAAGTTTTCCGTAGTCTTTAATTCCGTATTGACGCTTAACGGCGGAAAATGCCAAGTCGCCAAGCTGGCAGGCAAAGCTTCCAAAAAGTCCGTACATCGCCAGAGCGTAGTAGTTAACTGTGTAATCAAACCGAGTCAGCACAAAGCCATATATCAACATTATGCCGATTGCGGACACAAAGCCGCCGATACAGCCGGCAAGGGTTTTGTTAGGCGAAAGATGTGGAAACACCTTGCGTTTGCCAAGAAATTTCCCTGCAAAATATGCGCCGCTGTCACTGGAAAAAGCCGCAACAAAGGGCAAAAAAAGATACGCGGAGGAATTATCCCGCAGTCCCACCCTCACAAGTGAGGCAAGCAAAAGCGGCATAATGCCGCCGGCAAACAGCACCTGTAGGACGGTTTCAAGCTTAATATGTTCCTCACGTCTAAATGAAAGCATAAGCTCACAGAACATAACTAACGCTAAAATATATATAGCTGTGTTTGTAACCGTGCTTCCGCTTACGAAAGCACAGGCAACGGGAGTAACAAAGCCCACTGCCGAAGCAAAAACGCGAAACCGCTTGGGCATCTTTTCATCAACGCAGCGAAGCAGCTCCCATGCGGCACCTGCCGAAATAAGCCCAACGGCAATTGAAAAGCCCCACAGCGGAGCCATAAAAATCAAAAGCATAAGCAGCGGAATTGCAATTACCGCTACGATTATCCGAGTTGCCATGATGTTCCCCTTTCCCGCATTGAAAGCATGCGCAGGAAAATTTTCTGTATGTTTTTTATCCTTCAGCCTACACTCCGCCGAAGCGTCGGTTCCTATGCTGATACCATGAAATTGCCGTGTTAAGCTCTTGCTTTCCAAAATCAGGCCAAAGGGTTTCCGTAAAGTAAAGCTCTGAGTATGCCGACTGCCACAAAAGGAAGTTTGACAGCCGCATTTCGCCCCCCGGACGAATTATCAGCTCAGGGTCGGGAATGCTTGCCGAATATAAACGAGAGGAAATGCCCTCCTCGGTGATATCGTTTTCTCGCCCTGCTGCTAAATCCTCGGCAAGCTTACGCGCGGCACGGACAATTTCGTCCCTGCCGCCGTAATTCAGGCAAATATTGACCTGACAGCCCTCGTAATGGGTGCTGATTTCCACTGTTCGGTCTATAAGCGCGCGAAGCTTTGGAGTGAGCGTTGTCACATCTCCGAAAAACTTCATTTTAACCTTGTCCCGCTCCATGCGCTCAATGGCTTCATAGAGATATTTCTCCAAAAGCCCCATAATCGTGTCTACCTCCTGCTGAGGACGTTTCCAATTTTCCGTTGAAAACGCATACACCGTAAGGTAATCAATGCCTATGTCCTTGCAGTAGGTTGCTATGGTTCTGAAGTTTTCCGCACCCTCGGCATGACCGGCTGTTCGCGGCAGTCCCCTGCGCTGTGCCCAGCGTCCGTTGCCATCCATAATAATGGCAATGTGGCGGGGGAGATTTTTAAAATCAATTTCCCCCGCCTGTGTTTTCTTTTTTCGAAACAGCCCCATCAGATAGCTAAAAGCTCCTTTTCCTTCTTTGCGGCAATTGCGTCAATGTCCTTGATATAATCATCAGTGAGCTTTTGTAAATCCTTTTCGATGTCCTTGAGGTCGTCCTCGGTGATTTCAGATTTCTTCTTCTGCTCCTTGTAGGAATCCATTGCATCACGGCGAATGTTGCGGATAGCAATCTTTGCTTCCTCTGCATACTTTTTAACCTGCTTAATCAGGTCTTTTCTGCGCTCCTCAGTAAGCTGGGGGAAAACAAGACGAATAATTTTGCCGTCATTCTGAGGATTAATGCCCAAATCGGACTCCAAAATTGCCTTTTCAATGAGCTTTAAAGAGCTTGTGTCCCAAGGCTGAATGGACAGGCTGCGGGGGTCGGGAGTCGCAACGGTTGCAATTTGCTGAATAGGTGTGGGTGTGCCGTAATATTCAACCTTTATTTGGTCAAGAACCGCTACATTTGCGCGGCCTGCGCGAACAGAATCGAACTGAGAGCTCAATACCTCTGTTGTCTTTTTCATTTTGGCGGAAAATTCCGGATACTTGTCTGCCATGATGATTCCCTCCGTAATTTGTTTTTGCAGGCGATTTAATCGCTTGCTTTTTCTTTTTGATTTGATATGAATAATTTCTGTTGATTACTGTACTATGGTGCCAATTTTTTCACCCATTACAACTCTAACGATATTCTCTGGGTCCTTAAGAGCAAACAAAACCACAGGGATTTTGTTGTCCATGGAAAGAGAGGTTGCCGTTGAATCCATAACCGCAAGGTGCTGCGCCAAAACATCATCATAGCTTATAGCGTCATACTTTACCGCAGCAGGGTCAAGCCTCGGGTCTGCACTGTAAACGCCGTCGATGTTCTTTGCAAGGAGAATGGCATCAGCTTCAATTTCCGCTGCACGCAGGACTGCCGCCGTGTCTGTTGAGAAAAAGGGACTGCCTGTGCCGCAGCCGAAAATGACCACTCTGCCCAGACCGAGATGGCGCATCGCCCGTCCCCGGATGTAGGGCTCGGCTATAGCACGCATTTCAATGGCGGTTTGCACACGCACCTCAACACCCATCTGCTCAAGAACATCAGCAACGGCAAGGGCATTCATAACGGTTGCCATCATACCCATGTGGTCAGCGCGGGTACGCTCCATTTTTCCGCCGCCATCCTTGACTCCCCGCCAGAAGTTGCCGCCGCCAACTACAACGCCGACCTCAACTCCCAGCTCCGTGCATTTTTTTATTGCCTTGCAAACATCCTCAATAACTGTGAAGTCAAGACCTCTTCCGGCTTCACCGGCAAGAGCCTCCCCGCTTATCTTAAGAAGCACGCGCTTGTATACAGGTTTTATAGTTTCCATACGCAGGACTCCGATCAAAAAATTTTATATGCTCGTTCCTAGACATTCTAATATAAAACGGAGCATATTAAAAGTGTTTTGTGCAAAAAAGCAAATTTTTTACCATTTGTCCATATTGAGCGGTCAATAATCTGCTCAAATTCTAAATTGTCGTCACCTAAAGATACCGTTTTTATATTTTCTTTGCACACACATGTTCAACGCAGCAGGCAGCACATTTCGGACTTCTCGCTGTGCACACAGCTCTGCCGTGAAGTACCGTTCTGTGGCAGAAGTCCGAGGATTTTTCAGGCGGCAGCAGCTTCCTCAATTCCGCTTCGATTTTCCCCGGGTCCTTTGTCCCATCCACCAGCCCCATGCGGTTTGTAAGCCTTATGCAGTGGGTATCCACTACATAGGCAGGCTTTCCGAAAACGTCACCCAAAATCAGGTTTGCAGTTTTCCTTCCCACGCCGGGCAGCGAGGTAAGCTTCTCCATGGTGTCCGGCACCTTGCCGTCAAAGCGCTCCAAAAGCTCGTTTGCACACATCACTATATCACGCGCCTTGGTATGATAAAATCCGCAGGGGCGTATGTATTCCTCCACCTCTGAAATATCCGCCGCTGCAATTGCTTCAAGTGTGGGAAATCTGGCAAACAGCGCTGGGGTGGTTTTGTTCACCCGCTCATCTGTACACTGAGCAGCTAACCGCGTGGAGAAAAGCAGCTCATAGTCCCTTTCATATTTTAACGAACATTCCGCTGCCGGATACTCCGACTCCAGACAGGAAATAATTTCTGCAACCCGTTCTTTTTTGTTCATAGTGATTTTCTCCAATGTTTTATCCGTTTTTTCCACCAATTAGTATAAGTTCTAATTAATAATTTCCAATGTTTTCTCGATTTTAGCCAGTTGTAAAGGCTTATACATTAAGTTATAATGAATTTGGCACAAAACTTCAATATAAAAATAATGGAGGGCGCGCAAAATGATAGTTGAACAGCAGCTTGAGGTCATAGCCGGTCAGGATAAGCAGGTCGCGGATGCGATTGCTCTGGAGCTAAACAGACAAAGGGGAAACATCGAGCTTATCGCCTCGGAAAACATTGTTAGTCCTGCGGTTTTAGCCGCTGTCGGCAGCGTTCTTACGAATAAATACGCCGAGGGCTACTCTGGTAAGCGTTACTACGGCGGGTGCCAGTGTGTTGACATAGTTGAGGATCTGGCTATTGACCGTTTAAAGAAGCTTTTTGGATGTGAATATGCAAATGTTCAGCCCCATAGCGGCGCTCAGGCAAACTTTGCAGTGTACCTTGCCCTGTGTGCTCCCGGAGACACCGTAATGGGCATGGACTTAGACGCCGGCGGTCACCTTACCCACGGCTGTCGCGCAAACTTTTCAGGCAAGCACTACAACATGGTCACCTACGGAGTTGACGAAAACGGCTACATCAACTACGACGAGCTTCGCAAAGCAGCTCTTGAGTGCAAGCCGAAAATGATAATTGCAGGCGCCTCCGCCTATCCCCGTATAATAGATTTTGAAAAGTTTTCGGGCATTGCCAAGGAGTGCGGTGCATACCTGATGGTCGACATGGCTCACATCGCAGGCCTTGTTGCGGCAGGACTTCACCCCTCTCCCATAGGCTACGCCGATGTTGTTACAACCACCACCCACAAGACCCTTCGCGGTCCCAGAGGCGGTGCAATAATGACCAACGATGAGGCTATTGCAAAAAAAATAAACAGTGCCATTTTCCCCGGAAGTCAGGGTGGTCCTCTTATGCACGTTATCGCTGGTAAGGCAGTTGCCTTCGGCGAAGCCCTCAGTCCCGAATTCAAGACATACCAAGCTCAGCTTGTTAAAAACTGCTCGGTTCTTGCCGACGAGCTGCTAAAGCATGGACTTAAGCTTGTTTCCGGCGGCACCGACAACCACCTTGTTTTGCTTGACCTGCGTGACACCGACGTTTCGGGTGCAGAGCTTGAGCATCGTTTGGACGAGGTTCACATTACCACAAATAAGAACAAAATACCCGGTGACCCCCGCAGCGCAAAGGAAACAAGCGGTCTGCGTCTCGGAACTGCCGCTGTTACCACTCGCGGCTTTGTTGAGGAAGATATCGTTGAGATTGCTGAGCTTATCAATTTTGCCATCCGCGACTTTGACGGAAAGCGTGATGAAATCGATGCACGCGTCGCCGCACTTTGCGACAAGTACCCCTTGTATCGGTAAATTATTTGTGATAAACTGAACTTTAATACAGGCTGCATATCAGCACAAGAAAGAGCCGATAGGGCAGAACCTATCGGCTTTTTATGTATTTTTCTGAGCTTTTATGCTCATATTTTTATATCACTGCTAAAAAAGGAGGAACCATAAATGTACAGACCCTTGGCGGATGAGCTTCGTCCCGCTTCGCTTGACGATGTAGTAGGTCAGTCTCACATTCTCGGTCCCGACTCCATGCTTCGTCGTATCGTTGCATCGGAGCAAATACCAAACATGATTTTTTACGGACCTTCGGGAACGGGAAAAACCACTGTTGCCCGAATAATTGCAGACAAAACCAACAGAACTTTGCGCCGTCTCAACGCTACCACGGCAGGCATTGCGGACATAAAGGCAATAATCGACGAGCTTGATACCTTTATGGCTCCAAAGGGCGTTTTGCTTTACCTTGACGAGATACAATATTTCAACAAAAAACAGCAGCAGTCCCTTTTGGAGTTTATAGAAAACGGGAAGATAACCTTAATTGCCTCTACCACTGAAAATCCCTATTTTTACGTTTTTAATGCAATACTAAGCCGCTCAACAATATTTGAGTTCAAACCCATTGAGCCCGAGGAGGCGCAAAAGGCTGTGCTGCGGGCAGTTGAATTTATAGAAGATCGTGACAAGGTTAAAATCAATGCCGAGGAGGGCGTATATTATCAAATCGCGCAGAGCTGCGGCGGTGATGCCCGCAAAGCAATAAACGCAGTTGAGCTTCTGTACTCTGCCTCAAAAGGAGCCGGCAGCACAGTTAAGCTTTTTCTTGAGGATGCTATGCAGGTATCTCAAAAAAGTGCCATGCGTTACGACCGTGACGGAGATGCCCACTTTGATATACTCTCCGCCCTCATGAAGTCTCTCCGGGGCAGTGACCCTGATGCAGCCCTGCATTACCTTGCTCGTCTACTTGAAGCGGGAGACCTTATCGGCGCTTGCCGAAGAATTTTATGCTCTGCCGCCGAGGACATAGGTCTAGCCTATCCGCAGGCACTGCCTATTGTGAAGGCGTGTGTTGACAGCGCCATGCAGCTTGGCTTACCGGAAGCACGGCTGCCTCTTGCCGATGCTGTTATTCTGCTCGCTACTGCACCAAAATCAAACTCCGGCTGCATGGCTATTGATGCTGCGATCGCCGATGTACGCCGAGGTAAAACCGGTGATATTCCGCGAGAGCTTCAAAATGTTCACGCCGACTCCACCGAGCTTGCAAGAGAGCAAAACTACAAATACCCCCACAGCTATCCAAATCACTACGTGAAGCAGCAATACCTGCCAAACGAGCTGCTTGGGGCAACATACTATGAGTATGGAGAAAACAAGGTTGAACAGGCAGCCAAAAACTATTGGAGAACCATAAAAAAGGAGGATTAGCTATGGACATCCGCGTCGGCGATATACTCACCATGAAGAAAGCTCATCCCTGCGGAGAAAAGCGTTGGCTTGTCCTGCGCATCGGAATGGATTTCAAGCTCCGCTGCCTTGGCTGCGGACATGAGGTAATGGGTGCCAGAAACAAGTTTGAACGCAACATCAAGGGTATTGAGAGGAGCTCCAACGGATGAGCTCTCCATTTGTCGAAGTTGCATTATTTTATAATCTATTTCTATAAAATTTCATGTAAAATTGCTCGGCAGGCGTTTTTTCGTATGTACAAAAAAATCAGAGTGGTGTATAATAGTATGTCTGTTATTTGATGTATAAAATGTTAGTAATTGCTTTGAGGGAGAGGTTGCATGTTTACAAGCTTAAATATGTTGAAAATTCTGCAAACAATCCTGTTCGCTTTGTTTACATACTTTGGGGCAGTCATCGTTGAACGGCTGATGCAGCGCAAGCTGTGCCGCAAATGGGCATACGCATTTGTTGCGGTTATCAATGCACTTTTAGTCTCATATATGATAAACAATCTAAGCACAAGGCTAACATTTGTTGTTGCCTTCATCGCGATGGTTTTAGAACTGATAATTCTTTACCGCAGCACCTTTGTCAATATGCTTTATTGCGCAATGGCAATTATTATAAACGCCATGTGTTTTCGCGGCATTGTCTCCTCTATTGTTGCAACAGCAATGGGTTTGTCTTTTTTCTCCATATACAATTTACCTGACGTTGTGCTCTTTATCTCAACCGTAACCAGTCTCATAGAGCTGTTGGTTGTTGCCGCAATTTTGCTGTTTGCTCCTTTGGAAGGAATGCACGATTTCATAAAAATTTCTCACCAGAAAAAGTTTATGCTCATATGGATGTCTCTCTGCGTTCTTCTTATGTTCGGAAACGCCAGCATCTATAACATTGATTATTTTTCATCTGCAATCTGTCTGAGCCAGCTTTATTTTTGTCTTGGGCTTCTCACAAGCTGCTACTTTACTCTTATCTATTCTTACAATCTTAACAAATCGATGCTTATTTTTTCAAAGTATAAAGCGCTTTCTCAAGAGCTAATAACTCAAAAGCAGCTCCAAAGTGTTCTAATGCGTGATTCTGTTTTTTCCTGTGAAGCAAATCTGTCAAAAAACATCATTCTTTCCGGACCTCAGTCCTACATGGAGTCCTTTGCCGGCGTTGATTTCAATTACGATGTCTGGTTTGAGTTTTTCAGGAGCAGGATACATCCTGATGATAGAGATTATTTCTACTCCTATGCCAGCAGGGCAAAGCTCATCGAGTTTTTTGAAACCGGCTCAGAGCCGCCTCCGTTCATATACCGGAGAATGGACGATGAAAAATTTCATTGGGTAAAAATGATTGTTCGAATTTTTAAGGACGTGTCAACAGACGATGTATTTGTATATGGCTACGCCTTCGATGTTGATAAGGAGATAACTGAAAAACGAGAGCTTGAATTCCGTGCCCAAACAGACAGCCTCACTAAGCTTTTAAACCGTGCAACGGCAGAAAGCCTCATAAAGCAGGAAATACAGACAGGCAACGGCGCTCTGTTCCTCATGGATATAGACGATTTTAAAGATATCAATGACTGTATGGGTCATAGCGTGGGTGACTGTGTTCTTATTCGAACCTCAGAACGCCTTAAGGAATTTTTCGGCGCTGATAATATAGTTGGCCGCTTCGGCGGCGATGAATTTATAGCCTATCTTAAGCACGAAAGCGATTACGAGAAAATCGAGGATGCCGCAAATAAGCTGTTGGAAAGCTTATCGGCTCCTCCGGAAAAGCCCGATGAGCCAACCATAGGTATGAGCCTCGGAGTTGCTCCGGTAACGGATAAAAATGTACCATTTTCCTCCGTTTATTCTCAGGCAGACAGTGCCTTGTACGAAATTAAGTACGGCGGAAAGAATGGCTTTAAAATATTCACTGAATAGCCAAACCTATAAGAGCGACAGTTCGCTGAACTGTCGCTCTTTTCTAAAAAAACACTTAAATCCTTGACTCCTATGCATATAAAGTAATAAAATATAAAAAACAACAGTTATTGTCATATATTGTCGGATGCGCTTTCTGATATAATAAGTAAATGCATTTTATGTCATTCGAATTAAAACTAATTTTTGGACTGGGTTTTTTTGATTTGCTTTAAGCCTTATGCCCTGAAATTCAGCATAAATCAGTTTCGGATTAAGTTTCATTCTTATTTTTCTTCGGAAATATGCCCTCATCTAAATAACTATGATTGGACGAGAACAAATGTTATATTATACCCTCGTAGTTTTCAGAGCATTGCTCTTTGCGGCTGTGATGTTCTTTGCCTTAAAACTTGTTGAGGACATGCTAGACAGCAAGCACAGCACGATGCATGTACGCATTGCTCTGAGCATATTCAATTCACTTATTTCCACCTTGTTAGTAATTGGCTGCTCACCTGTCATAAGCTTCTTTGCCTCCTTTGCGGTTTTTCTAACGGAAATGCTGATAATTCACCGCAAATCAAAGGCTCAGATAATATTAGTGCTTTCTGCTCTAATAATAAACGTGATGTGTTCTCAAGGCATGGCAAGCGGAGTTATCTCTCTTATATCAGGCTGCTCTCTGCACAAAATATCCACCATACCTCTGCTGAACATAATTGCAGTAATGCTTGCAGATTTATTTGAGCTGATTGGTATACTGGCCCTAACACATTTCATGTCCACAAAAGCCCTGCGTTTGGCAATTAAAAATCTGCTTAGGCGCAAATACATGGTCTTTTGGATAGTTGTTTGCACAGTGTTTTTGCTCCAAGGAACCGTGGTATATGAGAGGGCATATAGCATGAAATACACCTCTTTTAACCATTTTTTGATGTGCTTTGTTCTTTTCTGCTGCTACTATGTTATGCTTACTCTCTCTTACAAGCTGAATCTAATCATAGCTTACGAGAGCAAAAACAAGGAGCTTTCTCAAGCTCTGGTTACTCAAAAGCAGCTTCAAAGCGCACTTACAAAAGACGCTATTTTTACATCACAGGCAAATCTCAGCAAAAACAAAATAATTCAAGGTCTTGAGGTTTACTCAGATCAGCTCCAAGGCATAAACAACGAATACGACCTCTGGTTTGATGCTATAGAGCTTAGAATTCACCCAGATGATCACGAAATATTTTATGAAAAGCTCAACAGGCATAAGCTTCTGGACTGCTTTGAGCAAGGAACCGAGCCCTCACCCTTTGAATATCGCCGTATGAGCAACGACGGAAAGTTTCATTGGACAAGATTAAACCTTCGTTTATTCTCCGACACGGTAACAAACGATGTGTATGTTTACGGATATGCCTTTGATGTAGAAAAAGAGCACAATGAAAAGCAAGCGCTTGAAGTCCTTGCACACACTGACAGTCTTACAAAGCTGCTCAACCGGGAAACCGCTGAGACCCTTATTAAGGAGGAGATGTCCAAGGGCTGCGGTGCTCTGTTTCTTATGGATATTGATAACTTCAAGGACATTAATGACTGCATGGGGCATGGAGTCGGAGATAACGTCCTTACACGAACCGCCGTTAGGCTTCGAGACTTTTTTGGGAGTGACAGCATTGTAGGCCGTCTGGGCGGAGATGAGTTTATTGCATACCTTAAGGATGAAAACGATATTTCGCTTCTGGAAAACGGAGCTAATACCCTTTTATCCATTCTTAGCGGACAATCGGCATTTGGAGGCGATCCATCTGTAACTTTCAGTTTGGGAATTGCACGCATAACCGAACCCATTCCATTTTCTATTGCTTACGCTCAGGCAGACAGTGCGCTGTATGAAGTCAAGTACAGCGGAAAAAACAGCTGCAAAATCTTTGAAAAATAAACTTGCGGCTATGATATAAAGGGACTGCACCGTGATTTTACATCACAGCGCAGTCCCTTTATATTTTTCATTTGTTTAACGAAGAAACCGTATTTTTATTTTGACTTCAGCTTGACCCAAATTGAATCGTAGTAGTCAAGAGTTTCCTGAGGCAGTGTAACAAAGGCTTCGCACTTTGCGAGCACATCGTCTGAGGGATACATTACGGACATTGTCAGCTCATCCGCGTCAAGACTCGCCTTAACCTCAGAATTCGGACTTGTGTAGCCGATGTATTCGGAATTTGCGGCGCTCTGCTGTGTGCCTGTCATGAAGTTTATAAATTTCTCGGCATTTTCTTTATTCTCAGCGCCCTTGAGTATGCACATAGCATCAACAAAAACGTTTGAGCCTTCCTCTGGAATACAGAATTTCAGTTCAGGATTTGACTCATGCATTGTTAGATAGTCGCCTGCGTAGTAAGGTCCGATTGCAGCCTCGCCCGTTTCAAGCTTTTCGAAAATCTGATCCATCACGTAGCCCTGCAAGATACCCTTTTGATTCTTCAGAACCTCAAATGCCTCGTTAAGCTGTGCCTCATCAGTGGTGTTCATAGAATATCCAAGATATTTTAGTGCAATACCCATAGCGTCTCTGGAGTTATCGAACATAAGTATTTGCCCACTGTTTTTCTCGTCAAAAAGTGCGCTCCAGCTCGTGACCTCTCCCACAGCATTAGGGTCATAGATTATGCCAACAGTTCCCCACATATAAGGAACGCTGTATTTGTTTTCGGGGTCATAGGTCATGCCCTTGAGATTCTCCTCAACGAGAGCGTAGTTGGGGATGTTGTCAAAATTCAGTTCCTCCAGCATTCCCTCACTTATTAGGCGGGAAATCATGTAGTCGGAGGGAATGACGATGTCATAGCTTACACCGCCCTGACGCAAGACACTATACATCTGCTCGTTTGATTCGTAGGTTTTGTAATTCACCTTAATACCTGTTTCATCTTCAAACTGTTTGATGAGATCCATGTCAATGTACTCACCCCAGTTATATACATTTACAGCGCCGTTGTCGGCAGTCTTTCCGCTGCCGCAGCCCGCAAACAGGCACATCAGCATAACGGAGCAAAGGAGGATAGAAATAGTTTTTTTCATTTAAAGTGTGTTCCTTTCAGAGTTATTTGCACCCTTGAGCATTTTTTGCTTTTTGATTTCTGCCTTTTCCTGCTTTGCCTCACGCACATTGACAACAACAAGCAGGATAAGTACAACTACAAACAGCAGCGTTGATATTGCATTTATCTTTGGGCTTATTCTTCGTCTGGTCATTGCGTATATTGTCATTGACAGGGTTTGAACGCTGCTGCCGGCGGTGAAGTAGCTTATTACAAAATCATCCACCGACATTGTGAAAGCAATCAGCAGTCCATTAATTATTCCGGGCATTATTTCCGGAATAATCACCTTATAGATGGTTTGGAACCATGTACAGCCCAAATCCTGAGCCGCTTCAAAAAGGTTTCGGTCCAACTGATAGAGCTTCGGCATGACGGACAAAATTACATAGGGCACGTTGAAGCTGATGTGGGCAATAAGCAGGGTGCCAAAACCCAAATTAAACCCCAAGAACGCACCTGCCGATACAAAAAGCAGTGACATTGAAACGCCAGTGATAATATCCGCATTTACGACAGGGATGTTATTAACCGTCAGCAGCGGCGAGCGCCACTTGCGCTTCATATTGAAAAAACCGATTGCCGCAAAGGTGCCAACCACTGCCGCAATTACAGAAGCAATTACGGAAACCAGAAGCGTTGTTTGCAGAGAGGACATTATTGTGCTGTCCGTAAACAGCTCTCTATACCAGTCCAGTGTAAAGCCCGACCACTGGGTACGGCTTTTGGTCTGGTTAAAGGAAAAAATAATCAAAACAATTATCGGAAGGTAAAGAAAAATAAAGGTTAGCAGCATTAAAAAGCTGCCGCCGGTGTTTTTTTGCTTTTGTTTCACATCAGCACCGCCTGTTCCTCGCCCTCGCCGAATTTATTCATGATACTCATGCAAACAACAACTATGACCATCATGATGAGGGAAATTGCGGAGCCTAAATGGGGATTGTAGGCCGCGCCCAGAAACTGCATTTCTATCAGGTCGCCCAAGAGCATGTCTGTTCCGCCGCCCAGCAGCTTTGAAATGACAAAGGTGGAAACCGAGGGCACAAAAACCATGGTTATGCCGCTGACAACACCGGAAAGACTTAAGGGAAAAATCACCTTTCGGAAAACGGTTGAACTGTTTGCTCCCAAATCCTCCGCCGCCTCAATAACAAAGGGGTCAATTTTTATAATAACACTGTGTATCGGCAGTATCATAAAGGGCAGATAGTTATAAACCATACCCAGTACCACAGCGCCGCCCGTATTGATCATTTGGAAATGCTCCATAGTGGTGTCTCTTGCAACATTGAGACTCCAACCAAAAGCATCATTGAGCCACACGCAGAAGCTGTTCATCCAGCCATTTACGATGTTCCCAAGGTCGATTATGCCGACAGCAGAGAAAAAGCGGTTTAAAAGCCCCGTATTTTCCAAAAGTGACATCCATGCGTAGGTACGCAGCAGAAAATTTATCCACATGGGGAGCATAAGCAGCATTAGTATAATGCGCTGCGTTTTCTGGCTGGTACGGCTTATGGCAAGTGCAACGGGATAACCGATAAAAAGGCAAATCACCGTAGCAAGGAAGGCAAGCCACAAACTTCGCCCAAAAACAGGTGCATAGCTTGCCATGCCGGAAAAATTCTTCAGCGTAAAACCTCCGTTTGCACTGGAGAAGGCGTATACGCCTATGAGTATAATCGGTATTACGACAAAAATTGCCATCCAAATGATATAGGGATATGCAAATGACTGCTTGCGGTGACGGTTCCACCATGCGCAAGCACTTCGGCTAATCCTGTTCCACCGTGAGCATGTCCATGTTTTGAAAACAGAAACTTTTTTACTCATCCTCCTGCCCTCCCGCGTCCGGGTCGGCGGAAAGCTCGTCGTACTCCTCGCTGTATGAGCTGTAATCTCCGTACAGTCCGGAATACTCGCTCTTTTTCATAATATGGAACCCATCGGGGTCAATTTTCACTCCGATTTTTGAACCCACCGGAGAATGGTCAGTTGTTTGGATAAGCCATTTAAAGCCCTCAAAGTCTACAATTATGTCATATTGCATTCCTTTGAAGGTAACATCAGTAACTGTGCCGACTATCTGTCCCTGTTCCACAGGCACTATATCAATATCCTCCGGACGAACAACCACATCCACTGATTCATTCTTGCCGAAGCCCTTGTCAAGACAGGGGAAGTTTCGTCCGTACATTCTGACGACCTTGTCGTCAACCATTATGCCGTCTATTATGTTGCTCTCACCGATAAAATCCGCCACAAAGGCGTTTTTCGGCTCGTTATATATGTCCACAGGAGTGCCGATCTGCTGAATCTCGCCCTTGTTCATAACAACGACGGTGTCCGACATGGTCAGGGCTTCCTCCTGATCGTGTGTCACATAAATAAAAGTGATGCCCACCTGCTGCTGAATTTGTTTAAGCTCCCGCTGCATATCCTTTCGAAGCTTCAAGTCCAAAGCACCCAGAGGCTCATCAAGCAAAAGAACCTGAGGTCTGTTAACTATGGCTCTTGCAATAGCTATTCTCTGCTGCTGGCCTCCGGAAAGCTGACTTACCGTTCGCTTTTCGTAGCCCTTTAAAGCAACAAGCTCCAAAGCCTCCTGCACTCGCTTTGTTATTTCTTTTTCCGAAAGCTTTGGTCGCTGAATTCGCAAGCCAAAAGCAATGTTCTCGAACACATTAAGGTGCGTAAACAGAGCATACTTTTGGAAAACAGTGTTGATTTTTCGCTTATGAGGCGGTACATCATTTATCTTCACGCCGTCAAAAAGCACCTTGCCCGAATCGGGCTTTAAAAAGCCGCCGATTATGCGCAGGGTGGTTGTCTTTCCGCAGCCCGAAGGCCCCAGCAGCGTGAGAAATTCCTTGTCTCGTATAGCTAAATTAATTGAGTCCAGTACGACTTCGCCGTCAAATTCCTTGCGGCATTCAACAAGTCGTATGAGTTCTTTGGCCATTGTCGTCCCCCTTCTTTCGTATTCCCGCTAAAATTATATGCCGAAATACTAACCGTTTTTTTGTTTATATTTCTCTAAAAAAAGAGCACCGATTTTATAATGCAAAACACAATATATCTATAAAAATGTTACTTGTCAACGGAAATTTCAAAATCAAAATATTTTTCAGCAAAATCTACTTTTTCAACCGCAAAGCTCCTGCCATTAAGATAGCTTAGTATTCCGGCATCCGTCTTAAAGTCAAAGCGAAGCTTATAGGAATAAAGCGCCTGTGACTTCTCTCCGAAATCTTTGTTTATGCGCTCTGCGCCGTACTTGCCGTCTCCTAAAAGCGGAGTGCCGCTATTTGCCATCTGCGCGCGGATTTGGTGTGTTCTTCCCGTCATAAGGCGGCATTCCACAAGAGAAATACCATCCTTTGTCTTAATGGTCTTATATTCGGTAACAGCCTCTTTTGCTCCCGGACAACTGGTTTTTCTAACATAAACCTGATTTTTTGACGCATCTTTGAATATATAGTCCCGCAGTGTGCCCGAGGCGGGCTTTGGCTTACCTAAAACAGCGCAGAGGTAGTATTTGTCTATTTCTCTGTTCTTAATCTTCTCATTCATTATGCGAAGTGCCTCCGCATTTTTTGCAGCAATGACTATTCCGCCGGTGTTTCGGTCAATTCGGTTGCACAGGGCAGGGGCAAAGGAATTTTCCTCCTTTGGTCTCCAATCTCCGTTTTGATAGCAATGCGCCTGAATGTTGGCAATAAGCGTGTCGTAGCTCCACTCACCCGCACTGTGACAGAGCATTCCCGGCTTTTTGTCTGCAAGAAGAATATTTTCGTCCTCAAAAATTATTATAAGCTTTGGAGTGGATACCTTTAAATACGCATTATTCTCCGTGGGCAGCTCAAAAAACTCATCATTTATATAAAGCTGCAATACGTCGCCAATTTTAAGCCTGTCATCACGCTTTGCTCCTTTGCCGTTTAGCTTTATCCTTTTGAGTCTGATATACTTTTGCAGCAGCGCCTCCGGCAAAAGCGGAACTGCCTTGCCCACAAAGCGGTCAAGGCGTTGATTGGCATCGTTTTTCGTTATTGTAAGTTCTTTCATGCGTTTCTCCGAATCTATATTTCATTTTGCGAAATCGTTTGTATTCTCGAGAAAATGGGAGTATAATAGAGAAAGATATTTTGTATTGTGGTGTTATACGTATTTTCTGTTGATAATGTTTGTGCAGCAAATATTATATCACACACCCTGTTCATTAGTATATAGCAATTTTTTGTTGACAAGCCGAATAATTTAATTTATAATACTCAAGCGACTATGTGAGGTGTTCAATGAGGCTAAATCTTTGTGAAATCATTGAAATGCCGGGCAAAAGTCTCCCTTTTTCCGTAGCCTTGGAAACAGAGAGGCTTATGTGTCCGTCAATTAAAGAGTTTATTTCTCCGCCAGAGGCATCCGGTGATATTATCAACACCGCCGGAGCGCTGACCCTCCATGGTCAGATTGTCTCGAGACTTGTCCGAATTTGCGACAGGTGCGGCTGTGAATACGAGACTGTCCTTGAAATTCCGGTTGTTGCAAAGCTAGCAGCAGACCTTGCAGACGAGGATGACCCCGAAATATTTGCTCTTGACGGTAACTGGCTCGATTTAAGTGATGTGCTGGAAACCTGTTTCATTCTAAGCATGGAGCAAAAATCCCTATGTAAAGAGGATTGCGCCGGTCTATGTTCAAGGTGCGGAAAAAACCTTAACAACGGTCCCTGCGGCTGCAAAAAAGAGATTGATCCAAGATTGGCTGTATTAGGGCAGCTTTTGGATAAACCCAATGAATAAAAGCTGTCTATTCAGCTGACAATTAGGAGGTGTCACCATGGCGGTTCCAAAGAGAAAAACTTCAAAGGCCAGACGAGATAAAAGACGTAACTCTCACTGGAAACTCGAGGCACCCGGTATCGTTGCCTGCCCCAATTGCGGCGCATACCATCTGCCCCACCGCGTCTGCAAAGCCTGCGGATACTATAACGGTCGCAAGGTGCTGGACGTTAAGAGGTAAAAGAACTTGCTTGAGGAGAGGAGGCATAGCCCCCTCTCTTTTTGCTATTCATCGAGGTGCAGGTTTTGCCAGTTTTATGCAATAACCTTCACAAGCATCCATTATCATGGTTTGATTGAATATAGAGCTTTACCTCTAAATTTTCGAAAAAGACAAAGTCTTTCCCATCGGTCTGAGCATTTCGCCGCTATGCGGCTATACTATAATAATCGTACGCACAAGCCCACATGCTTACCCAGCTATCCGCAAATAAACAACAGCAGATAGGAGCTTTTATGAGTACTATTAAAAAAATCGAAAAAAGCAGTCCTCTTCTGCATAAGGCGCATTTGGGGGACAAGCTAATAAGCATAAACGGCAAAGAGGTCCTAGATGTTCTCGATTACAAGTTCTTTTCCTACGACACCCGTTTGAGCGTTGAGCTTGAGTCGCCCGGCGGTCACCGCAGGGTAGTCAAGGTAAAAAAGCCCGAAGGCGGAGACTTGGGACTGGAATTTGAATCCTACCTCATGGATAAGGCACGTCCCTGTCGAAACCGCTGCCTTTTCTGCTTTGTTGACCAGCTTCCCCGAGGAATGAGGAAAACCCTGTATTTTAAGGACGATGATGCTCGCCTTAGCTTTCTCACCGGCAACTATATCACGTTGACAAACCTTTCGGAACGTGAGCTTCAGCGCATAATAGATTTGCGGATAAGTCCTATAAACGTTTCGGTGCACGCAACAGACCCCCAACTTCGCGCAAGGCTCTTGGGCAACCCGAACGGTGCCCGCGGCTATGAGCTTATGCAGCGCCTTGCAGCCGGGGGAATCACCATGAACTGTCAAATCGTTTGCTGTCCCGGCATAAACGACGGCGAAGCCCTGTCAAAAAGCATGCAGGAGCTTGAAGCGCTTTACCCTCAGGTAAATTCCGTATCAATAGTTCCCGTAGGCCTTACCAAATTCCGAGAAAAGCTTCCGGAGCTCACACCCTTTGATAAGGACAGTGCAAGAGAAACAATAAGTAGAATAAATGGGTTTGGCAAACAGTGTTTTGAAAAACACGGGAGCAGAATTTTCTTTCCATCGGACGAACTTTATTTAAAAGCTCAGCTTCCCATTCCCGAGGACGAATTCTACGAGGATTACACCCAGCTTGAAAACGGCGTTGGTCTTCTTCGCCTTTTGACAGTTGAATTTATGTCCGCATTGGAATATGATGATGAAAAATGTGATGGAGAAGCCTTTTCAATCGCAACAGGAGTTTCGGCTTCCCCTTTTTTGGAAAAGCTGTTAGTGACAGCGGAGAAAAAGTATGATACTATGAATGGTAAGGTCTACACCATAGTAAATGACTTTTTTGGGCACACAATAGACGTTGCAGGGCTTATAACCGGACAAGACCTCATTGCGCAGCTTCGCTCAAAGCCCTTGGGCAGCCGTTTGCTTATCTCCCAAACCATGCTGAGAGACGGCGAAGGTGTCTTTTTAGACGATGTAACCCTTGAGGAAGTTGAGCATGAGCTTGGTGTTCAGGTTATTGCCGTGCCTCAGGACGGCGCGGATTTGTTCCACGCCATGATGGGCAGCTATAAGGGAGAACTATTAAAACTCCCCACCTCCCGCTGCAATGAACGAGCAGATTGAACTTATAAATTTTTACAAAAAATGATTACAAGCAAGCCGATTTCCATAATTTGCTATAGGGAACGGCATGAAAAGGAGGGCAACGCATGAAACCGCTTGTTGCCATAGTGGGACGTCCGAATGTGGGGAAGTCTCACCTTTTTAACAGAATAGTCGGTCAGCGCCTTTCCATAGTCGAGGATACCCCCGGAGTTACCCGAGATAGGATATACGCCGACTGCGAATGGAACGGAATAAAATTTGATGTTGTTGACACAGGCGGAATTGAACCGTCCACCGATAACGAAATTCTTCTTTTTATCCGCGAGCAGGCACAAATTGCCATTGACACAGCAGACGTCATTGTTCTTGTTACAGAAATAGGCACAGGAGTTACCGCAGCTGATAAGGACGTTGCCAATATGCTGCTGCGCTCAAAAAAGTCTGTTGTTCTTGTTGTTAACAAAATGGACAGCACGGGAGACGTTGACCCTGCATATTACGAGTTTTACTCCCTCGGATTAGGAGACCCCATTCCCGTTTCTGCCGTTCACGGTCATGGAACCGGAGACATGCTGGATGCCTGCGTTGCCGCATTCCCTCCGGTTGAGGAGACAGAAGAAGAGGACGACCGTATAAAGGTCGCGGTTATAGGCAAGCCCAATGTGGGAAAATCCTCTCTTATAAACCTCATTCTCGGTGAAAACCGCTGTATAGTATCGAACGTTGCAGGCACCACCCGAGACGCAATCGACAGCAACGTTGACAACGAATTCGGAAAATATGTTTTTATAGATACTGCTGGAATACGCCGAAAATCCAAGGTTGATGACAGGATTGAAAAGTTCTCCGTTATGCGTGCTCAGCTTGCAATTGAACGTGCCGATGTTTGTCTTATTATGCTTGATGCTCGCGAAGGCGTAACCGAGCAGGACACCAAAATAGCAGGTCTGGCTCACGAGGCAGGCAAGGCAAGCATCATTATCGTCAACAAGTGGGACTTGATTGAGAAGGACTCCAAAACTATGGACTCCATGCGCAAGGATGTACTTCGAGATTTGTCCTATATGTCCTATGCACCTGTACTGTTTATCTCTGCTATGACAGGTCAGCGCACTCAGCGAATTTTTGAGCTTGTTAACTTTGTCAACGACCAAAGCTCTATGCGCATCACAACAGGTATGCTCAACAACATTCTGGCAGATGCCACAGTTCGGGTTCAGCCGCCCTCCGACAAGGGCAGGCGGCTTAAGATTTATTACATGACTCAAACAGGCATACGTCCGCCAAATTTTGTTGTGTTCTGCAACAGCCGCGAGCTGTTCCATTTCTCCTACCAGCGCTACATTGAAAATCAGATAAGAAGCGTGTTCGGCTTAGAAGGAACTCCCATCCGAATGGTAATCAGGCAGAAGGGTGACAAGGAATGATTACAAAAATCACTATCTATTTGATAATTTTAGCCATCGTTGCATATATGCTGGGCGGCTTAAACGGCGCAATCATCGCCTCTATGACTATTTTCAGAAAAGACGTACGTAATTTTGGCAGCGGCAACGCAGGTCTTACCAACTTTACTCGTATTTTCGGCACAAAGGGTGCAATCATTGTTCTTGCAGTAGATATTTTCAAAACTGTTGTCTCCGTGCTTTTTGGCGGTTGGCTTATGGGTCTTGTAGGATATGCAGACCTTGGTAGAATTTTTGCCGGTTTTTGCGCTATGCTGGGACATGTATATCCCATATACTACCATTTTAAGGGCGGCAAAGCAGTCATGTGCGGCGGCATTTTGGTTTGGCTGATTGACTGGCGAATTGGTCTGCTATGCTGGTCAGTATTTCTCGTAATAGTAATCTTCACAAAATATGTCTCCCTTGGCTCAATCATAGGAAGTGTTTTTATCGTCATTGGCTTGTGGGCATTTGGGTACAACTGGCTTGAGATTGTTTTGGGATTGCTGTGCTCGCTGCTGATAATTTTTGCACACAGAGAAAACATCGGGCGTTTAATCCACGGCAACGAAAGCAAGCTTGCTATAGGCGGCAAGGGTAAGTCCTCAGCACCTTAACCCCCACGCCTGAGTACATAATCAAGCAAAAAGATGTTCCTACATAAAAGAGGTACGCGTCTGCGTACCTCTTTTATGTTTATTTTCGCTTTTGCAGAGGTCATTTCTCCTGCAAATCTCCGTTTTGATATGCTTGCAGCAGTTCTGTGAGAGCAAAAATGCGCTTTTTCAGCACCAGACCCTCGTCTGTGTCGGAAATGTATCGTCTTGTTGGGAAGGTTTCCACGCAAACCGAGTCGGACTCCATATCCTCGTTTTCGGATAAAACACCCGCAATACCGTTAAAGGGTCTGTGGGACTTGAGTCTAATGCCGTGGGAGTTATATATGAGAGTATACCCTGCTATTCCCGTTGTACGCTGGTATGCCTTACAGAATCCGCCGTCAATAATAAACAGCTTACCTCCCGCTTTAACGGGGCTTTCGCCCTGCTTTACCTTAACAGGTGTGTGTCCGTTGATTATGTGTCCACATTTGGGATCAAGTCCGAATTCTGCAAGTAACATCTCCGCCACTGCCTCATCCTCCCAAAAGCTGAAATACGGATTTTTGGGTTCAATCCATGTTTCCTTATCATCAATTAATGCCAGCTCAAAGGTATGGAAGCTGCGCCCCGAAAACGGGCTGTTCTTACCGCACCAAAGATACCATATCATATCAAGTGCAGACTCATCCCGCTGTGCCCACGCCCGCGCTACAACCTTGTCGGCATAGTCCAAAAGCGAGCGTCCGCTGTACCATTGTCCATCATGTCTCACTTTAGCAAAGCTCCCGTCCTCTGCCATGGGTATGCAGCCGTGAAAAAGCAGGTTGCCGTTGCAGCAAAGATAGGTGCTGCCGTTTTTATAGATAAAGTCCATGTGCCTGCGCAAGGTGCGGCTGCCCCTAAAGGCAGAAACGTATCCTTCTATCAGCCTTTCCTCATCAGCCGTCAAAGCAAACGGGTTTTCAGTGTCTATCGTTGGAAAAAGGCTAGTATTCAGAGAATAGGTTTTTCCTTCAAGAACCACAGTGTTATTTTCATAGTCAATTTTGTCAAGAAGCAGTCTGTCCTCCATTTCAAAGCCGGGGTGTCTCATGATAAGCGCTCCCTCAAGCTTGAAACCCAAAACAGAAAGCGACTGCCTGTAAATTTCCTTTGTTGTGCCGCCGTAATTCTTCTCGCAAAACTCCGTCAGCGGTCGAAGCGATATTCCATAGCCGCGCTCCAGCACAGACATATTGCCGTAATCAAGTGAAATCCTCAGCACAGCCGCAATACAGGCAGGACTGCCCGAGGCAGCTCCCATCCAAAGGATGTCGTGATTTCCCCACTGTATGTCAACATCGGAACGCGCCATAAGCATTTCAACAATAAGCTCCGGCTGGGGGCCGCGGTCAAAAATGTCCCCAACGACATGAAGCCTATCCACAGCAAGCCTTTTTATAAGCTCCGACATGGCAGTAATCACCTCACGCGCCGCACCTGTTGCAATTGTGGCCTCAATTATGGCATCGTGATAACGTAGCTGATTTTCGTCCTCATCTCTCTGCATATGCAAAAGCTCATCAAGCACGAATTCATAGCCCTCCGGCATTTGTTTTCGTACATAGTTTCGTGTATATTTTCCCGAAAGCACCTCTGCAAGCTCTCTCTGACAGCGCAAAATTTCCTTTAAGCGCTCATTATCAAGCACTGCTTTGCTGTCCAGATATTTCAGTGCCTCCTGAGGGTAGTAGATAACAGAGCACAGTCCTCTGCATCGTTCCTCTCCGATTGATCTTTCAAAAAGCAGGCGCACCTTTTCAAGAATTACTCCCGAGCAATTGTTCAATATGTGGCACACCGCGTCATATTCACCGTGCAGGTCAGAGATAAAATGCTCCGTCCCCTTTGGCAGGGTAAGAATAGAGCTGAGATTTATCAGCTCTGTGCAAACCGCAGATTGACTCGGGTATTTTTCCGACAGCAATTCCAGATAATCATCACTGTTTTTGTTCATGACTATACTCCTTGAAGATTCATATGCTTTGTTTTTCTGCAATGAAAACACTGCAATTATCAACTTAACAGTAAATGCACTTTAATATTAGAGTATCATGTGCGAAAAGCGGCATTATGATGTATATTTTTAAATCTATATAATGTCTATAAGACATTATATCATAGCC
>CAZAIU010000007.1:6319-34779 GCA_964485265.1 uncultured Oscillospiraceae bacterium | reverse complement strand
GCGGCGCTATGATATATAATTTAAATCTATTTAATGTCTATAAGACATTATATCACACCTATCAGTGTTTACGAAGAAGTTTTACTAATTGCTACCTAAAAAGACAGAGTGCCGTTTTGTGCACCCTTGTTTCAACCTGCCGAAAGTACCTTAATCACACAAAGAATAGCTTTAGATGTACCGACCATGCTGTCAGCTCTTGATTGTTCTAATATATGTGATATTCTAGCATTAATTATAAAAAACACCAATCACACAACAAAATACAAAATAATTTTTCATTTTGTGACCATGTCACGGTAATTTTAGAATTTTTGGGTTATGCTACATACAGAAAGAAGCTAAACCCCCGAAAAACAAAAACATATAAGGAGCTGTTATTATGGCAGTTGTTACAATTACAAAAGAGAATTTTGAAGCTGAAGTTGTAAATTCTGATGTTCCCGTCCTCGTTGACTTCTGGGCAAGCTGGTGCGGTCCCTGCAAAATGCTCTCTCCTGTTGTGGATGAGATTGCAAATGAAGTCAGCGGCAAAAAGGTCGGCAAGGTAAACGTTGACGAGCAGCCCGAGCTTGCTCAAAAATTCGGCGTTATGAGTATCCCCACCCTTCTGGTTTTCAAGGACGGTCAGGTTGCCTCAAAGTCTGTGGGTGTTCAGCCCAAGCAGGCAATTATAGACATGTTTTAATTAGCTTTCTCCAGAAAATTTCTGATAATTCTTCCTTTCTCCTTAAAAAGTTCTCCTCCATTCACAAGCAGTATCCATGCGCAAGGGCGTGGCTCATTAGCGAGCCACGCCCTTGTCATTATCCGGCAATTTGTTTTAGTCCTGCCCTATCCAGAATCTTAACACCGCCTCTTGATACCTCAACAAAACCCTCTGTCGAAAAATACTTTAGCATTCGTGAAACAACCTCTCGGGCGGAAACCATATATTTTGCAATCTGCTCCTGCGTTAGATGCACAGTATCGCCTCCGTCCTTTTCCAGCTCGCCCAGCAAAAACACTGCAAGCCGACGGTCAAAGCTCATAAACAATATCTGCTGCATTGCCCACATCACCTCAGAAAAGCGTTCACTTGTCAGTCTGAGTGCAAAGTTTTCTACATATATGTTTTCCTCTGTAAGCCTTGCAAGCGCACCGGCGTTGATAATGTAAATCTCACTTTTCACCTCTGCATCCACAAACACATCAAAGGTAATTGTTTTAAGCACACATGAAGCCGAAAGCATGCAGATATCACCGGGATAGAGCCTGTACAGCGTGATTTCCTTGCCTTCCTCAGATAGCATATAGGTGCGAAGAATCCCACTTTTAACAAACACTGCTCCTGTGCATTTGCCCGTATTACCGTGTACATTCTGCCCCTTATCATAGATAGTGCAAACTGTTTGGGCACACATCATCTGCTGTTGCTCGTCCGTAAGCTTGTCCCAAACAGGAAAGCTGCTGCTGAAAAAATCATTGCAATCTAAAGGCATTTCCATCCTCCTCGCACTAATGCCGATTATGGCATTTCATCTGCTTATCAAAAGCTTGAGCTGCTTCCGCCTCCTCCAAAGCTTCCGCCTCCTCCAAAGCTTCCGCCTCCTCCAAAGCTTCCGCCTCCTCCAAAGCTTCCGCCTCCGCCGCCTCTGCCACCTCTGCCGCCAAACCAGAAAATCGGGAAAAAACTGCGAAATCCTCTGCGTCTGCGAGGCATCTTTACTCCAAACAGTCCCAAAATAATCCTCACCGCAAAAGCAAGACCGCCCCATATTAGAAAAATCAAAAACACGGTAATGGCGAAAACAATGATAATTCCGATTAAGGTATCAGCTCCGAATTCCTCATTCTCCACAGCCTCGGAGTATCCCTCAAGCGGCTCCTTGCCGTATTCCGATCTAACCTGGGAAGCAACAGCATTATACAGCTCGTATGTACCTTTGTCGAATTCATTTTCTCCATAGTAATCCTTGGCGTAGTCTCTAATAAAGCGTCCTGCTTTGGCATCGTTTATAGCACCCTCAAGCCCGTAGCCCACATCAATACGAACCTGCCTGTCACCTGTGGCAAGAAGAATCAAGACACCGTTATCCTTGTCCTCATCACCAATTCCCCATGAGCGGCCGACTTCAAGCCCATATTCCTCAATGCTCATCCCGTCAAGGCTCTCAACCGTTAGAACAACAATCTGTGCTCCTGTTTCATTAGCAAGGGGTACAGACACCTCCATTATGTGCTGCTCAGTCTCATTGCTAAGCACATCAGCGTAGTCATTGACGTAAAAATCTGCTGTGGGGCTTGGCACCTGTTCGGCAAACGCCGAAGAAGCGAGTAAAAATGTTGCAAGCAGCGAACAAATCGCACCTATCAAACGTTTCATTTGAAGTCAACCTCAACTGCATTCGAAGCTCCGTCCTGAGCTTCAAAATACTCCGCCTGTTCATATCCGAACATTTTAGCAAACAAATTTGTTGGGAAGCGCTTGATTTTCAGGTTATAGCTTTTTACAACGTCGTTGTAGTCCTTGCGGGCAACAGCTATGCGGTTTTCTGTTCCGGACAGCTCATCCATCAAGCTCAAAAAGGTCTCGTTGGATTTTAGCTCAGGGTAATTTTCCACGTTTACCACAAGAGCATTGAGCGCTTCAGTGAGCTTAGCGTCAGCCTGAGACATCTCCGCAAGGGAATTTGCCCCCAGCATGGCGGCACGCGCTTCGGTTATCTGCTCAACGATTTCGGTTTCGTGCTGAGTAAATTCCTTAACGGTGGTAACCAAATTCGGAATTAAATCCATTCTTCTTTGATATTGAGAATCAAGATTTGCTGTTTCCTGTGTCACTGTTTCGCTTGCCGACACAAGTCCGTTATACTGACCAATACACAGCACGGCCAGTAAAACCACAACAGCAGCTATTATTATCCATACTTTTTTCATCCTTACACTCCTGTTCCTGCCATCGAAGCATCTAATTTTTGTCCCGTTTTTTGCACGGCTTTCGATAACAATTTAACTAACACATTTTAGCATTTTCACCTGCTAAGGTCAAGGCAGTTGCAGTAAAACCGTCAGTTACTATCGCATTTTTGAAAACAATTCATTTAGCACAGGTAATAAAAAATACAAAAGTGTGCAAATAAAGCCTCCGCCTCAAAAAAGCCTAGTAAAGCCTGAAGGTTTGGTGGTTTTTGTCAAATAAGTGCATTTACAGGCGTTGAAAATTGTGATAGTATTTGAATATGTAATGTGTATGGAGGCACGTTCCCATGCGAGACTATACTAAACAGACTATACTCGAATCCTTTAACTCTCTTCTAAATCAATACCCATTTGACAAAATTACTGTTGAAATGATTGCTACCCGAAGCAACATTTCCAAAGCCACCTTCTACCGCTACTTCATGGACAAATACGATGTCATGAATTATAGCTACAAACGGCTTGTGGACAGTCTTTTTGTCCACGAAGAATGCCAATCATGGAAGGACATGCTCTATCATCTTGCCTATGAATCAAAAAAAGACTCTGTACGGGTCTGCAAGGCATATTCATCTCAAGGAGCAAATTCATATTCGGCTTTTCTGTTCGATTACTCCTATAAGGCTGTTGAGGAGGTTGCAAAACGCTGCCGCAATCGGGATTTAAGCTCTCAGGAGAAGGTTCTTCTGACCATATTCTGCTATGGAACAGTGGGCGTAACCTACCAATGGGTATGCGGTAAGCTTGACACCACCGCCGAGGAGCTTGCTCAGCAGCTTTATAACGCCATGCCCCCTACGCTGCGTGATTTATGGTAAAACAAACCGAGTCCGGTGCTTTTGCACCGGACTCATATTTTATGAATTTTATCTTGCCGCAATGTTCAAAATAGCTGTCATTTCCTGTTCATTTATCCGTACAAAGCAGCCAAAGGGAAATCCCTTTAAACGTCGGTGTGCCACCATTTCAGAAAAGCTCTCTTTGCCGATGTTCAAATCAGAGAGCTTTTCAGGCATTCCAATCGAGCGCAAAAACGCCCTAAACCTTTCAATGCCTTGTCTCGCCGTAATTTCGGGATGCGCAAAGTTCATATCACAGTCCCAAACCCTAACTGCAAACTGTGCAAAGCGTGAAACGTTATGCCCCATTACATACTCCATCCACGCAGGCATTACAACAGCAAGCCCGGCACCGTGAGTGCAGTCATTCAGTGCGGACAGTTCATGCTCAATTTGATGACTTGACCAGTCCTGTTCCCTGCCAACCCCCAGACTGTTGTTATGGGCAAGCATACCCGCCCACATGATGTTCGCGCGGGCAGCATAATCATGGGGATTTTCAATTGCTCGCGGTGCCGCTTCTATAACAGTTTTCAGCACTGCCTCGCAAAGTCTGTCGGTAATCTCCACATCGGCAGTGTTCGTAAAATAGCGTTCGCAGATGTGCGCCATCATGTCCGTTACTCCGCAGGCGGTCTGATACGCCGGTAGGGTACAGGTAAAACGAGGATTTAAAACAGAAAATTTTGGACGAGCCAGATCGTTTTTCGGAAGTCCCCATTTCAGGTTTCCGGACTCATGGGTTATAACTACGTTTGGTGAGCCCTCGCTGCCGGCCGCCGGAATGGTAAGCACCGTTCCGATAGGAAGACACGAACCGGGCTTAGCCTTATCGCTGAAAAAATCCCAAAAATCGCCGTCGTAGGGTGTTCCCAATGCAATAGCCTTGGCTGAGTCTATGGTGCTGCCGCCGCCGACAGCCAGCACAAAGTCCAGCTTTTCCTTGCGGCAAAGCTCAATGCCCTCATAAACAAGACCGCTGCGGGGGTTTGGCTTAACACCACCCAATTCGGCAAAGTATAACCCAGTCTCCCGCAGAGACTCGCACACCGCAGCATAAACGCCGTTGTGCTTAATTGATCCGCCGCCGTAATGCAGAAGCACTCGACTGCCTCCAAAGCGCCGCACCAGCTCCCCCGTCTGCTTTTCCTGTCCATCGCCGAAAGCAAAGTAGGTCGGGGAGTAAAATGTGAAGTTTTCCATTTGATATAAGTGTTCCTTTCCATATTGCCAGTAAAAAACAGACCTAAGCATGTAGCTTCAAAGCGCCTCTGTTCATCTCAAGCTTGATTATTACAGACGGTACAGTTGCGATGAAGCAGAAAACAGCCTCGTTTTAATGTGCTGTTACACTGAAAAATGCAAGCTAATTTAACTTCAAGGCCTTATTTAGAATTCTCCATATCCAAATTCAGCTCGCCTCTCTCGCCCAAATCGGAAACGATCTTGTCGTACATTTCCTTGTTGATTTTGAATTTGAAGCGGTAAATTAGGTATCCTCCGATGATAAACAAAAGCGGCAGCACCAGCATTACAAGCTTAACTATCAGCTTTCCGCCGTCATCTATGCTTTCGGCTGCTGTGTCACCTGTCTTTATACCTGCCCAAACCAGTGACAGACTCACAATTCCCATGGACAGTGCTCCGCCGATTTTGTTTATAAAGGGCTGCACCGACAGGGTAATGCTGTCATTTCGCTTGCCCAGCTTCCACTGACCGTATTCAACAGTGTCCTCAAGAAACATAAGCATAAGAAGCTGGATGAATGCTTCTCCGATAAACATCAGCAGCGCTGACAAGGCTATGAGGATAATGCTGCTTTCCGCAAAGAAAAACAGTGCATAGCCCGCAGTTACAAGCACAGTTGCAAACAGATACAGCTTTTCTCTGGAAAAATGCTTTGAAAACAGCGGGAACACCGATAGCGCCGTAAGCTGTGCCACACCAACAACCGCCGCCAAAACCGCATACATATCACTGTTGCCGTAAACGTACTGCATATAGTATATGGAAATAGTTGTGGTTGTCATGTATCCAACCATAAACAGCGCCATTGAAAGAGCTGTCCACATAAGCTGGTCATTTTTAGTCAGCACATGCCACATTTCCCGAAGACTTGTTTTGTCCTCCCGCTTGAAAATGCCCTGCTTTTCCTTAACACCGAATATTGTAAACATCTGGAAGGCAAGCATAAGTATAGTTACTGTAAGCGCAACAAGGAACCAGACTTTAGGTGTGTTGCCGAAGCCGCTTGTAATGGGTTCCCAGCCAACCATAATTGCAAACATACCGATATTGGCGCATATTCTTGCAAACGCTCCCATGTTTTCCCTAACCTTTTGGTCAAAGCTCAGTGAGGGCAGCATGGACCAATAGGCAATATCATTTAGTCCATAGAAAATGTCCCAAAGTATGTATGCAAAACCAAATACGGCTACAAACCAGTAATTTCGCAGTCCGAAGTCTGTAAACAGCACCAAATAGCAGGCAGCGCCTGCAATCGCGCCAAATAGCATAGGCGGCTTGAATTTTCCATGCTTCCAACGGCCGTTGTCAATTATCAGACCCATAAACGGGTCGTTTATAGCGTCAAAAATACGTAAAACCGTGAAAACAAGACTTGTTGCAATGAAAACGCCTATAGGAAGCTGTAAAACATTGGAAAGATAATAGATAAGTGCGTTTGCCTCAAGAGCGTAGAACATGTCACGACCTATTGTGCCAAGACCAAAAAACACCATATTTTTCTTATCAAGCTTGTTCATTTTGTTTCCTCCCTCGCTTCGCCTCTCTCTGTGCGAAGTGAAATAGTGTACATCTGTGAGCCAAAATCACCCCACAGTCGCAAATCTCTGTGGTAGCCTGTGCCTATAAACTGATTGTTAAGCCCTATGCCGTTTTGCAGGGCAGCTCCGGTTGCCGTGCAGCTCTGCGCTCCGTCCGAAAGAGCATAGAGCCCTCCTGCCGTGCGCAGAATAAAGCCATTGGGCTTAAGTGTAATGGGCATTATATGCTTTACCAAACCGCCGAAGCGAGCTATGGGAACCCTTTGGGGCACTGTTTCAATAGTATAGGCTGCATTAAGCAAAAGCCCCTTTACAGGCAAAACGTCATTTGCCTGTGCCGCCTTTGTCTGAGTCTGCACAATGCTCAAAACCCCATCGCTGCCGTCCCTCTCCGCTGCAAGAAAAATCTCCTGATTGTCTCTTGCCGTGTCATATCGGTAAAAATCGCCGAACTGGAGAGTTCGCCTATGTGTCTTGTAAAACTCTATCTGCTCTTTAACCTGCTTTTTTTCGATGTACGACAGTTCTCCCAAATCAAGCTCGTAGCCCAAAGCGCCGAATGCTGCAACGTTGAACCTTGTTGAAAGCGGCGTTGCGCGGAGTGTCTGCTGATGTGGAGACTGGGAAACGTGTGCCCCTATGGTTGACTGGGGATATAGGTAGCTGAGCCCCTTTTGAATCCTTAGGCGCTCAATGGGGTCTGTGTTGTCTGATGCCCAAATCTGGGGCGAGTAGCACAGCATCCCCAAGTCAAAGCGGTTTCCTCCCGACGAACAGCTTTCAAGCAGAATGTGGGACCGCGGACTAAACACCCGCTCCAAAACCTCGTACAAGCCCATGGTATAGCGGTGGTAAAACTCACCTGTTTCGCAGCTTTCTGAAAAAACATCGCTCATATGGCGGTTCATATCCCACTTCACATATGATATTTCAGCGCTGTCCAAAATCCTGCACATATTATCAACAATATAGTCGCGCACTTCGCTTTTAGTCAAATCTAGGACAAGCTGGTTTCGTCCGAAGGACGGTTCTCTTTTGGGAAGCCTAACCGCATATTCGGGATGTGCCCTATAAAGGTCGCTGTCAATATTTATTGATTCCGGCTCAAACCAAAGTCCGAAGTTCATGCCCATCTTGCATATCCTTTTAGAGAGCTTCTCAATGCCCCCGGGCAGCTTTTTGCGGTTTATAGTGTAGTCTCCAAGCCCTGCGGTATCGTCATTTCTTGCGCCAAACCAGCCATCGTCCAAAACAAACAGCTCTGTACCCAGATTTTTTGCCCGCCGCGCCAGGCGCAGCAGCTTGCGGCGGGTAAACTTAAAAAAATGAGCTTCCCAGTTGTTCAGAAGAACGGGGCGCTCCTTCTCCTTCCAGTCGCCCCGAACTATGTTTCTGTTTATAAAATTATGGAAATTACGGCTCATGCCGTTAAAGCCCTTGTCTGAAAAGGTCATCACTGCTTCGGGAGCTTCAAAGCACTCGCCCTTGCCCAGTTTCCATGAAAAGCACAGAGGATTTATTCCCGAAATCACTCGCACCATGTCCCGGGGACAAAGCTCAACCGCTGTGTAATGGTTCCCGCTGTAAACAAGATTGAAGCCGTAAACTGCGCCGAAATCCTCATTTGCCCTCTCCTCCGCAAGCAGGATCCCCGGGTTGTGGCGGTTTGATGATCCGCCTGTGGTGCTCTCGTTAACAAAGGTGCCGAGCATCAAAGCTCGGTCATGGCGATTGGCTTCACATATCCAGTCCCCATCAAAGGTTACCATTTTAAAGTCTCGGTTGGGCATATCCAGCAGCATGCTCATGATACGGCGTATGATTATAGGCTTTTCTTCGCCGTTTTCAAGAACGGCGCGGCGGGTAATCACATTCACCCTTGGGTACACGGTGTAATACATCATAAGTCTAATTTTATATACCGTGTCCTTCATATGTAAAACCAGTGTCTGCACGCCCTCCTGTTCCGAGGCATATGCGCAGGGCAGTCTCTTGCAGGGACAGGCACCCTCAACAATTTCAAAGCTGTCAAAAACAAAGTCCGATGTAAAAGAGCCGTCGGGCATTTCAAGCTCCAGCGGTGTTATGCGGAAATCCCCTTTGCCCAAACCCGACCAGTTGAGTGGTACATTGTCAAGGCAGTAGGTATTATCGCCTTCTGTGTACATCACCTCAGAGCCGTAGGGCACGGTGTGCTTGTAACGCAGAGCCCGGGCATCCTCTAAGGTTACAGGTACGCCGTAGTGTAGCTGTTCTATATGCCCGTGCTCATTTATCATAAGCATATATGAGGTGCTGTCAGTGTTAAGCAGAAAGGTTTTGTTATCTTGGGTTATATGTTCCAACACACTACCTCCTTATGATTGCGGTCTCGTAGGGTGCAAGCTCACCATCGATTCTTTCAGCCCCATAGTTGGAAATGAGCGCCGCACCCGAAAATGGAACTTTCCTCTTATAGGGGGTAAGGTTTACTACGGTTGTTAAAGAAACGCCGCCAAAAATGCGGTCAAAGGCATATACCCCCTCCTGACGGTACAGCTCTTTGAAGCGTCCCTGCTTGAACACCACATTGGTGTTGCGGATAAAAATCATCCTTTTGTAGTAGTTGAGCACAGAATCGCTGATGTGCTCCTGTCTAAATACATTTATGTCAGTAAAATTACTGTTAACCGGAAGCCACGGATCTCCGCTTGTGAACCCGCCCGCTTTGCTGGGTCCCCACTGCATGGGGGTTCTGGCGTTATCACGGCTTTTGGTTTTTATCATTTTCCAGCGAAGGCACTTAGGAAGGTGCAACTTCCCTGTAAGTCTCCAAATATTGTGTGACTCAACATCGCGCAGCATCGACATATTTGTAAAGTCAAAGTTCGTCATGCCGATTTCCTGACCCTGATAAATAAACGCAGTGCCGCGAAGCGTGAGCAGCAGAGTGGCAAGCGCCTTGGCGCTTTCGTCATGATAGCGCCCGTCATTCCCGAAGCGGGAGACGCTCCGCGGTTGGTCGTGGTTTTCAAAGTAAACCGTGTTCCATTCTAGGTTGGTCTGCCACTTTGTCAGCGCCCTAAAAAACCTATTCGGCGAAAAAGGGCGTAAAAGCCATTTTATGCGGAAACAATCCGTTTCCATGTGCTCGAAGGAGAAAACCGCATTGAGTTCCTTCCGCTTGGGATTGATAAGATCTTTTGCCATCTTCGGAGTGACGAAAACGGTTTCGCCGACGGTAAAGCATTTATAGCGCGAAAATACCTCTACATTGAAGCGGTGCAGCAGCTCATGCAGGCCCTCTGCGGAAATGTAGTGCTCGCTGCCCGTGAGGGCAATTCTCTTTTTGCCGTCCTCAAGCGAGTTCTTGTAGATAATATTTATAACATCGCAGCGAAAGCCGGCAACACCCTTGTCAAGCCAAAAACGCATAACCTCCTCTATTGCCTGAATTACAGCCTCGTTGTGATAGTTCAAATCAGGCTGCTCCTTAGCAAACAGGTGCAGGTAGTATTCGCCTCGAACTTCGTCGTACTCCCAACAGTCCTCGCCGAAAAAGCTAGTCCAGTTGGAGGGCTTTTGTCCGTTGACCGACGGCTTCCAGATATAATAATCGGTGTACGGCTCAATTCTCATGCGGCTTTTCTGAAACCACTCGTGCTGGTCGGAGGTGTGGTTAATAACCAGATCCATTATCACCTTGATATCACGCTTCTTGCACTCGGTAAGCAGTTTTTTCATATCCTTGAGAGTGCCATAGTTTTCGTGAATGTCGCAATAGTTGCTGATGTCATAGCCGTTGTCACGGTTAGGAGACGGGTAAACCGGTGACAGCCAAATAGCGCCTATCCCCAGCTTTTTAAGATAATCAAGCTTTGAGATGATGCCGGGAATATCACCTATGCCGTCACCGTTTGAGTCGCAGAAGCTCATTGGATATATTTGATAAATTACCCGTTCTTGCCACCAAGGAGTGTTAGTCACGCTTATACTCCTCCCTTGAAATCACAGAGACCATCTCCGGCGTTACACCCTTATTTTCAATCATTTGCTTATAAAATTCTCCGCTTTTCTTAATTTTGCGTTCCAGTGTTTCCGTATCAAGCCAAACAAGCCCGAAGCGGGCGGTAAAGCCCTCCAGCCACTCAAAATTGTCCACAAAGCACCAGTGGTAATAGCGTGTTACAGGCAGACCGCTTTCGCAAAGCGCCTTTACATGCTCATAAATAAAACGGCTTCTGAAGGCGTCAGTGTTGTCTGCTGTGCCGTTTTCGGTTATGTATATGGGCTTATCCGGCATAAGCTTATGAAGCTTTGCGGCGCACTCCACAATACCATAGGGATATATCTCCCACCCCAAATCGTTCACTGGAGCATTTGGAAGCGTCCCGTCTGCAAGACCTGTTGAGGCAGTTCTAGAATAGTAGTTTAAGCCAAGGAAATCGGCATAACAGCCCTTTTCCTTGCCGCTGCCCAAAAGAAAGCTTTTTTGAACCCTTGTCTGAAAATAATGCTCAGAAATACTTGAGCATATTTTATGCCAAGGATTTTTCGGGTTTTTAGGCACAAAAACACGCATGTGATGGGCAAAGCCAACCTTAGTGTCTGTGTAGCCCATATTCTCCCGCAGCTCGTGAATTTTTTTATATGCCGCTCTGTGACAGTCCGCCATATTGTTCATTACCTTTATGGCTGATGAAATGCTCTTTTCTCCGGGTGGAAATGTTCCGTCCATAAAGCCGCAGACGGCATAGACATTCGGTTCGTTTATGGTGATGTATTCACAAATGACATCTCCCAGCTTTTCAACCACCTTTTCCGTAAGCCTAAGAAAGTCCGATACACATTCACTGTTTTTGAAGCCGCCCTTGTTTTCAAACCACATAGGGTTTGAGAAGTGGTGTAGCGTTACTAAAACAGTTATTCCCTTAGACTGCAAAAGCTCGATTTCCTCACGAATTTTTACAAATTCTTCATCGGAAAACTCCCCCTGCTTCGGCTCCATTCTCGCCCATTCCAGACCAAAGCGATAATGTCTTATGCCCATGTATTGCATAAGCTCCGTGTCCTCCTGCAAGTGCTCACGGTGGCGGGTGGTAATATCAGGGTCGGAGCCGTCGATAATATGTCCTTTTTTGTACCAGTCGTACCAATTGCTGTTTAGGCAGTTTCCATCCACCTGCGTTGCAGCGGAGGCGCATCCCAACTCAAAGTCCTTGGGAAAAGTAAATGTCTGCATAAAAACCCTCCAATTATTTTGCGGCGCTCCATAGGGAGCTCCACAGCAAATACCTCATTATAAGATACCGAACTGTCTTAACAAGTATTATAGCACTATCACCATATTGCCGCAAGACTGCTCCTGCCCGCTTTGTTGACTACGCCTAAAAAAATGACTAACAACGTTTTATATGCAATCCACCGCATATTTGAACATCGACTGACACTTATATCAAAACGAGTGTTCCTGTTATGGGGAAAATGCCGATTAACCCTTGTCCCCTGTCCTTACAAATCCCGAAATCTTTACATTTTTACCTCTAAAATTACAAACTATGTATTCATAAGAAAATTTTTTATGAAATTATAATAAAAAAATTATGGTTATCTTTACAAAATTGTATTATTTGCACAAAAACCCTTGCGATTAAAAAAAATACAGAGTAGATTGAAAAAGGGAGAATATTTCAGCAAAACCTTTCCTGAGGAATAACGCTAAGCGTTTCGCAACTATAATGTCGTGAGCGGCAAAGTCAAAAAATCTTGAAGGAGGACGAGAATATTGAATTATCAAAAACTATTTGATGCACAAGTATCCCACGAGTCACTTTCAGCATGGAGAGCAGCAGGAAAGAAGGCCCTCGGTATAGTTTGCTGTCATGTTCCCCATGAAATACTCCACGCAGCAGATATTCTGCCCGTCAGACTGCGGGCAACGGGCTGTCAGGATTACAGTGAGGCTGAGGTTTGGATGTCCAGCTTTAGCTGTAGCTTTGCAAAATCCATCCTGCAATACTTTATTGACGGTGTTTACGATTTAGACGGCCTTATCACCTCAGACGGCTGCATGCAGGCAGTGCGTATCTTTGACAACTGGAAATGGATTTCCGCAAAGCCTGAAAACAAAGATCAATTCACCTATGAACTCGGCGTCCCCAGAAAGAGCAGCCCCACAACAAAGGAATTTTACGTTGGCGAGCTGCATGAGCTTGCAGAAGCCTTGGAAGGGCTTACCGGCAACAAAATAACAGATGAAAAGCTGTTAGAATCCATCAAGCTTTACAATGAGGAGCGCAGGCTTGTAAAGCAACTTCTTGAGCTTCAAAAGGAAAAAAATCCTGTCATCACTGGCGCTGAGGCAATGACCATTATGATAGCCTCAACAAACATGCCCATTGAAGAGTACATAGCCCTTTTAAAAGCCTTTCTTGCAGACGCGCCAAACAGGAAGCCCGTGACTGACCATCGCGCAAGGCTGATGCTCATAGGAAGCGCCTTGGACGACCCCGAATGGGTCAAGGTGATTGAGGACAAGGGCGGCCTGGTTGTTGCGGACACGCTGTGCCTTGGCAGCATGGGCTTCGGCGACGAGCTGGTTGTGGACAAAAATGACATAATCGGTTCAATAGGTAACTATTACCTCGACCGCATTGTTTGTCCCCGCATGATAGACAACCGCGATGCTCTTCACGAGCTTATAATCAGCCGCGCAAAGGCATACAACGTAGATGGGCTTGTATATGAAAAAATGCAGAACTGCGAATGCTGGGGCGGTGAAAATGTGTTTTTAGAGCAGGAGCTCAAGGATGCAGGAATTCCGCTTCTAAATCTTGACCGCGAGCAAAAAATGGCAAATAAGGGTCAGCTTGAGATTCGCGCCGAAGCATTTATAGAAATGATTGAAAAGGAGGACTGAGCAATGGCATATGTTGATAATTCCCCAAAAGTATTAAGCGGTGAAATGAGCACCATGGATTTCATCTGCAACACAGCTGAAAGCAAGCTTGAGCGCTGCCTTACCAAAGATCCTGATGCCAGGTGGATATACGACATTCAGATAGCCACATGGTGTCAAATCCGCGACGCTAAAAAGAACGGAAAAAAGCTGATTGCTTTTGGCGGTCCTATACCCGTTGACCTTATCTATGCCTTTGGCTGTCAGCCATATTACCTCGATCAGCTTCCCCTAAGTCTTGCCCCTACCACAGCTGTTGCATCAAAATACATAGACCTGTGTGAGCGCTACACCAACCAAACCATGTGCGCTCTTGATAAAATTGAGCTTGGTGTTTTGCTTGCAGGCGAATACGGCATTAAGCCCGATGCCTTTGTATATTCCACTGTTCCCTGTGATTCCTCAAGGATCGCATATCCGAATATGGAAAAGATCTGGAACGTCCCCACCTTCACTATTGATACACCCTTCCGCCGCGACGAGCGGGGACTGCAATATTTGGTAAAGCAAACAGAAGAGTTTATTGCTTTTATGGAGGAGTTCACCGGCACTAAGCTGGACTGGGATAAGTTCAAGGAGTCGATGGAGGTTGCAAACAAGACCAACGATCTGCTAGTAAAATGCGCGGATTTGCGCAAGCACACTCCCTGCCCTCTTCCCGGCACACTGTGCATTTCCAACGCTTGCATGAGCGGACAGTCAGCCGACCCTGCTATGGTGGACTTCCTTCAGCATGAGCTTGACACCGGCAACATGATTATCGACATGGGTATGGCTGCCTGCCAAAACGGAGAAAAATACCGTATGCTCTTCCACCAGAACATGCTGTGGACAGATCCCAAAACCTACGGATATCTGGAGCGGGAATACGGAGCAATCTGCGTAATGGATGTTTTGGGTCACTTCTGGGGCAACTTTTATGAGGACATGGACGACAAGGATGCCTGCATGAGAGTTCTCGCCAAAAAGATGATGGACTTCCCCATGATTCACGGAGCAGCAGGACCTGTTGACTATTACCGAGACAGAATAAAATACCTCATGGAAAACTTCAACATAAATGTTTCAGTGTTCTTTGGTCATATCGGCTGCAAGCACACATGGGCTTCAACTAAAATTTTGTCCGAATACATATTTGAAAATTGGGGAATTCCCACTCTCAATCTTGATGTGGACTGCATAGACGGACGCTACAAGGGTCCGGATGAAATCCGAGCAAGTATTGGCGAATATCTTGAAAACGTTGTAAAGCTATAGTCTCCAAAAAGCACTCCTTACCTCATCTCTCTCCCTGTCACGGACAGGAAAACGGCTGACCGCAATTACGGTCAGCCGTTTTTTAGCTTAATTTCCGCCTGCGGACGGAAAATTCTACGAGGTTTTTTAATCGCATTATTCTATTTTGCCTTTTTAACATTTTTAAAGATTTGCGTTGCAAGCATAAAGGCTATAATAAGAAGCAGGATCAGCGACAACGGATTTGTAAAAATCTCAGCAAACATACCGCCCAAGCCGTCAGCACTTATGACCGCTCTGCGGAAGTTCACTTCTATCGTGGGTCCCAAAATCAGTCCCAGCACCATAGGTGCAACAGGAAATCCATAGCACTTCATGGCATATCCAACAACACCGAAGGCAAGTGTCCACAGTATATCGGTTGGCATATTGTTAACTGAGTAGCTGCCGATGACTGAAATTACTATTATCAAGGGAATTAGAATTCCTCTTGGTATCTCCGTGAGCTTTGCAAAGAGCTTGACTCCCATCATTCCGAAAACCAGTAAAAACACGTTTGCCAGCAGCAAAAGCACGACTATTATATTGAACAATTCGGGATTTGCCGTCATTACCATTGGACCTACTCGAATTCCGTGAACAGCAAGCGCTCCGACAAGAACCGCCGTTACTGAGTCGCCCGGTATACCAAGGGTAAGCATGGGCACAAGCGCTCCTCCAATGGCTGCGTTGTTTGCGGATTCCGGAGCAACCACGCCCTCATATGCCCCCTCACCAAAAGGTACCTCGGGATTTTTAACCGTACGCTTTGCCGCATCATAGGAAAGCAGCGCCGCAATTTCTCCCCCTGCCCCCGGAAGAGCGCCCACAAGCGTACCGATTACTCCGCTTTGCAGTGACAAGGGCAAAAACTTGAGCAGCTTTTCCTTTGGGGGACGCACACTGTCAACCTGCTGACGCACTATTGCCTCGTCTCTGTGTCGTATTTGATAAAGCGCCTCACCTATGCCAAATAGCCCTATCATAACGGGAATATAGCTTATTCCGCCGCGCAGATTTACGCTGCCCAAGGTAAATCTGCCCAATCCGCTTATTGGATCCATACCAACAACGCCAAGCATAAGTCCTGCCATGGCCGCAAAAAGTCCCTTTGATACTGTTTTACCCCCAAGGCTACCCACAAGAAGCAGACCCATAAAGGTCAAAAGAAAATAGTCTCTGGGGCTGAACGAAAGAGCAAACCTTGACACAAGGGGAGCAGCCAGCCACAGCGCCAAAAGTCCCACAAGACCGCCCACAACAGAGGTTAGTGTTGATACTGCAATAGCCTTGCCCGCCTCTCCCCTTTGTGCCAGAGGATATCCGTCAAAGGTCGTTGCAACCGCGGCAGGTGCACCCGGGATGTTCAGCAGTATTGCGGCACGTGACCCGCCGTAAACTCCGCCTACATAAACGCCAATCATCAGCGCCAGTGCTGCATCAGTTTCCCAAGAGAAGGTAAGTGCAATAAGCAGCGACGATGCCATGGTGACACTCAGTCCCGGTATTGCGCCCACATATATGCCGGTAAAAACACCTAGCGCAACGCAAAGTATATTGACAAGCATCCCGACCCCCCTTTCTAGTTCAATAGCCGTTGCAGGCTACATTCTTTATCGTTGTTTTCAATGGTTTTGAAGGTTTTACGGCAGAATAACATTAAAGCCGTATTTGAAAACCAAAACTATCATGAAGGTGCTTATAAAGCCAACCACAAGGCCCATTCGCCAGTTTCTTTTATAAAGATAGGTTGTTGAGAGAACTGTGAAAATCAGAGTTGAAAGCACATAGCCAAGCAAAAATAGAAGCAAAGCATACAGCGCCATTACGCCTATCAGCACCATTACATCCTTATTGAGAAATTTTTCTTGTGTGTTTTCAGCGGCAGCGTTCTTCTTTTTTCGCTCCTCAACCACTATCCAAACCGCAAACACGACGCATAAAACCGATATAAATATAGGGTAGGCTGCATCCGAGGAAATTGTAAGCTCCGAGAGCGGTGCAATTGTAAGCGATGCCGCCAAGAACAAAAGCGAAATAATAACAACTGCCATTTCAGATGCTTTTACACGGTTTTTCATTGTCAATTCCCTCCCTCCAGCTCCTCAATCCTCGGAATTCCCAGACTTGCAGGCGACACCACAGCGGCATCTGCGTCAGACAGAAGCCATGAGGAAATACTCTGCCAACGGCGAATGTAATTGGAAGCCTCATCTCCGTGCAGACCCATGGGCATGATATAATTCTCTTGCAGATAGCTTTGAAAGCTGTCTGTCTCATATGCCGCAAGAAATGCCTGCGTTAGGGTTTCTTTGACCTTGTCCGGGCATCTGCTGTCCACAAACACTCCGAAAAACGCTCCCCAAGGGAAATATTTTTGATATTCGGGTAGAACCTCTCCTATTGCTTCAATATCCGGATCTGCCGAAATGCGCTCGTTTGCCATTACAGTGAGTATTCTCACCTTGCCTGCCCGCGCAAGCTCTGCAACCGCCGAATAATTCGCAACAGAAACGTCCACGTGCCCCCCCATGAGCGCCGCCGACACGTCGGAGTCTCCGTTAAATGGTATTTGGTTGAATTCAACGTCGCTTGTGCTGCGAAGCATTGCGGATACATTAAACGGCAGTCCGCCTGCTCCCGTAATCCCTATTCTTATTTGTCCGGGACGGGATAGTGCATCGTCAATCAGGTCTGTAATAGATTTATAAGATGAATTTACAGGAACAACGACAACGGCTGTCTGGCTTCCAAACAGTAAGACAGGATAAAAGTTCTCATAATCAATGTTTGAGATGTCCATTACACCGTATAACGGCGGATTTTCCGCATTGAACAGAAGCGAGTAGCCATCGGCAGGTTGCCCGTAAACAAATTCTGTTGCAATGGCACCAGAGGCTCCTGTTTTGTTTTGGAGCACTATATTAACCCCAAGCTCCCGCTCTGCCAAAACGCTGATTGTACGGCTCATGGTGTCCGTAGCACCACCCGCGCCCCAAGCAATGTAACCGTTCAGGTCACTTACGGGATAGTCAGAGGTCAGAACCGTCAAAGCGCTTTTCAGCTCCAAGCCGGCAACAAATATGCTGACTGCCAGTAGCACACCCACAACAAGCTTCTTTTTTAGGCTCATGCGACACCTCCATGCTTAGATTTATTAAAACTGTCACGACAGTTTTAATGGCGCACAGCACCGTTATGTTGAGCTTAATAAAACAGGAACTGTTTTATTAATTATCTCTCTATTTGTGCTAAATACAAGTTTTTTATAGTTTGAAGTCAAAGCACCAAAATTTTAATACAAGGCACGGCGGAATTTCTTTCGCCGTGCCTTGCTTTACAAGCGAGGACAAGGAGACTGACACATAGGTCAGCGCCCTCGCTCAGATATTATTCGTCCTCAGCTCTCTTTGTAAAGGGGCCTACGCCAAACCACTTCTTGTAGTTTGCTGCAAGATAAAGCATAAATGCAAGACCGACAACTGCAAGTCCAAGGTTCAGCAGAAGGCTGTTTCTGATAGCAGGACCTTCTCCCACACCCTTTGTAAACCATGACTGAATCTGGGGCATTGCATAGGAGGCAAGTCCCATAAAGGTATAGTAGATACCAAGGTTTCTGCCCTTGTTGCCGGGATGGAATTCCTGAATAAGTGATACTCCGCATTGCAGAGCGCCTCCTGCCGCAAAGAAGCCGATTGAGGCAGCTGCAATTTGAACAACGATGGGTGCCTGAACCAGGCAGACCAAGGCATAGGAAACAATTGAGCCAACAAGGTCAATAACAAGAACTGTAAGGGTTCTCCAACGCAGCTTTGCCATTAAGAATGCCCAGATAAGAACTGCGGCAAGGCTTCCGAAGGTATAAAGGCTTGTCAGTGATGCAGAGGCAAGCTCGTCCATGCCAACAACAGTCAAACCGTAACGGGTAAGAAGCTGCTGAGCTGAGAACATGGTTGCCATTGTGATAAAGCCGAAAAGCGCACAGCCGATTGTGACGCCGACAGGAGGCTTTTTAACAAAGCGAGCTGCTGCCTTTCTGGCATCCTCGTCAAGCTTTTCTTCCTTAGATTCTTTAACATATGTGCCGGCTGCAATTTCTTCTTTTTTCTTCGCGCGCTTTGCCTTCAGCTCCTTGTCGTAGGAATACGGAGCAACTATAGCAAGAACGAAGATGATAACGGACATAACGATGGGGATGATGATACCGGTCTGCCAAGCGCCTGCTGCCTTGAGGGAAACGAGGATCAGCGGATAAGCAAAGCCGGAAACGGAAATAACACCCTTGATAAGGATAACTGCGCTGCTGGGGGACTTTACCCAGCTTTCCTGAACTGCGGGGTAGCAAGCGCCGTCGAAGAACGATGTTGCAAGTCCTGCCATAAATCCGCAGATAGCCGCAACTGTGAAGCTTGTTGTTGTAAGCAGACCTGCAAAGAAGCCGATATACATAACGGCGCCTATTGCAATCATCAGCTTACGTCCGATTTTGTCAGACAGCTCACCGCAAATCCACACGCTTAAAAACTTAGCAAGTCCGGTGTATGCAATAATTTGATAAACCGCAGCTGCACCGGCTGTTGCGTCCGTAAAGCCCCACTGGGTATAGAAATTAACTGCATTCTGACTCAGAACAATTGCCTGAATGCCGTGGGTGAGATAAGCCATGTACACGGCCGCCAGTGTCCATAGGTACTTTTTGCCTCTCATAATAATACTTCCTCTCTGTGTTTGGTATATTATATATTATTTAAGCGCTTTTCTCCCAACTACCGCGCCCAAATTTATATAATTCTTTATTTCTTCATCGCCGTAGCCCAGCTCCTGCATAATTTCCTCGGTATGTGTGCCCTGAGCAGAGCTAACCTTATATTCCGGCGTAAAGGACTGGAATTTAACTGGATTTGTTGCAATATTGCGCTTCCCAGAGGGACAGTCAAGCTTAGTCATTATACCGTTTGCCCAAACCTGCTCATCCTCATACATGTCGTTCGGCTCGTAACAAGCTTCGCAGGGAAGGTCGTTGTCCTTGAAAATTTTAAGTATTTCGGCTCTTGTAAATTTTGCAATTGCTTCGTCCATTATTGCAACGACTTCATTGTTTTTACCCAGCTCGTTCAAATGGTCGCAGTTGGAGTAGTCGGGATTATCAACAAGATCGGCACGTCCGATAAGGGTCATAATTTTGTTGTAATCCCTGTCGTACTGCGGTGCACAAAGTGCAACCCATTTTTCGTCCTTTGTGCGGAACACATTATTCGTGGGACAAATAACCGCTGTGCGTGATTTTGGATACTGGTTGCCGTACTGGGCGGAAACAACACCTGTTGACAGCATAAACACCGCCGCATGGTGCAGGGACACGCTAATTTTTTCACCCTCTCCCGTGCGGTCACGGCTATACAGGGCAGCGCATATGCCGGAAACAAGACACATCGCAACCTGAAAATCGCCGAAGCCGTTGGTGGGTATCATGGGTGCGTCACCCTTGTTAACGGTAGTACCGAAAACGCCGCCGCGTGCCATGTAACAGGTCACATCAAAGCCTGCGGTGTCCTTTTCGGGACCGTTTTCGCCATATCCCAAACAATGCGCCATAACAAGCTTCGGGTAACGCTTTTTAAGGCTATCGTAGTCCAGCCCCATCTTCACAAGAGATTTTGTGCGAATATTGGTTATAAATACATCAGCTTCGGAAAGCAGCTTGTTCATAACCTCCATGCCGCCCTCGGTTTTTAGGTTGAGGGTTACAAAGCGCTTGTTCATGTTGGACATATCAAAGCCGAGGTTTTCGTCGTCCTCATATGGCATCCCGAAAACCGCACCCTGTGTACGTCCCGGATCTCCGGCAGGTGACTCCACCTTTATAACCTGCGCACCCCACTCGCCAAGCACTCTGGCAGTAGTTGGAGCGGCAAGGAAGGTTGTGAGGTCAACCACCTTTATTCCTTCAAGTGGTTTCATATAAAGGCCATTCCTTTCCTTTGTTCAGCGGCGCGAAACAGACTCATTCAACTATTCCACGCAGCATCAGAGGTACTTTAAAGCGGGCAAGGGATAATTTGTGCAGATTGGGGATACTGTCAAAATATTAACCCGCTCACTGGTTTTTTGCCCGCAAAGCGAAGGCAAGAAATACTTCCCGCCTGCTTTGCGGGCAGTTCGATAACTTATATATGCGGTTTTAAGCGCTTATGCTGTATTAGTCGTCCAGATACTCGATTACGCCGCCGGATTCCTCAAGACCACGGAATGCTGTGAGGCGCTGAACTGTGCGGGGACCTTCCTCAAGCCACATTGCGCGGCAGTCACGGTACAAACGCTCAACAGGGCCGTACTCGCAATCCTCAAAGTAACCGATTCCGCCGAAGATTTCCAGCATTGCGTCAGATACCGTGCGGACGGTATTGATTGAGTGGAGCTTGCACATGGAAGCCTTCATATCAATCTTCTTGCCTGCGTCATAGTCCTTGGCGAAGTCCCAAATCATAAGGCGAAGAGCGTTAATTTCAGTTCCCATGTCAGCAATTGTCTGCTGAATAGCCTGACGCTTGATGAGGGGCTTTCCAAAGGTTACGCGGTCCTTTGCGCGGGCAATGGTCATCTCCAGCATACGCTGAGACATGCCCAGATTGGAAACGGCAATGTGTGCACGGGAAACTGCCAGAGAGTGCATTGCGATTTCAAGACCCATACCTTCCTTGCCGAGAAGGAAATCTTTGTGGACTCTCATGTTGGTGAACTTAAGGCCCGCATGACCTGCGCCGCGGCAGCCCATCATGTGGGGCATAGGAACGATTTCGTAGCCGGGGGTGTTGACGTCTACAAAGAACGCAGACAGTCTGCTGTCCTTATCAGAGGTGGGGTCGGTGGAAACGATAAGGTATGTGAAATCGGAGCAGTCGGTGTGGGAAATGAGGGTCTTTTCACCGTTAATTACGTAGTAGTCGCCGTCCTTAACTGCTGTTGTGTGGATGTCAGCGCCTGTGCCGCCGGCAGCCTCTGTAAGAGCAAAGTTTGCATAGACAGTCTTGTCCTGGAACTTGTCCATATACTTTGCCTTCAGATCCTCGCTGCCAAAGTCATCAAGGATGCGCCAGTCAAGGTCTGCTGCATGATGCAGGTGCATACGCATGCCGCCGGGGCCGCGGGAGAACTCTTCCTGAACCATGAGGATTTGCTTTTCGGAAAGTCCAAAGCCGCCGTACTGCTCGGGAAGGGCAAAGCGATAAAGGTCATTTTCGATTGCCAGCTTATAGAACTCCTCGGGGAATTTGTTTGTGACCTCGATCTCCTTCTGCATTTCGTCAAAGGGACCTTCTGCCAGAGCGCGGATTTTCTTTAGATACTCATTGAATTCCTGCTTTGTCATTTTCATTTTGGTTCTCTCCTTTATTTCAATAAAATCATTTAAATCCAATCGAAGTCAGCCTATTTTTAGTTCTGTCCTCAATTAGTAGTTTACTGTTAGAGCGTCAAACTGTCCAATTGCTATTTTTCTGACAATTACACGCATATTCATAGGCAGAGCCTATAAGTCCAAAATTCCACCGAAATTTTCATTTTTCGTTTTGAGTTGACATTGGGCCAATATTGATACATACTGGTATGTAATATGGGTAACAAGATTAGGAGGTAGGTTATGAATCTCTCGCAACTGTACTATTTTCGAAAACTTGCCGAGCTTCAGCATTACACACAGGCAGCCCAGGAGCTTTACATCACACAGCCCAGCTTAAGCGGAGCCATTGCCTCTCTCGAGTCAGAGCTTGGCATTGCACTCTTTGAAAAGCGCGGCAGAAATGTCTACCTTACCAAATACGGCAGGGAGTTTTACGAATATGTCTGCACCTGCCTACAGTCCTTGGAGCGAGGTATTGAGGTTGCCCGGGAGCACGCCGGTGCTCTGAGCGGAACCATAGATATCGGCAGCATCTCAACAATTCAAAGCGATTATCTGCCTATGGTCATTCGCTCTTTCCTTTCAGAAAAGGGGCACGGTGTAAAATTCAGCATACATCAAGAGCAGACCAACGGCATAATCGACGCTATTCAAAGCGGAAAATGGGACATCGGCTTTTGCACTCCGGTGGACAACAGACCCGACCTGTTTTTTGTTCCGGTTCTTCAGCAGCCGCTGGTAGTAGTGGTACACGAGAGCCATGCTTTGGCTTCTCATAAGTCCCTTTCATTTAATCAGCTTAAGGGCTACGAGCTTATTTCCTACCATACAGAGCAGCCAATCGGCAAAACCATTCAGGAGCTCCTCGCTAAGCACAGTCTTTCCGCCGACCATCAGTACAGCACTGAGATTGACATGAGCGGTGTAGTTGCCATTTCAAATTGCGTATCCGTTCAGCTTCAAACCCCCGTTCTTAAGGAGTTTTCAAATCTCTGTGTCATCCCATTGTCCGAGGTTCCTGTTGATTTCCGAATAGTACACATGGCATTTAATCAAAAAAGCTACAAATGCCATGCTGTAGAAAGCTTTATTGATTACGTTGCTGCATTCTGGTCGTATACCCACCACTCGCTGGGCTGGCGTCAATTTGATTAATCGGCAGGGCGAACAACCCCAGTTCCTCATAATAAGCGTAGAGAACAAATCCGTTTTTGCATCGAAATGTACATTTCAAGCACGGATCCTCCTCGCAATATGCATAAGCGTCCTCACCTGCTAAGGCAAACACAGCGGGGGGACGCTTTTTGCTGCTCAGTTCAAGCTGCTGACCGCCTGTGTAGGTTTCAAGATACAGCCAGCTTGGCACTGTGCCGCTCCAAAACACCCGTATGCAATTTTCATTAAATCCACCCACGATGTCGTATCTCAGCTGTGCCCCGTCAGGCAGTTCGTCCGCCGACTTGGGAGAAAGCTGCTGTGTCAGTTCGCCGCAGCAAGACAGCTCTTTTTTTTGTCCCTGTGTCCACGCCCTGAAAATCGTATTGCATTTACCGCACCGAAAAAAGCTTATGGGCTGTCGTTGAAGCCGCGGCTTAACTGTTTCACGGCAACGGCAAGGCCCCATTTTCTGTTCTATGCTCATATAATCAGCCACCTGCCTTCATGCGCCGCTCAAGTTCCTTTGCCAGCAGATTTTTTTTGACCTTTCCGCTTTCGGTGCGGGGTATCTCGTTAATGAGCTCAACACGCTCCGGCCAATAGCGCTTGTGCACTTTTTTGCTTTTCAAATATTCAATCAGCTCGTTTTTGCTTATTGCCTTGATTCCGTCACAGGGAACAACGAATGCGCATATCCGCTCTCCCAGACGCTCATCGGGCATTCCGATTATCGCATGGTCGCAGATAAGCGGACAGCCCTCAAGGTTTTCGTTGATTTGATTTGAATTCAGGTTTTCTCCTCCGCGGACAATTAAGTCTTTTATGCGCCCAACGATTTGTACGTTTCCGTCATCGTCCATAACCGCAAGGTCACCGCTGTAAAACCAGCCATCATCGTCAAGAACCGCATCCGTAAGCTCAGGCGCATTAATATATCCCGAAAACATATTGGGACCTCGTGATGCTTCCTCGCCAACAGTTCCGGCAGGCACCGGCTTTCTGTCCTTATCCACAATTCTGACCTCTATGCCGCGCATTGGCTTTCCAGCCGAGCGTCCTGCATTGTTAAGACAATCCTCGGGACGAACGCATACATGAGGCACGCTCTCTGTTGAGCCGTAGCACTCACAGATTCGTATACCGAATTTCGTCCAGCCCCTTGACACCAGCTTTGCAGGAACAGGCGCACCGCCGCAAATGTAAAAACGCATATGCGGCAGCCAATCCCCGCTTTCCTCAAGCTGATTTAAAATATCATAGATAAACGGTGTTGCTCCCATTGAATAGGTGCATTTTTCTCTGTTCATTATCTCTATTGCTTCCTTGCAGCAGAACTTTTCCTGCAAAACCAGCCGCCCTCCCACAAGCATGGGGGAGATAATTCCGTGGTGAAAGCCCGTTGCATGGCTCAAGGGAGCAGGCATAAATATTGCATCATCACCGTTAAGTCCCAGCGCCTCGTTGAATACGGTCTCGCTGAAAATAATACTGCTGTGGCTAAACATAACACCCTTGCTTCCCATGGTTGTTCCGCTTGTGCATAGTATAAGTGTGATATCCTCCGCAGAGCCCCGGTAATAGCTCTCGGGCTTTTTTCCTGAGAAAACAGCCTTTTCAAAGCATCGCTCATGGGGCTTCGGGTCTGTCAGAAAAGCTTCCTCAACGAAAAGCAGCGCCTTATCAAGTCCGCGGGAGCTCATGACATTTTCCAGCATTTCTTCCCTGTCTGCGCCCCTGTATTGTCCGGTGCAGATATGAAATTTACTCTCAAATCTATCAAGCAGTCCCTTTAGCTCGTCGCCCACAAAGCACATTCCCAGCGGTGCGGGAACTGCGCCTATTTTTAAGCACGCAATTACAGAAATAACGAACTCACTTCTCGGTGGAATTTGAAGGGTTACAACATCTCCGGCACCGATTTCGGCTGCTTGCAAATACGCCGCCAAAGCATCCGCTGCGCTGTCAAGCGAGGTATATGTATAGCGCTGCCCTTTATCATCGGATACAAATTCCTTTGCTCCGAAATTATTTACCGCCCAATTCCATTTGTCCAACAGGGTATCGTTTCCTATATAACCCAGTTTTTCGTATTTTTGCTTGAGCTCGGGATATTTTTTTTCGGCCTTCAAGCTATACCCACCCTTCATTATGCAGCATTTTGCTGTCGGGCGCTTTCCGTGGGAGTGTCGGAAAGCGCCCTTTGCACTATGCGCTATGAGCTTTTATTTATATTCCTTCTCCAGCGCCTTTGCGATGGTAAGTCTCTGAATTTGGTTGGTTCCCTCGAAAATCTGGAATATCTTTGCGTCACGCATCAGCTTTTCAACGGGATATTCACGGCTGTAGCCGTAGCCTCCGAAAATCTGCACCGCATTGGAGGTAACCTCCTGCATGCAGTCCGTTACGAAGGTTTTTGTGATTGCGCCTTCCTTCTGAACAAGCTGTCCGGCATCCATAAGCTTCATTGTGTTGTTGACAAGACAACGGGAGGCTTCAATTTTTATAGCCATGTCCGCAAGCATGGACTGAACCATCTGGAACTTGATAATCGGCTGACCGAACTGCTGGCGCTGCGTAGCATAAGCCATCGCCTCGTCCAAGGCGCGCTGCATGATGCCTACGCCCAGAGTTGCAATAAACGCGCGAGAAAGGTTTAGTGCATTGAGCGCAATGTTCAGTCCCTTGCCCTCCTCGCCGATAAGGTTTTCCTTAGGAACGCGGACGTTGTTGAAAACAAGCTCAGTGGTGTTTGAAAGGCGGAATCCCATTTTGTTTTCGTGAGCACCAACTGTGAGTCCCTCGCTGTCGCGGTCAATCATGAATGCGGAAATTCCCTTTTTGCCTGCCTCTACGTCAGTTTTGAAAAAGCTTACGTAAATGCTTGCGCACTCGCCGTTTGTTGCAAAGGTCTTTGTTCCGTTCAAAATGTAATAGTCGCCGTCTTTAATTGCGGTTGCTCTCAGTGCGCCTGCGTCAGAGCCTGCTCCCGGCTCGGTGATTGCAAAGCAGGCAAAGTTTCCGGGTACTACAACATCGGCAAATCGGCGTGCCTGCTCGGGTGTTCCCGCCAGGATTACGTTTCTCAGGGCAACAAAGTTCGTAACAATTGTGTCCGCATAGCCTGCGTCAACCTTCGCGAGCTCCTCAAACACCATTGCGGTTGTTTCAAAGCCCAAACCCTCGCCGCCGTATTCCTCGGGAATCTCCAACAAATGCAGACCCATGTCAATAGCAGGCTTAAACAGCTCAACAGGGCAAACTCCTGTTTCGTCGCACTTTGCAACATGAGGCTTGATTTCCTTTTCCGCCATGTTACGTACCATTTCTATAAGCTCTTTTTGCTCCTGTGTATAAATAAGACTCATTACAATTCATCCTTCCAAGATAATTTTAACGGTAACCACCGCTTATTTTATGTTAAAATCATAACATTACCGCTGTTTAAACTCCAATCGGAAGTAAAGCCGAATATTTTTGCTTTTTATAGTCTTAGCCTATTGTTTTTCGATTAGCGATCAAAAACTGCAAATTATAAAACATCTTGCAGAAACTATAAAAGCGCTTCCAAATTGTCTTATAAATCCGTGTTTCATATCTTGAAACAAAATGAAATATTTGTTGTTTTAGGTCGACGCATCTGATAAAATGTTAGTATAAAGATTTAAACTTAATAAAACAGTTTCTGTTTTATTAAGAATTTATATAACCGCGCTCCGCGCCATTAAAACTGTCCGAGACAGTTTTAATGAATATGCATGTGATTGAGCCATTGTTTTGACGAAAGGCGGGAAATCTATGGATTTTTATTTAAAAACCAGCGAAAGTGCTTCCAAGCTTACTCAAACTGAGCGGAATATTCTTAACTATGTGGTTAAAAATATGCATGTCGTTAAAGATATGAGTATCCGCGATTTAGCAAAGGAGTGCTTTGTTTCAACAACCACCCTGTTTCGCTTTGTGAAGAAGCTCGGGTACGAGGGCTACGGTGAATTTGCGGAGGCAGTTAGAGAAACCGAAAAAGAGTCGCGAAAAATTCATATTCCCAGTATTGTACACGATGACAACTACCGCGACAGCTACCTCAAAAACGTTGTTGAGGCCGTTAAAGTCATTACAGACGAAAAAATCGAAGCCTTTCACAAAATAATGAGCAGATATCCTCACATATTTATTATGGCGGAGGGTCTAAGCCGGGAGGTTGCAAAGTACTTTTCGCGACTTCTCACCTCCATGGGCTATAATGTTGAAATTCCCATTGAGGAATATGAGTTTTCTTCTCTGCTTCGCAGAATCAAGCGGGATGACGTGCTGCTTATTTTGTCATACACCGGAAACAACGAAAGCATCGTGCGTCAGCTTGAACGTATTTTTGCAATTGCCACCCCCATAATCGTTTCTTTTACAAGAGCCGATAACAATGTTATCCAGAATATGAGCGATTTGAATTTTTATGTATTTGCAGATGAGATTGACTATGAAGGCATTGATGTTACGTCCCGCTGCGGCATGATTGCCATCATGGAAACCTTGATGTACAAGCGCCTTACAAGAGGTCAAGCACCTCAAAGTGAAGGCTGAATCGGGCGTGCCGTTACGTGAAATGTAACGGCACGCCTTTGTTATGCACAGCGTTACAACATGGCTCCGCAGTATTGACACTTAGGTGTTCTGGCGATATTCTTTGTGTGAAATAGATGAATTGTCCGCCGCAATAATTATTTCCTAGTGCAAAAGGGCAATATATCTATTGCCACCGAAAAGCTTTGGCTAGCTAAATTTTGTCCTCGTTCAATGTGTTACACAAATGTTAACACATTGAGCAAAAATTTAAAAATTGGAAAGGATGACAAAAGCATGGCAAAAAGAATAGACAGCACTCCGAGGAAAGACGGTTTTAGGATGCCCGGCGAGTTTGAACCCCAGAAACAAATCTGGATGCTTTGGCCCGAGCGTCAGGATAACTGGAGAAGCGGCGCAAAGCCCGCACAGAAGGTCTTTGCAAATGTTGCTAAAGCAATCAGCGAGTTTGAGCCTGTTACCGTTTGCGTTTCTCCCGCACAGTTCCAGAACTGCCGCAATATGCTTCCCTCCGAAATCCGCGTTGT
>CAZAIU010000007.1:0-6219 GCA_964485265.1 uncultured Oscillospiraceae bacterium | reverse complement strand
GACGCAAAGGGCCGCAAGCTGAAGGTTCACAAGCTCTGCATGACAAAGAACTACGTTACCATTAAGGGTGACTTTGAAATTGACTACGTTGAGGGCACACTCCCCCGTGAGGACGGCGAGATCTCCATCGCTTCCTATATGAACTTCCTCATTGTAAACGGCGGCGTTATCGTTCCCCAGTACAACGACGAAAACGACGAGCTTGCTCTTAAGACCATTCAGGAGTGGTTCCCCGAGCGCAAGGTTGTTGGCGTTCAGACCTCCGAAGTCGCATACGGCGGCGGCAATATCCACTGCATCACTCAGCAGCAGTGCAAATAAGCAATACTGACTAACAGCGAAATTTTGCCTGTTTCCTGCCATGAAGCTAAGGCTTCATGGCAGGGAAAGACAGTGATGATTAATTTACAACGGGGGCAACGCTGTGAAAAAAAAGATAAAGCCCGGCTACCTTATAGCTCTTGCGGTTATTTTAATTTCCATTGTTCTAGCCTTTACCTTTTTGGACAGCTTAGCGCCCGGAATACAGGCATCCGCCATGGATATTGAAGCATCGCCGGAAGCTGCAGCGCATACAAAATCCGTTGCAACCGGACGCTCGTTGGGTGTGTTGTCGCTCATACCCGCAGTAATAACAGTACTGATGGCTTTTATAACACGCGAGGTAGTTTCCTCTCTTTTCCTCGGATTGCTGTCAGGCTATATAATTCTTGAAGCAGTAAGCGGCGCATATTCAGGTTTTTTAGGTTATGTCGGAGGTATTTTGCGTGAGGGCAGCCAAGGAATTCTTAACACCGCCACCGATAGCTTTCATGGTTCCATTTTAATTCTATGTCTTTGCATCGGCGGAACCGTTTCGGTAATAAATATGTCCGGCGGCTTCGCAGCCTTGGGGAAAAAAATAACCAGAAACATCAATTCTCCAAAACGGGCAACCTTAATGGCTCAAATTATGGGTATGTGTCTATTCTTTGACGATTACGCAAACTCACTTATTACAGGTCCCGTTATGCGTTCCATCACGGACAAGCAGGGCGTCTCCCGAGAGAAGCTCGCTTATATCGTTGATTCAACAGCAGCTCCTGTTGCAGGAATTGCAATTATTTCCAGTTGGATAGCCGCGGAACTATCCGCAATCGAAAACGGTTTTGCCGTTGCAGGTGTATCCGGCAGTGCATATGCTCATTTTTTAGGCAGCATACCCTTTTGCTTTTACAATTTTATTGCAATTGCACTGGTGCTTGCCACAACGCTGATGGGGCGTGAATACGGTCCCATGCTAAAGGCAGAGCGGAGAGCAAGACAGGGAGAGCCGCTAAAAAACAGCACTGCTTCATTTTCTGAGGAAAAAACCGACGCCGAGCTTCGTGCAGGCAGTATCTGGACTGCAATTATCCCAATTGCCATTCTCATTGTTTATGCCATTGTGGGCTTTTACACTGACGGAATTGCCGCAGCAAAGCAAGCAGGGCTTGTAAGTCCCGATGCCGGATTTTCCTTCAGTCTCATTTCCACAGCTTTCGGAAATGCAGACACTGTTACCATTCTCATGAGAGCTTCAATTCTCTCAAGCCTTGCAGCAATATTCTTAGGATGTGTCAGCAGAAGACTTACCTTGGTTTCCGCAATTGAGGCATGGGTCAAGGGTGTTTCGGGCATAGTGCTTACCGCCGTCATCCTTGTTTTGGCATGGAGTCTTTCAGCGGTCATCGGCAAGCTTGGAGCCGCCTATTATCTTGTGGATATAGTAAGCATCAATCTTCCGTATTGGCTGCTGCCAATGTTGATTTTCCTTGTATGCTGTGCAATTTCCTTTGCGGCAGGCAGCTTTGGCTGCATGGTTATTGTAATGCCGATAGCAGTTCCACTTGCGTATTCTTCTGTTGCAGTTTCTGCAATACCCTACGGCGAGCAGTTTATTTTTGCCTGCATCGCAGCGGTTCTTTCAGGCTCAATTTTTGGAGACCATTGCAGTCCTGTAACAGATACGACAATTTTGTCCTCACTGGGTGCAGGCTGCGACAATCTTGATCACGTTAAAACTCAGCTCCCCTATGCACTCACCTCGGCAGCCGCAGCTTCATTATTCGGCTACTTGCCTGCCGGACTCGGTGTTTCACCATTGATTTCCATTCCCGCCGGACTTCTTGTAGGCATACTCGCAGTCCGCTTCGTTGGAAAAAAGGTTGTACCCCTTACTAAAGCCAGCTCCCTTGTAACCGATAAATAAATCGGTTATTAGGAGAAATAATAAAAACCTAAAATAATTTATTTTGGAGGTGCCATATGGCAGAGCTCAGACACTTCATCGACACACAGGATTTTACAAAGCAGGAACTTCTCGACATCATAGAGCTTTCACTCAAAATTAAGGATTGCATTAAGCAGGGCTATTATCCCCCCCTCATGGAACACAAAACCCTTGGCATGATTTTTCAGCAGTCCTCCACCCGCACCCGCGTATCTTTTGAAACTGCTATGGAGCAGCTTGGCGGTCACGCTCAGTATCTTGGACCCGGCATGATTCAGCTTGGCGGTCACGAGACAATCGGCGATACCGGAAAGGTTCTTTCAAACCTTATCGACATCGTTATGGCTCGCGTAATTGAGCACAAGAGCGTTGTTGAGCTTGCAAATTCCTGCTCCATCCCCGTTCTTAATGCAATGAGCGATTACAACCACCCCACTCAGGAAATCGGCGACATGTGCACCATCTTCGAGAACCTGCCCCGCAACAAGAAGCTTGAAGACTGCAAGGTAGTATTCGTCGGCGACGGCACACAGGTCTGCGCTTCCCTCGGCTTCATCACCACTCATCTTGGCATGAACTTCGTTCATTATGGTCCTAAGGGACATCAGCTTAACGATGAGCATAAGGCAATCCTCGAAAAGAACGTCAAGGAAAACGGCGGCTCTTGGGAAGTAACCGACAACCGCGATGCAGTTCGCGGCGCAGACTTCATCTACACCGACGTATGGTACGGTCTGTATGAAAGCGAAATGCCCAAAGAAGAGCGCGTTCGCGTATTCGGCGACTATCAGGTTAACCGCGAGCTCATGCAGCTTGGCGCACTTGGCTGCAAGTTCATGCACTGCCTGCCCGCGACCCGCGGCGAGGACGTTACCGACGAGGTTGCAGACTCAGATTCGTCACTGTGCTGGGAGGAAGCAGGCAACCGTCTCACCGCTATGCGCGGTCTGCTCGTATATTTCACTCGCTATCAGAAGGATGGCTCCGAGGCTGCAAAGCAGGCAACTCGCGAGGCACTTGAGTCCTTCATGACAGAACGCGGAATTTTCTAACGCTTAGATAGTGTCTGCACGAGTGTTCAACCGCCATCTTTTTGCCCTTTTTTCGCCCAGCTGCGTTAAGATTTTTTGAATTTCACAAAGGAGTCCTTCAAATTTTTGCCTTGCTGGACAAAAGGCTCAAAACCTGGCAATCTCAACTCATGTAGACACTATCTAGTGACCTCCTTTATATAAAAATCCATTTCTTCTCTTCTCTCCTGCCGGACGCGGAATTCGCGTCTGCGTCCGGCAAAACTTCCTACCTATACATAATTCATTGTTTTGTTTCGAATAATTTCTTATTGTTGTCATATTCTCCGTACAAGCCGGAGAATATGACGCACAAAACGTTTTTTCCTTTCATATCCGTTTTGTGCACCTCACCTAACGAAAGGATTGACTGACAATATGGCAAGAATAGTTATAGCTCTCGGAGGAAACGCTCTCGGCAGCACTCCCGCAGAGCAGCAGGAGCGTATCCGCGAAGCAGCTCCCTCACTTATTGGTCTTATCAAGCAGGGTCACGAAATTATCGTCAGCCACGGCAACGGTCCTCAGGTCGGAATGATAAAGCTAGGACTTGACACCGCAGCAGACGTTAATGACAAGGTTGCCCGTTTTCCGCTTCCCGAGTGCACCGCACTCAGCCAAGGCTACATAGGCTATCATCTGCAAAACGGCATTCTTCGTGAGCTGCGCATTGAGAAAATGCCTTGGCACGTTGCAACCGTTGTTACTCAGATTGAGGTTAATGCAAACGACCCAGCATTTAAAAACCCAACAAAGCCCATTGGAGCCTTTTACACAGAGGAAGAAGCAAAAAAGCTCATGGCTGAAAACCCCGGCTCTGTTTATAAAGAGGATTCCGGACGCGGCTGGCGTCAAATGGTTGCTTCTCCCAAGCCCATTGACATTGTTGAAAAGGACAGCATTTTAAACCTTCTTGACCACGAATTTATCGTCATCGCCTGCGGCGGCGGCGGCATCCCCGTTGTCAAAAACGCTGACGGCGACTACGAGGGTGTACCTGCCGTCATAGACAAAGACTTTGCCTCTGCAAAGCTTGCCGAGCTTGTTGATGCCGACTATCTGTTCATACTCACTGCTGTTGACAGAGTTTGCATTAACTTCGGGAAGCCCGATCAGGAGGCGCTGGAGGAAATCAGCGTTGAGAGAGCGCGTGAGCTTTCAGCACAGGGTCATTTTGCTCCCGGAAGCATGCTTCCCAAGGTGGAGGCGGCAATTACCTTTGCAGAGAGCAAAAAGGGTCGCCGCGCGGTCATCGCGTCTTTAGAAAAGGCACCCCTTGCAATGAAAGGCGAAAGCGGTACAATTATTTCACTGTAATTTCGTCTAAGCCATTTGCTTGCCCGAGAACCACGGTTCTTTGACAAATAAATAAGGAGGATTATTTATGGAAGAAAAGAAAGTAAGCCTAGTAAAAAGTATTCTTTTTACAATTTGCAGTATCCTAGTTTTGGACTCGTTCGTTGCACCTGCAATCATCGGCGTTTCATCAATTACCATCTGGATAATTACAGCAGTCCTGTTCTTCATTCCCTATGGTCTTGTCAGCGCAGAGCTTGGCGCAGCATACCCCGATGACGGCGGCATTGCCAGTTGGGTAACCCGTGCATTCGGTGAGAAGGCCGGCGTTCTTGTTGGCTGGTACTACTGGATTAACGTCGGCTTCTGGATGCCCGCAGTTTTCGTTGCCTTCGCAACATGGTTTTCCTACGCATTTGCTCCCGCAGCAAGTCCTTGGGTTCTTGCCGGTATTGCAGTTCTCATGTGCTGGGTAGTCGTTTGGATTGGGGTTAGAGGTGTTGAGCTTTCCGTCACCGTTTCCTCTATTGCAGCAATTCTCAAGGCTGCCGTTATGCTCCTGTTCGGCTTCATGGGCATTGCCTATGCAATCAAGTTCGGTCTTGCCAATGACTTTAGCCTAAAGAGCTTTATCCCAACCTTTGATAACACCACGCAGTACATATCCGTCATCGCATACAATCTGTTGGGCTTTGAGCTAATCGGCGCTATCGGCAGCAAAATCAAAGACCCGGGCAAAACCGTTCCCAAGATGATTATCTTCGCCGGTATCGCAATCACCGCACTGTTCGTATTCGGTACCTTCGGAATTCTGGCTGCTGTTCCCGCTGCTGAGGTTGACACCGTTGACGGCTTCTACTTTGCTTTGCAGGAGCTTTGCTCAGTGTTTGGACCTGCTGCTCAGCCCGTTTTCTATGTTACAATTGTTATAACTCTCCTTACCCTTGTTTCCAACATGATCACATGGTCTCTTGGTGCAAACGAAACCCTTATGGGTGCAGAGATGGACAAGCGCTCAAAGCTGCTTGGTCACCGTCACAAAAAGTATGGCACTCCCGACAATCTCTATTACATTCTTGGTATCGTGTCCACACTTTTAATCGCTCTCAACTATGCTCTCAGCGGCGACGCAAACGAAATTTTCTGGACTATCTTCTCCTTCAGTACACTCATCTTCTTCCTTTCTTACCTCTTTATGTTCCCCGCGGCTGTCAAGCTTCGCTTTGCAGACCCGGGCACAGAGCGCCCCTACAAAATTCCCGGCGGCAAGTTCGGCATTACCCTTTGCGCAATTCTCGGCGAGCTTGTTATCGGTGCCTGCGTTGTGTTCCTGTTCAAGGATTCCGGCGGCGGATTCCCGCTTTGGGTTCTTATAATCGGCACACTTATCACCACTGTTACCGGCTTCTGGCTCTATGCCGCCGGCAAAAAGAAGGACAACTAAACAAGTAGCAACAGGCTCGGAGGAAAATTCTCCGAGCCTGTTGCCATGCATACCCCCGCAACGGCGTTGCAGGCGTGTTTGATTATTTGTCTTTTTAGCTCTGCTCCGCCACATACAGGCTCACTCGCTGCTGGATAATCTTTGCCGTTTCCTCGGCG